>NZ_JAQFWQ010000145.1 GCF_027706725.1 Nocardiopsis endophytica
TCCGGAGCCGACCCGGACCGGGCCGGTGCCGGTGGTGCTCACCCGCAGCGGGCCCAGCGGGGCGGCCGGGTCGGCTCCGGAGATCCGGCCCGGGGTCAGGGCCAGGGTGGGCGCGGCGGGGGCGTCGGGCGCCCGCTCGGCCCCCGACACCAGGTGCCGGTAGAACCGCTCCACCCCGGGGTCGTTGCCGCCGCTGCCGCCGGGCCCGGCCAGCTCGGCGCCGTCGGTGAAGTGCCACACGGCCGCCTGGGTGGCCGCGATGGCCTGGCTCTCGTTCAGGCCGCGGGCGCCCGGCGCCTCCAGCTCCTCCAGGCCCACGGCGGGGTAGGAGTTGGCGACCACCCAGGCCACCGGCCCGGCGGCGTCCAGGGGCGCCTCCAGCGCGTCGAAGCCCGACTCGACGTAGGCGGCGGAGTGGTCCACCTCCCCGCCGAGGGCGGCGCCGTAGGCGGCGACCGAGGCCGAGTCGTCGATCCGCAGGCTGTACAGCGCGGTGTCCACGCTCTCGCCGCTCTCCAGGCGCACCTGGGCGCCCTCGGCCACGGCCCGCTCCACCCGGGCGGGCCCGTCCGGCGCGGCCGCGGCCGCCGGGGCCCCGGCGCAGGCCAGCACGGCGGCGCCGAACAGCGCCGCGGCGGCTGCGGCCGGGCGGGCGGGTGCGGCGGTCAGGGCGCGGGGCACGGCGGGGCGGGCTCCTTCGGGTCGGTCGGGGTCGCGGTCAGGGTAACCGGAGGGGCGCGCGCGTCCAGGAGGAACCGCGCGTCGGAGCCGAATCGTGCGCGTGCTGTGACATTCCGCGCCCGTCGTCGCCGGTGTCCGGCCATCGGTAGGCTTCTCACTAGGCCCCGCGGGCACGCGGGAGGGGATCCGACGAGTACGGAAACGGGTAGTGCGGCGATGGTCAGCGCGGTAACGAACGGCACTGCCGCGGGCGCGGCGCCGGTGGCGTACGACGACGCGGTGCGGCGGTACGAGCCGGTCCTCGGGCTGGAGGTGCACATCGAGCTGGGCACCGCCTCGAAGATGTTCTGCTCCTGCCCGACCGCGTTCGGGGCCGAGCCGAACACGCAGGTGTGCCCGGTGTGCCTGGCCCTGCCCGGCGCCCTGCCGGTGGCCAACGCCAAGGCGGTGGAGAGCGCGATCCGGCTGGGCCTGGCGCTGGACTGCTCGATCGCCTCCTGGTGCCGCTTCGCCCGGAAGAACTACTTCTACCCGGACATGCCGAAGAACTACCAGATCTCCCAGTACGACGAGCCGCTGTGCAGCGACGGCGCGCTCGACGTGGAGGTCGACACGCCCGGGGGGCCGCGCGTCTTCCGGGTGGAGATCGAGCGGGTCCACATGGAGGAGGACACCGGCAAGAGCACCCACGTGGGCGGCGCCACCGGCCGGATCCACGGGGCCAGCCACTCCAACGTGGACTACAACCGCGCCGGGATCCCGCTGCTGGAGATCGTCACCAAGCCCATCCCGGGCGCCGGGGAGCTGGCGCCCCAGGTGGCCCGCGCCGACGTCGCCGAGCTGCGCGCGCTGGCGCGCTCGCTGGGCATCTCCGACGTGCGCATGGAGGAGGGCTCCCTGCGCTGCGACGTGAACGTGTCCATCAACGCGGGCGGGGCCGGCGAGTGGGGCACGCGGACCGAGACCAAGAACGTCAACTCGCTGCGGTCGGTGGAGCGCGCGGTGCGCTCGGAGATCGAGCGGCAGGCCGGGGTGCTCGACGCCGGGGGCCGCATCGTCCAGGAGACCCGCCACTTCCAGGAGAACACCGGGACCTCGGTCTCGGGCCGCAGCAAGGAGGAGGCGCAGGACTACCGCTACTTCCCCGACCCCGACCTGGTGCCGGTCGCTCCGGGCGCCGAGTGGGTCGAGGAGCTGCGTGTGGGCCTGCCCGAGCTCCCGGCGGCCCGGCGGGCGCGGGTGCGCGCCGAGTGGAGCCTCACCGACGAGGAGCTGCGCGACCTGGTCAACGCCGACGCCATCGAGCCGGTCGAGGCGACCGTGGCGGCGGGCGCCGCCCCGGACGACGCCCGCAAGTGGTGGCTCAACGAGCTGTCGCGGCGCGCCGCCGAGTCCGAGACGGAGCTGGCGGCGCTGGCGATCACCCCGGAGCAGGTGGCCCGGGTGTGCGCGCTGGTCTCCTCCGGCGAGCTGACCAACAAGCTGGCACGCCAGGTCGTCGACGGGGTGCTGGCCGGGGAGGGCTCCCCGGACGAGGTGGTCGAGGCCCGCGGACTGAAGGTGGTCAGCGACGACTCCGCCCTCGGCGGGGTGGTCGACCAGGTGATCGCCGACAACCCGGACGTGGTCGAAAAGATCCGCGGCGGCAAGACCGCCGCCGCGGGCAAGCTGGTCGGGGACGTGATGAAGGCGACCCGCGGGCAGGCCGACGCGGCCCGCGCGCGCGAGCTCATCCTGGAGCGCATCGGCTAAACCCGAGCGTGACCTTGGGCGACTAGCCTGGTCGCTCCCGGCCCGTGCCGCGGAGTCGGCACGCTCTGCGCCAACGACCGGAAGGGTGCCCATGAAGACGGCCGTCGCCAAGGGCGACCAGCGGCTCTGGCTCGGCGCGGTCGCGGTGCTCACCGTGGTCTACGCGCTGGGCACGCTGGTGCAGGTGGCGCCGGGGACGACGCTGACCTCGCGGCTGGGCCACTGGCCCATCGCGGTGGCCGCCGCCCTGGCCGCGGTCGCCCTGCTGACCAGCGCCCGGCGCCGCGCCGGGACCGACGCCGACGACCCGTTGGCCTCCGACGGGGCCGACGGCACCGCCGCGCTGCGCTACCTGGGGCTGGCCGCGGCCGCCTGGAGCGCCGGTGCGGCCACCTCGGCCGTCACCGGGCTGCTCACCACCTCCCCCGCGGTCTCGCTCACCCTGGGCGACCTGTTCAGCCTGGTGGCGCTGGCGCTGTTCGCGGTCGGGTTCACCCGGCTGGCCCCGCTGCCGCAGGGGCTGCGCCCGGCCACCCGGCACCTGACCGACTCCTACGTGGCCGCGGCGGCCCTGTTCGCCGTGGTCTGGCTGCTGCTGTTCGCCCCGCTCTACAGCGAGCTGGGCGAGGGCGGGGAGTACCTGGGCTTCGCCCTGGTCTACCCGGTGGCCGACGTGGCGGTGCTGTGCCTGATCGCGCCGCTGGCCTTCACCTCGCCGCACAGCACCCGGCGGGCCGTGGTGATCGCGATGGCGGCGTTCGTCATCGTGGCCGGGGCCGACCTGATCGGCGCGGTCACCCGGCTGACCGGCGACGCCCCGGCCGGGGGGATCGAGTACCCGGTGCGGCTGCTGGGCTTCGCGCTGCTGGGCGCGCTGCCGTGGCTGATCCGGGACCGGGCGGGGGCGCGCCCGCGCCGGATCACCGGCCGCGGGCTGTACCGGTTCGCCCCGGAGATCGCGGCGATCGCCGCGATCGGCCTGGCCACGGTGGTGCTGACGGTGGCGGCGCTGGGCCTGTCGCAGGTGGCGGCGGTGCTGCCGCTGGCCGCCGGGTCGGCGGTGCTGGTGCTGCTGGTGCGCATGTCGGGGATGCTGGAGGAGAACGGTACCCTGAACCGGATGGTGCTCACCCGCGAGGCGCACTTCCACGAGCTGGCGCGCAACAGCGGCGACGTCATCCTCATCCTGGACGACGACGGCGGGGTGTTCTACGTCAGCCCCGGCGCGCCCGAGGCGTTCGGCTACACGCTGGACGACCTGGTCGCCGAGCCGGTGACGGCGATCGTGCACCCGGAGGACCTGCCGCGCGCCAATGGGGCGGCGCGCCTGTTCGAGCGGGGCCGCGGCGGCGCCGACAGCGTGCACCTGCGGCTGCGGGTGCGGGCCGGGGACGGCACCTGGCGGCACACCGAGTCCACCGTGTCGCTGTACGAGCAGCCCGGCGAGCCGGACCGGCTGCTGGTGACCACCCGCGACATCAGCGCCCAGGTGGCCCTGGAGGACCAGGTCAACCACCTGACCTTCCACGACGGCATCACCGGCCTGCCGAACCGGGCCTACCTGGAGGAGCGGGCCCGGGACATGATCGCCCGCCGGGAGCGGGCGGCGGCCGCGGGCGAGGCGGCCGCCCGCGGCGAGATCGCCGCGATCTTCCTCGACCTGGACGGGTTCACCGCGGTGAACGACTCGGCCGGGCACACCTTCGGCGACTACCTGCTGGCGCAGGCGGCGCGGCGGCTGCGCGCGGCGGCCGCCTCGGGCATGACCCTGGCCCGGTGGGGCGGGGACGAGTTCGCGGTGCTGGTCGAGGGCGGCGCGCACGCCCAGCGCGTGGTCGACCTGGCCGAGCGCCTCGGCCGGGCGATCGCCGCCGAGCCGTTCCAGGTGGCCGACCGCGAGGTGGTGCTCACCGCCAGCGCCGGGGTGGCCTTCGCCGAGTCCGGGATGGACGCCGGCGAGCTGATGCGCAACGCCGACATGGCGCTGGCGCGCGCCAAGGAGCAGGGCGGCGGGCGGCTGGAGGTCTACGCCGCCGACATGCACGCCCAGGTGGTGGGGCGGCTGGAGCTGCAGGCGCGGCTGCGCCAGGCGCTGGCCGACCGGGAGTTCACCCTGGAGTACCAGCCGGTGGTGGACCTGGAGAGCTCGCAGGTGACCGCGGTCGAGGCGCTGGTGCGCTGGCGCCGCACCGAGGAGGGGGACGACGGGGAGGCCGTCGAGCGGCTGCTGCTGCCCGAGGAGTTCATCGGCGCCGCCGAGGAGTCGGGGCTGATCGTGCCGCTGGGCGAGTGGGTGCTCCGGGAGGCCTGCGCCAAGGTGGCGCTGTGGCGGGCCGCCGAGTGGGACATCGGGCTGAGCGTGAACCTGTCAGTGCGCCAGATCCTCTCCTCGCGCTTCGTGGAGACCGTCGCCGATGCGCTGGAGGAGAGCGGCCTTCCGGCGCGGGTACTGACCCTGGAGGTCGACGAGGAGGTCCTGCTGGAGGACCCCGGGGAGGCTGTGGAGCGGCTCTCGGCGCTGCGGCGGCTGGGGGTGCGCCTGGCCATCGACGACTTCGGCATGGGGTACGCGTCCCTGGCGCACCTGCGCGAGCTGCGGGTGGACGAGATCAAGATCGACCCGTCGTTCGTGCGGGACCTGGGCGCCGACGGCACCGTCACGCTGCTCACCCACACCATCGTGCGGCTCGGCCAGGACCTGGGGGTCCAGGTGGTGGCCGAGGGGATCGAGCGGCCCGAGCAGCTGGAGAAGCTGCGCTCCATGGGGTGCGGCCACGGCCAGGGGTTCCTGGTGGCCCGCCCGATGGCGGCCGAGGGCGTGGAGGCGCTCGTGGGCGGCGGCGCGGGCATCCCCCTCTAGGAGGTGTCCGAAATGTGGACCCACGGCCCGGAGGGCTTCGACGGGTTCGGTGTCCCCGCAGGTCAAAGGGGGGTCGTCCACCCTTTCCCGGGATCGGTATGCGACACGTCACATCTCATATCGTGAGACAAAAGCCGGAATCGGTTGACGCCCGCCCCCGCGTTCGCCAAGGTTGACACCGTGCAGAGCAACACCACCCTCATTCTCGTACTTGGTCGGCGCGCAGCCAGCTGACCGAGTAGACGCTGCTGCGCGCCACCCTCCGACCGCACACGCGGTGGAGGGTTTTTTGTTGCCACGGCTGGACCGACCCCCTGGATCGCGACCGAAGGATCTTTCGATGACCGAGCGCATGACCGGAGCACGTTCGCTGATCAGGTCACTGGAGCACGCCGGCGTGGACACGGTGTTCGGGATCCCCGGAGGGGCGATCCTCCCGGCCTACGACCCGCTCTACGACTCCCGCCGGGTGCGGCACATCCTGATGCGCCACGAGCAGGGCGCCGGGCACGCCGCCGAGGGCTACGCCTACGCCACCGGCCGCCCCGGGGTCTGCATGGCCACCAGCGGCCCGGGCGCCACCAACCTGGTCACCCCCATCGCCGACGCCCACATGGACTCGGTCCCGATGGTCGCCATCACCGGCCAGGTGGCCACCCCCATGATCGGCACCGACGCCTTCCAAGAGGCCGACATCAGCGGCATCACCATGCCGATCACCAAGCACAACTTCCTCGTCAAGGACCCGGCCGAGATCCCGCGGACCATCGCCGAGGCCTTCCACATCGCCTCCACCGGCCGCCCCGGCCCGGTCCTGGTCGACATCGCCAAGGACGCCCTGCAGGCCGAGGCGGAGTTCGCCTGGCCGCAGCGGCTCGACATGCCCGGCTACCGCCCGGTGACCAAGCCGCACGGCAAGCAGGTCCGCGAGGCCGCCCGGCTGATCGCCGAGGCCCGCCGCCCGGTGCTCTACGTCGGCGGCGGGGTGCTGCGCGCCGGGGCCCACCAGGAGCTGCGGGTGCTGGCCGAGCTGACCGGCGTCCCGGTGGTCACCACCCTGATGGCGCGCGGCGTCTTCCCCGACTCCCACCCCCAGCACCTGGGCATGCCGGGCATGCACGGCACCGTCCCGGCGGTCGGCGCCCTGCAGAGGGCCGACCTGGTGGTCGCGCTCGGCGCCCGCTTCGACGACCGGGTCACCGGGCGGCTGGACAGCTTCGCCAAGGACGCGGCCGTGGTCCACGCCGACATCGACCCGGCGGAGATCTCCAAGAACCGCCACGCCGACGTGCCGATCGTCGGCGACTGCCGGGAGGTCCTGGCCGACCTGGTGGTCGCCGTCCGCAAGGACCAGTCCGAGGGGCGCCGGGGCGACTACGAGTCCTGGTGGGCGCAGCTGAACCGGCTGCGCGAGGAGTACCCGCTGGGGTACGAGCCGGCCGAGGAGGGCGGGCTGGCCCCGCAGCACGTCATCCGCCGCCTGGGCGAGATCGCCGGGCCGGAGGCCACCTACGTCGCCGGCGTCGGCCAGCACCAGATGTGGGCGGCCCAGTTCATCGGGCACGAGCGCCCCGGGTCCTTCCTCAACTCCGGGGGGCTGGGCACCATGGGCTTCTCCGTCCCGGCGGCGCTGGGCGCCAAGGTCGGCGACCCGGACCGCACCGTGTGGGCGGTCGACGGCGACGGGTGCTTCCAGATGACCAACCAGGAGCTGGCCACCTGCGCCGTCGACGGCATCCCGATCAAGGTCGCGGTGGTCAACAACGGCAACTTGGGCATGGTCCGCCAGTGGCAGACCCTGTTCTACGAGGGCCGCTACTCCAACACGAACCTGCAGACCTCGCCCGTCGAGGAGGAGAAGGTCCGCATCCCCGACTTCGTGCGCCTGGCCGAGGCGTACGGTTGTGTCGGACTGCGGTGCGAGCGCCCCGAGGACGTCGACGCCACCATCGAGAAGGCGATGGCCGTCGACGACGCCCCGGTCGTGGTCGACTTCACCGTCCACCACGACGCGATGGTCTGGCCCATGGTCGCCGCGGGCGTCAGCAACGACAACATCCAGTACGCGCGCGACATGGCGCCGGACTGGGGCGACGAGGACTGAGCAGGCGACGAGACGAGCAGAAAGGGCACCCGTCCCCATGAGCCAGCACACGCTCTCCGTCCTCGTCGAGGACACCCCGGGCATCCTCGCCCGCGCTTCGGCGCTGTTCTCGCGCCGCGGCTTCAACATCCACTCCCTCAGCGTCAGTACCACCGAGTACGAGGGACTGTCCCGCATGACGATCGTGGTCAACTGCGACCGCCACCCCTTGGAGCAGGTGACCAAGCAGCTCAACAAGCTCGTGAACGTCATCAAGATCGTCGAGATGGACGACGACGCATCGGTCCGCCGGGAGCTGCTGCTGGCCAAGGTCAAGGCCGACGCCGCCAGCCGCCCCCACGTGATCCAGACCGCGGAGCTGTTCCGCGCGAACATCGTCGACGTCTCCGCCGACGTCGTCGTCATCGAGGCCACCGGCAAACCCGAGAAGCTCGACGCGCTGGTCCGCAACCTGGAGCCCTACGGGATCAAGGAACTGGTCAAGTCGGGCATGGTGGCCCTGGGCCGGGGCCCACGGTCGATCACGGACCGCTCGCTGCGCCCCGTGGAGCGGAGCGCCTGACCCCCGGCGCGGCGCGGCGGGCGGCGCCACAAGACGAACAAGACACGAGCAAGGAGCATCCCGAAGTGGCAGCACAGATGTACTACGACGACAGCGCCGACCTGAGCGCGGTCCAGGGGCGCAAGGTCGCCGTGATCGGCTACGGCAGCCAGGGGCACGCGCACGCGCTGTCGCTGCGCGACTCCGGGGTGGACGTGCGCATCGGCCTGGCCGAGGGGTCCAAGAGCCGTGCCAAGGCCGAGGAGGAGGGCCTGCGGGTGCTCACCCCCGCCGAGGCCACCCGCGAGGCCGACCTGGTCATGGTGCTGGTCCCGGACCACATCCACCGCGACCTGTACGCCGAGGAGATCGCGCCCAACCTGAACCCGGGCGACGCGCTCTTCTTCGGCCACGGCTTCAGCATCCGCTACGGCCTGATCCAGCCGCCGGCCGACGTGGACGTGGCCATGGTCGCCCCCAAGGGGCCGGGCCACCTGGTGCGCCGCCAGTTCGAGGAGGGGCGCGGCGTGCCGGTGCTGGTCGCCGTCCAGCAGGACGCCTCCGGCTCGGCCTGGGACCTGGCGCTGTCGTACGCCAAGGGCATCGGCGGCACCCGCGCGGGCGCGCTGAAGACCACCTTCGAGGAGGAGACCGAGACCGACCTGTTCGGTGAGCAGGTCGTGCTCTGCGGCGGCCTGGCCGAGCTGATCAAGGCCGGGTTCTCCACCCTCACCGAGGCCGGGTACCAGCCCGAGGTCGCCTACTTCGAGTGCCTGCACGAGGTCAAGCTGATCGTCGACCTCATGTACGAGGGCGGCATCTCCAAGATGAACTGGTCGGTCTCGGACAACGCCGAGTACGGCGGCTACACCCGCGGCCCGCGGGTGATCACCGAGCAGACCCGCGAGGAGATGCGGCGCATCCTGGCCGAGGTGCAGGACGGCACCTACGCGCGCGAGCTGGTGGCCGAGTTCGACGCCGGGCGGCCCAACTTCCTCAAGCGGCGCGAGGCCGAGCAGGGCGAGCCGATCGAGAAGGTCGGCGCCGAGCTGCGTCCGCTGATGAGCTGGCTGAAGGGCTGACGGCGGGGTCCGGGCCCAAGGGGCGGGCGGCGCGTGCCGCCCGCCCCTTCACATCTGGGGAAGGATCACAACCGCCGCCCTCACCGCCCGCGATCCCGACCTGCGGACTAGACTTTTCACGGCCGACGCACCCGACGCAGACCACTGGCAACCATAAGGATCACGCTGTGCCCAAGCCCTCCGTACTCGTCGCGGAAGAACTCTCGCCCGCCGGACTCGCTCTCCTGGAGGGGGACTTCGAGGTCCGCCACACCAGCGGCGCGGACCGGTCCCAGCTGCTCCCGGCCCTCGCCGACGTGGACGCGCTGATCGTGCGCAGCGCCACCCAGGTGGACGCCGAGGCGCTGGCGGCCGCACCGAAGCTCAAGGTCGTCGCCCGCGCCGGGGTCGGCCTGGACAACGTCGACGTGGACGCCGCCACCAAGGCCGGCGTGCTGGTCGTCAACGCCCCCACCTCCAACATCGTCAGCGCCGCCGAGCAGGCGGTGAACCTGCTGCTGGCCAGCGCCCGCAACACCGCCCCGGCGCACAACGCGCTGGTCAACGGGGAGTGGAAGCGGTCCAAGTACACCGGTGTGGAGGTCTACGACAAGACGGTGGGCGTGGTGGGCCTGGGCCGCATCGGCGCCCTGGTCGCCCAGCGCCTGTCGGCGTTCGGCACCAAGCTCATCGCCTACGACCCGTTCGTGCAGCCCGCCCGGGCGGCCCAGATGGGCGTGGAGATGGTGAGCCTGGACGAGCTGCTGCGGCGCTCGGACTTCATCACGATCCACCTGCCCAAGAACAAGGACACCCTGGGCCTGATCGGCGACGAGGCGCTGCACAAGGTCAAGCCCGAGGTGCGGATCATCAACGCCGCGCGCGGCGGCATCCTGGACGAGGACGCGCTGTACCGGGCCCTCAAGGAGGGCAGGGTGGCCGGCGCGGGCATCGACGTGTGGGCCAGCGAGCCGTGCACCGACAGCCCGCTGTTCGAGTTCGAGAACGTGACCGTCGCCCCGCACCTGGGCGCCAGCACCCACGAGGCGCAGGAGAAGGCCGGCACCCAGGTGGTGCGCTCGGTCAAGCTGGCGCTGGCCGGGGAGTTCGTGCCGGACGCGGTGAACGTGCAGGGCGGCTCGGTGGCCGAGGAGGTCAAGCCGGGGCTGCCGCTGGCCGAGAAGCTGGGCCGGATCTTCACCTCGCTGGCCGGGGGCCTGCCCGACCGCATCGACGTCGAGGTCCGGGGCGAGATCGCCGCGCACGACGTGAAGGTCGTGGAGCTGGCCGCGCTCAAGGGCGTGTTCGGCCCGGTCGTCGAGGAGGCGGTGACCTTCGTCAACGCCCCGCTGCTGGCCAAGGAGCGGGGGGTGGAGGTGACGCTGTCCACCGGGGACGGCGACTCCGACTGGCGCAACCTGATCACCGTGCGCGGGGTGCTGTCCGACGGCCGCCGGGTGTCGGTGTCGGGCACCCTGACCGGGCCGCGGCACACCGAGAAGCTCGTCGAGGTCAACGGGTACAGCATGGAGATCGCGCTCAGCGACCACATGGCGTTCCTGTCCTACGACGACCGCCCGGGCATCGTGGGCACCGTGGGCGCGCTGCTCGGCGAGTCCGCGGTGAACATCGCGGGCATGCAGGTCAGCCGGGACGAGCAGGGCGGTAGGGCGCTGATCATCCTCACCGTGGACTCGGCGATCCCGGCCTCCACGCTGGAGGCGATCTCCACCGAGATCCGCGCCGAGACCACCCGCCAGGTGGACCTGGAGGACTGACCCCTCCTTCGCAGCGCACACACTGCACTGACGCGGCGGCCGCCCGGTGGACCGGGCGGCCGCCGCCGTTTTCGGCCCCCCGGCTCCTGGTGAGAAGTTCGGACATCCGATATTCTGTCGTCCGAGTAATTCCGCAGGCGCGACTCCGCGCCGCGGACGCGCGCCCCGCCGCCCCCGCCCGCAACTCGGGTCCGGGCCCGGCGCCGCCCCGCAGGACCACTTCCGCGGGCGCCACCCATGCGCGACCTCCTGAGTGCGACCGCACGCGTCCCTTTCCGCCGCCGTACCGGCGGCGGCTTCTCCACACCTGCCATCTCCGCATCACCGACGCTTGTGAGGACCGCCGTGTACGACACCGCAGACACCCCCGCCGAGGACCGCGACGAGACCGCCCGCGCGCTGCAGGACGCCTTCGAGCGCAGGGACAACGGGGCGCCCCAGGGGCGCTGAGGCGCTACAGTTGTCTCAGAGACCGTAACGCCGGTCTCGGCATGTGAGACGTGCCGGGGCCGGCCCGACCCGATAGGCAGGGCACATGGCTGCGCGCAGCGTGAATCTGGCCGTCATCCCCGGCGACGGGATCGGCCCCGAGGTCGTCGCCGAGGGCCTGAAGGTCCTCGCGGCCGCCGCCGGGGACGACCTGTCCGTCGCGACCACCGAGTACGACCTGGGCGCGCGCCGGTACCACGCCACCGGCGAGGTGCTGCCCGACGCGGTGGAGGCCGAGCTGCGCGGCCACGACGCGATCCTGCTCGGCGCCGTGGGCGACCCCTCGGTGCCCAGCGGGGTGCTGGAGCGCGGGCTGCTGCTGCGGCTGCGCTTCGCCTTCGCGCACTACGCCAACCTGCGCCCGGTCAAGCTGTACCCGGGCGTGGCCACCCCGCTGGCCGACCGGACCCCCGAGGACATCGACATGCTCGTGGTCCGCGAGGGCACCGAGGGGCCCTACGCCGGGATGGGCGGGGTGATGCGCAAAGGCACCCCGGACGAGATCGCCACCCAGGACAGCGTCAACACTCGCATGGGCGTGGAGCGGGTCGTGCGCTACGCCTTCGCCAAGGCCGCCGAGCGGCCCCGCCGCCACCTCACCCTGGTGCACAAGGACAACGTGCTCTCCTTCGCCGGCGACCTGTGGCAGCGCACCGTCCGCGAGGTCGGCGCCGAGTACCCGCAGGTCACCGTGGACTACTGCCACGTGGACGCGGCGGCGATGTTCTTCGTGAACCGGCCCGAGCGCTTCGACGTGATCGTCACCGACAACCTGTTCGGCGACATCATCACCGACATCGGCGCCGCCGTCACCGGGGGCATCGGCCTGGCCGCCAGCGGGAACGTCAACCCCGAGGGGGACTTCCCCAGCATGTTCGAGCCGGTCCACGGGTCGGCCCCGGACATCGCGGGGCGGGGCGTCGCCGACCCCACCGCCACGGTGCTCTCGGCCGCCCTGCTGCTCGAGCACCTCGGGCTGTCCGCCGCCGCGCGCCGGGTGGAGGCCGCGGTCGCCGAGGACCTGCAGGTGCGGGCCAAGGAGGGCGGCGAGCGCAGTACCGCGCAGATCGGCGACGACCTGGCCGGCCGAGTAGCCGGGCAGGGCTAGCCGTATTCGCGTGAGCGCGGCCCGCCCTGCACCGCCGGGCGGGCCGCGCCGGGGATCCTCTCCCCTCCGGGGCGCGCCCGGCAGTGCGCCGGTGCCCGGCGGGAACGGGCACTGGCAGCGGACGCGCCGATTCCGTCAGACTGGACTCCGGACCGGCAGCGCTGCCGGACCGACGTAGGTGAGAGGACCTGAGTAACCCATGAGCAACGGCACCACCACAAGCGGGTTGACGTTCGACGTCCAGCCCTCGGCCTCGCGGCGGACCCCGCAGGAGCGAGAGGCGCTGCTGGGCGACCCCGGGTTCGGGAACGTGTTCACCGACCACATGGTGACCATCCGCTACACCGAGGGGAAGGGGTGGCACGACGCGCGGCTGGAGCCCTATGGGCCGCTGTCGCTCGACCCGGCCACCAAGGCACTGCACTACGCGCAGGAGATCTTCGAGGGGCTCAAGGCCTACCGGCACCCGGACGGCACGGCCGCGGTGTTCCGGCCCGAGGCCAACGCCGAGCGCATGAACCGCAGCGCGCGGCGCATGGCCATGCCCGAGCTGCCCGAGGACCTGTTCGTGCGCTCCATCGAACTGCTGCTGGAGCACGACGGGGACTGGATCCCCACCCAGAAGGACGCCAGCCTCTACCTGCGTCCCTACATGATCGCCACCGAGGTGGGCCTCGGCGTCAACGGGCCCTCGTCGACCTACCTGTTCGGCGTGATCGCCTCGCCGTCCGGCCCGTACTTCTCCGGCGGCGTCCGCCCGGTGACCGTGTGGCTCAGCGAGGACTACACCCGCGCCGCGCCCGGCGGGACCGGCGAGGCCAAGTTCGCCGGCAACTACGCCGCCAGCTTCCTGGCCCAGCGACAGGCGGTCGAGCAGGGCTGCGACCAGTGCGTGTGGCTGGACGCGGTCGAGCACCGCTGGGTCGAGGAGATGGGCGGGATGAACCTGTTCTTCGTCTTCGGCTCCGGAGAGGACGCGCGCATCCTCACCCCGGGGCTGACCGGGACGCTGCTTCCCGGCATCACCCGCGACTCGCTGCTCAAGCTCGCGCCGGAGCTGGGCGTGGCCGCCGAGGAGGGGCGCATCTCCACCGAGGAGTGGCGCCAGGGCGCGCTGAGCGGGGAGATCACCGAGGTGTTCGCGTGCGGCACCGCCGCGGTGATCACGCCGGTCGGGCACGTCAAGAGCGCCCACGGGGAGTTCACCGTCGGCGACGGCGAGCCGGGGCCGGTGACCATGCGGCTGCGCGAGGAGCTGGTGGCGCTGCAGTACGGCAAGCGCCCCGACACCCACGGGTGGATCCGCACCTTCCCCAAGGCCTGAGGGGTGCCGCCCGCCCGGCCCTGATCCCGCCGGGAGCGGCCGCGGGACCGGCCCGAACGTCCGGATCCAGAACAAGTGGTCTCACATCCCGAGACGATCCGGGCGTGAACTCGGGCTTTCCCGCACCCCTGTGGCAGACTGGCAGCGTGCCGTCTCAGGTGATCATTATCGCCAGGCGCGCCGGCTGAAAACGGACCCCGCCGGCGCGCCGACCTCTCGTGTCCACGAGGGGTCTTTTTTATTGGCGGCGCACGGGCGGGCTCCGGCACCACGGGCAGCATCCGACTCGGGAGTACCACCGATGCCAGACGACACCTTCCACGTCTTCGACACCACCCTGCGCGACGGCGCCCAGCGCGAGGGGATCGCGCTGACCGTCGCCGACAAGCTCGCTATCGCGCGGCTGCTCGACACCTTCGGCGTGGGCTTCATCGAAGGCGGCTGGCCGGGGGCCAACCCCAAGGACACCGAGTTCTTCCGGAGGGCTTCACAAGAGCTCGACCTGGAGCACGCGCGGCTCACCGCGTTCGGCGCGACCCGCCGGCCGGGGGCCCAGGCGGCGGACGACCCACAGGTCGCCGCACTGCGCGACTCGGGTGCTCCCGTGGTGACGCTGGTGGCCAAGAGCGACGTCCGGCACGTGGAACGCGCGCTGCGCACCACGCCGGAGGAGAACCTGGCGATGATCGCCGACACGGTCGCGCACCTGCGGGCCGAGGGGCGGCGGGTCTTCGTCGACCTGGAGCACTTCTTCGACGGGTACCTGTACGACCCGTCCTACGCCCTGGAGGCGGTGCGCACGGTCGCCGGTGCGGGGGCCGACGTGGCGGTGCTGTGCGACACCAACGGCGGGATGCTGCCCGCCGGGGTCGGCCGCGTCGTCGCCGAGGCCCTGGAGGGGACCGGGGCGCGGCTGGGCATCCACGCCCAGGACGACACCGGGTGCGCGGTCGCCAACACGCTGGCGGCGGTCGACGCGGGGGCGACGCACGTGCAGTGCACCGCCAACGGCTACGGGGAGCGGGTGGGCAACGCCGACCTGTTCTCGGTCGTGGCGGCGCTGGAGCTCAAGCACGGGCGCAAGGTGCTGCCGGAGGGGTGCCTGGCCGAGGCCTCGCGGGTGTCCACGGCCGTCGCCGAGCTGGTGAACATCGCCCCGGCGACGCACCAGCCGTACGTGGGGGTGTCGGCGTTCGCGCACAAGGCGGGGCTGCACGCGTCGGCCATCAAGGTCGACCCGGACCTGTACCAGCACACCGACCCGGGGCTGGTCGGCAACGACATGCGGATGCTGGTGTCGGACATGGCCGGGCGCGCGTCGATCGAGCTGAAGGCCGAGGAGCTGGGCGTGGACCTGGGCGGCGACCGGGCCCCGGCGGCGCGGGCGGTCGAGCGCATCAAGGAGCTGGAGACGCGGGGGTACAGCTTCGAGGCGGCGGACGCCTCGCTGGAGCTGCTCCTGCGCGAAGAGCTGGGCCAGGCCCCCACCCTTTTCAGCGCCGAATCCTGGCGGGTCATCACCGAGCGCCGCGCCGACGGGGTGGCCGTCAGCGAGGCGACGGTGAAGCTGCACGTCAAGGGGGAGCGGGTGATCGCCACCGCGGAGGGCAACGGCCCGGTGAACGCGTTGGACCGGGCCCTGCGCCAGGCCGTGGAGGGGGTGTACCCCGAGCTGGGGGCGCTGCGGCTGGTGGACTACAAGGTCCGCATCCTGGAGGGCGGCGGCACCGGGGCGGTGACGAGGATCCTGGTGACCTTCGGCGACGGCCACAGCGAGTGGACGACGGTGGGCGTGGGCGAGAACGTGATCGACGCGTCGTGGACGGCACTGGAACAGGCCGTGAGGTACGGCTTGATGCGCCAGGGCCACGGCGAGTAGGAGGGGCGGCCCCGGCCCCAACGGGGCCGGGGCAGTATCCCCATCCCTCAAGAGCGTGGGTCAAGGAGGCATCGCCACCGCTCGTTGCGTCGGGTCGCCGCTGCTTGGCGGGCCCACCCCACCCCCATGGTGCGGCGCCGCGCTCCCCACCGGGCCGCCGGGGGCTCAGGTGAGGGGGACGACGGGGCAGCAGGTACCCCGCTCCGACCTGCTTGCCGGGCGGCGGGTGGCCGGAGCGTGGTGTGGAGGGCGGCGACGAGGAGAGGTCGGCGGCCCGTGCCGCAGCGCTGTCGGGCGCGGCGCGTGTGCGTGCTCGTCGTGGTCGGCGGTGACGGAGCGGGCAGGTCGGTTCTCGGGCCACGCCTGCCCGGCGATGATCTCGACAAAGGTGCTGTCAAAACCGCCGGAATGACAGCACCTTT
>NZ_JAQFWQ010000146.1 GCF_027706725.1 Nocardiopsis endophytica
ACTGCCTCCATGGTGTGGGGTGGGAGAGTAGGTTGCCGCCGCATTTTCTTCGAGGGGCGGGGTCCTTTTGGGCCCCGCCCCTTTTTTCGTGCCCGGGCTTGTGAACTTGTGAATACGTTTTTCTGTGGCTCTGCTAGCCTCGCATGCCATGGTGATCACAGACGGGACCATCAAGCAGCTGCGTGCCGCGGCCACCGCCGACGACCCCGAATCCGCGCGTGAACTGGGACGCTTGCTGTCCATGCTCAGGAGCGATTCCCTGGAGCGCCTCATGGATCCCGACTTCGTCCTCACATGGCCAGAAGAACAGTGGCTGCGTACGGCACTCAGGGCCCGTCCCGATGATCACATCGCCGCCGTTCTGCTCGCCGGGCGGCTCGTTCAACAGATCAATTATTGGAAGATCGATGAAGACCGCGCGGAGGAGCACGGAGAGGACGAGCGCTCCCTCGCCCGTCGGAGGGACGAGGCACATTCGCTCTACACGACGGTGCTGCAGTCCGTCCCTGACGATCCGACCGCCCACGCTGGAATCGCGGCGCTGGCAGCCTGGGCCGACGACGATGACGTGCCCGACGATCCCGCCTACTCCTACTACGAGCTCTCGCTCGAAATGGGCTCGGGCTCGTTCACCCACTCAGAGAACGTTGTGACCGTTGATCCGGATGAGCTGCGCTGGGCCTGTTCCTGGCTTGTGGCTCCGGTGCTGGAAGAGGTGGGAGAACCCCCGTACGGCGTCGACCTGACTCTGTTCCTGTACTCGGGCGGTCGCATCGACCGCTCCATCCGCCTCGACGAACACCTCACCGCGACCGGAGTCCGATGGGACTCCATCGTGATCCCGCCGCTGGACGGCGAGCCGCTCCCTGTCGGCCATCCCGCCGGGGTACGCCACTACGGATACTCCTGCGACTGGGGGTGAGTGGTCGCGATGAGCGGGCGAGAGCCGATCCGGGGCACCTCCCTCTCCCGGTTCCCCGTGTGGGCGGAGAAGTATTCCGGTCACGGTACCGATGCCCTGCTGTGGGCGGTCCTCGTCGGGCTCCTCGCGGCGGAGGTGTTCGGGCTCCGTGACCGGTCCATGGCGCTCGCCGAAACGCTCACGGCGGCCCTGGCGTTCGGGGCCGCGTTCGCGCTGAGGCGGAGATTCCCTGTCACCGCTCTGGGGGCGGCCTGCCTCCCCCCACTGGCCCAGGCCATGGCCACGACCGTCGGCGTGGTCGACGTGTTCGCGCTGGCCTACGTGCTGCCCGCTCCGGTCCTGGCCTTCCTCGCCGGCCGCCGGTCCGAGCGCACCGCGCCTGTGGTCACCCTGACGGTGACGTTCGCTCTGGTGATGCTGCTTTTCAACGCGCTCACCTGGATCCGCTCCGGTGACCTGCGGGAGGCGCTGACCGGGGTCACCGACTGGGCGTCGGGCCTGCTCGCGCTGGTCGGCGCCGTCGTGGCTCCGTGGCTGCTGGGGCGCTACTGGCGGCGCGTCGATGATCTGCGCACGGCGGGCTGGGAGATCGCCGAGCGGATGGAGCTCGCCCGCGATGTCGATGCGGAGCGGGCCCGGCTGCGGGAGCGGTCGCGTATCGCCACCGACATGCACGGGGCCCTGGGCAACGACCTCGCCCTGATCGGCGTCCGTGCGGCTGCGCTGGAGATGACGGTCGACGGCGACCGCGCCCGCGAGGCGGCATCCGAGCTGCGTGTTGCCGCCCACGAAGCCAATCTGAGGCTGCGGGAGATCATCGGGGTGCTCCGTGCCGAGACCGGGGCCCCTGGAAGCCGTGCCTCCGAAACCGGGACCATGGCCGACGCGCCGACACCTCCCGGGGCCGGGACGTCCGAGCCCGAAGGCGGGCGGTCGCTGGAGGTGCCGGGTGATGAGGCCGTCGCCGCCGCGGTGGATCGTGCGGTCGGTGCGGGGATGGAGGTGACCCTCGTCAGAGAGGGAACGGCCCTCGTCCCCACAGGCCCCTCCGGCCATGTCGCTCACCTCGTCGTTCAAGAGGCACTGACCAACGCGGCCCGGCACGCGCCGGGCTCGCGGGTGGCGGTGCGGCTCCTGCGGGAGGACGGGGCCACGTCGGTCCGCATCACCGACACCGGTGGTGCGGTCGGTGGCACTGGCGGCAGGACCAGGGGCAACGGTTCCGGTCTGGCCGAACTGCGCGGCCTCGTCGAGTCGGCGGGCGGAGCCTTCTCGGCGGGGCGGAACGACGAGGGCGGCTTCACCGTCTCCGCCCGCATCCCCGATGCCCTCCCTGACGCCACCACCGAGGCCGCCGCGACCGCCGAGACGACGGCACCGGAACCCGCGCCTGGAGTTCGCGCGGAGCGGGCAGGGCGCGCCGGAACGGAGACGGAGACGGCGTCCCGGAGGCGCCACGCGCGTGAGGGGGTCCGGCGCTGGCTTGTGACCGCCGTGGTGGTGCCGACGGCCCTGGCCGCAGGCATCACCTCCATGGCGTTCGGCGCACTCTGGTTCGTCGGCGTGAACACCGTGCTCCCGCGCTCCGACTACGAGAGCATGCGCGTCGGCGACGACCAGGCGGCCGTCGAAGCGGACCTCCCGGTCTTCACCTACCCTCCGGACGAGCGGGCCGACGGCCCTCCCGCACCGCCCGGGGCCCAGTGCCGGTACTACCTGGTCGAGTACGAGAACGGGCTTCCTCCCCTCTACCGGCTGTGCTTCGCCGACGGGCGCCTGGCGGCCAAGGACGTGGTCCATCGGCAGGAGTGATCCCCGCAGGCGCGGCCCCCGCCTGCAGGGCCCCGTCGGGCCGGCCCCAGTAGGCTGGCCCGGTGGTTCGACCGACGACGGAGGGCGCGGGCGGGGCGGCCGACACGATCCGTGTCGTGCTCGCCGACGATGAGCGCATGGTGCGCGCCGGGCTGCGCGCGATCCTGGGCGCGGACCCCGGCATCGAGGTCGTCGGGGAGGCCGCCGACGGGGCCGAGGCCGTCGCCCTGGTGCGCGAGCACCGTCCCGACGTCGCACTCCTGGACGTCCAGATGCCGGGGACGGACGGCCTGGAGGCGGCCGAGGCCATCACGGCCGGGGTCCCCGGGACCGCCGTCGTCATCCTGACCACCTTCTCCGAGGACGCCTACATCGCCCGCGCCCTGAGCTGCGGCGCCGGAGGGTTCGTGCTCAAGACCGGAGACCCGCGGGAGCTGCTGTCCGGGCTGCGCGCCGTGGTCGACGGGGGCGCCTACCTGTCGCCGGAGGTGGCGCGGCGGGTGATCACCGAGCTCGGTGCGACGGGGACGGGCGGCCGGATGTCGCGCGGTGCGGCCGCCCGGGAGCGGACCGCGCGCCTCTCGGCGCGCGAGCGCGAGGTGCTCGCCCACCTGGCGGAGGGGCTGTCGAACGAGGAGATCGCCGGCCGCCTCGGGATCGTGCCGGGCACGGTCAAGGTGCACGTCGGCGCCCTCCTCTCCCGGCTGGGCGTCCGCAACCGGGTCCAGGCCGCGATCCTCGCCTATGAGGCGGGCCTCGTCCCCGGCGGCGCCTTCCCCGGAGACGACGCGCCCCCGGCCGCGGGGTGACGGCTCGGCACTGCCCGCTCCACGCACCAGGACGACTATGCCGATGGGGATAGCGCGGTTCCGCCCGTGAGCCGATGCCTTCGGGACGGCCGCGCCGTGATGATCGGTCGCATGGCGAAAAAGGACGGAACAATCGAACGCGGCCTCACCGCAGGGACCCGCCGCGCGCTGAACCACGGGGCCGCGGCGGTGGTGCTCGCGGTGGCGTGCGGCGTCCCATCGGCGGTCGCGGCGGTCACCGCGCAAGAACCCGTGGTCCTGCGCCCGCCCGAGCCGACCGGGGACCACGCCGTCGGGCGCGTGGACCTCGAACTGGTCGACGAGGGCCGGGGCCATCCGTGGGTGGAAGGATCCGAGCGGCGAGAGATCATGCTCTCCGTCTGGTACCCGGCCCGGCAGGGCGGCGGCGCTCCGCGGGCGCCGTACGCCTCCGGCGCCGTGGCCGACTACCTGCTCTCCCAGGTGGAGAAGGTGGGCCTGTCGCGCGACGCGGTGGACGTCGACGGGTCGCGCACGAACGCACGGCTCGGCGCCGACGTCGCCGCCGACGCGGAGGCCGGGTCCCTCCCGGTCCTGGTGTACTCGCACGGGTTCAACCAGACGCGCTACCAGGCCACCGCGCAGTTGGAGGAGCTGGCCTCGCAGGGGTACGTGGTGGTGGCGATGGACCACCCGTACGAGTCCATCGCCGTGGAGCTGGCGGACGGCAGGGTCGTCCGGTCGGCCGTCCCCGAGGAGATGGGCGCGACGGAGATGTACCGGGAGACGATCGGCGTGCGCCAGGACGACGTGCGGTTCGTCCTGGACACGCTGGAGCGGGCGGCCGACGGGGCGGGCGCCTCGGCCCTCGGGAGGGTGGTGGAGGGCGACGACGGCGCGGGGGAGGTGCCCCAGGGCCTGGTCGGGGCGATGGACCTGTCCTCGGTCGGCATGTTCGGCCACTCCGCGGGCGGGTTCACCGCGGCCGAGCTGATGGTGGTGGAGGACCGCATCGACGCGGGCGTCGACCTGGACGGCAGCATCGGCTACCACGTCCCTGACGAGGTGTGGGGCCGGTCCAACACCCTCGGTTCGTCCCGTCCGTTCATGATCATGGGCGGGGGATGGAGCTCGGGCGGGTACCCGCACACCAGCCGCGAGTCGCCCGATTGGGGGATGTTCCGCGCCGCCTCGACCGGCCCCACCGTGGAGGTGTACCTGGAGGAGGGGGAGCACATGAGCTTCATCGACACCCAGTGGTACCTGCGGCAGCTCGAAGAGGAGGCCGACCCGTCGGGGCCGGCCTGGGAGCGGACGGTGGAGGCCTCCATCGGAACCATCGACCCCGAGCGCAGCGTGGCGGCGCAGCGCGCCTACCTCACCGCGTTCTTCGACGAGTACCTGCGGGGCGAGGAACAGGCGCTGCTGGACGGCCCCTCGCCGGAGCACCCCGACGCCGAGCTGATCGATCCTCCGGCCTGAGCCCGGACACGGCCGCGCCCCGGACCGCTTCGTCCGGGGCGCGGCCCTTCGCGGCCGGTACGCGCCTCCGTCAGGCGTCGCGCAGGCGGAACTCCGCGGCCCCGACGATCACGGCGGCCGCGGTCCAGCCCAGAACGGTGGCCAGGTTGACCGGGCCGTCGACAGGGGCGGTGTACAGGCCGACGTCGCCGAAGGCGTAGAACTCGATCCCGGCGGGGCCGGGGAGGACCGCGGAGAGGTCGTTGACCACCTGCAGCCCGCTCAGCTGCATCACCATGGGCAGGCCCAGCAGGAGCAGGAAGCCGATCGCGATCGTCCCGGCGGTACTGCGGAGGGCGGTGCCGACCCCGGTGAACAGCACCGCGAACAGCGCCATGCACACCCCGGAGGCCAGGACCGTGCGGACCGCGGCGCCCGCGTCCACGGGGGCGAGGTCGCCGATCACCAGGCGCAGCACCCCGACGCCCAGGGCCGTGGTCGCCGCCCCGATGGCGAACCCGAATCCGGCGGCGACGAGGGAGCGCGCCGCCAGGACCCGTCCGCGCCGGGGGACGGCCAGCAGGGTGGACGAGGCGCCGCGGCCGGAGAACTCGCCGGTCGCGGTGAGCGCGGCGAGGGTGACCACCGCGAACTGGACCAGGTAGAACACGCCCTGCGAGACGAGCGTGATGTAGGAGATGCCGCCCGCGGCATCGGGGTTGTCGGTGACCTCCTGGGCCTTCGTCACGCCCATCAGGCCGGCGAACACCGCCATCGCGACCAGCGCCAGGCCCACGCACCACCATGTGGTGCGCAGGGAGGAGGCCTTCGTCCACTCCATGGCCACGGCCCGGCCGAGCGAGCGCAGTGCCGAGGGGCGCTCCTCCCCGTAAGCTGCGCCCGGGCCTGCGCCGGTCGGCGTGCGCGTGTCCGTGTCCGTGGTCGTCGTCGGGTTCACCGGTACTCCTCCACTGCGCCGTGGTTCACCGCGTCGTTCTCCGCCTCACGTCCGGCGGTGCGGCCGATGCCGCCACCCGGGGCCGCGCCCCGGCCCCCGCGGCGTTCCCCGCCCCGGCCCCCGCTCCGCCCGTCGGCCGGGCCTGCGCCGGTCGGCGTGCGCGCGTCCGTGTCCGTGGTCGTCGTCGGGTTCACCGGTACTCCTCCACCGCGTCGTTCTCCACCGTGTCCTTCTCCGCCCCGTCGCGGCGGCCGTCATGGCGTTCCCCGCCCCGGCCCCCACCGCGCCGCGCGTCGCCGTTCTCTCCGCCGTCCCCGCCGTCCCTGCCGGGGGCGGCGTCCGCGCTCTGCGACACCCCGCTCCCGGAGGCGGCGTGGCGCACCGTGCCCTCGGTCAGTTCGAGGTACGCCTCCTCCAGCGACGCCTCTTCGCGGTACAGGGCGTGCACACGCGCACCTGCCAGGTGCGCGGCGTCGCCGACCTCCTCGGGTCCGGCACCCCGGATCCGCAGTTCCCCGCTCGGCCCCTGCTCCACGTCGACCCGGCGCCCGGGAGCGTCCCGGTCGCGCAGCCGAGCCGCGAGAGCGGCCGGGTCTGGGGTCCGGACGACGGTCCGGGCATGGGACCAGGCCTCGATCAGCTCCGCCATGGGCGCCTCGGCGACCAGGCGGCCGCCCCCGACCACCACCAGCCGGTCGGCCACCTGCTGCATCTCGGTCATCAGGTGGCTGGAGACGAAGACGGTGCGCCCCTCGTCGGCCAGGTCCCGCATCAGCCTGCGGACCCAGCGCACCCCGTCGATGTCGAGGCCGTTGACCGGCTCGTCGAAGACGAGGCACCCGGGGTCGCCGAGCAGCGCCGCGGCGATCCCCAGGCGCTGCCGCATCCCCAGGGAGTAGCCGCCCACCCGCCGGCCGGCGACGTCGGTGAGTCCGACCGTTCCGAGGACCTCGTCCACGCGGCGGCGCGGCAGACCGGTCGCGCGTGCGAGGGCCAGCAGGTGGGCGCGGGCGCTGCGCCCGGGGTGCGCCGCCCCTCCGTCGAGCAGCGCCCCGACCTCCCGTTCGGGGCGGGTCAGGTCGGTGTACCGGCGGCCGTTCACCAGGGCGCGGCCGGAGGTCGGCCGGTCCAGCCCCAGCAGCAGGCGGATGGTCGTCGATTTGCCTGCGCCGTTGGGGCCGAGGAAGCCGGTCACGTGGCCGGGCCGGACGTCGAAGGTGAGGTCGTCGACGGCGGTGGTTCCGCCGTAGCGCTTGGTGAGTTCTCGTACCGTGAGCAAGAGGGCGCCTCCCCGGCCGTACGCGTCGACGCCGTTCGCGTCGCTGATGCGAACGAAGTTAGGCAGTCGACCGGGGGCGGCACATCGTCACGGGGTCGGGACCGCGCTATGCCCAAGGGCATAGGGGCCCCGCGGTGGGGAGCGGAGCGGTGCCGCCGGTGGCCTCCCCGCCGGTGTGGGCTGTTCGGTGCGCGAGGCATCGTCGGGGGACCGACCCGGGGCAGGGCGGCGGCACGCCATCGCCCGAGGCGTTCCGTGATCTGGGCCCCGTCTGTCCAGCCGCCCGTCCATCCGTCCGCCTGTCCGCCCTGCGGGGCGCCGGTCAGGGCCCTGAAGGCGGACCGGTCCGCCCCTGAGCCGTACCGGCCGCGCCGACCTGGCCGGATGAGGGCTCCACCACTCCAGAGGGCACGCGGGCGCGAGGGCACGGCCCGCCGCTGCCGGTCACGGAACGCCGGAACCGGCGCCCGCCGCTCGGGAGCCGGACGAACGCGCACGCCGGACGGGGGTCCTCGGCCGCGCGCCCGCGGTCGAGGACCCCCGCAAATGCGGGCGGCGTGCGCACCCGTTACGCGGACAGGGGCGGATCGGCCGGTGCGCCGTGGGGCGCGCCGGGCGCCGCGACGGCCCTGGCGGTCGTCGCCACCGTGCTGTACCGGACGGTGAATTCGCCGCCCAGGGCATCGATGGCGTCGCCGACCCTGCGGAGGATGCCTTCCCTCGTCTCGGCCGGGAGGCGGGTGAGCGCACCGTGCGTCGGGAGCTGGTCGAGCCATTCGTCGCGGGTGTAGGGGCATTCCCAATCGAACCGCCACCGTTCGGGGGCGCTGAACGCTCCGGCCGCCTCCATTCCCTCCTCGGCGGGGGCCAGGAAGGTGTCGTATCCGGCGCTGCCCTTGTCCAGCGCGCGTACGTCGAAGGGCGCGTCGGGGACCGCTCGTTCGAAGGCGTCGGCGAAGGCTTCCGTGACCGCGGAGGGCGGGTGGACGGCGTGCCAGAACACCGAGAGCACGCCCCCGCCGCGCAGGGCCCGAGCGGCCCTGACGGCCCCCTCCACCGGGTCGATCCAGTGCCAGGCCTGGCCGGAGACCAGGGCGTCGAACGTCCGACCGGCGGGGTCCCAGTCCTCGAAGCGGGCCGTCTCGACGTCGATTCCCGTGCTCCGGGCGAATTCGGCCATGCGTGCGTCGGGTTCGACCCCGAGGACCTCCCGGCCCACGTCGCGGAACTGCCGGGCCGCGATGCCGGTGCCGCAGCCGGCGTCGAGGACGCGTGGGCCGGGGCTCGCCGCGGCGATGCGGTCGATCAGCGCCCGGGGGTACCGGCGGCGGGTGCGGTCGTAGCGTTCGGGGTCGACGCCGAACGACTCGGCGGTCCGGCGGTGCTGGTGGGGAGCGGTGCCATGGGAATGAGTGGGCATGCGCCCACTATAGTGGGCGCATGCCCACTCTGGAAGGATCGGCCGGGAGCGGGACCGTGCGGCGGCGTAAGAAGGCGCACGGACAGGCGGCTGTGCTCGGCGTTGATCTCGGGAGAAACGACGCTTCCGAGCCGCTCTTAGGGGCGTATTCCCCGAGATCAACGACGCGGGGGCGGCGCTCGGCGGCGGAGTCGGCGGGGCTGGGCCCCTACGGACCGCCCGCCTGTCCGCGCGGGCTCTAAGGAGAGGTCGGGAGCGATGCCCACCGGAGTGCACATCCACGACGTCCGCGACCGCCTCTTCGCGGCCGCCGAGCGCATCCTCGTGCGGGACGGGCCGCAGGCCCTGACCAGCCGCGTCGTGACCGACGAGGCCGGGTGCGCGAAAGGGGTCCTGCACCGCCACTTCACCGATTTCGACGGCTTCCTCGCCGAACTCGTCCAGGACCGCGCCGCGCGGGTCGAGGCGCGGACCGCGGCCCTGCTCGGCGCCGCCGGGACGGGGACGGTCGCGGGCAACCTGGCCGACGAGCTCGCCGACCTGTTCGGTTCGGTCGCGGCGGCGGTGGTCCCGCTGGTCACCTTCCGGGACGGGGTGCGCGCCCGGCTGCGCGACCTGCGCGGGCCGGGGCGCCCGGGCATCCCGGTCCTGGCGGAGGCCACGGAGATGATCGCCGCCTACCTGGCCGCCGAGCAGGAGCTGGGACGGGTGCCCTCCGGCGCGGACCCGGGCATGCTCGCCCCGGCGCTCGTCGGCGCGGCGCACCTGCGGTTCGCGGACCGGGAGGGCGCCGCGCCGGAGCCCGAGGAGGTGCGGGGGATCCTCGCGGCGGTGCTGGGTCAGGCCGACCAGCCCGGGTCCCGCCCGCTGTAGCCCAGCGCCCGGTCGAACAGCGGGGCGTCGTCCGGGACGGCGACGACGGGGCCGAACAGGCCCGCCCGCGCCTCGGGGACGTCCGGCACGCTCGCCGCGAAGTCGTAGCTGACCTGGGCCTCCCACTCCTGGCACGCGTAGTCCCGGCCCGTCGCGCGGGCCAGGTCCCACCCGTGCAGGACCAGCTCGTTCAGGGCCACGGCCCCTGCCTCCCCGCCCGTCAGGGCCACGCCGCCGGCGGCCGTCTCGCCCTCCCAGGCCTCGGGCGCGCGCCAGGCCTCGGCCAGGGCGTCCAGGCGGCGCGCCAGCTCTTCCCGCCAGTCCGCGGGCAGGTTGCCCCCGTCGCCCATCGGCGGTGGGCCGTCGTCGACCGAGTTGGCCTTCACCGCTGCCCGGCGGAACGCCTCGGAGAGCATCAGCACGTGGTCCAACAGGCCCGCGACGTCCATCCCGGTGCACGGCGTGGGGTCGCTCAGCCGCGCGTCAGGGGTGTCGGCGGCCAGCTCGGCCAGGCGCCGGGCCGCGGGTTCGAGGTCGAGGTGTTCTGCCATGGGTGGTCCCTGCTTCCTGTCGAGGTGTCGCTCGCGGGGAGCCGTCGGGGTAATGACCTGCGGGGAGCGCGGAACTCATCGCACACACGGCCGAATCCGCGGGAACGATCGGCACCGGGCGTCCTTTCGGGGAACCGGTGGGGGGCGCGTCCGCGCCCGTCGACGGGTGGGACCTCTCCGGACGGGACGGGCGCGCCACCAGGGAGCGGCCAACGTGGACCTTCGCCGCGCCCGACCTGCAGACCTGCGGGGGCGATGTGCCGGCGGGCGGCGTTCGTCCGTGGCGCACGCCTCGCGCACCCTGATCGAGGCGCGTAAGCCCGGCCGATGACGTAAAGTGGGTGATCTGGGAATCTCTTTGCGCTGTCGCGGAACGCGGCGGCGCTTTTGACTGCTTACGGAACGGGACATGACTGACGACAGCCGATCGGGGGGCCGCGACGGCTCCGGAGCTCGTGACCAGGGAGGCCGCTCCGGCGGGTCGGGCGGCCGCGGGCGAGGCGGCGGCCGGCCCGGGTCCGGCGGCCCCCGCGGCGGCGGTCCGCGCGGCGGTGGTCCCCGTGGAGGAGGCGGCGGCCGCGGCGGAGGTCCGCGGGGCGGCGGGCGCCGCTTCGAGGGCGGCCGCGGCGGAGGTCGGCCCGGGAGTGAGCGCGGCGGCGAGCGCGGCGGCCCACGCGGTGAGCGGCGGGACCGCCACCGCACCGAGGCCGACGACGCCCGGCGCGAGGAGAGGGAGAAGGCCCCGTCCCTGCCCGAGGACGTCAGCGACCGTGAGCTGTCCGGAGACGTCCGCCGCGAGCTGGCGACCCTGCCGCGCTCCCTGGCGCAGGTCGTCGGCCGCCACCTGGCCGCCGCCGGGCGCCTCCTCGACGAGGACCCCGACGCCGCCTATGCGCACGCCTCCTACGCCCGCCGCCGCGCCTCCCGTGTCGCGGCCGTGCGCGAGGCCGCGGGCGTGGCCGCCTACAACGTGGGCAAGTGGCAGGAGGCCCTGTCCGACCTGCGTGCGGCGCGGCGCATCAACGGCAGCTCGGCGTACCTGGCGGTGATGGCCGACTGCGAGCGCGGCCTGGGCCGCCCGGAGCGCGCGCTGGAGCTGGCCCGCTCGCCGGAGGCCGGGGAGCTGGACACGGACGCCCGCGTCGAGCTGCGCATCGTCGCCTCCGGGGCCCGCCGGGACATGGGGCGGCCCGAGGCGGCCCTGGTGGAGCTGCAGGTGCCCGAGCTCAAGGAGCGCCGGGCACGCCCGTGGGCCGCGCGCCTGTTCTACGCCTACGCCGACGTCCTGGAGGAGCTGGGGCGGGAGAAGGACGCGCGGGAGTACTTCGCGCGCGCCTCGGCCGTGGACCGGGAGGGCCAGACCGACGCCGATGAGCGCCTGGCCGAGCTGGAGGGCATCGAGCTGGTCGCGGTCGACGACGGCGTCATCTGGGCGGACGCCGAGGACCCCGAGGCCGTGGACGGCCCGGAGGACCGGGACGGCCGCGAGGCCTGAGACGCACGCCTCCGGCGCCGGTATGCCGGGGCCGGGGCTGTAGGGGTCGCCGACGCGGCGATCGGACGAGGAGGGGCGGCCCCCAGCACAGCGGGCGCCCCTCCTTTCCGTATGTCCCGTCCCGGAGGCTCGGCCGGGGCGGAGGCCGGTCACCGTCCGTGCTCTCCGGAGCGGCGTCCGCCCGGTGCTGGGGCCCGGGTTCGAGTCGGGCCCACGAAGCCCCGCAGCCCCGCAACGGCGGGGCGACCGGCCCCCTCGGCCCGGTCGCCCCGCTCACGCTCTCTGTGCACGCCGCCCGGCCTCCCGGGCGCGGCGGTCAGCTCTGCTCGGCCGTCTCCTCCGTGGGGATGCCGTGCTTGCGGTAGTAGGCGCTGCGGCGCGTGAGCACCACCGAGGCCAGCAGCGTCGCCAGCAGCGAGGCGATGAGCACGCCGCCCTTGGCGTGGTCCAGGGTGAGCCCCGGCTCGTAGGCCAGTTCGCTGATGAGCAGCGACACGGTGAAGCCGATTCCGGCGAGCTGGGACATGCCCGCGATGTCGATCCACTGCAGCGTCGGGTTGAGCTCGGCGGTGGTGAGCTTGGTGGTCAGCCAGGCCCCGCCGAGGATGCCGATCAGCTTGCCGAGCACGAGGCCCACGATGACGCCCAGGGCGACGGTGTCGGTGAACATCGAGCCGATGCCGGAGAAGATGACGCCGGCGGAGAACAGGGCGAAGATGGGCAGCGCCAGCCCCATGGACCAGGGGCGCAGCATGTGCTCCACGCGGTGCAGGGGCGACTCGTGCTCGCCGCCGCGGATGCGGGTGCGCATCAGCATGCCCATGGCCACACCGGCGATGGTGGCGTGCACGCCGCTCTCGTGCATGAACGCCCAGATGAGGAACGCCAGCGGGACGTAGACGACCCAGTTGGGCACGGCCGAGCGGTTGAGCGCCGCCGCGATGCCGCGGCCCTGCTGCAGGAACCCGAAGACCACCAGCAGCGCCAGGGCGGCGAACAGGTAGGTGAACTTCAGGTCGTCGGTGTAGAAGATCGCGATGACGGTGATGGCGCCCAGGTCGTCGACGATCGCCAGGGTCAGCAGGAAGGTCCGCAGGGCCGGGGGCAGCGACTTGCCGATGATCGCCAGGATGGCCAGCGCGAAGGCGATGTCGGTGGCCATCGGGATGCCCCAGCCGCCGATGTCCTCGGGGCGGGCCATGTTCATCCCGGCGAAGATGAGCGCCGGGACGATCATGCCGCCGATGGCGGCGGCGATGGGCAGCATGGCGCGGCGCGGGTTGCGCAGCTCGCCGTGGACGAACTCCTGCTTGAGCTCGGCGCCGACGATGAAGAAGAAGACGGCCAGCAGGCCGTCGGCGGCCCAGGTGCCGACGGTCAGGTCCAGGTGGAGCGGGGCGTGCGGTCCGATGGTGAAGTCGCGGATGGCCTCATAGGCCCCGGAGAAGGGGGAATTGGCCCAGATGAGGGCGACGACGGCCGCTCCGATGAGCAGGAATCCTCCGACCGCGTCCGATCGCAGCGCGTCGGCGAGCGCGTGCACACCGGTCTTCTTCACCATAAGCGGTTCTCCCGAGTCGTCCTTGGGGATTGCGTTCGTCGCCGACCAGACTTCCCGGCACACCAGTGCGCAGCTGGGCACTGCGCTTTCTTAACACTGCCTTATGCACCGGACTGTATACAAATCACCGTCTGTGACGGAGATCGTTCATACCCTCCTGACCAGCAGGTTCCCTCTCTCCGTGAGATGTCGATGACAGCCTTTCACGTTCTGTCACGGATCCAGGGCAACGGCGTCCCGGCGCCGGTCCGGCGCCGCAGGGTAGGATAGCCGCCGTGCCCGCACGCGATCTCGGCGGCGCGGTGGTACGCGTCGGCGCCCTTCCCGACCGCCACGACTCGGTGGTCTGCCTGCTGTTCGACCGCGGCCGCCCCGTCCTGGTGCGGCACCGCGACCGCGCCTGGGAGTTCCCGGGCGGCCACGCCGAACCGGGGGAGGACCCGGAGGCGACCGCGCGCCGCGAGGCCCGCGAGGAGGCGGGAGCGGAGCTGGGCGAGGTCCGCACGGCCGGGCACTACGTTCTCGCCGGCGGGCACACCACCGTGGTCACCTGCGCCGAGGTGCGCGCGTTCCGCCCGCTCAGCGGCGATTTCGAGACCGTCGAGGTGCGCACCTTCGACACCCTGCCGGATGCGCTGTCCTGGGACGACGGCATCTATGCCCACCTTCTGCGGGAACTGGGGCTCCCGGGCGCGCCGTGACCGTGCGCGCTTCGGCGCACCGCCTCCGCGCCCCTGTCGGCCGCTGCCCCGTGGGCCCCGGCCGGCCGGTGTGCGGCGGGCCGGGGCACGGATGCGGCGAACGGGGCCAGGGGCCTCGGAGTCGGGCTACCGCGCCTGCCCGTCGGCGCCGTCCCGGTGCTCCTTCTGCTCCTCCTCCAGGCGGTCCAGCCAGTGCCAGATCCCGCTGGTGTTGCCCTCCACCCCGCTGAGGATGTCCATCACCTCGGCCGACTCGGCGGGGGCGTCGTCGGGCAGCGGGCGGTAGCGCTTCTGCACGGCGTCGCGGACCATGGCCACCGCGTGGTCCAGGTCCCCGGCCGTGGCGCGTGCCTGGCGCACCTCCTCCACCCACGCGTGCAGCTCCTCCCGGGCCCGCTCCAGGGTGCCCTCGACCTCTTCGACCGCGCCGAAGTGGGAGAACATCAGGCGGCGGGCGCCGATGTCGGAGAACAGGTCCAGGGAGCGCTGCGCCGCCGCGAAGTCGAAGTCCGGCGGCGGGGTGGCCGGGCGCACGTCGCCGGTGTAGGGGTTGTACACCCCGAGGGCGTCACCGGTGTACAGGTCGCCGGTGGCGGTGTCGGCGAGGCCGACGTGGTGCTTGGCGTGCCCGGGGGAGTAGTGCGCGACCAGCTTGCGCCCGGCGCCCAGCTCCACCTCGCCGGTGGTGCCGACGGAGCGGATGCGGGCGGCGTCGGAGGGGCTCATCTCCCCGAACAGGGTGTCCAGCCGGTCGCCCCAGACCATCCGCGCCGAGCGCATGAGCCGGGCGGGGTCGGCCAGGTGGCGGGCGCCGCGCTCGTGCACCACGATCTCGGCGCGCGGGAACATGCGGGCGATGTCGCCCACGCCGCCGGCGTGGTCCAGGTGGATGTGGGTGACCACGATGGTGGCCAGGTCGTCGGGGCCGATGCCGAGCGCGCCCATCCGGTCGCGGAGCACCTCGGCGGACCCGGCGGTGCCGACCTCCACCACGCACGGCCGCTCGGTGCGGATGAGGTAGCTGGAGGTGATCCCCGGGTACCCGGCCATCATCGTGTCGATGGCGAAGACCTCTTCACCCAGGGCGGTGATGCCCTCGCTCGCGTCCACCGCTGCACTCCCTTCTGCGAAGTCGGACCCGAATCTAGTTCACGGGACCCAGGCCGGACCCCACCGGGGTCTGCGCGTCCGTGTCCACAGGCGCGCGATCGGCGCTGACGGGGGCGGTGCCCGGGCCGCATCCTGGTTCCGACAACCGAGCGGTCCCATTGGGGCCCCATCGTCGGGAGGCGCATATGCCCCGGATTCCGTCCGTGCCGTCCGCCGCGACCGCCCGAGCGGCGGTGAACACCCCGCCCGCCCGCCGCGCCCCGGCCCACCGCAACGAGGTGGTGCTGGCGGGGCGCGTCACCGCCGAGCCGTCGGTGCGCGAGCTGCCGAGCGGCGAGCACCTGGTCAGCTGGCGCATCTCGGTGGCGCGGCCCCCGTCGGACCTCCGCCGCGGCCCCCAGGCCGACCCGTTCACCTGCGTGAGCTTCCGCCCGGACATCCGGGAGGCGGTCCGGGGCTGGCGGATCGGCGACCTGGTGCAGGTGTCGGGGGCACTGCGCCGCCGCTACCGTCGCGCGGCCCGAGGCGGCGGCGGAACGGTGGAGGTGGAGGCCACCGGGGTACGGACGATCGGCACGGGCGAGGAGGGGACGGCGGCCCCGGAAGTACGCCCGGACGCACGCCCGGGCACCCCGTAGCGGCCTGGGGCACCTTTCCTATCGGGCTGCCATGTCATAGGGGCTCAAGGTGCAGGCGAGGAGCACCGATGAGAAGGATCGGTGCTCCTCGCCTGCAGCGCTAACGCTGTCACGGGGTGTGCTTAGTCGCGTGGAGGGCGGCGACGGGGGACCAGGGCGGTTCCCCAGCCCTGCCTGCCGTCCGTCAGGCCCCTCCCGCTCCAGGTAGCCGGGCGGCCCAACAGGTACCCCACTCACGGACACCAGCCGAGCGGCAGGTCGGCGGAGTGTCGGGCGGGGGCGGCGACGAAGAAGGTCCGCGGCCCTTCCGGCAGCGCTGTCGGCCACGGTGCGTGTGCGTGGTCGCCGTGGATGGCAGCACCGGCACAAGCGGGCGGTTCCCGGGCCCGGCCTGCCGGGCGGCGGGCCGCTCGCGGTCCTGGCGG
>NZ_JAQFWQ010000147.1 GCF_027706725.1 Nocardiopsis endophytica
TTTCCCGAGATCATCGCCGAGGGGGCGGGCAGGGTGCCCGAGGCGCCCGGATCGGAGGTTCCGGCCGGGCCGCTACCGCTCCGGTGTCTGATGCGCCCGTTTTCCGGGCCTCGGGCGATCCTCCCGGACCCTGTTCGACGCTCGGGGTGGACCGGCGTGCGGCGCGGGCGTACGTTCATCGCGATACCAGAACGGGATTCGGTACCGAGAGGGGCCCAAACGGCACGCTGGGGCCGTTTGCCAGAACCAGTGTCACTGCGTGTAATCGATATCGGGCCCACGAGAGCCCCGGCGCCTCGGCGGGGACACCTGGACAGCCGCGCCCCCTTGGCCGCACACCACAAGAACACCCCAATGGTGCATGAATCGGGCATTCTGCTTCCAGAACATGTTCTGACCTCGCCGTGTTCGTCGCCCGGGGGTGCCCAGAGGTGTCGCGGAGCGCGCTTCCCGCCCCCTCCCGCACATAACGGGGAGTGTTCGCCCAGGTCACGAGGTCAAGGGGTTCGCCGCGCGGGACCGGTGGCCGCCCCGGGGCGACGGAGACCGTGACCCCCGCCCCGAACCGTCCGCCCGGAGCACGCGGAACCCGCCGGACGGCAGGCGGGGCCCGGGAACCGCCTCGCTCTCACCGTCGCCGCCCGATACGGCGACCGCGCACACGCCGGACGGCCGACGACGCTGCCGTATGGGCCGCCGACCTTCCTCGTTGCTGCCCGGCCGCCCGACACTCCACCGACCCGCCGCCCGGCCGGGACCCGTGAGCGGGGTACCTGCTGGGCCGCCTGCCTGGTCCTTGAGCGACCAGACGGACGGTTGGTAGGGCCAGGGGGTGCCCACCTCGGGCCGTCGCCGCCGAGCACGGTGACCATCCGCACGCGTGCCGGTCGACGACGCTGCCGTAAGGGCTGCCGACCTTCGTCGTCGCTGCCCGGCCGCCCGACACTCCGCCAACCCGCCGCCCGGCCGGGACCCGTGAGCGGGGTACCTGCTGGGCCGCCTGCTCACCTTGACCGTGAGAGGCCCGCCGCACGGCTAGGGACCGTGAGCGGGGTACCTGCTCAGCCGCCCGGACCGGGGGCCGGGTTCCACGCTCTAAAGTGGACGGCGATCATGGCTACCTCGCGCGACGACCGGCACCACGCCGTCCTGGACCGGCTCCGGATGCCGCTCCCCGTTCTCGACTCCCTCGCCTGCCCCCACTGCGGGGAACCGATCGGTCCGGCCGGGAACGCCCTGCGCTGTACCTCGGGGCACTCCTTCGACGTCGCCAAAGAGGGGTACGCCGGGCTCCTCACCGGCGCCAGGCCCACCGGGACCGCCGACACCGCCGACATGGTCCGCGACCGGCAGGCCTTCCAGGAGGCCGGGCACTACGCCCCCCTCGCCGCGCGCGTCGCCGAAGCCGCCGCCCCCGCGCTGGCCGGCGGCGGGCTGGCCGCCGACGTCGGCGCCGGGACCGGCTACTACCTCTCCCGTGTCCTCGACCGCTCCCCGGACGCCCTCGGCCTCGGGCTCGACCTCTCCAAGTACGCCCTCCGCCGGGCCGCGAAGGCCCACCCCCGCGCCGGGGCCGCCGCCTGCGACGCCTGGCGCGGCCTGCCCCTGCGCGACGGCGCGGTGTCCGTCCTGCTCAACGTCTTCGCCCCGCGCGGCGCCGACGAGTTCCACCGGGTGCTGCGCCCCGGCGGCACCCTCATCGTCGTCACGCCCGGCCCCGACCACCTGGCAGAACTCGTCGCCGCCCTCGGCCTCGTCTCCGTCGACGCCCGCAAGGAGGAGCGCCTGGAGGACACGCTCTCGGCCCGCTTCGAGCGCGCGGGCGGCGAGGACGTCGTCTCCACCATGCGCCTGCCCCGCTCCGATGCCCTGACCGTCGCGGGCATGGGCCCCAGCGCCCGCCACCTCGCCCCTGGCGAGCTGGAGCGCCGCGCCGACGCGCTGCCCGAACCGGTCGGGGTCACCGCCTCCTTCCGGATCGGCGTCTACCGGGCCAGGTAGGGCGGGCGGAGGACGCCGGACCTGCGTGGCCGCGCCCCCCGGCGGGTACGGGCACCCCGTGGACAACGGCGCTGGCGACCGGCTCTCCGTGTGGGCCCCGGAGCACGAACGGGTCCGGCTCCGGGCCGACGGGGACGACCGGGACATGGAACCGCGGCCGGGAGGCTGGTGGGTGCTCGGCGGCCCACCCCTCGCCCCCGGCACCGACTACGCCCTCCTCCTGGGCGACGACCCCCGGCCGCTGCCCGACCCCCGGTCGGCGTGGCAGCCCCACGGGGTCACTGGCCCCTCCCGCATCTACGACCACTCCGCCTTCTCCTGGACCGACGGCGGCTGGCGCGGCCGCGCCCTGCCCGGGTCGGTCCTGTACGAGCTGCACATCGGCACCTTCACCGCCGAGGGCACCTTCGACGCCGCCGCCGCCCGGCTCGACCACCTGGCCGACCTCGGTGTGGACCTGGTCGAGGTGATGCCGGTCAACGCCTTCGACGGCGACCGCGGCTGGGGCTACGACGGTGTCCTGTGGTACGCCGTCCACGAGCCCTACGGCGGCCCCGACGGGTTCAAGCGCTTCGTCGACGCCTGCCACGCCCGGGGCCTGGGCGTCGTCCTGGACGTCGTCCACAATCATCTGGGCCCCTCCGGCGCGACGCTGCCCCGCTTCGGCCCCTACTTCTCCAGCGGCTCCACCGCCTGGGGCCCATCCCTCAACCTCGACGGCCCCGGCTCCGACGAGGTGCGCCGCCACGTCCTCGACAACGCCCTGGGCTGGCTGCGCCACTACCACCTGGACGGCCTGCGCCTGGACGCGGTGCACGCGCTGCACGACACCCGCGCCGTCCCCCTCCTCGCCGAGCTCTCGGCCGAGGTGGAGGCGCTCGCCGCCGGGCTGGGCCGCCCGCTGTCGCTGATCGCCGAATCCGACCGCAACGACCCGCGCACGGTGCGCCCGCGCTCCGCCGGGGGGCTGGGCATGGACGCCCAGTGGTCCGACGACCTGCACCACGCCCTGCACACCGCGCTCACCGGGGAGACCCACGGCTACTACGCCGACTTCGCCGGCCCCTCCGCGCTGCCGCGCACGCTGCGCCGGACCTTCCTGCACGACGGCGGGTACTCGTCGTTCCGGGGCCGCTCCCACGGCGCCCCCGTCGACCCCTCGGCCGACTCCGGCGCCCGCTTCCTGGCCTACCTGCAGACCCACGACCAGGTCGGCAACCGCGCCCTGGGTGACCGCCTGTCCGCGTCGGTCCCGCCCGACCTGCTGGTCTGCGGGGCGGCGCTGGTCCTGTGCTCGCCCTACACGCCGATGCTGTTCATGGGGGAGGAGTGGGCGGCCTCCACGCCCTGGCGGTTCTTCGCCTCCTTCCCCGACCCCGAGCTGGCCGAGGCGGTGCGGCGGGGGCGGCGCCGCGAGTTCGCCGCGCACGGGTGGTCCGACGCCGTTCCCGACCCCATGGACCCGGCCGCGCGCGAGGCCTCGGTCCTGGACTGGGACGAGCGCGCCGCCGACCCCCACCGCGCGGTGCTCGACGCCTACCGGGAGCTCATCGCGCTGCGCCGCGCCCGCCCCGAGCTGGCCGACCCCCGCCTGGACCGGTTCACCGTGCGCGCCTCCGACGACGGGCGCGTGCTGGTGCTGCACCGCGGCCGGCTTCGGGTGGCGTGCAACCTGCGGCCGCATCCGGCCGACGCGGTGCTGGACGCCCCCGTGGAGCGGGTGCTGCTGGCCTCGTCGGACGCGCGGGTGCGGGGCGGCCGGGTCGGCCTGGACGGGCACGCGTTCGCGGTGGCCGAGGTCGCGGCCCCCGGGTGAGGGCCGGCCGGCCCGGCCCTGGCCACCCCTCGGGTCTCGAATGCGAAAACCGTTAAGAACTCGCTGTTCACCTTCGTTATCAGTTGCAGATCTCAAGATTCGCCCCTGAAACAGTTGACGAATCAGGGTGTGAGTGCTGATCATGGGGCACCGCACCCGAATCGGACAATGGGCAAGGGGCCATGAGCACGAACACCGCGCAGGAAGCGACCCCAGGCGACGCCCGGAGACTCTCGGACGCCGCCCGGGACCACCTGTGGATGCACTTCACCCGCCACTCGACCTTCGAGGACGGCTCCCGCGTCCCCGTCATCACCCGCGGCGACGGGGTCCACATCTGGGACGCCGAGGGCCGCCGCTACATCGACGGCCTGGCCGGCCTCTTCGTCGTCCAGGCCGGGCACGGGCGCCGCGAGATCGCCGAGGCGGCCTCGCGCCAGGCCGCCGACCTCGCCTACTTCCCGCTGTGGAGCTACGCCCACCCGGCCGCCATCGAGCTGGCCGAGCGCCTCACCGCGCAGACCCCCGGCGACCTGAACCGGGTCTTCTTCACCACCAGCGGCAGCGAGGCCGTGGAGACCGCCTGGAAGCTCGCCAAGCAGTACTTCTCGCTCACCGGCCGCCCCGAGAAGCGCAAGGTCATCAGCCGCTCGGTGGCCTACCACGGCACCACCCACGGCGCCCTGTCCATCACCGGTGTCCCCGACCTGAAGAAGGTCTTCGAGCCGCTGGTCCCCGGCGCCCACAAGGTGGCCAACACCAACCTGTACCGGGCCGACGAGATCACCGGTGAGACCGGCATGTCCAAGGACCCCGAGGCGTTCGGCCGCTGGGCCGCCCACCAGGTCGAGCAGGCCATCCTCAACGAGGGGCCCGAGACCGTCGCCGCCGTCTTCCTGGAGCCGGTGCAGAACTCCGGCGGCTGCTTCCCGCCCCCGCCCGGCTACTTCCAGGCCGTCCGCGAGATCTGCGACAGGCACGACGTGCTGCTGGTGTCCGACGAGGTCATCTGCGCCTTCGGGCGGGTGGGCCACATGTTCGCCTGCGAGCGCTACGGCTACACCCCCGACATCATCACCTGCGCCAAGGGCATGACCTCCGGCTACGCCCCCATCGGCGCGGCCATCGCCTCCGACCGGGTCTTCGAGCCGTTCCGCGAGGGCTCGGCCGCCTTCACGCACGGCTACACCTTCGGCGGGCACCCGGTGTCCTCGGCGGTGGCCCTGGCCAACCTCGACGTGTTCGAGCGCGAGGGGCTGACCGGGCACGTGCGCGCGAACGAGGCGGCGTTCCGCTCCACGCTGGAGAGGCTCAAGGACCTGCCGATCGTCGGCGACGTGCGCGGCGACGGCTACTTCTACGGCATCGAGCTCGTCAAGGACCGGGAGACCCGGCAGACCTTCGACGCCGACGAGTCCGAGCGCATCCTGCGCGGCTTCCTGTCGGGCGCGCTGTTCGACGCGGGCCTGTACTGCCGCGCCGACGACCGGGGCGACCCGGTCATCCAGCTGGCCCCGGCCCTGGTCGCCGACCAGGCCGTGTTCGACGAGATGGAGCAGATCCTGCGCTCGGTCCTGACCGAGGCGGTGTCCCTGCTGTAAGGGGTGGGCCGGTGGACGCGGAACCGCCGCGCTCCGGGACGAGGCGTGGGCCCCGGGCACCGCACGGTGCCCGGGGCCCACGCCGTGCCGCCACCGCCGCTTCCGTGCCGACTCCCCGTCGCCCGTTCCGGGTCGATATCGTGGAAACACCTCTTCAACCGCCCGATAGCGACCCGGCCGTGCCCTGCGCGGCCCCACCGAAAGGCCCGGCATGCGCGACCACCCGTCCGGGAGCGGGGCGCCTCCCGACGCGGCGCCGCGCGTGCTGCTCGTGGACAACCACGACTCCTACACCTTCAACCTCCACCAGCTCATCTGGCAGGTCGCCGGGGCCGAACCGCACACCGTGCCCAACGACGCCTTCGACCCGGCCGACCTCCTCGCCGGGGGCCACACTCACCTGGTCGTCTCGCCCGGCCCCGGCAGCCCGCACGTGCCCGGCGACGTCGGGCGCCTGCCCGAGCTGCTGGAGGCCTTCCCCGGCCCCGTCCTCGGCGTGTGCCTGGGCCACCAGCTCCTCGCCGCGCTCGCGGGCGGCAAGGCCGAGCACGCGCCCCGTGTCATGCACGGCCGCGTCGACGAGGTCGCCCACGACGGGCGCGGGGTCTTCGCCGGGCTGCCCCAGGGCTTCCGGTGCGTGCGCTACCACTCCCTGGCCGTCCCCGAGCCCCTGCCGCCCGAACTCGAAGCGGCCGCGCGCGCCTCCGACGGCGTCCTGATGGGGCTGCGGCACCGGACCCGGCCCGTGCACGGGGTCCAGTTCCACCCCGAGTCGGTCGAGACCCAGTACGGCCGCGAACTCATCGCCAACTTCCTCGCCCTGCCCCCGGCCCCGACGGAGCACACCGCGGCCGCGGCGCCGGCGCGCACACCGGAGGAGCGGCCCCGGCCGCAGGCGGCGCCCCGCGCGTCGGAGGCCCCCGCCCCCGCACCCGTCCACGACGTCCACGTGCGCGCCGTCGACCTGCACGTCTCGCCCGAGGACGTCTTCACCGCCCTGCACACCGCCGACGACCACGCCTTCTGGCTCGACAGCGCCCGCACCGCCTACGGCATGGGCCGCTACAGCTTCCTCGGCTCCGTCGACACCCGCCGCGACCCGCTGCTCCGCTACAGCGCGGGTCCCGGCGGACCCCGGCTGGAGGAGGTGCGCGGCGGGACCGCCCGCCCGCTCGGCGGCGGGCTCTTCGACGAACTGGCCCGCCGCACCGCCGCCGACCGGGTCGACCCCGCCGCCTTCCCGCTGCCCTTCCTCGGCGGCCTCGTCGGCTACCTCGGCTACGGCGCCGCCGACGGCACCTCCTCGGCCGGGCCCGTCCGCCCCGACCCGCGCGGCCCCGACGCCGAGTTCCTCACCGTCCGCCGCTTCCTGGCCGCCGACCACCTCACCGGCGCCGCCTGGCTCGTGCACACCGGCGGAACCGCCGCCGAGGCCGCCGCCTGGTTCGACGCCTACGAGGCGCGGCTGCGCGCCGTGCGGCCCGCCCCGCCCCCGCCGCCGCCCTCCCCGCAAGGGGCGGCCACCGCCTCGGTCGCCCGCCGCGGCTACCTGGAGGACCTGGACACCGTCCGCTCCTGGCTCTTCGACGGCGAGAGCTACGAGGCCTGCTACACCTACGCCATGGAGGCCGCCGCCCCCGGCGGCCCCTCCGGCCTCCTGGACGCCTACCGGCGCCTGCGCCGCGACAACCCCGCCCCCTACGCCGCCTACCTGCGCAGCGGGGCCCGCACCGTGCTCAGCGCCTCCCCGGAGCGGTTCCTGGCGGTCGACGCGCACGGGTGGGCCGAGAGCAAGCCCATCAAGGGCACCGCCGCCCGGTGCGCCGACCCCGACGACGATGCGGCGGCCGCGCGCGAGCTGGCCGCCGACACCAAGACCCGCGGCGAGAACCTGATGATCGCCGACCTCATCCGCAACGACCTGGGCCGGGTCTGCCGCCCCGGCAGCGTCCAGGTGCCGCGCCTGATGGGCGTGGAGTCCTACGCGACCGTCCACCAGCTGGTCACCTCCGTCAAGGGCCGCCTGCGCGCCGACCGCGGGGCCGTGGACTGCCTGCGCGCCCTGTTCCCCGGAGGGTCCATGACCGGCGCCCCCAAGGAGCGCACCGTCGCCCTCCTCGACGCCCTGGAGCGGGGGCCGCGCGGTCCCTACGCGGGCTGCCTGGGCTACCTCGGCTTCAACGGGACCGCCGACCTGAGCATCGTCATCCGCACCCTGGTGTGCGACGGGGACCGGGCGCGCCTGGGCACCGGTGGAGCGATCACCGCGATGTCCGACCCGGCCGACGAGTTCCGCGAGACCCTCCTGAAGGCGGCGGCCGTGCTCCGCAGCATCGGCGCCGAACCCCCGGAGGATTCCCGCTGAGGGAGCGAGAGACCTCACGTCGCGGCGCCCCTGCCCGAACGGTCGGCGCCGCATAGTCTTTGCCCTGTCGCAACGGGGCGGCCGCGCGCCGCGGCACGGGGGAGTGGCAGTGCACGGAGAGTACAAGGTTCCGGGCGGGAAGCTCGTCGTCGTCGACTTCGAGGTGGAGGACGGGCGGCTGAGGCATGTCCGGGTCGCCGGAGACTTCTTCCTCGAACCCGACGAGGCCCTGGAGGAGATCGACCGCGCCCTGGAAGGGGCGCCGGCCGACACCGACGCCAAGGCGCTCGCCGGGCGCATCGAGAGCGCCCTGCCCGAGGGCACGGTCATGTTCGGCTTCTCGGCCGAGGCCGTGGGCGTCGCCGTGCGCCGCGCGCTGGCCCGCGCCACCACGTGGAGCGACTACGACTGGCAGCTCATCAAGGACGGGCCGCACGCCCCCGAGCTGCACATGGCCCTGGACGAGGTCCTCACCCGGGAGGTCGCGGCCGGGCGCCGCAAGCCGACCCTGAGGTTCTGGGAGTGGGACCGCCCGTCGGTGGTCATCGGCAGCTTCCAGTCCCTGCGCAACGAGGTCGACCCGGACGGGGCCCGCCGCCACGACGTGACGGTCGTGCGCCGGATCAGCGGCGGCGGCGCGATGTTCCAGGAGCCCGGCAACAGCATCACCTACTCGCTGTACGTGCCCGAGGCGCTGGTGCACGGCATGCCGTTCGTCGACAGCTACGCCTACCTGGACGACTGGGTGCTGGGGGCGCTGGGCGGCCTGGGCGTGGACGCCTGGTACCAGCCGCTCAACGACATCGCCTCCAAGGGCGGCAAGATCGCCGGTGCGGCCCAGAAGCGGGTGTCGGCGCACGGGTCGGCCGTCCTGCACCACGTGATGATGGCCTACGACATCGACGCCGAGAAGATGACCGAGGTGCTGCGGATCGGCAGGGAGAAGCTGTCGGACAAGGGCACCAAGAGCGCCCAGAAGCGGGTGGACCCGCTCCGGCGGCAGACGGGCCTGTCGCGCGAGCAGGTGATGGACGCGATGGTGGCGACCTTCCGCGAGCGCAACGGCCTCACCGAGGACACCCTGACCGACGAGGAACTGGAGACCGCCCACGAGCTGGCCGTCACCAAGTTCGGGTCGAGGGACTGGACCGCCCGCGTGCCGTGACCGTGCCGTGACGGCGTCCATGCGTGGCGGGCTCGCGGGGGTCGGAATCGTGGGGCCGAGCGAGCCCGTCGGTGCCGCGCGGCTCTCGGCGGCCGTGACCGACGGGGAGGAGCCGTGAGAGCGCCGAGGACGGACCAGGTGCGGCCGGGAACGCAGCGGCCACGTCGCCGCGGCCCGGCAGGCAGGGCACCGCCCCGGCAGACGATGCCCCCCCGCCCGCGCTGCGGACCGCGAGCGCGGGGCTCCTCCTCTCCCCGCGCGCGGGGAGAGGAAGAGCCCGCCTACTCAACGATCAGGACCTCCAGCGTGCGGGGCCCGTGCACGCCCTCGACCCGCTCCAGCTCGATGTCGCTGGTCGCCGACGGGCCGCTGATCCACGTCTGCGGCAGCGCCGGCTCCAGCCTCTCCAGCGCCTCCGGCACCGAGTCCACCACCTGGCGGGCCCGCACCACGCACAGGTGGTAGTCGGGCACCAGCGTCAGCGCCCGGCGCCCCTGGTGCTCACCGGTGTCCAGGATGATGGTGCCGGTCTCGGCCACCGCCACCGCACACCCGGTCACCGTGCCGTCCACCGCGTCCAGCTCGGGCACGGACAGCACGCGCCCCTCCCACGGGGAGTCCCGCAGCACCTCCGCGCCGGTCTGGGCGAACCACTCCCCGGGGGCGTCCCCCGGCACCGCCAGGCGGTCGGCGCCGCGCCGCGCCAGCGCCTCGGCCACCGCCCCGGGCAGCCCGTCCTCCGCCACCCGGTGCACCTGCGCCTTGTAGTCCTCCAACCGGTCCACCAGCAGGTCCAGCGCAGGGCCCTGGCGGTGGGTGCGGTCGTACCGGCGCGGCACCGGGACGTCCCCGGGGTCCTCGCCCCGGGGGACGTCGGCCAGCGCGGCGCGCACCTTGGCCAATACGCGCTCGCGCGAGCCCATCGATCCCTGTCGGCCGCTCATCCCCGCTCCTCTCCGCCCCGTCCGTTCCGTCCGCTCCGGGACCGCTCCCGCCACCAGTCGCGGAAGGGCCGCTCGGGGATGTCGGGCACGTCCCGGGTGTCGGTCCAGGCGGCACCGGGCCCGGGCAGCCGCCGGGGCACCGCCCCGCGCAGCGCCGAGGCCGTGCGCTGTGCGGCGTTCAGACGCTTGGGCCCCTCCAGCACCCACTCGGCCGCCGCCATGGCCGCCTTCTCCGGCCCCGGCCGCTTGCCGTCGACCACCTTCTCGCGCAGGTGCACCAGCACCTCGGGGATGTCGATCGCCACCGGGCACACGTCGTAGCACGCCCCGCACAGCGACGAGGCGAACGGCAGCGCCTTCTCCACCGGCCCCTGCACGCCCTGCAGCTGCGGGGTCAGGATCGCGCCGATCGGACCGGGGTAGACCGACCCGTAGGCGTGGCCGCCGGTGCGCTCGTACACCGGGCAGATGTTCAGGCACGCCGAGCAGCGGATGCACCGCAGCGCCTGGCGCCCCACCTCGTCGGCGAGGGTGTCGGTGCGCCCGTTGTCCAGCAGCACCAGGTGGAACTCCTGCGGCCCGTCGCCGGGGGTGACCCCGGTCCACACCGTGCTGTAGGGGTTCATCCGCTCGCCGGTGGAGGAGCGCGGCAGCAGCTGCATGAACACCTCCAGGTCCGACCAGCTGGGCACCAGCTTCTCGATGCCCACCACCGAGATCAGCGTCTCGGGGAGCGTCAGGCACATCCGCCCGTTGCCCTCGGACTCCAGCACCACCAGGCTGCCGGTGTCGGCCACGGCGAAGTTCGCCCCGGACACCGCCACCTTGGCCTCCAGGAACTTCTGCCGCAGGTGCCGCCGGGCGGCCTCGGCCAGCTCGCGCGGGTCGTCGCCGAGCCCCTCGGGGGCGGGCACCCCCCACTCGCCCATCCGCTCGCGGAAGATGCGCCCGATCTCGGCGCGGTTGCGGTGGATGGCCGGCACCAGGAAGTGCGAGGGCAGGTCCTCGCCGAGCTGCACGATCAGCTCGGCCAGGTCGGTCTCATAGGCGGTGATGCCCTCGGCCTCCAAGGCGTTGTTGAGCTCGATCTCCTGGGTGGCCATCGACTTGACCTTGACCACCTCGCGCTCGCCGGTGGCGCGCACCAGCCGGGTCACGATCGCGCGCGCCTCCTCGGCGTCGGAGGCCCAGTGCACGGTGCCGCCCGCGGCGGTCACCGACTCCTCCAACCGCTCCAGGTACCGGTCCAGGTGGCGCAGGGTGCGGTCCTTGACCGCGCGGCCGGCCTCGCGCAGCTCGGACCAGTCGTCCAGCTCCTCCACCACCTCGCCGCGCTTGCCGCGGATGGTGCCGGTGGCCTTGCGCAGGTTGTGCCGCAGCTGGGCGTCCGCGGTGGCGCCGCGGGCCGCGTCGGGGAAGGCGGGCATCCCTACGAATGTCGCGCTGCTCATGCGAGGGCGGGCTCCCGTTCGGTCGAGGCGAGGATCTCAGCCAGGTGGACGACGCGCATGCCCGCGCGCTCACGGCTGAGCGTCCCGCCGATGTGCATCAGGCAGGAGTTGTCGACGGCGCACAGCACCTCGGCCCCGGTGGAGGCGGCGTTGCGGGCCTTGTCCGAGCCCATGGCCGCCGACACGTCCGGGTTCTTCACCGCGAACGTGCCGCCGAAGCCGCAGCACTCGGCGGCGCCGGGCAGGTCGACCAGCTTCAGCCCGCGCACGTTGCGCAGCAGCCGGTAGGGGCGGTCGCCCAGGCGCAGCATCCGCAGCCCGTGGCAGGTGGGGTGGTAGGCGACGGTGTGCGGGAAGTAGGCGCCCACGTCGGTGACGCCGAGCACGTCCACCAGCAGCTCGGACAGGTCGTACACGCGCGGCGTGAGGTCGGCGGCGGCGCGCTGCAGGCGGCTGCCGTCCTCGCCCAGGCGCGGGTAGTTGTCGCGGATCATCGCCGCGCACGAGCCCGACGGGGCGACGACGGCGTCCGCGTCCGCGAACGTGCGCACGAAGCGCACCGCCAGGCGCTGGGCGTCGCGCCGGTACCCGGAGTTGTAGTGCATCTGGCCGCAGCAGGTCTGCTCCTCGGGGAACACGACCTCGTGGCCCAGCCGCTCCAGCAGCCGCACCACCGCACGCCCGGTGCCCGGGTACAGCGTGTCGTTGACACAGGTGACGAATAGGGCGATCCGCATGCGCTCCCTCATCTCCAGGGCCGCTCCGGTGGGACGGCCCGCGGGGTCGGTTCGGTGCCGACACTCGGGCGTGGGCCTGTGCGGACCCCCTCACGTGGGCCCGCCCGGCCCCGTGCCGGGGCCGGGCGGGCGGAGGCGTCCGCGGGGCTCACCCTAGATGCGGGCCCGGGCGCCGGCCCGGCGGCGGGAGGGCGTGTCGGCCCGTCCTGCCCGCCCCCGCTCAGGCGGCGGCCAGCACCTGGCGCTGGCCGCCCAGCAGGTCCACCTCCAGTTCCATCACGTCGCCGGGGCGCAGGTAGGGCGTGTCCGGCCGGGTCATGGCCACCCCGGCGGGGGTGCCGGTGATGACGACGTCGCCCGGGCGCAGCGCCATGAAGCGGCTCAGGTGCCGCACCAGGTAGGGCACGCCGAAGAGCATCCCGGCGGTCGTGCCGTCCTGGACCAGCTCCCCGTTCACCCGGGTGCGCAGCCCGAGTGCGGCGGTGCCGCCGTCGCCGAGCTCGTCGGGGGTGGCCAGCCACGGGCCCAGCGGGGTGAAGGTCTCGAAGGACTTGCCCTTGCCCCACTGGCCGCCGTGGCCGAACTGGTGCTCGCGCTCGGTGACGTCGTTGGCGACCGCGTACCCGGCCACCGCGGCCTCGGCCTCGGCGTCGGTCTCCAGGTAGCGGGCGGTGCGCCCGATCACCACGGCCAGCTCCACCTCGTGGTCGGTGGCCGTGCAGCCGCGGGGGATGCGCACCGGGTCGTAGGGGCCCACCACGGTGTCGGTGGGCTTGATGAAAACGATGGGCCGCTCGGGGGGCTCGGCCCCGGTGGCGGCCGCGTAGTCGGCGTAGTTGGTGCCGATGCCGATGAGCTTGCCGCGCGGGGCGACGGGTGGGCCCACACGGGGGCCGTCCGGCGTCCCGGCGCCGGCGGCGCCGGGCAGCACCGGCAGCTCCCCGGCCTCCAGCGCGGTGCGCGCGCGTTCCAGGCCGCCGCCGGACAGGAAGTCGGCGTCGATGTCGGGGGTGATCGCGGACAGGTCGAGGGGGACGCCCTCGGGGGACAGGACGGCGGGCCGTTCGGCCCCGGGCGGTCCGATTCTCAGCAGCTTCACGGTGCAGGCCTTTCCGTCGGCGGCGCCCGCGTCCGGGGGGTGCGGGCGCGTCGATTGGTCTGATCAGTTCGGTGCTGTCCGTCCGCCGATGTCCCGGGATCGGGCCGGTAGATGACGGTGTGGTCGGCGTCATGTGGGCGAAGTGGTCGGATCACTTCTACGTGCACGGGTGCGAAGGTGTCAAGATGGGCCATGAGAGACGCACCGGTGCGGGCCGACCCGGCCCGCCGCCCCTGAGAGGACCCCGCGTGAGCCCGACCGACGGCCCGAGCCCCGCGCCGCCCGCGACGCGCATGCCGGTGACCCGGCGCCCCATCGAGCGGATCAAGGCGATGATCGCCGAGGGGCGGCTGCGCCCCGGCGACCGCCTGCCCACCGAGCGGGACCTGGCGCACGAGTTCGAGGTCTCGCGCAGCTCCATGCGCGAGGCGGTGCGCACGCTGACCACCCTGGGCGTGCTGGAGGTGCGGCACGGCGCGGGGGTGTACGTGTCCTCGCTGCGCCCGGCCGACCTGCTGGAGACCTTCTCGGTGCTGGCCGAGATCTCCCAGGGCGACACCCTCATCGAGGTGCTGCAGGTGCGCCGGATGCTGGAGCCGGCCGCCACCGCGCTGGCCGCCGCCCGCGCCACCGACGCCCAGCTGGAGCGGGTCGGCGCCATCCTGGACCGGATCTCCTCGGGCGGCGGGGGACGCGAGACGGTCGCCGCCGACCTCACCTTCCACCAGGCGATCGTGCAGATCACCGGGAACGCCACGCTGGCGGCGATCAACGACGGGCTGTCCTCGCGCACCTTCAACGCGCGGGTGTGGCGGGGGCACTGCGCCGACGGCCAGGCCGCCCGGCTGCGCCAGGACCACGAGCGCATCTACCAAGCGCTGCTGGCCCGCGACCCCGACGCGGCGCGCGCGGCGGCCACCATGCACGTGATGGAGGTGGAGCGGTGGCTGCGGGCGGACCTGGAGTCCGGATCGCCCGACCGGGCCGAGGCGGGGTGAGCGGCCTCACAGCCAGGGGTAACAGCGGCGTCACCGGGCGTCGACGGGGCGCAACCCGGGCCGGGCACCATCATCGCCATGGACGCAGTCGAGTCGCCTGAACCCAACCGCACACCGTACGGACCGCAGCCCGGGGCGCCGCACGGGCTCTTCGGATTCATGGGCAGAGAGGCCCTGGAGCTGGGGGCGCTGCTGCTCGCCGGGGGAGCGGCGCATCTGCTGGTGCTCTCGCTGGGCCACAGCGAGGGCGGGGGAGCCCTGCTCATAGGGCTGGGAGCCGCCCTCGTGGCGGGGGCCTCGATGCACCGGTGGCTCCGCCACCGCCGACAGGCCCGTGCACGCGCCGCCCGAGTCGGCGGCACCCGAGTCGGCGGCACCCGAGTCGGCGGCGCGCGCCGTGGGCGCGCCGCTCCGTCGGGAACGACCGCGCGCCCTCAGGGCGAGCGGCTGTGGCGGCTCCGCGTGGCCGTGGACGACCTGCCGGGCGGCCTGGCCGCGCTCACCGGCCGGATGGCCGAGCTGGGCGCGGACATCAGGCTGGTGCAGGTCCACCCGGGGGCGGGAGAGGCCTTGGACGACTTCTTCCTCACCGCGCCCGGGCCGGTCGGGCCGGAGCGGCTGCGCGCGGCGGTAGCGCGCGCGGGCGGGCACGCGCCCGTGGTCGAGCCCGCCGACGTGCGCGATCTGCGCGACACCACCGGGCGCGCGCTCTCCCTGGTGGCGGCCGTGGCCGGAGGGGCGTCCCTGGCAGGGGCGCTGGGCGACCTGTGCGGCGCGGACGGTGCCGAGCACGTGGCGGATCCCCCGGAGGGCACAGCCCCCGACGAGCCGTCCGGGACCGTGCTGTGCCTGTCGGTCCCCGGGGGAGGACACATCCTGCTGCGTCGGGAGCGGGTGCCGTTCACCGCGGTGGAGTTCGCCCGGTGCCGCGCGTTCATCGAGGCGGTGGCGGCCATGTCGCGCCCGGTGACCCCGTTAGGGGCGGCGTGATCCCATGTGCCCCGGCCCGGCCCGGCACGGCACGGCCGTGCCTCTGCCTGACGGGGGTGAGGTACGGCTACGGAATGCCCCGCTCTCCGAGCGAAGACGGCGACGCCGGGGGTCGGCGGCCCTTGCGGCAGCGCTGTCGGGCGTGGGGCGTGTGCGTGGTCGGCGTTGACGGCGGCGACGGAGTGAGCGGGGTGGTTCCCCGGCCCCGCCTGCCGGGCGCGAGGCCCCTCGCGGTC
>NZ_JAQFWQ010000148.1 GCF_027706725.1 Nocardiopsis endophytica
CCCTGCAGGGCGAGGAGGGCTCCGAGCCCGCGGTGAGCGACCGCGACCGGGTCCTTCCCGGCTCGGTGGCCCGGGCCTTCGCCACCGATTCGCTGCTCCGCCGGGTGGTCACCGACCCGGTGAAGGGCGTGGTGGACATCGGGCGGGCCCGGCGGACCTTCCCGACGCGGATGCGGGAGGCCCTCGCCGCGAAGGCGGGCACCTGCCAGTGGGAGGGCGGGTGCTCCGTCCCGGCCCGCTGGTGCCAGGGGGACCACCGCACCGAGTGGTGGGAGGGCGGCACCACCTCGGTGGGCAACGCCCAGCTGCTGTGCGGGCGCCACAACCGGGAGAAGCACATGCTGCGGTTGAAGGCCCACTACCGGGCCCACCGGGGCGGTGACCGGGGGGCGGGCGCCGGGGAGTCCGACGACGATGACGGGTCCTGGTCCCAGGCGGCATAGGACCTCTATGACTTTCGTCGGGGGTGGGTCTGGAAGGCCGGCCGATGCCTGGCTGACCTGGTGATTCGTAGCGTCTTGGGTGTCCGGAAGACCTGTGTGGGGAGATCTGGTGCGCAAGACGCTGACACGACTGTTGCCCGCCGTGGGGCTGATCGCCGCGACGGCGGTGGTCTGGGCCCCGGGGGCCCACGCGGACGGAGGCGGGGCGGAGCCCTCCGCAGCGCCCTCCGCAGAGCCCCCCGCAGCGCCTTCCGCGGAGGAGTTCGCCTCGTACGCGGAGGAGGCCTTCGCGTCCAGCGGGCTGCCGGGGCTCGCGGTCGCCGTGACGCACGGGGACGAGGTCCTCATGGCGGAGGGGTACGGCACGGATTCGCGTGGGGAGCCGATCGACGAGCACAGCCCGATGCGCCTGGCGTCGGTGACCAAGTCGCTGTCGGCCTACGGGGTCATGAACCTGGTGGAGCAGGGGGAGATCGACCTCGACGCGCCCCTGGTGGAGCAGCTGCCCGAGTTCACGATGGCCGACGGGCGGGCGGAGGAGATCACCCCGCGCCAGCTGCTCGACCAGACGTCGGGGCTGTCGGACCGGAGCATCGACATCGCGGACCTGGAGGAGTCGGAATCGCTGGAGGACTACGTGTCCCGGCTGGAGGACGACTCCCTGACCACCGACCCCGGTGCCGAGTGGGCGTACTGCAACGTCAACTACAACATCGCCGCGCGGCTGGTGGAGGTCGTCACCGGGCGGAGCTACGACGACTACATGAAGGACGAGGTCTTCGGGGCGCTCGGGATGGAGGAGACGACCCTCAGCGCGGAGGAGTCGGATCCGGCGAACGGGCGCAACGGGCTCTTCGGGATGTGGATCGAGCGGGAGGAGATCGACGGCTTCCTCGACCACAGCGCCTCGGGAGGGGCGGTCTCGACCGCGTCGGACATGGGGCGCTGGCTGGTGTCGCAGACGGGGGAGGGGCCGGTCTCCCAGGACGGCCTCGACGCCATGCGCACGGCGAGTGAGGTGGGGGACTACGGCCTGGGGTGGGGCGTGGACGAGACCGAGGGCGGCCGAGGGCTCGTGTCCCACTCGGGCAACCTGTTCACCTCGTACGCGGCCCACGGTGTCGTCCCGGAGACCGGGTACGGGTTCGCGGTCATGGCGGACAGTGCGCTCCTGACCGACGACACCTACACGATCATGGAGGGCCTCATCGCGATCAGCGAGGGGCGCGACCCGGTGCTTCCCGAGGGGGACGGCGCGTACCAGTGGATCCTCGGAGGGATCACGCTGCTGGCGGCCGGGCTGGGCGTGGTGGGCGTTGTGCGCTCGGGGAGGTGGGCGGCGGCGCGGGCGGCGCGTCCACTGTGGGTCGCCGTGCTGCGGTGCCTGCCCTTGGCGCTCCCGGTCGCGCTGATGGCGGGGTACCGGGGGGTGATCACGGTGCTGACCAACGGCCGGCACGTGACCTGGGAGCAGCTGACGTATTTCTCGATCCCGCTCACCGTGGCGGTGTTCGCGGCCGGGCTGGCGGGGCTGGCCGTCATCGCCGCCCGGGTGTTCGGCCTGGTGCGGGCGAAATAGGATCGCTGCTCGTGAGGAAGCTGGGGAGTGCGGCGGCCCTGGCCGCGGTGGTGGCGGTCTGCGTGGTCAACGCGTTGGGGACGGTGCAGCTGCCCGCGTGGCGGCAGGGGCTGTTCCTGGTGCTGCTGGTGGCCGCCTACCTGCACGGCAGGCGGCTGCCGCAGTCCCATGGGCCGTGGATCCTGGCGGCCGGCCCGGTGGCGGGGCTGGTCGTCATGGCCGTGGTGGAGTTCTCCGAAGGCACCACGGTGGTGTTGTGCACGCTGGTCTTCGTGGCGCTGCCGTGGACGATCGGGCGGTTCCGGGGGCAGCAGGCCGCGCTGGTCGCGGCCCAGCGGCAGCGGGTGGAGGCGTTGGAGCGCGAACGGGAGTCGGTGGAGGAGAAGGCGCGGTTGCGCGAGCGGGCGCGCATCGCCTCGGACATGCACGACTCCCTCGGGCACGACCTGGCGCTGATCGCCTTGAGGGCCGGGGCGCTGGAGCTGTCGCAGGGGTTGTCGGAGGCCGACCGGGAGGCCGCGGCGGCGCTGCGGAGCCAGGCGGTGGAGGCGACGGACCGGCTGCGCGGGACGGTGGCGATGCTGCGGGGCGGTGCCGCCCCGGTGTCGCCGCACGAGGAGGGGGTCGAGGCGCTCGTGGAGCGCGCGCGGGAGGCGGGGCTGGACGTGCGGTTGTCGTCGGCGCCGGTGCGGGGTGATCAGGACGTGCAGTGGGCCGTCCGCCGCATCGTGAAGGAGGCGTTGACGAACGCGGCGCGGCACGCCCCCGGGGCCCCGGTCGATGTGGAGATCGAGGACGGGGGCGGTGTGGTCGGCGTGGTGGTCTCCAATGAGCTGCGGGAAGGTGAGCTGCCGGGTGCTCCCGCGATGACGGGCGGCAGCGGCCTGGCGGGTCTCGCGGAGAGGGTGCGGTTGCTCGGCGGTGCGCTGCGGGCGGGGGAGGAGGGCGGGCGGTTCGTCGTCGCGGCCCGCCTCCCGGTGGAGGAGGACCGGTGATCCGGGTCCTGATCGCGGACGACGAGCCGATGGTCCGGGTGGGGGTCCGGGCGATCCTGGAGACCGACGCGGGGATCGCGGTGGTCGCCGAGGCCGGGGACGGGCGCGAGGCGGTGGCGGCGGTGCCGGCGCACCGTCCGGACGTGGTGCTGATGGACATCCGGATGCCGCGGATGGACGGCCTGGAGGCCGCCGCGGAGCTGCGCAGGGTCGCCCCGGAGGTGAGGACCGTGGTGCTGACCACCTTCGACGAGGAGGAGTACGTCGCGCGGGCGCTGGAGGAGGGGGCGGCGGGGTTCCTGCTGAAGGCCTCGGACCCCAGGGAGCTGACCGTGGCCGTGCGGGCGGTGGCCGACGGCGCGGCGTACCTGTCGCCGCGGATCGCCCAGGGGGTGATCGCCCGGCTGCGGGAGGGCGGGATGGCGCGGGAGCGCCGCGCCCGGGACCGCCTGGACGGGTTGACGCCGCGGGAGCGCGAGGTGTTGGCCCTGGTGGGGCAGGGGTTGACCAACCAGGGGATCGCCCGGCGGCTGCACGTGTCGGAGGGGACGGTCAAGGCGCACGTGAGCGCGATCCTGGTGGAGCTGGACGTGGGCAACCGTGTGCGCGCGGCGATCCTGGCCCATGAGGCGGGGCTGGCCTGACCGCGTGTCGGCTCACCGCCCCGGCCCCGTGTGGGCCGGGATCCGCTTGTAGTAGATCCTGGTGCCCTGGAGCTCGCCCTTCGTGTCGGCGGCGAAGTCGGGGATGACGCCGACGGGGGTCCACCCCGCCCCGCCGTAGAGGCGTTCGGCGGGGCCGCCGACCTCGGTGTCGAGCACGAGCAGGCTCACCCCGGCCTGGGCGGCCCCCTCTTCGACCGCGTGGAGCAGCGTCCGGCCGAGGCCGCGTCCGCGCGCGTCGGGGTGCACCATCACCTTGACGACCTCGGCCCGGTGGGCGCCGTTGGGCATGGGGGCGAACGCCAGCCCGGCGGTGCCCAGGATGCGGCCGCCGGGTCCGGGGGCGGCCCACACCTGGAGGCTTCCGTCGTCGACGGCGGGCCGGCGGGAGCGCCACCATGCGGCGGCCTGCGCGGTGTCGATGGGGGCGGGGAAGCCGACCGAGGCGCCCGCGGCGACGGTCGCGGTGAGCAGGTCGGCGAGGGCGTCGATGCTGTCGCCGAAGGCTTTCGGGGTGAGGACCACGGCGGTCATGGGCGCACCAGCACCACGGCGTAGCGGACGGGGTCGGGGCCGGGGCAGCGGAAGCGTGTGGGACCCCACAGGCGGAAGCGCAGGCAGTCGCCCTCTTGGAGCCGGTGGTCGGTGCCGTCGGCGGTCAGGTGCAGCTCGCCGGAGAGGATCCACACGTGCTGTTCGAGGCCGGGGACGGGCGGTTCGGGGTAGGCGATGTCGGCGCCGGGGCGCAGTTCCCCCTGGACCATCTCGGCGCGCAGGGAGGGGTGGGGCGGGGAGACGGTGCGGCGGTCGAACCCGGTGGCCTCGTCCCGCCAGACGTCCTGGTCCTCGGCGCGGACGAGCCGCGGGGGCTCGGGTTCGGCCTCGGCGAGCAGCTGGGAGGGGGTGCGCCCGTAGGCGGCGCCCAGGGAGCCGAGCAGGGCGGCGGTGGGGCTGATCTCGGCGCGCTCGATGCGGGAGAGCGTGGAGCGGCTGATGCCGGTGGCGCCGGCCAGGGCGTCCAGGGACCACCCGTGTTCGGTGCGGAGCGCGGCGAGCCGCCGCGCGAGGCGGGCGTCGAGGTCTCTCATATTCGGGAAGATATCCCGTATGTGGGATGAAGGGAAGGGGTCAGCCCTCGTCCTCCAGGAGGCCGTCGATGAGGTCGCCGAGCACCAGTGCGCGCTCGGCGCCGGTCATCGCCTCGAGTTCGTCCAGGGCCGCGGCGGTGTCCACGCGGTCGCCCGAGCGCGAGCCGATGATGCACAGCAGGGCGATCTCCCGGGTAGGGGAGGTCAGGAAGCGCACCTCCGTCGGCGGGGCGAGGTCGTGCAGCGAGGAGGGGTAGCGGGAGTGCCGGTCGCGCCACTGTGCCGCGCGCTTGAGGGCGAAGCCGTGCAGGAGCGAGGCGAACACCTCGGGCGTGGCCAGGACCTCCTCCTCGGAGTGGGTGCGGCAGTCGGCGCAGTTGGCCAGCTCGGCCTTGAGCAGGCGCCGCGCCGAGGGGTGGGCGACGTGCTCGGCGTTGAGCTTGCTGGGGTGACGGTGCGCCATGCGGCACAGGGTAGTGCCGGTGCACGTGCAGGTGGCGCGTTTCCCGGGGAATGTAGTTGAATCTTGAACTGTTTTTCCGGGCAAGGACCCATCCGCCCGTCCCAGGAAGGCCCACATGGACGTGAGACCGAGCGGCATCCACCACGTGACCGCCATCGCGAGCGACCCGCAGGCCAACGCCGACTTCTACCTGAACGCGCTGGGCATGCGGCTGGTCAAGCGGACGGTCAACTTCGACGCGCCCGAGACCTACCACCTGTACTACGGCGACCGGGCGGGCAACCCCGGCACCGTGATGACCTTCTTCCCATGGCCGGGCGCGCCCAAGGGCCGCCTCGGCGCCGGGCAGGCCACCACCACCTCCTTCGCGGTGCCCGAGGGGTCGCTGGGCTGGTGGGCGCGGCACCTGGCCGCGCTCGGGGTGGAGGCCGACCGGCCCACCGAGCGCATCGAGGAGGACGTGCTGTCCCTGCGCGACCCCGACGGCCTGGTCGTCGAGCTGGTCGCGAGCGCCGACACGCACGACACCGACCCCTGGGACGGCGGGGCGGTCCCCGCCGAGCACGCCATCCGCGGCATCCGGTCGGTCACCCTCACCGAGCACGACCTGGACGGCACCGCCGGCATGCTCGGGGGAACGCTGGGGTTCGCGCCGGTCGCCGAGGACGGGCCGCGGGACCGGTTCCGCACCGGCCCGAGCACCGAGGGCGTGGGCACCATCGTGGACGTGCTGGCCGACCCGAGGGCCGAGCGCGGGCTCGTCGCGGCCGGGACCGTGCACCACGTCGCCTACCGCGCCCCGGACGGCCCCACCCAGGAGGCCTGGCGCGGGTCGCTGGCCGACGGCGGCGTGGACGTCACCGAGGTCCGCGACCGCTCCTACTTCACCTCCATCTACTTCCGCGAGCCCGGCGGCGTCCTGCTGGAGATCGCCACCGACGGCCCCGGGTTCGACTACGACGAGCCGCTGCTGCAGCTCGGAAGGTCGCTGCGGCTGCCGCCGTGGCTGGAGCCGCGCCGCGAGGAGATCGAGCGCCACCTGCCCGAACTGGTGGTGGCGGACCCGGGGGAGGCGCTGTGAGCACGCAGGATCTGGGCCTGGTCCACGTACTGGAGCAGGGGCGGCCCGGGGCGCCGGTCCTGCTGCTCCTGCACGGCACCGGCGCCGACGAGCACGACCTGCTCGGCCTGGGGCGGGCCCTTCACTCCGGGGCCACACTGTTGTCACCCCGGGGCACGGTGGACGAGAACGGCGCCGCCCGCTGGTTCCGGCGGCTGCGCGAGGGCGTGTTCGACGTCGACGACGTGGTGGAGCGCGCCGCGGGCCTGGCCGGGTTCGTCCGGCGGGCCACGGCGGCCTACGGGCTGGACCCCGCACGCATCGTGGCGGCCGGGTTCTCCAACGGCGCCAACATCGCGGCCGCGCTGCTGCTCCTGCACCCGGGGCTGCTGCGGGGCGCGGCGCTGTTCGCGTCGGCGGCCCCGCTGCAGGGGCGCGATCCGGGGGAGGCCGACCTGTCGGGGACGGACGTGTTCATGGGGGCGGGGACCGCCGACCCCGTCACGCCGATCGACCAGGCACGGCTGCTGGCCGGCCAGCTCCGCGACCGGGGCGCCGCGGTGGAGGTGCGCGAGCACCCGGGCGGCCACGCGCTCCCGCCCGCGGTGGCGGGGGCCGCCCGGGACTGGCTGGCCGGGCTACGATGACCGGCATGGACACGGTGGAGTGGCTGAGCGGGCACGAGCAGGGCGTGTGGCGGAGCCTGCTGCGCGCGCAGTCGCGGATCGAGTCCGAGCTCGACCGGGACCTGCAGCGCGCGAGCGGGCTGAGCCTGGTCGAGTACGGCATCCTCGTGTCCCTGTCGGAGGCCGAGGGCGAGCGCATGCGGATGCGGAACCTGGCCGACAGCGTCATCGTCTCCAAGAGCCGCCTGACCCACCAGATCACCCGCCTGGAGCGGATGGGCTACGTGCGCCGCGAGCCGTGCACGGACGACCGCCGGGGGTACTGGGCGGTGCTGACCGCAGAGGGCGGCGCCGCCTTGGCGGACGCCGCCCGGGGCCACGTGGCCAAGGTGCGCGAGCGGGTGTTCGACCGGCTCACGCCCGACCAGGTGAAGGTGCTGGGTGAGGTCATGGGGGCGTTGGAGGAGCCGTAGAAGGCGCGCGGACGGGCGGGTGCGCTCGGCCGCCTGTCCGCGCGGGCACTTAGGCGAGCATCCCGCCGTCGACGCGCAGGACCGTCCCGGTCACGTAGGACGCCCGGTCGCTGAGCATCCACGCCGCCGCCTCGGCGACCTCGGAGGGGTCGGCGGCGCGGCCGAGCGGTGTGCGCGCGTTCAGGTGCTCGATGACCCCGGGGGACGCGGCCTCCCAGTCCCGCAGCAGCTCGGTGAGGGTGGTTCCGGGCGCGATCGCGTTGACCCGGATGCCCTCGGGGCCGAAGGTGCGGGCGGCCGACTCGGTCAGGCTGTTGAGCGCGCGCTTCATCGCCCCGTAGGCGGGCAGCTCGGGGTTGGCCATGAGCGACCCGACGCTGGAGGTGTTGACGATGGCCCCGGTCCCGGCGGTGGCGCGGATGGCGGCCACCTCGGCGGACATCGCCCGCCAGGGGCCGCGCAGGTTCACCCGGTACACCAGGTCGAGCACGTCGTCGCCGGTGGTGTCCACGGGGCCGGGCGGCTGGCCCGCCGCGCCGTTGTTGAAGGCGCCGTCGAGCCGCCCGAAGAGTTCGGCGGCGCGGTCCGCGGCGGCGCGCACGGCGTCGGCGTCGTCCAGGTCGCACAGCGCGTACTCGGCGGTTCCGCCCTCGGCGCGGATGTCGGCGGTGACCGACGCGAGCTGTTCCTCCGTGCGGGCGGTGAGCAGCACGCGGGCGCCCTCCCGGGCGAAGAGCCGTGCGGCGGCCGCGCCGATGCCGCGGCTGGCCCCGGTGATGAGCAGGGCCTTGCCGTCGAGGAGTCCGGTGGTGGTCTTCGTGGTGTCGTCCATGGCTTCGACCGTGCCCTGGGCCCAGGCGGGTAGCCAGGCACCGGCGGTACCTGGCTGAGCGGTGCGGCGGTGGAGCACACTCGGTGTGTGGACAGACGAGAACTGGGCTCCTTCCTGCGCAGCCGCCGTGAGCGGATCTCCCCGGAGGAGGTGGGGCTGCCCGCGGGGCGGCGCCGCCGGACGCCGGGCCTGCGGCGGGAGGAGGTGGCCCGGCTGGCGTTCATCTCCCCGGAGTACTACACGCGGCTGGAGCAGGCGCGCGCCCCGCGCCCCTCGCGCGAGGTGCTGGCGGGGGTGGCCCGCGCGCTGCGGCTGTCGGACGCCGAGCGCGACCACATGCACCACCTGGCGGGCTCCCCGCCGGGGCCGCCGCCGGGCCCCTCCCGCGAGGTGCGGCCGAGCATCCTGGCGCTGCTCGAGCGGCTGCCGAACGCGGCGGCGATCGTGCTGTCGGCGACCTACGAGGTGATCGCCTGGAACGCGCTGGCCGCCGCGCTGCTGGAGGACTTCTCCGCGGTGCCGCCGCGCGAGCGCAACCTGCTGCGGCGGTACTTCCTCGGGTCGGGGCGGGAGCTGTTCAGCGCGGGCGCCGACGGGTTCGCGGGCTCGGCGGCGCGGCGGCTGCGCGCGGCGGCCGCGCGCTACCCGGAGGATCCGGAGGTGGCGGGGCTGGTGCGGGAGCTGCTGGAGGGCAGCGCCGAGTTCGCCGGGCTGTGGGCGTCGCACGACGTGTGCGCCCGTCCGGCGCTGTGCAAGACGCTGCGGCACCCGGTGGTGGGCCCGGTGTCGGTGGTGTGCGACGTGCTCGACATCGCCGACCGGGACCAGCAGGTGGTGATCTACACGGCGGAGCCCGGCACGTCGTCGGAGGAGGCGATGCGCCTGCTGTCGGTGGTGGGCACCCAGCGCATGGGCGCCCCGGAGCGGCAGGGGTAGCGGCCCCGGTCAGCCGGAGGCGAGGACGCCCCGGCCCCGGGCGCCGCCGGGCATCGTCCAGACGCCGGTGACGTGGCCGTTCGCCCCCTCGGGCGGCGCGTCCGCCGGGATCCGGTGCACCCGGGGCCCGGACACGGCTGTGCCGACGCGGACCTCGACGTCCCGGGCGACGGTGTCGCTCACGCTCTGCTCCTGGGCCTGGACCCGGCCTTCGAGCAGCGCCGTGAGCTGGGCCACGGCCACGGGGTCGCGCAAGGCGTCGTAGACCCAGCGCGTCCCCAGGACGCCGTGCTCCATGGTGCCGAGGAGGGCGTTCTGGGCCCCGTCGAGCGGGGCGCCCCGGTAGGTGAGCGGGACCAGGTAGGCGGTCGGGGCGGGTCCGGACGCGTCGGCGACCACCATGAACTCGATCCCGACCTCGCCCTCCGGGTCGTCCAGGCGGAAGCCGCCGGCCTTGGAGAGCTCCGGTGCCCCCTGCCCGCGGTACCAGGGCCGGGAGGGGAGCCAGCCGGTGAGCAGCTCCAGCTTGGTGGGGTGCAGGGAGGTGCGGTGGATCTCGGCCATGCCTCATCCTGCCATGGCCGCCGAGACCGCCACCATCGCGAGGCCTCCGGCGGCGGTGACGGCGGTCTTGGCCGCCCCGGAGGCCAGCCCGGCCGCGTCGGGCGGGGCGGCCTGCTGGACCGCGATCAGGGCCAGGGCGTTGGCGGTGCCCAGGACCAGCCCGCACGCCGTCAGGGCGGCCGCGACCAGCGGGACCGAGGGCAGGGCGCCGAGCGTGGCGAGCAGGCCGGCGCCCGTGCCGGTGAGGGCGGTGAGCACAGGGAGCGGCCGCGCCGCCGCGCGGCCCGCGAGTGGGCCGCCCGCCGCGACGGCGAGCGCGGGTGCGGCGAAGACGAGCCCGGCCGCCGCCGCGTCCAGGCCCCAGGCCCGCTGGAGGGCGAGCGGCCCGGTGAAGAGCCAGACCACGGTCGCGGCGTTGGCGGCGGCCCCGAGCGCGGCGGCGGGGGCGGCGGCGCGCAGCACCCGGATCGGCCGGGTGCCCGGCGGGCGCCGTGTCGGGCGCGGGTCCGGGGACGGCTCCCGGACGGCGAGGGCGGCCCCGGCAGCGGCGGCGGCCAGGGGGACCACCGCCCAGAAGACCCAGGGCCACCCGGCCAGGGAGGTCAGCGCCCCTCCGGCGACGGGGCCGGCGGCGGTCGCCAGTCCGGCCGCGCCGAGCGCGCGGCCCGTGGCGCGGGCGGCCCGCCCGGCGGGCGCCGTCCGGGCGATCAGCGCCAGCCCGGAGGGCATCACCAGGCCGCCGCCCAGGCCCTGGAGGGCGCGGAAGGCGATGAGGCCCGCCGGGTCGGCCGCCAGCGCGCACAGGACCGACCCGGCGGCGAACGCGGTGAGCCCCGCGAGCAGCACCCTGCGGTGGCCGACCCGGTCCCCGGCGCCGCCGCCGGGCACCATGGCCGCCCCGCAGGCGAGCAGGTAGGCGGCGACGGCGGCGGGGAGCCGGTCGGCGGCCATCCCGAGGTCGGCGCCGATGGACGGCAGGGCGAGGTTGAGGGCGAAGGAGTCGAACTGGACGCTGAACGCGCCCAGCCCGAAGGCCCAGACGGCGGGCCGGTGGTGCGCGGGGCGCGAGACGTGCGAGAGGTGCGGGTGGTGCATGGGAAGGGTCCCCGTCGTCAGCGGATGCGGGCATGGCGGAGCCTTGCCGAAACGAGGATTGAGAGCCCGCGCGGATGGGCGGCGGTCTGCGGCCGCACCGGGTCTGAGGAGAGGAACGCGCTCAGCGCGGGGAATCCGGTGGTCCGGATGGGGACGGCTATCTCAGGCGGATGCCTTCGAGGCGGAGCAGGCGCTCCTTGCGCTCGAGGCCTCCACCGTACCCGACCATCGCGCCGTCGGCCCCGATCACCCGGTGGCACGGGATCACGATCGACAGCGGGTTCCTGTTGTTGGCCGTGCCCACGGCCCGGGACGCCCCGGGCGCCTCCAGCGCCGCGGCGATGTCGCCGTAGCTCACCGTCGTCCCGTACGGGATCGCCGTGAGCTGCCGCCACACCCTGAGCTGGAACGGGGTCCCCCGCGGGGCCAGCGGGACCGAGAACTCCCTCAGCTCCCCCGCGAAGTAGGCGTCCAGCTCCTTCACCGCCGTGCCGAAGGCGTCCGGCGCGTGCTCGGCGCCCTCCGGCGGCGCGGCGGGGGACATGTGCACCCCGGTCAGGGCCTCGCCGTCGCTCAGCAGGAGGAGGTCGCCCAGCGGGGAGGCGGTCACCGTGTAGCGGACCGGTCCCGCCGACGGCTCGCGCAGGTCGGCGGGGGTGCCCCAGCGCGGTCCCGCGGGAGGCAGGTCGAAGGGCAGGGGCTCCATGTCAGTCCTCGCTCTCGTGGCCGTCCCAGGCCCACAGGTAGTGCGTGGCATAGGAACGGTACGGGCTCCACGCGCGCACCGCATCACCGCCGGGAGGCCCGCCCAGGCGCTCCAGCGCCCTGCGCACGCCCAGGTCCCCGGCGAGGAGGACGTCCGGGTCCCCGAGGGCCCGCATCCGGATGTAGTCGGCCGTCCAGGGCCCGATCCCGCGGATCGCCAGCAGCCGCTCCACCGCCTCCTCGCGGTCGGCGCCGGGCCCCAGGTCGACGGCGCCGGACGCCAGCGCCTCGCAGAGCGCGACCAGCGCCCGCCCGCGCGAGCGCGGCATCGGCAGGTCGGCCGGGTCCGCGGCGGCCAGCACCTCCGGGCGCGGGAACGCCCGCACCAGCTCCCCGGCGGGCGCCGGCAGCGGCTTGCCGTACCGCTCGGCCAGCCGCCCGGCCGCCGTGCGCGCCGCCGCCACGGACACCTGCTGGCCCAGCACCGCCCGCACCGCGTACTCGTCGGGGTCGGCGGCGCCGGGGGCGCGCAGGCCGGGCAGCGCCCGCACCGCGGGCGCCAGCAGCGGGTCGGCGCCCAGCACCTCGGCCACCGCGCCCGGGTCGGTGTCCAGGTCGAGCAGGCGCCGCAGCCGCTCCACGGCGGTGCCCAGGTCGCGCAGGTCCTCCAGGTGCAGCCGGCAGGGCAGGTGCGGCGGCCCCGGCGCGGCGCCCGGGGCCAGGTCGACCTCGGCGACGCCGGTGCCGTGCGGCAGGTCCAGCACCCGGCGGTACCGGTCGCCGCGCACCTCCTCGACCCCGGGGACCGCACGCGCCCCCAGGAACGCGCGCATGTGCGCGTGGGCGATGGGCGCGCGCAGCGGCAGGCGCAGCCGGGCCCCGTCGGCGGGGGCCTCGGACCGGTGCGGCGAGCGCTCCCGCATCTGCCTGGGCGTGCGGTCGAACACCTCGCGCATGGTGGAGTTGAACTGCCGGATGCTGGCGAACCCCGCGGCGAACGCGACGTCGGAGACCGGCATGGAGGTGGTCTCGATGAGCACCCGCGCGGTCTGCGCGCGGCGCGCCCGGGCCAGGGCGAGCGGCCCCGCCCCCAGCTCGTCGGTGAGCAGGCGGTTGAGCTGCCGTTCGCTGTAGCCCACGGCCGACGCGAGGGCGGGCACGCCGCCCCGGTCGACCTCGCCGTCGGCGATGAGCCGCATGGCGCGGCCCACGGCGTCGGCGCGCGCGTTCCACTCCGGCGACCCGGGGGAGGCGTCGGGGCGGCAGCGCTTGCAGGCGCGGAACCCGGCCGCCTGGGCGGCGGCGGCCGATCGGTGGAAGCGGACGTTGGCCCGCTTGGGGACGGTGGCCGGGCAGCTGGGGCGGCAGTAGATCCCGGTGCTGGTCACCGCCACGTAGAACACGCCGTCGAACCGGGCGTCCTTGCTTCGGATGGCCCGGTAGAGCTGGTCGTCGTCCATGTCCGCGATGGTCACGTCCCCATTGTGCGCCGGGTGCGGTGGGAGGGACCGGCGGATTTCGGACACGGACGTGCGGCGGGGGAGGCGCCCTGTCCCCCCTTCCCCGGGTCAGCCGCCGTGCTCGCTCAGGTAGGCGATGTACAGCGGCCGGAGCGCCTCCTGCACCTCCGGGTCGCCCTCCGCGGACAGGGCCTCGCTGACCCGCGCCGACGCCGTCGCGATGCCGGCCTCGCTCGCCTCCAGGTGGCCCGCGGCGGCCTCCGCGGCGGGGATGCTGCGCAGCAGCCGCCAGAAGAACTGCACGTCCCAGCGGTGCTTGGCGAGCGCGAACGCGCGCTCGCGGAGCTCGTCGGTGCTGAGCCGCTCCAGGCGGTCGAGGTCGTCGGCCATACCGGACAGATACCCGCGACCCGGTGCGTTCAATTGCGAGTGACCTGCGTTACGCTGCACACACGGTGCCGGAGATCGCGGGAGGTACGTGGCATGGGTGCGTCATCGGCGGTTCGGGTCGTCATCGCCAAACCGGGGCTCGACGGCCACGACCGGGGGGTGAAGGTCGTCGCCCGCGCCCTGCGCGACGCCGGGGTCGAGGTGATCTACACCGGCCTGCGCCAGACCCCGGAGATGATCGTCGGCGCCGCCCTGCAGGAGGACGCGGACGCCATCGGCCTGTCGGTGCTCTCCGGCGCGCACATGACCATCTTCGCGCGGGTCGTGGAGCTGCTGAAGGAGAACGACGCCACCGACGTCAAGGTCTTCGGCGGCGGCATCATCCCCGAGGAGGACATCCCGGAGCTGGAGCGCCTGGGCGTCGCCAAGATCTTCACCCCGGGCGCCACCACCGCCGCGATCGGCGACTGGGTGCGCGGCAACATCCACGCGGTGCACGCCGCCGGATGACGGGGCGGGGGCGGGGTCCGGGTGGCCCCGGTCACGTCCCTACACTTGTGGGCTCGTGCTCTCCGATGCCCTGCCCGCGCTCTCCGACGTCCCCCCACAGCTCCTCGCCCTGCTGCTGGCCGCCGCCATGGCGGCCGGGTGGGTCGACGCCGTCGTGGGCGGCGGCGGGCTGCTCCTGCTCCCCGTCCTGCTGGTGGCGTTCCCGAACGCGCCGGTCGCCCCGCTCCTGGGCACCAACAAGCTGACGGCCGTGTTCGGCACCGCCTCGGCGGCCGCCGCCTACGCCCGCAAGGTGCGGCTGCGGCACCGGCTGGTGTGGCCCGCCGCCGGGCTGGCGCTCCTGGGCGCCGGTGCCGGGGCGGCCCTGGCCGGGGCGATCTCCTCGGACGCGCTGCGCCCCATCGTCATGCTGGTGCTGGCGGCGGTGCTGGTCACCGTCATCGTGCGCCCCGCCCTGGGGGCCTCGGCCGACACCGCGCGCTTCACCCCGCGCCGGATCGCCGCCGCCGTGCTGGTCGCCGGGGCCGGGGTGGCCTTCTACGACGGGCTCATCGGGCCCGGCACGGGCACCTTCCTGATCATCGCGTTCACCGCGGTCACCGGCATGGACTTCGTGTCCGCCTCGGCCTCGGCCAAGATCGTCAACACCGCCACCAACGTCGGCGCGCTGGCCGTGTTCGCCGCCAACGGCGACGTGCTGTGGGCCATGGGCCTGGCGCTGGCCGCGTGCAACGTCGCCGGGGCCCAGATCGGTGCCCGCATGGCGCTGCGGCGCGGGGCCGGATTCGTGCGGGCGGTGCTGGTCGTGGTGGTGGCGGCGCTGCTGGCGAAGCTGGCCTGGGAGTGGCTCTCCGGGGTGCTGTGAAGGGCGATGTGACGGGTCACACGAATTCTCACGGCATCCCCTGGCAGTGGCCCGGTGGGATTCCTCTCGAAACCGTGCTTTGACTGGTCACCGGCCCCCCGGTGGCAGCTCGCAAGCCCCGGGAGGACTAAGCTTCCGCATGTTGCGGATGGAATCATCAAAGGAACTTACAACGCGGACCTGCGGGCGATGGTTCCCGCCGGCCCGCTGCGAGTGACACGCCTCCGCAGACCACTGCAGCCAGCGAGTAACAAGGACGGACCCTCGTGGACCTGTTCGAATACCAGGCGAAGGCGCTCTTCGCGGAGCACGGGGTCCCGGTACCCCAGGGAAAGGTGGCGAGCACGCCCGAAGAGGCGCGTGCCATCGCCGATGAGTTCGCGGCGGCAGGAACGTCCCGCGTCGTCGTCAAGGCGCAGGTCAAGACCGGCGGCCGCGGCAAGGCCGGCGGGG
>NZ_JAQFWQ010000149.1 GCF_027706725.1 Nocardiopsis endophytica
TGGACGCTAAAACCGGCCCGGTAGGGGCGTTTTTCCCGAGATCAACGAGGAGGGGAACCGGGGGTGCGGGTGCTGCGAACACGGGCGGGCACGCACCTCCGCCACCGCGTCCCGGACCGCGAGGGGCCCGCCGCCCGGCTGGCAGCGCCCGGGAACCGCCGGGCTCTTGCCGTCGCTGCCAGTCACGGCGACCGCCCGCACGCGTCGTTCCCGACAGCGCTGCCGCAGGTGCCGCCGCGCTTCCTCGTCGCCGCCATCTCGCTCACACTCAGGCGGCCCGGCGCTCGGCCGGGGCCCTTGAGCGGGGTACCTGCTCAGCCGCCCGCCCGGACCGCGAGGAACCCGCCGGACGGCAAGCAGGGCCGGGGAACCGCCCCGCTCACTCCGTCGCCGCCGTCGACGGTGACTACTCGCACGCCTGCGGTCGACGGCGCTGCGCCAAGGGGCGAGGCCCTCTGTCGTCGCCGCCCTCAACGTTGCGCTCTGTCGGCCTGCCGCTCGGCCGGAGTCCGTGAGTGGGGGACCTGTCGGCCCGCCCGCTGGGGCGGGGCCCGGAAAAGGTGACGGCCCCCGCCGGGGGGATAGCGGGGGCCGTCTCTCGGTCCGGCTCCGGGGGGGTAGAGCCGGCTCCGTTCCTGGAGAGGTTCAAATGCGTACGCCTCGGGCACCGTTCGGGTCCGGGGAGAGTCGAGTGGTACCGGACCGGCGGGCACGGGGCACCGCCGGGCCGCGCGTGCCGGGACGGGGAGGGGGAGGTCCGCGGTCGCTGCGCGCGCGTACGAGGTAACAGATCTGATACGCAACGTTACCACGCACGCGCCGGGCGGAACCGCCCTCACCCCTTTTCAAAACGCCTGATCAGGCGTACAACAGAAGCAGGAGGTGGGCAGTGGCCCACCGGGCGCGGCGCCCGGGTACCCACGCGTCACCAAGCCGCGAGAGGCCCGTCCGTACCTGGATCCGTCCAGGTCGGAGCGTAAACAGCACGCCTGATAGCCCGAGGTGGCTCGCCCGCGGCGGCGTCTCGGCCGCTCCTCCGCGGAGGAGGCCGGGGCGCCGTTCGCACGCGCGGCGGTTGTGACCGAAACGAGACGTCGCCGCCCGTCCCGGGTGCGGTTCAGCCCTGCTTCAGCGCTTCGCAGTCGTCGCCGCCCGTCCCGGGCCCGGGTCAGCCCCGCTTCAGTGCCTCGCAGGTCGCCAGGGAGTCCCGTGCGCCGTCGGCGACCGCGGCGCAGCAGTGCAGCACCCACGCGCGCACGCCCTCCGGCGTCCCCGTGAGGTAGCCCCGCAGCCCCTCGGCGTAGCCCTCGCGCCGCTGCTCGTGCCCCAGCTCCGGCGCCGCCAGCGACTTGGGGTCCAGCCCGCGCTCGATCAGCACCAGCCGCTCGGCCGCGCGCGCCACCAGGCCGTCGCCCCACCCGAAGGGCCGCAGCGCCATCAGCTCGCCGTGCACGACCGCCGACACCACCAGCGCGGGCGCCGACGAGCGCCGCTCCAGCAGCGCACCGAGCGCCTCCAGCCGCGCCTCGACCTCGACCGGCGACGGCGGGGCGCCCAGCCCCATCGGGTCCTGCGCCGTCTCCCCGACCGCCCGCGGCCGACCGAGCCGGTCGGCGACGTCCCCCGCGAAGGCGTCGGCGGCGGCGAGCGTGTGCAGCCGCGCCAGCACCTGCCGCGGTGCCTTCGGCCACGTCTCGACCAACTGACCCAGCTCGCCGGAGACCCGCAGCGCCCCCTTCACGCGGGCGTCCTCGACCTCACCGGCGCGCACCTGCTCCAGGGACACGTCCGCCCCGTCGAGCACGGCCGAGGCGTGCGCCCCGCGCAGGGCCGACTCCAGGGACACATCCGCGCTGCGCCGCCGCAGCACCCGGTGGCCCAACAGCTTGTCCACCACGGTGCGCGCCTCGTCGACCGCCTCGCCGACGCCGCTGAGTTCCGCGATCCGCGCCAGCGGATCGGTCGTTGCCGCATTCACGCGGACCACACTACGCCGAACGCTACGCGCGGGTAATCGACCGCTCGCCGTTCCCCCGCGACCGCTCGCCGTTTTCGCACCTGCGCTCCCTTGTCCTGGCCGCACCCGCTTGATGGAGTGGTCCGCGCCACGTGATTCAGTACATAGGGCAAGCAGGCCTACGACACGCGAAGGAGCTGTAACGGTGGCTGAGACTCCCCAGGGGCAAGAGACCCTGTCCAACCTGCTTCACGAGTCACGTCGGTTCCCGCCGCCGGAGGACCTCGCCGCCGCGGCCAACGTGAAGGCCGACGCCTACGCCGAGGCGGACGACGACCGCCTCGCCTTCTGGGCGAAGCAGGCCGAGCGCCTGAAGTGGGAGCAGCCCTGGGACCGCGTCCTGGACTGGGACCCCCCGTTCGCCAAGTGGTTCACGGGCGGCACCATCAACGCCGCCGTGAACTGCCTCGACCGCCACGTCGACGCCGGCCGCGGCGACAAGGTCGCCTACCACTGGGAGGGCGAGCCCGGCGACACGCGCACCATCACCTACGCCGAGCTCAAGGACATGGTGTGCCAGGCCTCCAACGCCCTGCTGGAGCTGGGCGTGGAGAAGGGCGACCGGGTCGCCGTCTACATGCCGATGATCCCCGAGACCGTGGTGGCGATGCTGGCCTGCGCCCGCATCGGCGCGGTGCACATGGTCGTCTTCGGCGGCTTCTCGGTGGACGCCCTGGGCACCCGCCTCGACGACAGCGCGGCCAAGGTCGTCGTCACCGCCGACGGCGGCTACCGCCGCGGCAAGCCCAGCTCGCTCAAGCCCGCGGTGGACGAGGCCGTCAAGGACCGCCCGGCGGTCGAGCACGTGCTGGTGGTGCGCCGCACCGGCCAGGACGTCGACTGGACCGACGGCCGCGACGTGTGGTGGCACGACATCGTCGACCGCCAGTCCACCGAGCACACCGCCGAGGGCCACGACGCCGAGCACCCGCTGTACATCATGTACACCAGCGGCACCACGGCCAAGCCCAAGGGCATCCTGCACACCACCGGCGGCTACCTGACCCAGGTGTCCTACACCCACTGGGCGGTGTTCGACCTCAAGCCCGAGTCCGACGTCTTCTGGACCGCCGCCGACATCGGCTGGGTCACCGGCCACTCCTACATCGTCTACGGCCCGCTCTCCAACGGCGCCACCTCGGTCATGTACGAGGGCACCCCGGACACCCCGCACAAGGGCCGCTTCTGGGAGATCGTGGAGAAGTACGGGGTGACCATCGCCTACATGGCCCCCACCGCCATCCGCACCTTCATGAAGTGGGGCGAGGACATCCCCGCGGGCTTCGACCTGTCGAGCCTGCGCGTCCTGGGGTCGGTGGGCGAGCCCATCAACCCCGAGGCCTACACCTGGTACCGCAAGAACATCGGCGGCGACCGCACCCCGGTGGTCGACACCTGGTGGCAGACCGAGACCGGCGCGATCATGGTCAGCCCGCTGCCCGGCGTCCACTCGGGCAAGCCCGGCGCCGCCATGCGCCCGCTGCCGGGCATCGCCGCCGACGTCGTCGACGAGAAGGGCGAGTCGGTGCCCCCGGGCGGCGGCGGTTTCATCGTGGTGCGAGAGCCCTGGCCGTCGATGCTCCGCGGCATCTGGGGCGACCCGGAGCGCTACAAGGACACCTACTGGTCGCGCTTCGAGGGCCTGTACTTCCCGGGCGACGGCGCCAAGCGCGACGAGGACGGCGACATCTGGCTGCTGGGCCGCGTGGACGACGTCATGCTCGTCTCCGGGCACAACATCTCCACCACCGAGGTGGAGTCGGCCCTGGTGGCCCACCCCAAGGTCGCCGAGTCCGCGGTGGTCGGCGCCACCGACCCGACCACGGGGCAGGCCATCGTCGCCTTCGTGATCCTGCGCGGCGAGGCCGGCGACGGCGGCGAGGACCTGGTCAAGGAGCTGCGCGAGCACGTGGCCGCGTCCCTGGGCCCGATCGCCAAGCCGCGCCAGATCATGGTCGTGCCCGAGCTGCCCAAGACCCGCTCCGGCAAGATCATGCGCCGCCTGCTGCGCGACGTGGCCGAGAACCGGGAGCTGGGCGACGTGTCGACGCTGACCGACGCCGGTGCCATGGACAAGATCCGCACCGCCTTCGGGGCGGGCTCCGGCGACGACGACTAGGCGGCCGGCTCCGGCCCACCGCCCTTCGGCGCGCCCGCGGCAACGTCCGCGGGCGCGCCGAACCGCGCGCCGGGGGCGACGCCCCACATGGCAAATGTGCAAGGATGCGGGGAGCGTTCGACGGAAGGAAGGGAGACACCGCGATGCCCGAGAACCCGTCGAGTGGCCAGGGGGCCGAGGAGTTCGACGCCGCCGACCGGTCGCTCGGGGAGCTCGTCTCCGAGGCGAGCGGGAACATCTCCAAGCTCGTCCGCCTCGAACTGGAGCTGGCCAAGCTCGAACTGGCGCGGGACGCCAAGCAGGTCGGCAAGGGCTCGGCGATGTTCGTCGTCGCCGCCGTGCTGCTGCACCTGTTCCTGATCCTGTTCTCGGTGACGGCGGGCCTGTTCCTCTACGACGTCGCGGGGCTGTCCGCGTGGATCTCCTTCCTGATCGTCACGCTGTTCTACCTGCTGGTCGCGGCGATCCTGATCGGTATCGGCGTGCTGCACCTGCGCAAGATCAAGGGCCTGGAGCGGTTCGGCACCACCATGGCCACCACCGTGTCGGTGCTCCGCCGCGAGCACACGGCCGAGCGCTGACCCGCGCCCGCGCGGACGCAGGCGCCCATGGCCCACGACGCGCCCATCCCTGACGACAGCGCGGCCCTGGTCGAGGGGCCCTGGAAGCACCGGACCGTCAGCGCGGCCGGCACCCGGTTCCACGTGGCCGAGGCGGGCGACGGGCCGCTGGTGCTGCTGCTGCACGGCTTCCCCTGGTTCTGGTGGTCCTGGCACGCCCAGATCGGCGCGCTCGCCGATGCCGGGTACCGCGCCGTCGCCGTGGACCTGCGCGGCTTCGGCGCCAGCGACAAGCCCCCGCGCGGATACGACCTGGTGACCGCCGCCTCGGACGCGGCCGGACTGGTGCGCGCGCTGGGCGAGCCGAACGCCGCGGTCGCCGGACACGGCACCGGCGGCCTGGTCGCCTGGACGATGGCGGCCTACTACCCGTGGTCGGTGCGGCGCCTCGCGGCGGTCTCGGCCCCGCACCCTCTGATGCTCCGCAACGGGCTGCTGGGGCGGCCCGAGCAGACGTGGGCGGGGCGCCGCCTCTTCGGCAACCAGGTGCCCATGGTCCCCGAGCGCGCGCTGGTGGCCGACGGCGCCGCGCGCGTGGGGGAGATGCTCCGCGACTGGTCCGCCGCGCCCGGCTGGCCCGACCGGGAGACCGAGCGGCGGTGCCGGGAGGCCTTCCGGATCCCGGGGGTGGCGCACTGCTCCTTGGAGTACCAGCGCTGGCTGTTCCGATCCCAGGTGCGCCCCGACGGCTACCGGTACCGGCGCCGGATGCGCCGCCCCGCCGGGGTGCCGACCCTTCAGCTGCACGGTGACCGCGACCCGTTCCTGCTGCCGTCGACCGCGCGCGGGTCGGGGCGGTACGTCGACGCGCCGTACCGCTGGAGGACGGTGGAGGGCGCGGGACACTTTCCGCACCAGGAGCGGCCTGAGGCGGTCAACGACGCGCTTCTGGGGTGGCTTCGGGACACCGAGCCCGACGCCTGAGGGCGGGCACGGCACAATCGGGGGAGAGGCGGACGAGCGCGGGACGCACTGAGGAGGGGCGACGCCATGGCGGGAAGCGCGCGCAGCGCGGGCAGGGCCGACAGGGACCGCAATCCCGAGGGGCGCGCCCAGAACCAGCGCCCGAGGGACCGGTACGGCCGCCCGCTTCCTTATGGCTCCCCGGGGGTTCCCCGGGTGCCCGACGACGCCGTGTTCGCACCGGAGGAGGGGCTGGACGAGGCCCAGGCGCTCTTGGATGACGGGTACGCCTTCCACGCGCACGAGGTGCTGGAGGCGGTGTGGAAGGGCGTCGAGGGGCCGGAGCGCGAGCTGTGGCGGGGGCTGGCGCAGATCGCGGTGGGACTGACGCATGCGCAGCGGGGGAACCGGGTCGGCGCGGCGCGACTGCTCCGGCGCGGGGCGGAGCGGGTCGAGGAGTTCGGCCCTGAGGCGCCGTCGGGCGTCGACGCTCTGGGGGCGGCGGCCCACGCCCGTTCAGTGGCGGACGCCGTCGAGGCGGGGGAGAGCGGCGAGATCGACACGTCCCGCCTGCGCCTGCGCCGTTGAGGGGTGAGGCCCCCGACGAACGCCGGGGGCCGGGTCGGTCGGCGGAGCTCAGAGGCGGTCGCGCTTGACCTCGTTGAGGAAGGCGCGCCACTCGGCGGCGCTGAAGAGTAGATGCCCGCGCTCGGGGTGCTGCGAGTCGCGAACAGCCGAGCCCCCCGAGAGATCGGCGACTTCGACGCAGTTGTCGCGATCAGAGTAACTGGACTTCCGGAACGCGAGCGTGAAGTCTGATGGGTTGTTCATCGGTGGTCCTTGAGCATGTCTTTCATGATCTGAAGTGACGCGTCAGGATAGCGCGCCGATGTCCTGACGTGGTCGAACAGGCGTCGGTACCTGTCTATCTCCTCCGAGTCCTCCAGGTACAGGCCATCGGTGTCGGTCTCCGTGTAGACGATGGGGTTCACCCCTTCGACGAAGTCAAGGAGGACGAAGCTCCCCTTAAGCCCAGCGTGCATGCCGCTACTGAACGGGAGAACCTGAATCGTCACGGTGTTGTCGTCCTCGGCGAGGTCGATCAGGTGCTGAACCTGCTCGCGGAACACTGGTACGTCGCTCTCGAAGCGCCGCAGTGCACCTTCGTCGATCACCGCCCAGTACTCAGGTGCGTCGACCGCAGCGAGGATGGCCTGTCGTTGCTTGCGGGTCTCGATGACTCGGTCGATGTCCAGCGGGTTCCTGCGCAGGATCGCGCGCTGAAGGAGCTCGACATATCCCGGTGTCTGAAGTAGTCCAGGGATCATCGCCAGCTCGTACGTGTGGATGACCCGAGCCTCTGACTCGAAGGCGGGGTACTCGCTGACGAAGATGTCGGAGTACTTCGACCACCAGCCCTTCTCCCGAGCCTGTCGGGTCAGTGAGAGCAGGGCCTCTCGCTTGGATTCGTCAGTGACACCGTAGACATCGAGCAGGCCCTTGATCTCCATGACCGTAGGTCGGAGACGGACGCCGGTCTCGATGTTGCTGATCTTGCCCACTGACCACTCGGTCGCTTCGGCCACATCATCGATCGTCATACCGGCCTGGATCCGAGCCTTCTTGACCTCGGCGGACAGGCGCCGTCGCCGGATCGATTGCCGCTTCTGATCGGCCATGGCCCCTCCCTCGCTCGGATCACTATCAGGGACCTTACGAGCACGGCGTGAGCTTCGCGAACCGGTCATACGTGAACACCTACATCCTGAAGATCGTGGGATGAAGCTACAAAGAGTGATGCAGCTTCATATGAAATCTTGAAAGTCTGAAGATTCAGAGTCAAGATGAGGTCCTGGCTCGCGCCGGACCGCATCCGGCCTGATCAGAGGACACCCTCATGCCCGCACGTCTCTTCGCGTCACTCTCCGCGCTGGCCACGACCGTCTTCGTGGCCCCGATCCGGGCCCTGCGCCCGTCCCGGCCCTCCCAGGAGGCCCGCCTGAAGGCGGCCATCGCCCGCTCCGAGGCCGCCGCCGCGGCGCGGGCCCAGCGCCCCTCGCCCGACGCCTTCGTCCACCGCCCCCGCCACGCGCGCCCCTACACGACGCCCGTCTCCATCCCCGACTACGCCCGCTTCTGCCAGGCCGACGTCCGCCACCGCGCCCTGTGGCGCCTGACCTACGAACCCGACGCCCGCGCCCCCTACCAGGCCCACCACCGCACCCGGAAGAACATCACCCTGGCCGCCAGCGACGTCGACGCCCTCGACTTCGCCCTGACCGAGTTCACCCCGCCCGGCTACGCCCGCAGCTACCTGCGCGACCGCGAACACCCCGCGCGCCCCGCACGTCCCGCGCCCGACGGAGGCACCCGATGACCGGCACCCGGTCCGACCCCGGCCCCGAGCCCCACCGCACGCTCTCCAAGCTCACCCCGGACCAGATCCGCATCGAGGAGAACGGCGACAAGATCACCCTCACGCTCTCCCCGGACACCGACATCGTGCTCGACCGCACAGCGCCCGACCGGGACCTCCAGCACGACTACGTGCACCACCTGGCCTGCGCGGCCCGCATCGCCCGCACCCTCATGCGCCGCGCCGGTTCATGATCCGAGGCCGGCCTTCCAGACCCCACCACCCGCCACGGCGGGGCCCTCCCGTCCCGGGAGGGCCCCGCCGTTCCGTTTCCCCTGAGCGGGGGTGTGGCCCCTGTGGCCTGTGGGGCGCATGCCGTCTATCGGCCCTGACGAGTATTTCCTCCACATTTCTGGCGACGAATCCGCAATTACCCACAATAGTGCGCAGTGTCGACCAAAGAAGGAAATACCCAACCCCCGAGATCACCGAGTGATCACATATCCGGGCCCAATGCAACAAGGGCCGGTCCGGCCCTCACTTTTCGCTGCCCCGGTGCGTAGAATCCCCGAACATCGTGCCCGCCGGCGCCGGCGGCACCGATGCTCGATGACCGATAACCGAAGAATACGTGCAGTACGTGGTGGTGGCACCCACATGACCCTGCTCTGCGCGCCGTGCACGCCGTGCGCTGCGCCTGCGGGGCCGGTACGTGCCCGTCTCTAGGAGGACGGATTGTCTGGGCTCAGCAGCCTCGCCGTGGACAGCGGCCCGGCGCTCGCCCTGGACGGCATGAATTTCACGCTCGTCGTCGTGGTCCTGGTGGTGGCGCTCCTCGCGCTCGCCGTCGCCGGGGCCCTCGTGCGTGAGGTTCTCAACGCCGGACAGGGAACCGAGCGGATGCAGAACATCGCGCTCGCGGTGCAAGAGGGCGCGGCGGCGTATCTCAAACGCCAGTTCCGCACCCTCGTCGTTTTCATCGTCGTCATTCCCCTGCTCCTTCTCCTCCTGCCCGCCGACAGCGAGGCGGTCAGGTACGGGCGCTCGGTGTTCTTCGCGATAGGCGCGGTCTTCTCCGCACTGACCGGCTTCATCGGGATGTGGCTCGCGGTCCGCGGGAACGTGCGCGTGGCCGCCGCCGCCCGGGAGGGCGGCCAGGCCGGAGAGCACCGGGCGATGCGCATCGCCTTCCGGACCGGCGGCGTCGCGGGCATGTTCACCGTCGGCCTGGGGCTGCTCGGCGCGGCGATCGTCGTGCTCGCCTACCGCGGCGACGCGCCCATCGTCCTGGAGGGCTTCGGCTTCGGTGCCGCGCTGCTCGCCATGTTCATGCGTGTCGGCGGCGGCATCTTCACCAAGGCGGCCGACGTCGGAGCCGACCTCGTCGGCAAGGTCGAACAGGGCATCCCCGAGGACGACCCCCGCAACGCCGCCACCATCGCCGACAACGTGGGCGACAACGTCGGCGACTGCGCGGGCATGGCCGCCGACCTCTTCGAGTCCTACGCCGTGGTCCTGGTGGCCTCGCTCATCCTGGGCCGCGTCGCCTTCGGCGTGGAAGGACTGGTCTTCCCGCTGCTGGTGCCGATGATCGGCGTCATCACCGCGATGATCGGCATCTTCGTCACGGCCCCCCGCACGCGGGACAAGAACGCGATGTCGGCCATCAACCGCGGGTTCTTCATCTCGGCGGTGATCTCGGCCGTGCTGGTCGCCATCACCTCCTACACCTACCTGCCCTCCAGCTTCGCCGAGCTGCAGGGCGTGGACGAGGCCACCGCCGCCCTCGACGGCGACCCGCGGCTGATCGCGTTCGGCTCGGTCCTGGTCGGCCTCCTGCTGGCGGCGGCCATCCAGCTCCTCACCGGCTACTTCACCGAGACCACCATGCGGCCGGTCAGGGAGATCGGGGAGAGCTCGGAGACCGGTGCCGCGACGGTCATCCTGTCCGGCATCTCGGTCGGCCTGGAGTCGGCGGTCTACTCGGCCCTGCTCATCGCCGGTGCCGTGTACGCGGCCTTCCTCATCGGCGGCGTCTCGGTCACCGTCAGCCTCTTCGCCGTCGCCCTGGCCGGGACCGGGCTGCTCACCACGGTCGGCGTCATCGTCGCCATGGACACCTTCGGCCCGGTCTCCGACAACGCCCAGGGCATCGCCGAGATGTCCGGCGACGTCGAGGGCCGCGGCGCCGACGCCCTCACCAGCCTCGACGCGGTGGGCAACACCACCAAGGCGATCACCAAGGGCATCGCGATCGCCACCGCGGTGCTCGCCGCCACCGCACTGTTCGGGGCGTTCCGCACCTCGGTGGAAGGGGCGCTCGGGGACGCGGCCGACACCTTCAGCCTCTCCATCGACCAGCCCAACGTGCTCGTCGGCGTCATCATCGGCGCCTCGGTGGTGTTCCTCTTCTCCGGCCTGGCCGTGATGGCGGTCGGCCGCGCCGCCGGGCGGGTCGTCATGGAGGTCCGCGAGCAGTTCCGCAGCCGCCCGGGGATCATGGACGGCACCGAGAAGCCCGAGTACGCGCGGGTGGTCGACATCTGCACCCGCGACTCGCTGCGCGAGCTGGTCACCCCCGGGCTGCTGGCGGTGCTCACGCCGATCGCGGTCGGCTTCGCCCTCGGGTACGCCTCGCTGGGCGCCTTCCTCGGCGGCGCGATCGCGGCCGGCGCGCTCATGGCGGTGTTCCTCGCCAACTCCGGCGGCGCCTGGGACAACGCCAAGAAGCTGGTCGAGGACGGCCACCACGGCGGCAAGGGCTCGGAGGCGCACGAGGCCACCGTCATCGGCGACACGGTCGGCGACCCGTTCAAGGACACCGCCGGCCCGGCGATCAACCCGCTGCTGAAGGTGATGAACCTGGTGGCGCTGATCATCGCGCCGAGCGTGGTGCTCTACGCCGACAACGTGGCGCTGCGCGTGGGCGCGACCGTGGTGGCCGTGGGCGTGATCGCCGGGGCGATCGTGTGGTCCAAGCGCCGCGGGAGCACCGAGGCCCCGGCGCAGCAGATCCCCGCCGCCCGGGAGGAGACGCCGGTCTCCGACGAGCCGGGCTCTGAGCGCGGGGTCGAGGCCGCCCCCAAGGGCGACGCGGAGGACACGTCCGAAGCGCGCGACGAAGGCGACGACGGCGAGGGTGACGGCGACAAGGAGCCGGTCACCGGCGGGACCGCCAAGGACTGATCCCGCGGGCCCCAAGGCCTGCCGAACCCTGGGCCGAGGCCGCCCGGACCCCCGTCCGGGCGGCCTCGGCCTTCGCACTGTCCGGAGTTCGGGGCGGCCCGTGCTTGACAGGTAGGAAATTTCCTACCTATTGTGCGTGCATGGACATCACACACACTGGGCCTACCCCGGTCCCCGGCTCCGGCCGGGAGCGGGGCGCGCCCTTCCGACCACGGGAGGGGGACGTCGATGCCGCGTACTGAACGCGCGGGCGGGACCGACCAGGTCTTCTCCGCGCTCGCCAGCCCGGTGCGCCGGGAAGTGCTGCGGATGCTGCGCGACGAGGGCGACCAGTCGGTGCGGAGCATGGCCGAGCACTTCGCCATGGCCCGCCCCAGCTTCTCCGAGCACCTGCGGGCGCTCCGCGAGGCCGGACTGGTCAGCGAGCGGCGCGAAGGGCGGCAGCGGCTCTACAGCCTGGAGGCGGTTCCACTGGCCGAAGTCCAGGACTGGCTGCACCCGTTCGAGCGGTTCTGGCGCGACCGCCTGTCCGCCCTCGGGGACGTCCTCGACGAGATGGACGACGCGGAGGACGCGGGCGGCGCGGACGGACCGGGTGACACGGGCCCACAGGACGCCACGGACCAGAGAGACGAGCACGAAGCACACGAAGGAGAGGAGCGGCCATGACGGAGAACACGGGGGACGTCACGGAAGGCGCCCATGGGCCGGACGGCCAGGTGGGCCTGGAGGACACGGGGGGCGAGGGCCTGACCGAGATCCGGGTCGACCGGTTCTTCCCGCACCCGCCCGCGAAGGTGTGGCGGGCGCTGACCGAGCCGGAGCTCATCGGGCGCTGGCTGATGCCCGGCGACTTCCGCCTGGAGGTCGGACACGTCTACACGTTGCAGGGGCGCGCCATGCCGGGCACCGGGTTCTCCGGCACCGTGCGGGCACAGGTCCTGGACTTCGAGCCGGAGAAGATGATCCGGGTCGGCTGGAAGGACGCGGAAGGCGGGAACGCCGCCGACTGGACGATCACCTGGACCCTCGAACCCGAGGGGAAGGGGACCCGGCTCTTCCTCCACCACGAGGGGTTCGACCCGGACGACCCCATGCAGCGCCGTGCGCACTCGATCATGAGCGGCGGCTGGCGGTCGAACGTCATGGAGTCCCTGGGGGAGGTCCTCGACACGCTCTAAGGAGACGAGGCGAGCAGGAGACACGACGCGGGACGAGACTCCGCGCGCGGGCCGAGCGCCAGTGATACGGGGGCCGCTCGGCCGGACGGCGCGGAGGTGATTCCGTGGGCTCTCCTGAATCGACACGGGAGGCCGCCCGGACCCCTGTCCGGGCGGCCTCCGCCGTATCCGTTCCAGGGCGGAGGCGTTCTCCGGCGGCATCGTTCCGGGGTACCGGCGGGCTCCGGTGTCTGCTTTGATCGCCGGCATGACGAACGGTGCCGCCTTCCCCCAGTCCTCGGTGCCCGCCTCCTGGGCCCGGATCGACACCTGGCTGCGTCGGCACGCCCCGACCGACTTCGCACTGCTCAGACCCCCGGCTGACCCCGAGGCGGTGGAGGCCGCGCAATCCGAGATGGGGGTGCGGTTCCCACCCGATCTGCTGGCTTCGCTCGCCTGCCACGACGGCAAGGAGGAAGGGATTCAGGGGTGGTCGCCCGTTCTCCCGAAGCCGCCGCTGCCGGTCGCGGGGATCGCCGCGCATTGGCGGATGTGCGTGGACGAATACGACCCGGCAGAGGAGGAGGACCTGCTGGAGGACGGCGAGGAGCCCTGGTGGCACCCTTCATGGATCCCCTGGGCGGCACTCGGTGGGGACTCCCAGGTGATCGACATGAGGCCGGGGCCGGACCAGGGACGGCTGGGCAGCGCCGTCCATGACGACCGTGGCGGCTTCGAGCGCGCATGGCCCTCCCTGGGCGCTTACCTCGAAGAGGTCGCGGACGCCTTGGAGAACGGCGGGCTGGTCGACGGGATGCTGTCTCCGCGCGTCGACTCCGAAGGACGGCTGCGCTGGGAACGCGCGCTATAGACGGCGGACTACGCAGGAGGGCCGAAGGTGAGCCGTTTGACCTCCCGGAGGACGGGAGCGGTCTCTATGGACCGGACCCCGTGCCGCGTGCCTCTTCGTCACCCATGACCCGCGCCCCGAACACGGGGACTGAACAGCGGGACCGAACGGTCGGTTCGCATACGCTCGCACCACGACCCCCGGCACACCACCTCGTCCAAGGAGCGACATGTCCGTCCTCGATGTCAAGATCGATGCCCTTACCGGCGGCCCCGCCGACCTGTCCGGGTACCGCGACAAGGCCGTACTGGTCGTCAACGTGGCCTCCAAGTGCGGCCTCACTCCTCAGTACACGGCACTGGAGGAGCTCCAGGGGCGCTACGCCTCGCGCGGGTTCACCGTCCTGGGGGTGCCCTGCAACCAGTTCATGGGCCAGGAGCCCGGTAGTGCGGAGGAGATCGCGGAGTTCTGCTCTGCGACCTATGGCGTCACCTTCCCCATGACGGAGAAGGTCGACGTGAACGGGGACGACCGGCACCCGCTCTACGCCGGGCTCGTCGGCACCGCCGACGCGGAGGGCTACAGCGGGGACATCCGCTGGAACTTCGAGAAGTTCCTCGTGGCCCCGGACGGCACGGTCGCCGCGCGCTTCGCGCCGCAGGTCGCGCCCGACAGCGACGAGGTGACCGCCGCGATCGAGGCAGTCCTCCCCGGATGACGCGGCACCGACGCGCCGATCGCCGCCGCCGGCGGGCGTGACGCCGGAAGAGTGAGGAGAGGGGCGTCCCTGCCGTGCGGGCGGGGGCGCCCCTCTTCCCTGGCCACCCGAACGGAGCCACAGGGTGGGGGGAGACGAATGTCGGTACAACGCTTCATAGGCTGTGGGAAGACGCCCCGGACGCAGGGGACCGTCCGGCGCCATCCCGCCGGTGCAGGTCCGATCGGCGGGGGCGGGCCGAAGCAGAGGAGGGGCACGTGACCGGGATGAAGGGCCTGGCCGCGGTGGTGGGCATCATGCTCGCCTTCATGGCGGTGATGGCGGTCGTGGCCACGGTGGCGGCGCCATGACGGGCACGCTGGTGATCGTCCGCCATGCGCAGGCGCAGCACGGGATCGGCGAGGACCACGCGCGGCAGCTGACCGTCAAGGGGCGCCGACAGGCCCAGGAGGTGGGGACGCTCCTCGCCGACGCGGGGATCCTGCCCGACCAGGTCATCTGTTCGACGTCGACCCGCACGAGGGAGACGTTGGAGCTGGCCCTGGAGCAGATGCCGGGGCGGCCGCAGATCGACTTCGAGGAGGCGGCGTACGGGGCGAGCGGCCGGGAGCTCTACGAGCTGGTGAACCTGGTCCCCAAGGACGTGGGCACCGTGATGCTGGTGGGGCACAACCCGGCGGTGGCGCAGATGGCCTCGGAGTTCATCGACCTGGGTCCCCACGGTGGGTTCCTGCAGTTCCCGCCCGCGAGCGTCGCGGTGGTGCGGATGGAGGTCGAGTGGCTCTACGCCGCACCGGGGACGGGGACGGGCCGGCTCCTCACCGAATAGAGGGGGCGCGGAGGGCGGAGCGCGGGAGCCGCCGGAGGCGGGATCGCCTGCGCAGCAGGGGCTCTCGGCCGCGCCAGGACCGGTTCAGCAGGCCGTTTGCCTTCCGGTGGATCGGTCCCTATAGTGGATCGGGTCGCCTTGAGCCGGGTCGAAGACCCTGGCCTCGGGCGGCGGTCTTTCTCGGTCGAAGCGAACACCGGTCGCAGCATCGGTGGGC
>NZ_JAQFWQ010000150.1 GCF_027706725.1 Nocardiopsis endophytica
ACCCCGAGTTCCCCGAGATCATCGCGGAGGGGGCCTCCCGGGCGGCGCATACCGGACATATCGGGCGGCGGGAGAGGGGTTCGGGCATCCTGTGTCGTGAAATCGACGCTTTTTGGCGGATCAGGCGTCGATTTCACCACCCGATCCGCCCCCGCGCCCCCTCGCCCGCCCCCTCGGCGATGATCTCGACAGGAGTGCTGCCAAAACCGCCGGAATGACAGCACTCCTGTCGAGATCATCGGCGGGCAGGGGCGCACCGGGCGGGTGGCCGCCGCGAGCGCGGCGGCCATGCGCCCACCCGGTCGCGCCGCCCTCCCGGACCGCGAGGAGCCTGCCGGACGGCAGACGGGGCCGGGGACCCGCCCCGCTCACTCCGTCGCCGCCCAACACGGCGACCGCCCGCACGCCCGCCGCCCGACAGCGCTGCCGGACGGGCCGCCCGCCTTCGTTGTCGCCGCCCTCTTCCCCGCACCCCGGCGGCCCGCCGCCCGGGCGGGGCCCGCGAGCGGGGGACCTGCCCACCCGGACCGCCAGCGGCCCGCCGGACGGCAGACAGGATCAGGGAACTGCCCGCCTGCCGCCGTCGCCGGCTGCTTCAGCGACCACACATACGCCAAGTGGGTCAACGCGCCGCAGCAAGGGCCCTCCGCCGTGGAGAAACGCTCAGGGGGCCTCCACCCCCGATACGCGGTACTTGTACACGCTGGCGCTGTGGATCCGCGACGCCTGGTCCTCGAACACGCCCTCGGCGCGGAACGTGGCCAGGTGGGCGTCGGACTCCCAGCGCTCGTAGATGTCGATGCGCTCGGGGTCCACCAGGTCGGCGCTCAGCGAGAAGTCCAGGCACCCCTCGGCCTTGCGAGCCTGCTCCACGATGTCGGCACAACCGCGCAGATAGTCCTCCCTGTCCTCGGGGTCCACCGTGATGTGTCCGGCGATGATGAGCATGGTGCCTCCCGTGTCGGCGCTGCGCCGCCCTGCCGGTCGCAGGGCGTCCAGGGATAGGACTCGGCGGGCCGCGTGTGCTCATCGGTGCCCGGCCCGTCGGTGCTCTGCCCGGCCCGTTTGCGCTCCGCCCAGCCGGTCTGCGCCCTGCCCGGCCCGGCGGCGGTGCCGCAGGGCGCGGGGAGGGGCGAGGCGCCGTCGGGACTTCGATCTAGGCTGGCCTGGCCGGGCGGGCGCCCGGGGAGCGACGACGGGAGGGGCGATGGCCGTGGCCGCCGGACAGGGGCAGTCGGGGCTGGACCGTGCGCTGGACGAGGCGGCGCGCATCAACGCCTTCTTCGCGGTCGAGCGCTCCCCCGCCGCACGCGTGCGGCCCATGGAGGACCTGTGGTCCGACGGCGTGTTCCTGTCCGCCCGCATCGACGCGGTCCGCGAACGCCTGGCCTCGCGCGCCGGGCGGCCGCTCGGCGACGTCGAACCGCGCGTGGCCGCCTCGATCTTCTTCCAGGGCATCGCCTCGCGACTGCTCTCGCCCGCCGCGGCCGCGGTGCTCATCGGCGGCGTGCTGCCCGACCGCCGGGCCCTCGGCTGGCAGGCCGACGATTCCACCCTGGCCCTGGCGCGCAGCGGGGCGCCCGGGGTGCGGGTCGGCCCCGGGGACGAGGCCGCCGAAGCCATGGCCGGATACGTGCTGGAGGGCATGCTCGCACCGCTGCTGGAGGCCGTGCGCGGCCGGGTCAAGGTGGCGCCGCGCCTGATGTGGGGCAACGCCGCCTCCTCCCTCGCGGGCACGGTGGCCGCCCTGGCCGCCGCCCGCCCCGGGCTGGCCGGCCCGGCCGTCCGGCTCGGCGAGGCGCTGATGGACCGCCCGCCATTGCACGGCCTGGGCGGGCCCGCCCCCGGGGGCACGCTGGCCGACGCGTTCGTCCGCCGGACCTGCTGCCTGTACTACCGCATCCCCGGCTGCGGGAAGTGCGGTGACTGCGCCCTGCTCGAGAGGTGAGCGGCCCGAGAGGTGACCGGCGGCCCCGGGGCGGGATGCGTGCGGCCCGGTTCCGCGACGGCGGACGCCCGTGGCGTCCCCGGCCCAGCGCGGGGCGCAGGCACGGCGCGCTGGGCCCCGCGGGAACGCTGGAACCCGCGGGCGCGGTGCGGCCCGCCGGGCGCCGTCGCCGGCGGCGCCGTCTCCCGCACCGCGGCACCCGGCCCGGTCATCACCCCTTCAGCGCCCCGGCCATCAGGCCGCGCATGAAGTAGCGGCCCAGCACCAGGTAGATCACCAGCGTCGGCAGCGACGCCAGCACCGCCGCGGCCATCTGCTGGTTGTAGGGCACCACCATCGAGCCGGCCACGTTGTTCAGCTGCACCGTCACCGGCCAGCTCCCCGGGCCCGTCAGGAACACCGCGAACAGGAAGTCGTTCCACGCCGAGGTGACCTGCCAGATCAGCGCCACCGCGAACGCCGGGGCCGACACCGGCAGCACCACGTGGGCGTAGGTCCGCAGCAGCCCGGCGCCGTCCACCCGCGCCGCCTCGATCAGGGTCTGCGGCAGCGAGGCGTAGTAGTTCCGGAAGATCAGCGTGCAGATCGGGATGCCGTAGACGGTGTGCGCCAGGATCAGCGGGAACAGCCCGCCCATCAGCCCGGCCCCCACCAGCATCTGCTGCAGCGGGATCATCACCGCCTGGTAGGGGATGAACATCCCGAACAGGAACAGCGTGAACACGGTGTCGGCGCCCGGGAAGCGCCACTTGGACAGCACGTACCCGTTCAGCGACCCCAGCAGCGCCGCGGCCGCCGCGCTGGGCACCACCAGCTTGACGCTGTTCCACAGCCCCGCCCCCAGCGCGTCCCAGGCCGCCGACCACCCCTCCAGGCTCCAGGTCTGCGGCGGCAGCCACGCCCTCCCCGCACCGGCCTCGGCGAAGGGCTTGAAGCCGGTGACCACCAGCACGTACAGCGGCAGCAGGAACACCACGGCCAGCAGCACCAGCACGGTGAACCGCGCCGCCGGGCCGACGCGGCCGCCGCCCGGCGCGCGTCCGGCCCCGCCCCGCTCGCCCGCACGGCGCCCGGCCTGGGACACCGTCCCGGCCCCGCTCGCGGCCTCCGCACCGCTCATCGGCCCTCGCTCCGTTCCCTGCGCACGGTCCACACCAGGTAGGGCAGCACCAGCGCGGCCACCGCCAGCAGCATGTAGGCGGCGATCGCCGCGCCCTTGGCCGGGTCGCGCACCTCGAAGACGGTCGTCCACATGTACACCGCCGGCACGTCGGCCACGATCTGCTGGCCCGCGATCGCGATGACCAGGTCGAACACCTTCAGCGACATGTGCCCCAGGATGATCACCGCGGTCAGGGTGACCGGCCGCAGCTGCGGCAGCACCACGTGCCGGTACACGCCCCACTCCGAGGCGCCGTCCACCCGCGCCGCCTCGCGCAGCTCCTCGGGCACCCCGCGGAACCCGGCCAGGTAGAGCGCCATGATGTAGCCGGACAGCTGCCAGACGGCGGGCAGCGCCATGGCCGCCATCCCCAGGTTCGGCGCGGTCCACCACTCGTTGACCAGGAAGTCCAGCCCGAAGTGGACGAACAGGGCGTTGAGGCCGGTGGCGCGCTCGGCCGGGGCCGGGTTCATCAGCCAGCGCCACACCACGCCGGTCGCGATGAACGACACCGCCATCGGCGCCAGGAACAGCGTCCGGAAGACCGCCTCGCCCGCGATCCCCTTCTCGAGCAGCAGGCCCAGCAGCCAGCCCAGCACCAGCGCGCCGCCGACGAACACCACGGTGAACACGGCCGCGTTGGCCACCGCCCCGGGCCACCGGGCCTCCTGCCACAGCGCGGCCATGTTCTCCAGGCCGACGAAGGCGGCATCGTCGATGGGCTTGTGCTTGTCGCTGAGGGCCAGGCGGGCGTTCCACCCGATCATCCCGTAGACGAACACGGCGATCAGCAGGATGGACGGGGAGATCAGCAGCAGGCCCGGCAGCCAGGCGCGCACGCGGGCGCGCCCGGCCGGGCGGCGGCGCCGGGCGGGTGCGCCCGCCCGGCCGGGGGTGCGCGCGCTCATTCGTCCTGCGCGGCCTGGGAGGCCTCGTCCAGGGCGTCCTGGAGCGCTTCGGTGTCGCCGTCCTGCAGGTACAGGCCCACAGCCGTGTCGATGGAGTCCTTCCACCGGTTGTCGGCGGCCACGCCGTGCCAGAAGGACCCGGCCAGCTCGGGGCCGGACTGCCACTCCTCCAGGGCCTCGGACAGGTAGGGGCTGTCGGCGTACTGCTCGGGGTCGGCGTCCTCGCGGGCGGGGATGGAGCCCTTGAGGGGGTTGAACGCGTCCTGGCCGTCCTTGCTCGCGGCCAGCTCCAGCCAGGCGGTGGCGCCCTCGGGGTTGGGGGCGCCCACCGGCAGGGTGAAGCTGTCGGACAACCACAGGTAGGTGCCCTCGGTGCCGGGCGAGGGGGCCCAGTCGTAGTCCTCCCCGGCGGTCATGCCCAGCTCGTCGAAGTACCCGGCGGCCCAGTCGCCCATGACGGTGAAGGCGGCCTCGCCCTCGGCGACGCGCTGGGAGGCCTCCTGCCAGTCCTCGGAGGCCGACTCCTCCTGGGTGTGCTCGAGGACGGCGTCGAAGTCGGCCAGGGCGTCGGCGACCCCGGGGGTGCCCCAGTCGGCGCCGGGCTCCCACAGCGCGTTGTAGCCCTCGGTGCCCAGGGAGCCGAGCAGGACGCTCTCCAGCAGGTGGTCGACGGTCCACTGGGCGCCCACGGCCATGGGGATCGCGTCGGTCTCCTCCTCGACGGCCTCCAGGTCGGCGATGAGGTCGTCGAGGGTCTGCGGGGGCTCCTCGATCCCGGCCTCCTCCAGCACCGAGGGGTTGTACCACAGGACGTTGGAGCGGTGGATGTTGACGGGCACCGAGTAGACGCTGCCGTCGTAGCTGATCTGTTCGAGGAGCTGGTCGGGCATGGCCTCGCGCAGGCCGTGCTCGTCGTAGAAGTCGTCGAGGGGTTCGAGGTACCCGGCCTCGATGTAGTCCTGGAGCTCGGCCCCGGCGTGGCCCTGGAAGGAGTCGGGCGGGTCCTGGCTCTGCAGCCGCCCCTCCAGCACGGCCTGGGCGTTGGTGCCCGACCCGCCGGCCACGGCGGCGTTGACGAACTCGGTGCCGGGGTGCTGCTCCTCGTACATCTCGATGAGGGCGTTGAGGCCGGCCTCCTCGCCGCCGCCGGTCCACCAGGAGAAGACCTCGACCTGGGAGGCGTCCCCGCCGCCTCCTCCCCCGCCGCAACCGGAGGCCGCCAGGCCCACCGCCAGGGCCGCCGCGGGGGCCGTCGTCCAGCGTCTGCGCATGCCGCTCCCTCCCCGGGCGGCGCCCCCCCCGGCACCGAACCGCCCCGGAAAATGTGCCGTGGATCACTGCGATGCGTCCGCAATCCATTCACCCGCGGGGTCGGTTGTCAATAGTCCAGGTTTGAACCTCACGCGGCGTGAGGACTTAGTTTCGTCGCCACGGCGCCGCGAAGGGGCGCCTGCCGGCGCTCCGGATGCGGGCACCGGCGGACACGGGATTGGAGGCGGCGCGGGCATGGACGGGGCGGAGCGCACGTGGAAGGTGGGCGAGTTGGCCCGGTCGACCGGGCTGACGGTGCGCGCGCTGCACCACTACGACGCCGTCGGACTGGTGCGGCCCTCGGCGCGCACCGCCTCCGGGCACCGGCTCTACACCGGGGCGGACGTGCGGCTGCTCTACCGCGCGCTGGCCCTGCGCGACCTGGGGCTGCCCCTGGACGAGGTGCGCTCGGTGCTCGAAGGGGGCGGGCCGGGCACGCCCCGGCCCCACGGGATCGGTCGTCGCCTGTGATGGGACGGGCTCGGCGATCAGGGGCGTCGGCCCGCCAGGACGCAGAACTCGTTCTCCTCCGGGTCGAGCAGGACCACCCAGCTGTCGTCCGTGCCCTGGCCAACGTCGGTGCGTCGCGCGCCGAGGCCGGTCAGGCGTTCGACCTCCGCGTCCTGGTCCCGGTCGGAGGGGCTGACGTCGATGTGGAGCCGGTTCTTGACGGTCTTGCCCTCGGGGACCTGCGCGAACGTGATCACCGGCGGCACCGGGCCCGGGGTCTGCCCGTCGGGCACGGCCTGCGGTCCGATCATGACGACGCCCTCGTGCTTGTCGAGCACCCGGTAGTCCAGGACGGCGCACCAGAAGCCGGCGAGCCGGTCGGGGTCGGCGCAGTCGACGGCGAGCTCGGTGAACCTGCTGGTCATGCCAGGGGCCTTCCCAGTCGGAGACGGAACCGGGAGGCCGGAGCGACCCAGGCCTGCCGGTATCAGGAGTCGCCGAACACTACCTCGACAGAGTCGACCAGAGCGGCGTGCTGGAGCCAGGAGTTGAGCGTGTCGCGGTCGGTGCAGGAGGCGATCCGATCGCGGGCCGAGTCGGAGACCTCGATCCCCCGGCTCTCCAGCACGGTCACGACAGCCTGGGCCAACGTCTTGAGCTCGCCCTGGGCTTCGCCGTCCGCGAAGCTGCGGCGGAAGAGCTTGGTCCTGTACTCGTATGTGCCCGTGCCCATGATCTCCTCCAGATACTCACGCGCCTCGCGCGGCAGCGCCGCGAGCACGTAAGCAGCGCAGCCGGGCCCGCAGGTTGGCGACGTAAACGGGTCAGCTGTACTCCTTATTGCCGTCCTTTTTGAGTTGGTTCTCGACGATGATCGCCATTTTCGGCACATCGTCGTCCTCGCAGACCACGGCGGAGTCGATCCGGTACTTCACCGCCGCGGTCGTCGTCGCATCACCCGATTCGCACCGCACGCGGCCGAATTCCGGTACCGGCACCCGCTGGGCGGATTCGAGCAGTTCCACGGCCGCTTCGGGGTGGTGCCGGATGATGTCGAGGGGGGAACTCGTGTTCGAGTGAGGGCATGCGGAGAAATTACAAGGCGGCGCAGGGGCCGTTCACAGAAAAGAGGAAAATCGCCGATCCCTCCGGGAATGCACCCCTGTGCCGCCTTCTTCCTCAAGGCCGGGGAGTCAACGCACCAGTTCCTCGGCCAGCAGGTCCATCAGCAGGCCGTCGTGGAAGGTTCCGTCGGCGCCGCGCTCGTAGCGGCGCATCACGCCCACCGGGCGGAACCCGGCCTTGATGTAGCTGCGGATCGCCGCGGTGTTGTCGGCCGCCGGGTCGATGGTCAGGCGGTGGTGGCCCTCCTCGTCGACCAGGTGGGCGGCCAGCGTGCGCACCGCGTCGGTGCCCAGCCCCTTCCCGTGCACCGCCGGGTCCAGGTAGATGTCCATCCCGGCGTGCCGGTACTCGGGGTCCTCCTCGGCCCACCACTGGATCGCGCCGATGGTGCGGCCCTCGTGCTCGACGGCCAGCGTGCGCGATCCGGGGTCGGCCAGCTCCTGGGAGACCTCGGCGTCCAGGTCCTCGCCCGCGCGCCACCAGGACTGCACCTCGGGGGTGCGGCGGATGGCGGCCAGTGCGGGGACGTCGTCGTCGGTGGCGGGTCGCAGGGTCACGTGGGCACCATGCAGCACGGTCATGATCACCAAATCTATAAGGGCCCAGGCGCGCGGGCCAGGGCCGGGCCGTCCCTCACGCCCTCACCGGGGCCGTCCCCGCGCGCCGGCCGCGGCCGGGCCCCGGACACGTTCCCCCGCGCGGGGCGCCCTCTCCCCCGCACGGGGGATCACCGGGCCGGGTGCCGGGCGCCAGGCTGGTCCCCATGAGCACTTCAGCCCGACTCACCGTCGCCGGGGGATGGAGCATGGCGGCCATCGCCCTGCTGCACACCCTGTTCTTCCTGCCCAACCCCCACTGGGCGGGCTGGTTCTCGGGCGAGCTGTGGAGCCGGGAGGCCTCCGCCGAATCGGTGTCGGTCTTCTGGGCGCTGCCGGGGAGCTTCGTGGTCGCCCTGGCCGTGCTCGGCCTCCTCGTGGCCAGGACGGGGCGCCGCGGCGACGCGGTGCCGGCCTACGTGGGCTGGGCGATCGGCCTGTGGGGACTGGGGTGCGCGGCGATCGCCGGGCCCAGCGGGTTCCTGCTGGCACTGATTCCGGCCGGGCTGCTCATCGGGGCCGGCGTGGCGCGGCGCTCGGGCGAGCGGCGCCGGGCCGCGGAGGCCTCCCACACCTAGCGGGCGCCCTGGCCGCCCCGCACGGGGGTGTGCGGTCCGCCCTTCCCGCCGGGAGGGCGGACCGCACCCGTGCCCAAGGCGGCCCGTCGGCCTCAGTCGGGGGCGATCCACAGCGCCTCGGCGGCCACCAGCCCCAGCGAGCGCTCCTCGGCGCCGTCGCCCGCGCCGATGCGCACGATGAGCGAGCCGCCGTAGGGCTGGCGCTCGACGACCTCCACGCGCATGCCGATGCCGATGTCCTGCTCGGCCAGGTAGCGCAGCAGCTCGGGGTCGGAGTCGTTGACCCGGACGATGGTGCCCACCGCGCCGGCCTCGGCGTCCGACAGCAGGCCGGTGGCGCGGTTGACCACCCGCCCGTCGCGGGTGGGGATGGGGTCGCCGTGCGGGTCGGCCACCGGGTCGCCCAGGTGGGCGGCGATGCGCTCGACGAACTTGTCGGAGACGGCGTGCTCCAGCTCCTCGGCCTCGTCGTGCACCTCGTCCCAGGAGTAGCCCAGCGCCTCCACCAGGTAGGTCTCCAGCAGGCGGTGGCGGCGCAGCACCGCCAGGGCCGCCTTGGTGCCGGTCTCGGTCAGGCGCACCGACCCGTACCGGCGGTGGTCGACCAGGCCCAGGTCGCCGAGCTTGCGCAGCATGCCCGACACCGAGGAGTTGGACACCGACAGCCGCTCGGCCATCGCCGAGATGGTGACCGGGCCGCTCCCCCTCTCCTGCAGGTCGTAGATGACCTTCACGTAGTCCTCGACCGAGGTGGACGGCCGCTCCGACGGTGCTGACTCCATGCCTCCAACGCTACCGTGAAACCCCCGTGTGCCCTGTTCGAGCGGCATCGGGGTGGGGACGGGGCCCGGCGGGGCCGGTCCGGAGGGAGCGGTCCGCCGGGGTCACTCCGGCGCGGCCTCCTCCCGGCGCTCCGCGGGCTCCGCGCGCAGCAGCACCAGCGCGACCACCGTGGTCCAGCCCAGCAGGACCGCGATGGTGGCGCGCTGGTAGAGGCCGGCCACGTCGACCACGGCGGGGTCCTGCTGGAACCCCGTGCTGGAGATCTGGAGCAGGACGATCCCCGCGACCGCGCTCAGCAGGGAGTAGGCGCCCAGCAGCGGGCGGCGCGCGCGCAGCGCCCACACGGCGAGCACCACGCAGGCGGCGGGGAGTCCGAGGAAGACCGGCAGCGCGGCGGCGTCGTGGACGGCCCCGATCGGCGTGTACTCGATGCTGTCGGGGGCGCCGGGCGGGTAGCCGCTGACCGGGTCGGTGACGAAGGCGCCGGAGCCGAGCAGGCCCACCCCCGCGGCGCCCACCAGCCAGGCGGCGGCGCGGGCGCGCCCGGCGAGCAGGGCCGAGCGGCGCATGCCCGCGGCCAGGGCGATCAGCAGGGCCCCGGCGACGAGGAAGTTCGCGATCTGGACCCAGCCGGCCCCGGTGAGCGCCAGGGAGCTGACCGGGTGCCGGAGCTGGTCGTAGTCGGGGCGCAGCGATCCGGCGACCGTGAACACCGCGACGAACAGCGGCCCGGCGAGCGCGCCGGCGGTCAGCAGCCGGCGCGTGAGGGCGTGCGCCCTGGGGGATGCCATGGTGGCGGCCCTCCTCTTCGGGGCCCAAGGCTCTCCGCCCGGCCCGTCGGCCTCACCGGGGCGGTGCGCGCCCGGCGGTGTGACCGTCGAACGAACCGCTAACGGCGGCCGTTCCCCCCGCCCTCCTCGCCTTCGCCGCCGCCGTGGCCGTGGCCGTTCCCGGCCCTCCCGCGCAGCAGTTCCTCGATGAGGGCGAGGCGCTCCTCCAGGGCGTCGATCTGGCCCGCCGTCGCCGCGCGCTTGCCGTGGCGCAGCTCGACCCGCAAGGTGCCCTGCGGCTCCAGCATGACGCGTTCGGCGTCGCCCACGTGCGACCCGCCGTCGCGCCGCACCACCTGTTCGACGTCGGCCTTGCGCACCCCCAGGCGCCGCATGGTCCGCCGGTCGTACTCGCCTTTGCGCACCAGCACGCTGGTCCGGCCCTCGAACAGGCGCCAGGCCCAGTACCACCGGTTGCGCGCGTGCACCATCACCCAGTCGCAGGCCATGAGCACCACCGCGCCGATGATGCCGCCGGTGACCGAGTAGTCCGGGCCGATGACGGCGTTCTGCACGACGTTGGACAGCAGCAGCACCACGACCAGGTCCATGGTGTTGAGCTGGGCGAGGTCGCGGCGTCCCACCAGGCGGAGCAGCAGGTAGATGGCCAGGTAGACGAGGACGGTCCGGACGGTCTTCTCGGCGAGGGTGAGGTCGGGGGCGAACATGTCCTGCCACACGGGGGTGCCCTTCCGTTCCGCCTGCTCGTGGGATGCGGGCTCTCTGCCCGCGCCCGGGCCCATGCTGCCCGGCGACGGGCCGCCCGGCCGGTCGGACGCGCCGTGGAGGGGCGCGCCCGCTCGTCGGGGCCCGCCGGTACGCCGGCGGCGCGCCGACCGGAACCGGTGCCGGTGGGATTCTCGGGACTCCTGAAACCCCTGCGGCTGCGGGCCTCCCGGTGCCCCGGCCCCGTGTTCCCCCCTTTCTCCCCAGGTCACAGGTGCATCGCGCGCACCGTCTGCGTTAGTATTCGTACAGAAGTTCGATTTCGGCCCGTCTTCCCCGTCGTGTGCCGGTCTGCGTGCTCTGGGCGGTTCGCCGTCCGGCGCCGCGCCGCACCCCTGGGCCGCGCGCCCGTCCCGGGCGCCGATCCGCGACGGGGAGGAACGCGATGCCGGTGGGGCCGCGGACGGGCCGGGCACCAGGGGCGCGCCCATGACCGCCGCCGCGCCCGCGCCCTTCGCCCACCTGGACGTGTCCTCCTCGGCCTCCATGCGCCACGGCACATCCCACCCCGCCGTACTGGCCGAGCGCGCCGCCGAGCTGGGCATGGACATGCTCGGGCTGACCGACCGCGACGGCGTGTACGGCGCCGTGGCCCACCTCAAGGCCTGCCGCGACGCCGGGATCCGCCCCGTCCTGGGGGTGAACCTGGCCGTGGCCGCCCCCGGCGGCGGCCGCCTCACCCTGCTGGCCCGCGGCGCCCGCGGCTGGGCCTCCCTGTGCCGCCTGGTCACCGACGCCCACGCCGCCGCCGGGGCCGACCCCGGTGCCGTGCCCGCCGTCTCCCCCGAGGCCCTCGCCGCCCGCTCCGAGGGCCTGGTGGCGCTGCTGGGCCCCGGATCCGATGTCGGCCTGGCCGCGGCCCGGGGCCACCGCGAGCGCGCCCGCCGCCTGCTGGAGCGCTGGCGCGCCGCCGCCGAGACCGCCGTGGAGGTCGTCGACCACCTGGGCCCGGGACAGCGCCGCCGCGCCGCCGCCCTGCTGTCCCTGGCGCGGGAGAGCCGCACCCTGGCCGTGCTCGGCAACGCCGTCCGCTACCCCCGCCCCCAGGACGCCGAGGTCGCCCAGGTCATCGACGAGGCGCGGCGGTGGCTGCCCGGCGGCGCGCCGCCGCAGGGCCCAGCCACCTCGCAGGCCTACCTCAAGGGCACCGAGGAGATGCTCCAGGTCGCCGAGCGGGTCTGCGGGCCCGACCCCGCCGAGGCCCGCCGCCTGCTCGCGCACACCCGCGCCCTGGCCGCCTCCTGCGCCCTGGACCCCGAGGCCGACCTGGGCCTGGGGCGGCCGCACATGCCCCGCGTCGCCGACGCCCGCGACCGGCTCTGGCGCGCCTGCGAGGCGGGCCTGGACCGGCGGGGCCTGCGCGGCGACGAGCGGGCCCGCTCCCGCCTGGCCTCCGAGCTGGAGGTCATCGAGAACAAGGGGTTCTCCGCCTACTTCCTGACCGTCGCCGACATCGCCGAGCGCATCCGCGCGCGCGGCATCCGCTGCTCCATCCGCGGCTCGGGCACCGGCAGCCTGGTCAACCACCTCATCGGCATCTCGGCGGTGGACCCCCTGGCCAACGGGCTGCTCATGGAGCGCTTCCTGTCGCCCGGCCGCAAGGGGCTGCCCGACATCGACCTGGACGTGGAGTCGGCCCGCCGCCTGGAGGCCTACGAGGCGGTGTTCGAGGGCTACCCCGACGCCGCCTGCGTGTCGATGATGGAGACCTACCGGGCCCGCAGCGCCATCCGGGACGCCGGCGCGGCCATGGGGCTGCCCCCGCACGAGGTGGACGTGCTGGCCAAGGCCTTCCCCCGGATCCGGGCCCGGCAGATCCGCCAGGCCTGTGAAGACCTGCCCGAGCTGCGCACGGGGCGGCTGGGCGAGCACCCGGCGCGGGCGCTGTTCCGCCTGGCCGAGCGGCTCGACGGGCTGCCCCGGCATGCGGCCATGCACCCCTGCGGCATCGTGGTGTCCGACGCCTCCCTGCGCGACCGGGCGCCGCTGCAGCCCAGCCGCACCGGCTTCGACATGGTCCAGTTCGACAAGGACGACGTGGAGGAGATGGGCCTGATCAAGCTCGACGTGATCGGGGTGCGGCTGCAGTCGGCCATGGCGCACGCCCTGGGTGAGATCGAGCGCACCGGCGGCGGGCGCGTCGACATCGACGAGGTGCCCGACGGCGACCCCGCCACCTACGCCATGATCGGCTCCTCGGCGACCCTGGGCTGCTTCCAGATCGAGTCGCCCGGGCAGCGGGAGCTGGTCGGCAAGCTCAGGCCCAAGGACATGGGCGACCTGATCATCGACATCTCGCTGTTCCGCCCCGGGCCGGTGGGCAGCGACATGGTCGCCCCGTTCCTGGCCGCCCGCCGCGAGGCCGCGTCCGGGGACCGCCCGCAGGGGCCCGACCTGGTCTCCCCTGTGCTGGCCGGTGTGCTGCGGGAGACCGGAGGGGTGGTCGTCTACCACGAGCAGGTGCTGATGATGCTGCACCTGATGACCGGGTGCGGGCTGGACCAGGCCGAGGTGATGCGCCGCCGCCTGGGCACCGAGGAGGGGCGCGAGCAGGTGCGGGGGCTGTTCACCCGGATGGCCCTGGAGTGCGGGCGGCCCGCCGGGGAGGTCGAGCGGGCCTGGGAGGTCCTGGCCTCGTTCGGGTCGTTCGGGTTCTGCAAGGCCCACGCCGCGGCGTTCGCCCTGCCCACCTACCAGTCGGCCTGGCTCAAGCGGCATCACCCGGCGGCCTTCTACGCCGGGATCCTCACCCACGACCCGGGCATGTACCCCAAGCGGGCGATCATCGACGACGCCCGGCGGTTCGGGGTGCCGGTGCTGGGGGTGGACGTCGACCGGTCGGGGCGCGAGTGGCGGGCCGAGCGCACCCCGGAGGGCCGGTGGGGGGTGCGGGCCTCGCTGGCCGACGTCAAGGGGATCTCCTCGGCCGAGGTCGACGCGGTCGTCGCCGGGGCGCCCTACGCCTCGCTGCGCGACTTCACGGCCCGGGCGGGCGTCTCGCGGGACGTGCTGGACCGGCTGATCGAGGTGGGGGCGCTGGACCGGGTGGGCGCCGGACCCGGCGGGGAGCGGGTCGGCCGCCGCGACCTGCTGCTGCGCGCCGGTGAGCTGGAGCGCGCGGGGCGGTCGGGGCCGGGCGGGGGCCAGCTGGGGCTGGCCGTGGAGCCGGGGGCGCGGGCGCGGGCGGCGGGGCTGCCGGAGATGACCCCGGCCGAGGAGGTGCAGGCCGAGCTGCGGGTGCTGGGCTACGACGCGAGCCGGCACCTGCTGGACTGCTACGCCGAGGTGCTGGCGGCCCTGGCGGCCCGGCACGGGGCGGTGCGCGCCCGCGACCTGGCCCGCGCGCGGCACGGGGAGCAGGTGCTGGTGCTGGGGGTGAAGGTGGCCACCCAGACCCCGGCGGTGCGGTCGGGCCAGCGGATCATCTTCACCACCCTGGACGACGCCACGGGGCTGGTGGACCTGACGTTCTTCGAGTCGGTGCAGGACCGGTGCGCGGCCACGGTGTTCGGGTCCTGGCTGCTGGCGGTGCGCGGCCGGGTGCGCAGGGCGGGCCCGGGCCTGCCGACGGTGAACGCGACCGAGGCCTTCGACCTGGAGGAGCTGACCCGCCTGTGGCACGAGGAGGGGCCCGAGGCGATGGACGCCCACCTGCGCCAGGGGCCGGACCGGGGCCGCCTGGCCGGAGTGGGCGGCCGCCGGGTGCGCTACGCGAGCGGGTTCACGCTGACCCCCTACGCCGAGATCGGCCCACCGGGCGGCGGCGCGGATTCGGCCCCCCGGAAGCTCTGGCACGCCAGCCCGGGGAGCACGGGCAGGTGAGCCCTCGCCGTCTTGGTCTTGGGGTCCTCCCTCCTTTGCAGGAGGCAGGAGGGGGGCCAGGTGACGGGGTCGGCGGCTCCCGCGGCAGCGCTGTCGGGTGGCGGGCGTGTGTGCGGTCGCCGGTGATGTGTGGGCGGTCGCCGGTGATGGCGGCGACGGCAGGAGCGGGGCGGTTCCCTGATCCTGCCCGCCGTCCGGCGGGCCGCTGGCGGTCCGGGGTGGGCAGGTGCCCCGCTCGCGGGCCCCGCCCGGGCGACGGGCTGCCAGGGTGAGAGAAAGAGGGCGGCAATGGCGACAGCCGGGTGGTTCCCCGGCCCCGTCTGCCGTCCGGCGGGCCGCTGGCGGTCCGGGGTGGGCAGGTCCCCCGCTCGCGGGCCCCGCCCGGGCGACGGGCTGCCGGGGTGCGGGGAAGAGGGCGGCGACGGCGAAGGCGGGCGGCCCATCCGGCAGCGCTGTCGGGCGGTGGGCGTGAGCGCGGTCGCCGTGTTGGGCGGCGACGGCGGCAGCCGGGCGGTTCCCTGATCCTGCCTGCCGGCCGGCGGGCCGTCGGCGGTCCGGGAGGGCGGCGCGGTGGGCAGGCTGCGCGGTCACCCGCGTTCGTGGCGGCCACCCGCCCGGTGCGCCCCTTCCTGGCGATGATCTCGACAAAGGTGCTGTCATTCCGGCGGTGGTTTCTACTGTTCAGTGCAACTTCTCGTAGGTGTGCTGACCGCTAGGAGC
>NZ_JAQFWQ010000151.1 GCF_027706725.1 Nocardiopsis endophytica
CTGCTCAGGCGCCTGGTCAAGGCGTGAGGCACGGCCCCTCGCGGCGCCGGGCGGGGGGGGGCCCCCCGGGGCGCGGGAGGGGCGCCCACCCCCCGGGGCCCGGGCCCCCGCCCCCGGGGCGCGCCGCGGTGGCCCCGCCCTCTCGCCGCCGGTCAGCGCGCCGCCTTGGAGGCCTCCTCCATCCGCTCCGACAGGGCCGCCAGCGCCCGATCCCAGCGCCGGGCCCGGTCCCGGGTGTACCGCTCCTCCAGGGCGGCGAGGACCGCACCGGCGTCCGCCCCGTCCCCGGCCAGGCGCGCCAGCTCCGCCCTGGCCTGCACGTGCGTCCCGAGCAGGGTGTCCCCGCCGACCCGCCCGCCGCGGGCGGCATCGGCGAACGCCCCGGGGGTCATCGCGGTGACCGTGCGCCACCCGACGACGGCCGACACGTAGTGGTCCGCCGACACCCCGGCGCCCGGTGAGGGGCGGCAGTACCACATCAGCCTCGGCGGGGCCGCGCCCCTGCCGGTGAGCTCGGCCCACTCCCGGCCGCTGAGCCGCTCCTCGTGGGCGCGGAAGGCGAGCCGGGCGACGGCCACGCCCAATCCGGCCGCCTCCCCGTCGAGGTGGGCCAGGCACAGCGAGACGAGCGCGCGCAGCTCCCCGGGCGCGCGCCCGGCCCTCAGGGCCTCCCCCGCCCCGGCCGCGAACGCCTCCAGCACCCGCCCGTGCCGTTCGGGGGAGTACACGCCGACGGCGTGCGCCCCGATGCCGCGGGCCAGGCACCCGTGCAGCGCCTCCGGACCCCGGCCCGTGCCGGGCAGCGCCACCAGCAGGTTCGGCCGGTCCACCGCGCGGTGCACGGCCCGCGCCTCGGCGAGCGCGGTGGCGGGGTCGTCCGCCAGCGCCGGGTGCAGCGCCAGCGAGACCAGGCCGTCGGCGCCGCCGGTGCCCTCGTGCACCTCCATCAGGTCGTCGCAGGCCGTCCGGGCGTCCCGGACCAGTACGGCGCGCAGCGCGGTGCGCAGCGGGACGTGCCGGACCGCGAGGTCGTCCACCTGGTCGCGGTAGGCGGCGCCGCGGCGCAGGTCCTCGGCCATGTCGGCGGCGTCGAGCACCGCCCCGCGCAGGCCGGTGCGGGCGGCCCGGCGCAGGTCGCCGCGGACGAGGTGCTCCCGGGACAGGCCTTCGGCCCACGGAGAGACCCCCTCGGCCGTCAGGAGGCGGACCAGGTCCCGCCCGCCCTCCGCGTCGTACCAGCGGTCGTCCTCGGGCACCGCGTCCTCCCATCAGCGCTCGTGCGGCGAGACGGGCAGCCTAGCGCCGCGGACACGGGCCGCGCACGAGCCGCCCGCCCCGTGTCAGATCCGGCGCACCTGACATATCCGGGGCGACGTGACGCCGAATGCCGGTCCGATTGCCGCACCGCGGGCCCTCGTGAAGAATCCACCACCGGAACGGCCCATTCCCCACCTGAATTACCACCTCGCAGCGGCGGCGCCGCAGACCGACAAGAAAACGGGGGCCCGCACCCGAGCGTCCGACGGGGGGAATTCCTCGGAACCGCCGAACGGGTCCGCGCATTCGCACTCCCCACCGCATTCCCCACCATTCCTTGAACACCTTCATGCGACGAGGTGAACGAAAAGTGCTGAGCCGGATCCGAACACTCGACGCCCTTCAGCAGCCCGAATGGGACGACGCCGGGGCCCTGGACCGCGCCCGCGCCGAGCTGTCCGCGCTGCCCCCGCTGGTGCGCCGCGGCGACGTGCTGCGCCTGCGCACCCTGCTCGCCGCCGCGGCCGCCGGGACCGCCCAGGTGCTGCAGGCCGGGGACTGCGCCGAGGACCCCGCCGACTGCTTCACCGGCGGCGCCCTGCGCAAGGCCGGGCTCGTCGACATGCTCGGCGGGATCATGCAGATGAACACCCACCTGCCCGTGGTGCGGGCCGGCCGGATCGCCGGGCAGTTCGCCAAGCCCCGCTCCCGTCCCGTGGAGACCGTCGGCGGCCGGGAGCTGCCGGTCTACCGCGGCCACATCGTCAACGCCCCCGAGCCCGACCCCGCCCTGCGCCGTGCCGACCCGCAGCGGCTCGTCGCCGGGTACCAGGCCGCCCGCCAGGCCATGCGGGACCTGGGCTGGGCGCCCGACACCGCCCCGCACCCGGTGCCCCAGCCCTGGACCAGCCACGAGGCGCTGATCCTGGACTACGAGCTGCCGCAGGTCCGCGACGAGGGGGACGGGGCGCTGCTGGCCTCCACCCACTGGCCCTGGATCGGCGAGCGCACCCGCGGCCTGGACCAGGCGCACGTGGACCTGCTCTCCCGGGTGGTCAACCCCGTCGCCTGCAAGGTCGGCCCGAACGCCACCGCGGACGAGGTGGCCGGACTGTGCGGGCGGCTGGACCCGGGGCGCGCCCCGGGCCGTCTCACCCTCATCGCGCGCATGGGCGCCGACGCCGTCGGTGAGCGGCTGCCGCGCCTGGTGGCGGCCGTCCGCGCGGCCGGGCACCCGGTGGTGTGGCTGTGCGATCCGATGCACGGCAACACCGTGACCACCGGCGACGGCTACAAGACCCGTGTGCTGGACCGGATCGTCCGGGAGGTCGAGGGGTTCGTCGCCGCGGTGCGCGAGGGCGGCGGCGTGCCCGGCGGCCTGCACCTGGAGACGACCCCGGACGAGGTCACCGAGTGCGCCGACGGCGCGGACCGGATGGACACCGTCAGCACCAAGTACACGAGCCTGTGCGACCCGCGCCTCAACCCCCGCCAGGCGCTGCGGGTCGTCGATTCCTGGAAGTCCTGAGAGGAGGGCCCATGCCCGGTATCCCGGAGATCGCCCCCTACCCCCTGCCCGCCGCCGGGGACCTGCCCGCCAACACCGCCGGGTGGTCCGTCGACCCCCGCCGGGCCGTGCTCCTGGTGCACGACATGCAGGAGTTCTTCCTGCGCCCCCTGCCCGAGCAGGTGCGCGCACCCCTGGTCAAGGCCGCGGCCGGGCTGCGCGGGGCCGCCGCCGCGGCCGGGGCGCCGGTGGCCTACACCGCCCAGCCCGGCGGCATGTCCGCCGAACAGCGCGGCCTGCTGCGCGACTTCTGGGGCCCAGGAATGCGCGTGGCCCCCGAGGACCGCGAGGTGGTCCCCCAGGTCGCCCCCGCCAAGGGCGACTGGCACCTGACCAAGTGGCGCTACAGCGCCTTCCACGCCACCGACCTGCTCGCGCTGATGCGCCGCAGCGGGCGCGACCAGCTCGTGCTGTGCGGGGTCTACGCCCACGTGGGCGTGCTGGCCACCGCCATCGACTCCTTCACCAACGACATCGAGACCTTCCTGGTCGCCGACGCCCTCGCCGACTTCTCCGCCCAGGACCACCGCATGGCCCTGCGCTACGCCGCCGACCGATGCGCGGTCGTGCTCACCGCCCAGGACGCCGTCCGGGCGCTGGCGCACTGACCCCACGAGCACCCCCGGGAGCGCACATGCACACCGACCTGTTCGACCGCGTCCTGTCCGGGCGCGGCCTGCCCGAGGGCGTCGCCCTGGTGCACCGCCCCGAGACCGGCGGCGAGGACCTGGAGGTCCTCGCCGGGGGCGTGACCCGCCACGAGCGCCTGGACGGGCTGCCCCTGCCCGAGGACCCGTCCGCGCCCGGGGCCGCCGGCGGGGAGCACCACGAGCTCTTCGCGCTGATGCCCTACCGGCAGATCGCCGAACGCGGCTTCGACGCCCCCGACGACGGCACCCCGCTGACCGCGATCAGCGCGGACGAGCAGCAGCGGGTCCCGCTGGCGCGGGCGCTGCGGCTGCTGCCCGACGGCCCCATCGGGGTGCGCGAGACGGGCTTCGACATCGGCGACGACGCCTACGCCGAGGCGGTGCGCCGCCTGATCGGCGGGGAGATCGCGGGCGGCGAGGGCGCCAACTTCGTCCTCAAGCGCACCTACCTGGCCGACATCACCGACTACACCCCCGCCGCCGCGCTGGCCCTGTTCGCCCGGCTGCTGCGCGGGGAGTCCGGGGCCTACTGGACCTTCCTGGCCCGCGTCCCCGGGCGCACCCTCATCGGCGCCTCGCCCGAGCGGCACATCAGCCTCCGGGACGGCCGCGCGGTCATGAACCCCATCAGCGGCACCTACCGCTACCCCGAGAACGGCCCCGACACCGAGTCCCTGCTCCACTTCCTCCGGGACGCCAAGGAGACCGACGAGCTGTACATGGTCCTGGACGAGGAGCTGAAGATGATGGCGCGGGTCTGCACCTCGGGCGGACGGGTGGTGGGCCCCTTCCTCAAGGAGATGGCGCGCCTGGCCCACACCGAGTACTACATCGAGGGCCACAGCACCCGCGACCCGCGCGGCATCCTGCGCGAGACCATGTACGCCCCCACCGTCACCGGCAGCCCGCTGGAGAGCGCCTGCCGCGTCATCGCCCGCTACGAGCCCGAGGGCCGGGGCTACTACAGCGGCGCCGCCGCCCTCATCGGCCGCGGCGCCGACGGGCGGCGCACCCTGGACTCGGCGATCCTCATCCGCACCGCCGACATCGACGACTCCGGCCGGGTGCGCATCGGCACCGGCGCCACCATCGTGCGCCACTCCGACCCCGCCTCGGAGGTGGAGGAGACCCGCGCCAAGGCCGCCGGGCTGTGCGCGGCGCTGACCGCCGGGCCCGAGCGCCCGCTGGCGGCCGACGGCCGCGTCCGCGCGGCCCTGGAGGGCCGCAACGCCCACATCGCCGACTACTGGCTGGGCGGGCGCGGCGCGGCCGCGGCGGACCCGGCCCTGCAAGGGCGGCGGGCGCTGGTCGTCGACGCCGAGGACACCTTCACCGCGATGATCGCCGACCAGCTCTCCTCGCTGGGCCTGCGGGTGGAGGTGCGCCGCTTCGACGAGGCCGGCCCCGCGCTCGCCCACCTCGACCGGGACCTGGTGGTGATGGGCCCCGGCCCGGGCGACCCGCTGCGCACCGGCGACGCCAAGATCGCCCGGCTGCGGTCGCTGACCGGCGGCCTGCTGGAGGCCAGGCGGCCCTTCCTCGCGGTGTGCCTGAGCCACCAGGTCCTGTGCGGCCTGGGCGGGCTGCCGGTGCTCCGCCGCGAGACGCCCAACCAGGGCGTGCAGAAGAAGATCGACCTGTTCGGCTCACCGGAGCGGGTCGGGTTCTACAACGCCTTCTCCGCCCGCAGCGACCGGGACCGGGCCGAGTTCCCCGGGGCCGGGGCGGTCGAGGTCTGCCGCGACCCCGGCACCGGGGAGGTCCACGCCCTGCAGGGGCCGTTCTTCTCCTCGGCCCAGTTCCACGCCGAGTCCGTGCTGACCGAGAACGGCCCGGCGATCCTGAGCCGCCTGATCACCCGCGTCCTGGAGCACTGACCCGGCTCCCGCGCCCGGGGGGTGGGCCCACACGGTCCCACCCCCCGGGCTCCTCCAGCAGGGCCCAGCGCAGCGGCGCGGGAAGCGCGTAGCCGAACCGCCCCCCGGGCGCCATCCCGCTGGGGCTGAGCACGTTCTCGTCGACCAGCGCCTCCAGCACGTCCTCGGCCTCGGCCTCCCCCCGGCCGAGGGCGGCGGCGGCATCCTGCACCGACAGGGGCCCACCGCCGAGCCGGGCCAGCCCGGCGGCGTCCGCGCGCAGCGCCGCGGGCAGCCGCCGCACGGCCGCACGCAGCTCGCCGCGCACGTCGACGCCGCCCGCCGCCAGCTCGGCCAACGGCCCACGGGCCATCCGCCGCAGCAGCAGGCTGGGCCCCCAGTGCGCCTTGGCGGCCAGCCGCACCGCGGCGGCGCGCACCGCCAGCGGCAGGTGCCCGCACGCCGCCGACAGCGCCGCCGCGTCCTCCGCGCCGCCGTCCGTCCGGGCCGCGCCCGCGGCTCCGCGCAGCAGCTCCACCGCCTCCTCCGGTTCGAACGGCCCCAGGTGCAGCAGCCGCGCCCCGGGCAGGGCGGTCCGCCGGGACCGGGTGGTGACCACGGTGCGCACCCCGGGGCCGCCGGGCAGCAGCTCGGCCGCGGGCCCCGGCGCGACCGCGTCGTCGAGCACCACCAGCAGCCGCCCCCGGGCGCACAGCCGCCGGTAGCGGGCGATCCGGCCGCCGGTGTCCGGGGGCGGCGGCTCCCCTCCGGGCAGGCACGCCAGCAGGTCGGCCAGGACCTCGCCGAGGGGGCGGGGCCGGCCCAGCGGCCCGGTCAGGCGGGCGAAGGCGGTCCCGTCGGGGAAGCGGTCCCGCAGCGCGTGCGCGGCCCGGACCGCCAGTGCGGTCTTGCCGGTCCCGGCGGCGCCCGCGACGACCACCGCCGGGGCGGGGCCGCCCCCGGCGGGGCCGCCCGGTCCCAGCCAGGCGGCCATGTCGGCCAGGTGCCGCACCCTCCCGGTGAAGTCGGCCAGGTCGGCCGGGAGGGACGGGGCGGGTTCGGCCGGTGCGGGCGCGGGCGGCGGGCCGGGCTCGCCCTGCAGGATCGCCTGGAAGGCGCCGTCCAGCACCGAGCTGGGGTCCACCCCGAGCTCGTCGGCGATCAGCGCCCGCCCTGCGCGGTAGGCCTCCAGGGCGTCGGCCTGGCGGCCGCACCGGTACAGCGCGGTCATGAGCTGGGCGCGCAGCCGCTCGCGCAGCGGGTGCTCCTCCACCAGCGGGGCGAGCTCCTCAGCGGTCCGCCGGTGGCGGCCCAGGGCCAGGTCGGCCTCGGCGCGGTCCTCCACCGCGGCCAGGCGGGCACCGGCCAGCCGCGGCGCCTCGGCCTCGGCGAGCGGCGCGGCGGCCCCCTCCAGCGGGTACCCGGTCCACTGGTCCAGCGCCGCCGAGAGGTGGGCCGAGGCCTCGCGGTGGTACCCGCCCTCCAGGGCGGTGCGCCCCAGGGCCGCCAGCCGGGCGAAGTCCCGCAGGTCGACGGCGGCGTCGGGGACCTGGAGGGCGTAGCCGCCCGCCCGGCGCTCCAGGTGCGCGCCGGGGCCGAGGATCTTGCGCAGCCGGGAGACGTAGGTGTGGATCTGCGCGGGCATCGTGGCCGGGGGGTGTGGGCCCCACAGCGCCCTGCTCAACCGGTCCACGGACACGGGGGCGCCGTCGGCCAGGAGGAGCGCGGCGAGCGCCGCCGACGGCTTGGCGCCGCCGAGCGGGACACTCCTCCCGTCCCGGAGGACTTGCACGGGTCCCAGGATGCGTATCTGCATGCCGCCAACTGTGTGCTCCGGCCCGCCGCCCCGCCCAGATGCACGCCGCACACCGTGGCCCCGTCCGGCGGTTGCCGCGCGCCCCGTCCCGGCCTCCCCGTGCGCCCCGGGGAGGCGGGGCGGGTGTGCCGGGACCACCGCTCCGCGGCCCCGCACGGTCGTCCGGCCCCCGGTATAGGGGCGCTATGGGACGCGGCCCCCTCCGTATAGCCCCGCCGCCGATGGTTGCCGTGGACGGCCGACCGGCGGCCGTGCCCTTTGGAGAGGAGCCACCCGTGTCCGACGACACCGACGCCTTCGCCCGCGACGCCGAGCTGCGCCGCCGCAACCGCGCGACCGTCGAGAGCTACCTGGAGGAGACCAAGGGCGAGGCCCGGCTGAACCGGCACCGCCTGTTCGCCGAGAACGCCAGTGCGGGCCTATGGACCTCCGACACCGGAGAGCCGATCATGGTCCACGGCAAGGACCGCCTCGCGTCGCACGCCGAGTGGTCGCTCACGTGCTTCCCCGACTGGCACTGGTTCAACATCGAGGTCTACGAGACGCAGGACCCGGGCCGCTTCTGGGTGGAGTGCGACGGCGAGGGCCTGATCCGCTTCCCCGGCTATCCCGAGGGCCACTACAAGAACCACTTCCTCCACTACTTCCAGCTCGAAGACGGGCTCATCGTGCAGAACCGCGAGTTCATGAACCCCTTCAACCAGGCGCGGGCGCTGGGGCTGGAGGTTCCGCGGATCCGCCGCGAAGGCATCCCCACCTGACCGTGCCCTTGTCCCCCCTGCGAGGAGGAGCGTCCATGAACGCGACCACGACCGGGCCGCGCACCGCCGAGGAGCTGCGCGGCGCGCGCCTGCCCGAGTTCGACGCACCGCCCGGCGACCCCGTGCGGCTGCTGAGCGCGTGGCTCGACCGGGCCCGCGCCCTCGGCGTCCGGGACCCCGGCGCCTTCGCCCTGGCCACCTCCGACGAGCACGGACGCGGGTCCAGCCGCATGGTGCAGACCAGCCGGTTCTCCGCCGACGGCATCGTGTTCGCCACCCACACGGTGGGCCGCAAGGCCCGCGACCTGGCGGCCAACCCGCGCGTGTCCGGGGTCTACTACTGGCCCGAGCTCAACCAGCAGGTCAGCGTGGAGGGCACGGTGTCCTGGCTGCCCGATGCCGAGTCCGAGGCCCTGTGGGACGCGCGGCCGGTGTCCACCCATGCCATGTCCGCGGCCTCGCACCAGAGCGCCGACCTGGAGGACGAGGAGGCCCTGCGGGCCGAGGCCGAGCGCCTGGCCGCACGGGCGCCGCTGCCCCGTCCGGACACCTTCGCCGCCTGCGAGGCGGCGCTGAGCGCCGTGGAGTTCTGGCACGGCATGCCCGACCGGCTGTACCTGCGCATGCGCTACGAGCGCGCGGACACCTGGCAGGTACGGAGGCTGCAGCCGTGACCGCCGCCGTCCCCGCCGCCCCCAGGGCCGCGCCGGGCACGCACCGCTACGTGGTGGCCGACGCCTTCGCCGACACCCCCCTGCTGGGCAACCCGGTGGCGGTGTTCTTCGGGGCCGACAACATCCCGGCCGAGACCATGCAGCGCATCGCCCGGGAGATGAACCTGTCCGAGGTGGTGTTCCTGCTGCGGCCCACCGGCGGCGCCCCGGACGCCGACGTCCGGGTGCGCATCTTCACCCCGGTCAACGAGCTCCCCTTCGCCGGGCACCCGCTGCTGGGCGCCGCGGGCGTGCTCGCCGACGCCGGGGCCCACGGGCAGGTGCGCATGCAGACCGCGATGGGCACCGTCCCCTTCGACCTGGAGGCGGGCGCCGGAGCGGTCCGGGTGCGCATGGTCCAGCCGGTTCCGGAGTGGGGGCCCTACGAGCACGCCGACACGGTCCTTCGGGCCCTGGACCTGGAGGACTCGGTGCTGCCCGTGGAGGTCTACCGCAATGGGCCCCGGCACGTGTTCGTCGGCCTGGAGGACTACGCGGCGCTGTCGGCCGTCCGCCCCGACCTGCGCGCCCTGGAGCCGCTGCCGGACATGGCGGTGAACTGCTTCGCCGGGGCGGGCACCGGTTCGGGCACCGAGTGGCGCAGTCGGATGTTCTCGCCCGCCTACGGGGTGGCCGAGGACGCGGCGACCGGGTCGGCCGCCGGCCCCCTCGCCCTGCACCTGGCCCGGTACGGGCTCGCCCCCTACGGAACGTGGATCGACATCCACCAGGGGGTGGACATGGGGCGCCCCTCGCACATGCGGGCGCGCGTCACCCGGGACGGCGGAGCCGTCTCCCGGGTCGAGGTGGGCGGGGACGCCGTCATCGTGGCCCGGGGCACCCTCCTGGTGTGACCGGCCCCGCCGGACCGGCCGCGGCCCGGGCGCCCCGCTCAGGCCGCGGCCAGTCCGGCGTAGTGCTCCACGGCGAAGTCCCGGAACCGCCGGGCCGCCGCGGACAGGTAGGCGTCGCGGTGCCACACCAGGGTGAGCTCCCGCTCGCAGTCCTCGGCCTCCACCTCCAGCCACGCGACCTCGGCGTGGGTCCCCGCCCGCCGCGCCATCGACGGGACCAGGCCCACGCCGAGCCCGGCCCCGATGAGGTCCTGGATCGCCCCCGGCTCGTCCCCCTCGCACACGACGGTCGGCAGCACCCCCGCGCGCTCGAACAGCCGGTCGGCCAGCACCCGCTGCCAGTGCCCCGGGCGCGGGACGATGAACGGCTCGCGCGCGATCTCCTCCACCGCGGCGCTCGCGCGCCCGGCCCACGGGTGGTCCGGCGGAACCGCCAGCAGCACCTCCTCGCGCATGAGGACCAGTGAGCGCAGCGCCGCCCCCTCCAGCGGCTGCGAGGCCACGCAGAAGTCGACCTCCCGCAGCCGCAGCCGCCGCACCATGGACTCGGCGTGCGACTGGTAGAGGCGCACCCCGATCCCCGGCTCCGCGCCGCGGAACGCCGACAGCGCCGCGGCCAGGGTGAGCATCGTCTCGGCCGCGACCGACACGGTGCCCTCCACCTCCCCCACGGCGTCGGTCAGCTCCCGGCGGGCGTCGTCCAGCTCGCTGAGCACCCGGTCCACCCGGCGCAGGAACGCCTCCCCGTGCGCGTTCAACCGGATCTGCCGCCCCCGGCGGTCGAACAGCGGCACCCCCAGGTCGGCCTCCAGCCGCGCGATGGCCCGGCTCAGCGACGGCTGGGCGACCAGCAGCTCCTCGGCCGCGCGGCTGATGTGCTGGTGGCGCGCCACGACCTGGAAGTACCGCAGGTTCTGCAGATCCATCGTCCCCCTTTCCACGCCCGGCTCATACCCGCCGGACATGTGCACATGACGAAACCGGTCTTGGAAATCATAGGACACGGCGCTTTATGCTCGGAATCGCCCGCCCGCACCGCCCGCGGGAATACTCCGGGCGCATTCCTTAGAGACTTGGGGGTTCCGCCATGGACGCCGTGGAACTTTCCCGCCTGCAATTCGCGCTGACCACGAGCATCCACTGGCTGTTCGTCCTCCTGACCCTCGGACTCGCGCCGCTGGTCGCCGTTCTCCACACGCGCGCCGCACTGGCCGGACCGAAGGGCAAACGCGAACTGTTCGAGCGGCAGACACGGTTCTGGGGCCAGTTGTACGTCGTCAACTACGCGCTGGGAATCGTCAGCGGCCTGGTCATGGAGTTCCAGTTCGGGATGAACTGGAACGGGCTCAGCGAATTCGCGGGGAACGTGTTCGGCGCCCCTCTGGCCCTGGAGACGATGATCGCCTTCTTCGCCGAGTCCACCTTCCTCGGGCTGTGGATCTTCGGCTGGGGCCGGCTGCACCGGGGCGTGCACGCGGCGCTGATCTGGCTGGTCGCGCTCACCGCCTACGCCTCGGCCTACTGGATCATGGTGGCCAACGGCTTCATGCAGAACCCGGTCGGCCACGAGGTGCGCGGCGGCACCGCCTACCTCACCGACTTCGGCGCGCTGCTGACCAACCCCAACACCCTGGTGGCGCTGGGCCACATCACTGCGGCGGCGATGGTGGCCGGGGGCCTGTTCCTGGCGGGGGTGAGCGCCTACCACTTCGCCCGCCGCACCGCGCACACCGACTTCTTCCGCACGCCGCTGCGGCTCGGCGTCGTCGTCGCGGCCCTGTTCTGCTACCCGCTGTACGCGATCGGCGACACCCAGTTCTGGGGCATCGCCGAGCAGCAGCCGATGAAGGTCGCCCTGCTGGAGGGCGGCACCGCCGAGCTGCAGGCGGCGATGGAGGCCCAGCACGGCCCCGGCGACTACGTGCCGCCCGAGTGGATCGGCGTGCCCCTGGACCTGATGGTGAACCTGGGCTGGGTGCTGTTCTTCGCCCCCCTGATCTGCCTGGTGCTGCTTCCCCGCGACTGGCTGGTGCGCCCCCGCGTGCTGGCCTGGGCGACGGTGGCCCTGACCCCGCTGCCGTTCGTCGCGGCCGTGTGCGGCTGGCTCTTCCGCGAGGTGGGCCGCCAGCCCTGGCTGGTGTACGGCGAGCTCACCGTCGCCGACGCGGCCTCGCCCGTCCCGGCCGCCGCGGTCGCCGCCTCGCTGGTGCTGTTCGTCGGGCTGCTGGGCGCGCTGGCCGTCACCGACTGGGTCATCATCGCCCGCCTGGCGCACCGCGGCCCGGAGGGGGTGCGCCTCGGCGCGGCCGACCCCCTCCCGGCCGAGCCGGACGATGGGCCCGTGACCGCCGACCTGGGCCATGCGGCCGGAAGGGCGTGAGGACGACATGACCATGCAGACCGCCTGGCTCCTGCTCCTCGGGGGCCTCCTGGCCGGGTACTTCGTGCTCGGCGGCTACGACTACGGGGCGCAGGCGCTGCGCCCCCTCCTGCCCCGCGGCGGCGGGCGGCAGGCCGCGATGGCCGCCCTCGGCCCGTTCTTCTTCGGCAACGAGGTGTGGCTGGTGGCCTTCGCCGGGGTGCTGTTCGGCGCCTTCCCCTTCCTGGAGGGGCCGCTGCTGGCCGGGCTGTACCCGGTGCTGGTGCCGCTGCTGCTGGCACTGGTCGCCGGAAAGGCGGCGGTGCAGCTCCGCGGGCGCGCCCGGACCCGTTCGGGCGAGCGTGCCTGGGACGCCCTGATCACCGCCGGGGGGCTGGTCCCCGCCCTGCTGTGGGGGACGGTCACCGGCGTGCTGCTCAACGGGGTGGCCTTCACCGGCGACCACTCCATCGCCGTGGGCGCGGCGCTCGCCTCACCGACGGCGCTGCTGTGCACCCTCGCCTCCGGGCTGCTGTTCACCGCGCACGGCGCCGCCTACCTGGCGCTGCGCACGCGCGGCGGAACGGCCGGACGCGCCGCCGTGCTGCTGGGGCGGCTCGCCCCCGCCGCCGCAGGAGCGGTCGTTGTGGCGGCGGCCTCCGCCCTGGTCATCGGCGGCGCCCCCGGCAACCCCGTCGTCGCCGCCGCCCTGGGGGCCGCGATCGCCGCCGCGCTGCTGGGGGCCCAGACCGCCTCCCGCCGGGGGCGCCCCGGCGCCGCATTCGCCTGCACCGGTACCGCGGCCGCGGTGTTCGCCGCACTCCCGTGGGCGGCGCACTACCCCTACGTGCTCGCCGACGCGGGCGGGGGCGGCATGGAGATCGGCGCCGCCGCCGCGGACGGCGCCACGCTCACGGTGCTGTCGGCCTTCGGCGCCGCCGTGGTGCCGCTGATGCTGGCCTACCAGGCCGCCGGGTGGTGGGCGTTCCGCGGCAGAGTCGACGACCGAACCCCCTCCTACCTGTGAGGGCGCGGACCGTGGGTGCCCAGGACGACGTGCGCCGCCGGCTGGCGCGGGAGCTGCCGCAGGCGCGGCGCCTCTCCTCGGCCGCCGCCCGGCTGGCGCCGGTGACCACCGCCGCGACCGTGGCCCAGGCCGGGCTGCTGGCCGCCGCACTCGCCGCCGGGTTCGGCGGCGGGCCGCCGGAGCGGACGGCCGGGCTCCTGCTCGGCGCGGGCGCGGCGGTGGCCGTGCGGGCGGCGGCGGCGCGGGCCCGCGCGGCGCTGTCCGAGCGGGCCGCCGCCGCGGCCCGCACCGGACTGCGGATGCGGCTGCTGGACCACGCCCGGCGGCTGGGCCCGGTACGGCTGCAGAACCTGCGCGGCGGCGACCTGTCCACCCTGCTCACCCGGGGGACCGACGCTCTTGGCCCCTACTACGCCTCCTACCTGCCCGCAGCCGCCTCAGCGCGCACCGCCCCCGCCGCGGTGCTCGCGGTGCTGGCCCTGGCCGACTGGCCGTCCGCGCTGGCGGTCGCCCTCACGCTCCCGCTGATCCCCGTGTTCGGCGCGCTGGTGGGGGCCCACACCCGCGACCGCACCGCCCTTCAGTGGGACCTGCTCTCCCGCCTCGGCGGCCACTTCGCCGACACCGTGGCGGGCCTGCCGTCACTGCGCGCCTTCGGCCGGGCCGCGCACCGGTCCCACGCGGTGCGCGCGATGGCCGACCGGTACCGGAGCGCCACCATGCGGGTGCTGCGCACCGCCTTCCTGTCCTCTCTGGTGCTGGAGCTGGTCGCGACGCTGTCGGTGGCGCTGGTCGCGGTCCCCCTGGGGCTGCGCCTGCTGTCCGGCGACGCGGACCTGTCCACCGCGCTGCTCGTTCTCTTCCTCGCCCCGGAGGCCTACCTGCCGCTGCGCGCCCTTGGCGCGGCCTTCCACGACAGCGCGGAGGGGACCGCCGCGGCCCGGCGCGTTTTCGCCGTGCTCGACACACCGGTGCCCGAGCGCGGGGGCTTCACCCGGCCGCCGCTCCCGGAGCCCGGCGACGGCGGCCCGGCCGTGCTGCTGGAGGGCGCCTCGGCCCGGTACCCCGGTACCGATACGCCCGTCCTGGACGGGGTGGACCTGCGGATCGCGCCCGGGGAGCGCGTCGCGCTCGTCGGCGCGACCGGGTCGGGCAAGTCCACCCTGCTGGCGCTGGTGCTCGGGCTCCTCACCCCTGAGCGCGGACGGGTCGCCGTGTCCGGTGCCACCGCCTGGGTGCCGCAGCGCCCGCACCTGTTCGCCGGGACGGTCGAGGACAACATCCGCCTCGCCCGTCCCGACGCCACCGCCGAGCAGGTCCGCGACGCGGCGCGGGCGGCCGAGGCCGACGGCTTCGTCTCCCGCCTCCCCGACGGCTACGCGACGGTCCTGGGCGACGAGGGCTTCGGGCTCTCCTCCGGCCAGCGCCGCCGCATCGCCCTGGCCCGCGCCTTCCTCTCCGACGCCCCCGTGCTGGTGCTGGACGAGCCCACCGCGCACCTCGACCCGCGGTCCGAGGCCCAGGTGGTCGCCGCCATCGAGCGGCTGTCCGCGGGCCGCACGGTGATCGCCGCCACCCACCGCTCGGCGCCGCTGGGCGGCATGGACCGCGTCGTGTCCCCGGGGGGTGCCCTGTGACCGGCCGCCTGCTGCGCCTGTCCGCCCCCGCCCTGCCCCGGGTGCTGGCCGCCGCCGGTGTCGCCGTCGGCGCCGAGCTCGCCTCGGTCGCGCTCACCGGCACCGCGGCCTGGCTGATCTCCCGCGCCGCCCAGCAGCCGCCCATCGCCGCCCTGGGGCTGGCCATCGTCGGGGTGCGCGCGCTCGCCCTGGTCCGCGGGCCGCTGCGCTACGCCGACCGGCTGCTCGGCCACGACGCGGTGCTCGCGGCCGTGGCCGGGCTGCGCGCCCGCGTGTTCTCCGCGCTCGTCCCGCTGGCCCCGCACGGCAGCTCCGTCTTCCGCGGCGGGGACCTGCTCACCCGCTTCGTCGACGACGTCGACG
>NZ_JAQFWQ010000152.1 GCF_027706725.1 Nocardiopsis endophytica
GGGCGGGTGGGAGGGGCGTCCGGCGCGGAGCCGGGGGGCGGGACGCGCGGGGAGCGGAGCGCGCGGGACGCCGGGCCGGGTTCGGGGCGGTCAGAGCCGCTGGTTGACGCCCAGGGCGAGCAGCAGGGTGCGCAGCTTGGCGGAGGTCTCGGCCAGCTCCTCGGCGGGGTCGGAGCCCTCGACGATGCCGCCGCCGGCGAACAGGTCGAGGGTGTCCCCGGCGATGTCGGCGCAGCGGATGGCCACCGCCCACTCCCCGTCGCCGTCGGCGCGGGTGTAGCCCACGGCGCCGGTGTAGAAGCCGCGGTCGAAGGGCTCGATCCCGGCGATGGCGGCGCGGGCCGCCCCGGTGGGGGTGCCGCACACCGCGGGCGTGGGGTGCAGGGCCGCGGCCAGCACGACGGAGGGGGTGCGCGGGTCGGCGAGGGCACCGGCGACCCGGGTGGACAGGTGCCACATGGTGGCGGTGCGCACGAGCTCCGGCTCGGAGGGCACGTCCAGGTCGGTGCAGTAGGGGCGGAGCCCGTCCGCGACCGCCTCGACGACCAGGGCGTGTTCGCGCCGGTCCTTGGCCGAGGCGAGCAGCTCCACCGCGTTCCGCTGGTCCCTGGTGGGGTCGGCGCTGCGCGGCCGGGACCCGGCCAGCGGGTTGGACACCACGGTGCCGCCGCGCTTGGAGAGCAGCAGTTCCGGGCTGGCCCCGACGAAGGTGCGTGGGCCGGGCGCGCCGCGCGGCGGCAGGTCCACGGCGAAGGTGAACCCGGAGGGGTCGCGCCAGGCGAGGTTGCGCAGCACCTGCCCGGCGTCGACCGGGCCGGGGCCGGTCATCCGCAGGCACCGCGCCAGGACCACCTTGTCCAGCGGGGCGCCCTCCCCGCCGCCCAGGGCCGCCAGCACTTCGGCGACGGCCTTGCGGTGGGTCTCGGGCTCGGGCACGGCCTCGGCGCGCCAGGGGCCGGGCAGCGGCCGGCGCTCCACCTCCGGCGGGGCGGGCGCCTCGGCCGCGGGGCCCGCGGTGCGCACGGTGGCGGGCACCACCAGGCGGGCGGGGGCATCGGGGGCGAAGGGGATCGCGCCCATGGCGACCGGGTCCTGTGCCCGGCCCGAGGCCCGCACCGCGTCGAGCATCGCGGGTACGTGGGCCGGGTCGTCGGCGGCCTCAAGGACGCCCTCCCCCAACAGGGTGCGCTCGGGGGTGGCGATGAGGGCCGTTCCGGGGGCGTAGGCGGCGAGCAGGTCGCCGGGGAGGTCCGTCTCGTCGGCGGCGGGCCGGTCGGTGGAGGCGTGGGGCACCGTGGGGCCTTTCTGTCAGGCGGTGCGCCACCCCGGGGCGGGCGGCGCGGGGAGGGCGGGGGCCTCCCGGTCGGCGGCGGGTCGGGGCGGGGCTGGGCGGCGGTCAGGTGCGGGGGGTGGCGCCGCCGTCCACGCGCAGGTCGTGCAGGGTGATGTGGCGGGCCTCGGAGGAGGCGAGGAAGCGCACGGCGGCGGCGATGTCGGCGGGGTCGGCCAGCCTGCCCAGGGGGATGCCGGCGCGGAACCTGTCGGGGGATCCGGCGATGACGGCGGCGGCTCCGTCGGGCCCGGACCACATGCCGCGCTGCATGGGGGTGTCGGTGGAGCCGGGCGAGACGACGTTGCAGCGCACGCCGAGCGGGGCCAGCTCCACGCCGAGGGCGCGGGTGAAGGATGCGGCGGCGGCCTTGGAGGCGCCGTAGGCGGCCAGGTCGGCCCGGGGGGTGTCGGCGGCGTTGGAGCCGACGGTGGTGATGGTGCCCGAGCCGCGCCCGGCCATCCTGCGGGCGGCGGCGCGCGCCACGTGGAAGGCGCCGGTGGCGTTGACCGCGATGAGGTCGGCCCAGTCGGCGTCGGAGGTGTCGGCCCCGGGGCCGGCGCGGAGCACGCCGGCGACGCTGACGGCGTGCTCGACCGGCCCCAGGGCGCGCGCTGCGGCGTCGAAGGCGTCCTCCACCGCGGCGGCGTCGCGCACGTCGCACGGGAAGGCGCGGGCGGTGCCGCCGCCCGCGGCGATCTCGGCCACGGTCGCGTCGAGGGGGCCTTTGGCCAGGTCGAGCGCTGCCACGCGCGCCCCGGCGTCGGCGAGCGCGTGGGCGACGGCCCGGCCGATGCCCTGCGCGGCCCCGGTGACCAGGGCCACCGTCCCCTCGATCCCGTTGTGGGACACGGACTCCCCCTCGACATGAATAAGGGTAAGCACCGCCTTACTAAGGCAATGCTTACCTAAGCGACCGCTCGCCAGTCTGGGACGGCGGACAGACGGTGTCAACCCACCCGAACCGGGCGCACACGCGGCGCACACGCGGACGGGAACGGCCGCACCTCCGCCGACCTGGGGAAATGTTGTAAGGGTAGCCTTACCTGATTAATTTCGGTCGGATCGCTCACCCCCGCCCGCCGAGCCCCGCGCCCGCGCCCGCCGAAGACGGCCGCGGCCATCTTCGGCGGGGCGAGGCACGGGTGGGCGGCACGGCCGGATGGATGGGCGGCTCTTCCGGCAGCGTCGTCGGTCGTGGGGCGTGTGCACTGTCGCCGTGAAGGGCGGCGAGCGCGACAGCGGGGCGGTTCCCGGGCCCTGCCTGCCGGGCGGCGGGCCCCTCGCGGTCCGGGCGAGCGGCTGGGCAGGTACCCCGCTCAAGCTCCCGGCCGGGCGGCGGGCCGCCGGAGTGTGGGGTGGCTGGCGGCAACGACGAAGGTCAGCGGCGCTCAACGCAGCACTGTCGAGCGCGGCGCGTGCGGGCGGTCACCGCGAAGGGCGGCGACGGCGACAGCAGGGCGGTTCCCCGGCCCTGCCTGCCGGGCGGCGGGCCCCTCGCGGTCCGAGAGGTCGCGCGGCCAGGGTGAGTGGGTGGTCCGGGGGCGGATTGAGTGGTGAAATCGACGCCTGATCTGCATAAAAGCGTCGATTTCACGACGCAAGTTACCTGAACCCCTCTCCCGCTGTCCGGTATGCCCGGCATGTGCCGCCCGGGCGGCCCCCTCAGCGATGATCTCGACGGAAGTGCTGTCATTCCGGCAGTTTTGACAGCACCTTTGTCGAGATCATCGCAAGGCCGGGGCGCACCGGGGGTGCGGACGCCACGAGCGCGGGCGGCCACGCGCCCGCCCGGTCGCGCCGCCTCCCCGGACCGCGAGGAGCCTGCCGGACGGCAGGCAGGGCCGGGGAACCGCCCGAGTGTCGCCGTCGCCGCCATCAACGGCGACCCCCCACACGCCCGGCGGCCGACAGCGCTGCCGGATGGGCCACCCCCTTCGTCGTCGCCGCCCTTCGCCCCACACCCCGGCAGCCCGCCGGACGGCCGGGGCCCAGAAGCGGGGTACCCGCCCATCGGTGCAGCCTCAGGATGCATTGGCCGCACATCCGTCCGGATCACCGCGAAGCACCACCGAAGCGAGCACAGCCCCCGCACGGACACATTCGCGACAATCCGTCATTGTCAACCACGCTCCGTGTCCGCTCCACTAGCGTGGTGCCATGGACATCACCCCCCTGCTGTGGTCCATCGCCCTCCTCTTCTTGGCCGCGCTCGGTGTGCCGCTGGTGCGCGCGTTCACGGTCACCCGGGAGGACTGCGAAGGCCCCGTCGGCACCTTCATCGGCCCCTTCCTGCTCGCCGTCTACCTGATCGCCCTGGCCATGGGACTGGTCATCGGCTGGGACCACTACCAGCAGGCCGACGCCGACGCCGCTGACGAGGCGTCGTCGGTCATCGACATCTACTGGGGCACCCAGGCCTACTCCCCCGACGACGCCGAGCGGGTGCGCGCCGCCGCCCGGGACTATGTGGCCGCGGTGACCGAGGACGACTGGCCGCTCATGCGCGCGGAGGGAGAGCTGAGCGAGGAGGGCGACGTGGCCATGACCCGGCTGCGCGCCGCCGTCGGGCAGGCCGCGGGCAACGGCATGCCCGAGGCCGACCGGATAGCCGCCTTGGAGGAGACGAGGACGCTGATGAACCAGCGCATGATGCGCGCCGACTCGGCGGGCGAGAGCGTGCCGCTGGGGCTCACCGTGACCGCGGCGCTCTCCGGGCTGGCCGTGGTCGTGCTGCCGCTGGCCATGGGGGCGCGGGGGTCGCGCACCCGGATCCTGTGGGGCACGGTCACCGGGCTGACGGTCTTCATCTCCGTGGCGGTGATGCTCACGCTGAACAACCCCTACCGGGGGCTGCTGGAGGCCGGGACGGACCCCTACGAGGAAGCGGTGGCCGAGTTCGACCGGATCGACGAGCTCCCGCCGCCCACGTAGTACGGGCGGAACGGTGTGCGCCCCGGGGTCCTCGGACGGGACCCCGGGGCGCACGCCGTTGCACGGCGCCGGCTTTTCCTGCTACCTGGAGCTCCGGGCGCGTGCCGTTCCGGCGGCCGTCACGGCGACGACGATGGCGACCAGGACCATGACCCGTTGCGGGGTGAAGGCACCGGCCTGCTCCTCGGGCCCCTGGGCGACCGGGAGGTAGGGCACGGCCTCGTGCGTCTCGGGCTCCTCCGGCTCCTCGGACTCCTCGGGTTCCGGCGGCTCGGATGGCTCGACAGGCGATTCGGCGGACGGCTCGTCGGAGGGCACGGACGGTGGAGCGGGCGGCTCCTCGGGGGCGGGATCCGGCGGTCCGGCCGGAGCGGGGCGCGGCGGCGCGACCCGCTCGGGCGGTGGTTCCGGGTCCGGTTCGGCGGGCGGCTCCTCCGGCGGGTCGTAACCGGGCGGGGGCTCCTCCGGCGGGTCGTAGCCGGGGGGCGGTTCCTCGGGCGGTTCCTCAGGGGGCGGCTCAGGCGGGTCGTAGCCCGGCGGCGGCTCGTCGGGCGGGGGCTCGGGCCCCGGTTCCGGCGGCGGCGGGTCGTCGCAGTACCCGGGGGCGTTGATCCCGATGCAGACGTCGACTCCGACGTGCAGGCCGCCCGCGGAGGCTGAGGCGGAGCCCTGCACGCCCGCGCTCACCCCGTCCGCCGGGCCCGGCCCGGCGCCGCCCGGCGCCCCGCCGCCCTGCTCCGGGGATTCCTGCGCCTCCGCCGACGGCGGGGCCGCGTCCGCGAAGGCGGCGCTCGCGGGCGCGGCGGCCCCGGCCGAGCAGGCGAAGGCGACGACGGCGGCCGCGACGCGCGGCACCGAGAGGGGGTCGGGCACGGCGGATCCTCCGCGATCTCGAAACGTCGTGATACGAGCGCACACGGTAGTGCCGAACCGGGCGCGGCACAGGCGTTTCCGGAGAATCGACGTCCCGCGGACACCTCCCGCGGCATGCGGACGGATTTTTGACACCGTGTCCCGTTCATCATGGAGAACCGAATCCCACGCGCCGCCCTCTGAGCCCACCGCCTCCCCCACCCGGCCGCCGACGGACACGCCGGGAAATCACGCCGACCGTCTTCACTTTCCGCATCCAACTGACTACTCTTTGTGTTTGTCGGAGCGGGGGGACGCACCACGTCCGAAACCCCTCCGGCGCCCGATCCGTCGTGGACAAGGAGAACCGCAATGAAGAAGACGTTCGCGCTCGCCGCGCTCACCGCCGCCGCGGCGGGCGCGGTCCTGGCCGCCGCCCCCGCCGCCTCGGCCGGGGACAGCTACGCGCTGATCAACGGCGACGTCGCCCCGTGCGCCGTCGCGCCCTGGAACTGGGAGGGCCCAGTCGACATCCTGACGCTGACCGGCGACTACAACGCCTGCCAGAAGTACGGCATCACGCACGGCGGCTGACCCGCACACGCATCCGACCCGCACCGACCGAGAACGACGAGGAACACCATGAAGAAGGCCTTCGCCGTCGCGGCCATCGCCGCCGGCGCCCTCGCCGCCACCGCTCCCGCGGCGGCCGCCTCCGACGGCGACAGCTACTCCGGCGTCAACGGGGACGTCCTCAACTGCACCGGCCTGCCCTGGAACTGGGAGGGCTTCATCGACGTGGTCACCCTGACCGGGGAGTACGACGCCTGCAAGACCACGGGCGTCACCTACGGCCCCTGACCGGACCCGCCCCGGGCCGCCCTTCGCTTCCGTCCGGAGGGCGGCCCGCGCATGTGCGGACCGCGCCATCCCCCATCGGCCCTGGGTGATCCCTCCAGCGTCCGGGGCCCCGGAGCCCGCCCCCGTGAGTACGAGCCCGTAGACCCGGTGCTGCGCCTGGGCCGAGGTGATCGTGCTCAACGGCGACGGGGGCGACGGGCCCGATCGGTCGTCCCCCTTTGAGGGCGCGGTAGCGGAGCGGTGGCGTGAACACCGTGCGGGGCTCTGGGAGGGTCGGCGCATGAGCGACGACATCCGGTTGATGCGCGTGTACGACGCGAAGGGCGACGGCGCGCCGACGGAGGGAAAGGTGTTCCTGGTGGACCGCCTGTGGCCGCGCGGGGTGCGCAAGGAGGAGCTGCACCTGGACGGATGGCTCAAGGACGCCGCGCCGAGCCCGGAGCTACGGGCGTGGTTCGGCCACGACCCGGACAAGTGGCGGGAGTTCTCGGCCCGGTACGAGCGGGAGCTGGAGGGGCGGCCGGAGGCGGTCGACCCGGTCCTGTCGGCCCTGGACGAGGGCCCGGTGACGCTGCTGTACGCGGCGAAGGACAGCGAGCACACGCACGCCCTGGTGCTGCGGGACTTCGTGCGGTCCCGCAGGGGCCGCGAGGGCTGAACCGGGTCGGGGGCGGGTTCAGGTCGGCCGCGTCCGAAGGGACGGGCGCGGGCGGCCGTTCGGAACGGCGCCCGCGCCCGTGCGCGGAGGGTCCTCGGGTGGGGCCCAGGCATTGGGCCCCGGTCGGGTCACTCGCCTCGGCCGAAGCGTTCCCGCACGGCGGCGACGGCGTCGGCGGCCGCGGCGCGCACGCGCGAGGCGGTGGCCGCGCCCATCTGGGCCCCGCGGTCGCGCAGGGCGGCGGCCTTCCCGCCCCACGCGGCGGCGCGGTCGTGGCCGACCCAGGCCAGGACCAGGTCGCGGCGGGCGACCAGCAGGGCGACGACCAGAGCCGGGATGAGGGCCATGGCCAGCGCCCCGGCGGCGAGCGGCGCGTCCGTGGCGGCGAAGTTCACGGCCGACATGTCGTTGGCGGCCGTCGAGGACTGGGTCCCGGTGTGGCCCGCCGGGCCGCCGTCGCCGTCTCCTCCGGTCGCAGCGGCGCCCTGCTCCTGGCCGTCCTTGGCGTCCTTGGACTCCTTGGCGTCCCCGGACTCCTTCTTCTCGTCCTTCTTGTCCTGCTTGTCGTCACCGGACAGCTCGTCGGGCACCGGGGACACCGCGTCGGTGCACTCCTCGCCGGAGCCCATGGGGCGGGGGGCGCCCTCGGTGCCGTTGCCGTCGCCCCACTTGGTGATGACGTACTCGACGTCGATGTGGCCCTCGCCGCCGGAGACGGTGTAGCCGGATTCGTTCCAGTCCTCGCCGGTGAGCTTGGCGAAGGTCTTGCCGTCCAGGTCGAGCAGGACGTTGCAGCCGTCGGCGGGGTCGCCGGGGCCGCGGTCGCCGATGAAGAAGTCGGCCTTCTTGCCGTTGTACTTCACATACCCCTCGGTGCCCAGCGGCCAGCTCGGGCTGGCCGCGAGGCCCTCCTGCATGGGCTCGCCCGATGCGGGGGCGCCCGTGTCTCCGTTGACGCCGGAGCCGTCGTCCCAGAAGTACGAAGCGGTGACCTGGCCGTACTGGATGGCGTTCTCAGTGCTCATGAGTGGCGGTTGCTCCCGGTGCGGGGCCGGTGGTGGCTTTGGGCGGACGAGGCCGGGGGTTCCACGGCGGATTCGGGCGCGGCGGGTCTGGGGCGCGGCGAATCCGGGCACGCCGGTGGCGCGTGTGGTTCAGGAAGGGCGGGTCGGGAACGCCGGGGACGGGCGCCGATCGGGGAGGCGGCGCGTGGGCCGCGGGGCCTCCCCCTCCCGCTCGGGGCCGGGGACCTCGATCCCGGCGCGACGGAGGCGCCGGGGTCCGGCGGCGTCGTGGACGGGGCGGCGGCGTCAGGGCCGCGTCCGCCTCACGGGCCGAACACCGGCAACAGTAACCCCGCGTCCAGCAAAAGGCGAGGTCAAGAGGGAGACAACGGGGGTGCGGCAGGTTAAAGCGGCGGGGGTGCACCGCCCCGGAACCGGCCCCATGCCCGGCCTCCGCGGTTAGAGCCCGGTCAAAATGCGCGACTGGTCACAGTCGGGTAACGGGGCGGTCGTGAGGGGGTATCGCGCCCTCGCCCGCACCCCGCCAAAGACGGTGCGAACACCTCCGCCCTCCCGGGCCCCTCCTCGACTCCACCGCGCCCCATTGCCCCCGTGACCTGCGTCTTCTCCCACCAGCACCGGCCGCCTCCGCGCACCGGAACGGCCGCGGCTCCGCGACCAGGCAGCCGTTTGGAAGGCACGAGTATCGGTAGCTGGGCCCGCGTAATGACGGTTGCGGAAGACCGGAGTCCGATGGGACGGGAACGCCGAACCGGCGACGGCGCGGCGCTGACGGCCGTGGCGGACGCCGTGCGCGCAGCGCGCGAGCGGTTCGAGGCCGTCGCGGGCACGCCCGTGGAGGCCGTGACGGCCGCCGAGCGCGACGGGTCGGGCTGGCGCCTGGCCGTCGAGGTGGTCGAGGTGCGCCGGATCCCCGACAGCACCAGCATCGTGGCCGACTACACGGTCGACCTGGACGGCGAGGGGAACCTGACCGGCTACCGCCGCAGGTCCCGCCATGTCCGGGGACGGGCGGGCGGCGGGTGACGCCGCCCCCCCGCTCCGGGGCCCCGGTCCCCCGCACCGCGAGGGACGGACAATGCACGCTTCCCGACCGCCCCGAGGGCGGAGGAGGGAAGGAGACCATGACGACCACCCAGCAGACCCAGGGTGGGGGCCACTCCGGCGGCCTCTACGAGGTCGTCGACCTCATCCTGGACAAGGGCCTGGTCATCGACGTCTTCGCCCGCGTGTCCCTGGTCGGTATCGAGATCCTGACCGTGGACGTGCGGGTCGTCGTGGCCAGCGTCGACACCTATCTGCGCTTCGCCGAGGCCGCCAACCGGCTCGACCTGACCGCCGGCGGCGCCCCGCAGGGCCTGCCCGGCCTGGTCGGCGGCCTGGCCGGGGGCTCGTCCGGACAGGAGGGCGCCCGGACCGACGGCCACGCGCTCTCCGATGCCGAGCTCCCCCAGGTGGAGAGCGCCGAACAGCACGTGGACGCGGACCAGGCACTGGCCGGCGCCGCAGGCGGCGGGCAGGAGCAGCACTCCGGGGCCGAGGCGGAGACCGCAGAGGCGGAGACCACCCGGGAGGGCGCCGAGGAGGGCGCCGGCAGGGACTCCGGCGAGGGCCGGGGCGGGCGCACCGGTTCCCGCTCGGGCGGCTCCGGCGGAAAGAAGGGGACGGGACGATGAGCACCTATGTGTACGGGCTCGTGCGCAGCGGCCACCCGTTCGATGTGGAGGGCTCGCCGGGTGTGGGTGACGGCGGCGCGCCGGTGCGCCCGCTGTCCGCGGCCGGCGTGGCCGCCGCGGTCAGCGACGCCCCCGAGGAGCTGCGTGCCAAGCGCAGGGACCTGATCGTGCACGCCGGGATCCTGGACCGGCTCATGCGCCAGGGGCCGGTGCTGCCCATGCGCTTCGGCACGGTCGCCGACGGCGACAAGGCGGTCGTGCGGGAACTGGAGCAGTCCTCGGAGCGCTACCTCTCCCGGCTGGATGCTCTCGAAGGCCGCGTGGAGATCAACGTGAAGGTGAGCCACGTCGAGGAGGAGGCGCTGCGCGAGGTCCTCGCCGCGGACCTGGACCTGCGCCGCGAGCGCGACCGGATGCGCACCGAGGGGGCCGTGCAGGCGGAGATGGCGGCGTTCGGCGAGCGGCTCTCGGCCGCCCTGGAGGAGTTGCGCCGCCGTGACGCGGGCCTGGTGCTCGACGCGCTCGGCCCGCACGCCGAGGAGGTCTCCTCGGGCCCACTGGTCGACGGGTGCCTGGCCAACCTGTCGCTGCTGGTCCGCGAGCAGGACGCGGAGCAGGCCCTGGCGGCGGTGGAGGACATGCGCTCCGCGGCCGGCGCGCTGTTGGAGGTGCGGGTGAACGGCCCGCTCCCGCCGTACAGCTTCGTGGAGGGGCCGGAGCGGGAGGAGGGCGCGCCGTGACGCCCCGCGCACACCCCGAGGAGGGGCCGTGGGACTGCTGACCGCCGTGCTCACGGCCCCCGCGGCACCGGTCCGCCTCGCCCTGTGGGCGGCGCGGACGGTGCGCGATGCGGCCGAGCGGGAGTACTACGACCCCGACCGGATCATGGGCGAGCTGCGCCGCCTCTCCGACCGCCTGGAGGCCGGGGAGATCGGCGAGGAGGAGTTCGACCGCGCCGAGGACGAGCTGCTCGACCGCCTCGAGGAGGCACAGCGGCTCCGCGGCGCTCCGGAGGGAGGCGGGTTCCCGTGACGCGGTCCGAACCGTGGGGCGGCGGCCCGCCCGCCGCGCGCACCGGCGGCCGGCCGGAGCGGCGGGACGGCGACGGCCGCCCCGCCGACCTGGCCGAGGTCCTGGAGCGGGTGCTGGACAAGGGCGTGGTCATCGCCGGGGACATCCGCATCGACCTGCTCGACATCGAGCTGCTGACCATCCGCCTGCGGCTCCTGGTGGCCTCGGTCGACCGGGCGCGGGAGATGGGCATCGACTGGTGGGAGCACGACCCGGCGCTGAGCTCGTCGGCCCGCCGCGAGGGGCGCCCCTCCGAGCTCGCCGAGGAGAACCGGAGACTGCGCGAGGAGGTGGAGGCCCTGCGCAACGGCGGGGCCTCCGGGGCCGGGGAGGCGGAGCCCTCCGGGGCCGGGGAGGCGGAGCCCTCCGGTGCCGGGCGGGCCGGGCCTCCCGGGGTCGGGGCTGCGGAGGGCGTGGGCCGGGAGTCCGGCGGGCGCGCCCGCTCCGCACACGCGGAGCCGGAGGGCGCCGAGGCCGACGGGGAGGACAGGGAGGACTGAAGGTGAGGAATCACTGGCCTCTGGCTCACATTTGGGTCCCCATCACCGGCCGCCGCGGGATCGGCGGGGAACTCCCCTCTAGAGAAGCCCTGCGGCGGCGCGGGGACGCGCCCTCGTCGCACGCGGGGATCGACCGGCAGAGCGGGACCCGGTCGGCTGGACGCCGACCGGGTCGCCTGCTCGGGGAAGGCAGTGAGCAGTGACGCACGAACGGGAAGGGGCGGACGCCCTGTACCTCTACGCCGTGGCCCGGCCCCCGGCCGGGGGCGCACTGGACGGCATCGCGGGGGTCGGCGGCGGCCCCGTGCACGTCGTCTCGGCCCACGGGCTCGACGCCGTGGTGAGCCCGGTCGCCCTGGAGGAGTTCGGGGAGGAGGCGCTGCGGCGCAACCTGGAGGACATGGCGTGGCTGGAGGCCGCCGCCCGGGCCCACCACCGGGTCGTCGACGCCGTCTTCCGGTCCACCGTCGCCGTGCCGCTGCGCCTGGCGACCGTGTTCCTGGGCGAGGAGAGCTTGCGCTCCATGGTGGGCGAGCGCCGCGGGCACATCACCGCGGTACTCTCCCGGCTGGTCGGGCGCATCGAGGTGGGGGTGCGGGTGCACGCGGTTCCGGAGCAGCGCGGGTCCCGGCCGGGCGGCCGGGCGTCCGGGCGCACCGCCGAGCCGGGGAGACCGGCGGGGGCGGCGGGGCCGACGGGGGCGGCACGACCGGCGGGGCAGGGCGGGGCCGCGGAGGGCGGACCGGGCCGGTCCTACCTCGTGCGCCGTCAGCGCCGGGAGGCAGAGCGCGAGCGGACGTGGGCGACCGTGGGCGCCTACGTCCACCGCGTGCGCGACGAACTGGCCGCGATGGCCGAGGACTGGGCCCAGCACCGGCCCCAGGACCCGCGGCTGTCCCGGATGGAGGGTTCCAACGTGCTGAACGCGGCGTTCCTGGTGCCGGCCGACCGGTCGCCCCGGTTCCTGGAGCACGCCGAGCACCTGCGCAGGGTCGCCCCGCCGGGGACGCTGCTGTCGGTGTCCGGCCCGTGGGCGCCCTACTCCTTCGCCCGCCTGGACGACGCCGCGCCCGACCGGGAGCCGGAGGCCCACGGGTGAGGGTGCACGGCGGCGAGCGGCCCGCGCTGCCCGAATGGGCGGATTCGCCCTTCGGCGACCGAGAGGTGGCGCTGGTGGACCTGCTCGACCGGGTGCTGGCCACGGGGGTGGTGGTCATCGGCGACCTGACGATCTCCATCGCCGGGGTCGACCTGGTGCGGGTGAGCCTGAACGCCCTGGTCGCCTCGATCGACGAGGACACACCGTCGCCTTGGGAAGGCGGGGACAAGGCCGATGCAGGACAGGAACGGGGGGCGGGCGACTCGGGCGCCCGGTGAGCCCGAACGCGTCCTCGACACGCTCGGCGAGGCGGTCGCCAGGCCGCGGTCGAGCGCCGCCGAACGGCTCGACGCCGATCCGGACACCGTGGAACGGGACCTGGTGCGCCTGGTGCTGACCGTGGTGGAACTGGTGCGCGGGCTGATGGAGCGGCAGGCGCTGCGGCGGTTCGAGGGCGGTGACCTGGACCCCGAGCAGGAGGAGCGGATCGGCATGACGCTGATGCTCCTTGAAGAGCGCATGGACGACCTCTGCGCGCACTACGGGCTCGAGCCCGAGGACCTCAACCTGGACCTGGGGCCGCTCGGGCCGCTGCTGCCCCGGGACGGGGGTTGAGCACCCCGGCGCCGCGCCCGCCCGTACCCGCCGCACGACGCCTGGCCGCCCTCGGGGACCGCGTCCAGCGCCGCCGCCGGTACCGCGGCCTTCACCGCCGCCCCGCCGGTGGCTGAGCCGCCGGTCGCTGAGCCGTCGGCCGCCGCCCCGCGGCAGGCGCCCGCTCAGGACGCATCGAGGCGCGGGAAGACGACCCGCTGCAGGATCAGCGTGATCGCCGCCGCCGCGGGCACCGCGATGAGGGCGCCGACCAGTCCCAGCATCGCGCCGCCGATGAGGGCGGAGGTGATGGTGACCGTGGGTGCGACATCGACCGATCGCTGCATGATCCGCGGCGAGATGACGTAGCTCTCGATCTGCTGGTAGACGAGGAAGAACACCAGCGTCACCCCGCCCAGGAACAGGTCGCCGATGCCGACCGCCAAGGACGCGGCGAGTGCGCCGATGGTGGTGCCCACCAGGGGGATGAGCGCGGTGACCGCCACCACCAGGGCGAGGGTCAGGGCGTATCCGGAGCCGATGGCGGTGAGGTAGATGAAGGCCACGACGCCGCCGATGGCGGCGATGAGCAGCTGCCCGCCGATGAAGTCGCCCACCCGCCGCACGATCTCGTCGCCCAGCTCGCGCACGCCGCTCCGGCGCGACCGCGGCACCAGCCGGTAGCCGGTCTCGGTGATGCCGGGCAGCGAGGCCATGAAGAACAGCGTGAGGATGAGCACGGTGAAGGTCGCCACCAGCGAGTTCAGCACGGCCTGGCCGATGCCGAAAACCCCGCCGAACACCTGCTGCCCGAAATCGGCGCTGGTCAGCAGGGACTGTGCCTGGTCGATCACGCCGAAGCGCTCGTCCAGGTCGGCCATGACCGGGTTCTGCTGGAGCCGGCGCAGGTAGGAGGGGACGTTCTCGGCGAACTCGGTGACCTGCTGGGTGAGTGGCGGGACGAGGGTCCACACGAACACGGCGGTGAACAGCACCAGCGCGGCGCAGACGGTGAGGATGGCCGCCCAGCGGGGCAGGCCGCGGCGGCGGAGGTACTCGATGATGGGGTTGAGGCCGACGGCGAGGAAGAGCGCCACGAGGATGTTGATGAAGACGCCGCGGATCTCGATGAGCGCCTGGACCAGGACCCACGCGGTGAGGACCCCGAGGGCACCGGTGAACCCCAGGACGAAGAAGTTGGGGACCGCGCCCCCACGGCCCGCCGCCCGGACCGCCTCGTCAGCCGGGTTGCGCCCGGTCCCATCGGGGTCGGAGGGGTCGTGCCCGGGTCCGCCGAGGCCGGAGGGGTCATGCCCGGGCCCGCCGGGGCCGGAGGGGTCATGCCCAGGCCCGCCGGAGTCGGAGGGGTCATGCCCGGCCGGCCCGGCCTTCGCGGACGCGCCCGGGGCCTCGTCGTCGGCGCCCGCCGCCCGCTCCGCCGCACCTTCGACGGTCGAAGGTTCGTCGCCGCGGCCGCCGCTGGCATCCGGGGCGCCGCCGTCTCCGCGCCCCTTCGCAGACCCAGGGTGCTCGTCCACGTGATCCCTCCCTCTGTCCCGGCGGCAACGCTAGCGCGGACGCCCGCCCGTGAGTCTGAACTCAGCGCAACCGCCCGGCCGTGTCCAGGGGTCCTGTGGAAGGAGTTCAGGTGACGTGCCGTTCACCGGACGGCGACGGAGGGGATGGGCGCCGCCCGGGCCTTCCGGCTCGCCCTGCGGATCTGCGGCGATCCGGAACGGGGACGGGCCAGGTGGTACCCCACTTACGGCCTCCGGGCGGGCGGCTGACCCGGTACCCCACTCAAGGCCCCAGCCGGGCGGAAGGCCACCAGGGCGCAAGCAGGATGGCAGCGACGACAGAGGAGGACGCCCCCTGGGCAGCGCCGTCGGCCACACGGCGTGTGGCAGGTCGGCGTGATCGGCGACAACGGCGACAGCTGGGCGGTTCCCCAGCCCTGCACGCCGGGCGGCAGGCCGCTGGCAGTCCCGGCGTCCGGGCGGCTGACCCGGTACCCCACTCAAGGCCCCGGCCGAGCGGAAGGCCACCAGGGCGCAAGCAGGATGGCAGCGACGACACAGGAAGACGCCCCCCACGGCAGCGCCGTCGGGCGCCAGGCGTGTGCATGGTCACCGAGGAGAGCGGCAACGGCCAGAGC
>NZ_JAQFWQ010000153.1 GCF_027706725.1 Nocardiopsis endophytica
CCCCACACCCCGACGGCCTGCCGCACGGCTGGGGCCCTTGAGCGGGGTACCAGCTCAGCCGCCGACCTCCCGGACCGCGAGGAACCTGCCGCCCGGCAGGTAGGGCCGGGGAACCGCCCTGCTCTCGCCGTCGCTGCCCTCTCCGTTGACCACCCGCACGCGGCGTATCCCGACAACGCTGCGGCGTGGGCCGCTGACCTTTCCTCGTCGCTGCTCTCTACCCCGCACTCCGACGGCCCGGCGCCCGGCCGGGGTCCTTGAGCGGGGGACCTGCCCAGCCGCCCGCCCATCTGAACCCCCCGCGGTCCGCCGGGCGGCGGGCAGGGCCAGGGGACCGCCGCCTCCGTGAGCAGAAGGGGGCCGATCGGTTCGGTCGAACCGGTCGGCCCCCTTCGGGTGCCTATAGCTCGCTATGGGTGCCGCTGCGACAGCGTGGCAGTGCAAAGGTGCAAGGCTGCGACAGCGCGGCAGTGCAGAGCTGCGACGGCGCGGCAGTGCAGCCGTGCGACAGTGCCTCCGCTGCGGCCGTCAGGCCCCGCCCTCGTCGGAGTCCTGGCCGGACGCCTCCTCGGCGCCGTCGCCCTCGTCCTTGCCGCCGCCCTTGTGCGGCTCGCCGTGCGGGGAACCGGGGGTGCCGGAGGACCCGGTGTCGGTCGGCTCGCCGGTCGCGCTCTTCTCCAGCCAGGTGTCCCAGTCGCGGACCCAGAAGCCCCAGCCGTTGTCGACCTCCATCTCGCGGCCGCTGTTGACGATGTCGACCGGGTCGCCGGGCAGGGACTCGTCGTAGATCCACTGGGAGTCCGACACCGCCATGTTCACGCAGCCGTGGCTGGTGTTGGCCTCGCCCAGCATCCCGTTCCACGGTGCGCTGTGCAGGAACTCGCCCGAGTCGGAGATGCGGACCGCGAAGTCCACGACCTCCTCGTAGTAGTTCGGGTCGTCCTTGGAGACGCCGAGCGTGTCGTTGCTCATCCGGTAGTTCGTGTGCTTCTCCATCACCAGGTGCACGCCGCTGCGGGTGATGTAGGAGTGCTGGGTGTTCTGGCCCAGGCTGACCGGGAACTCCTTGAGCTTCTCGCCGTCGCGCTCGACGGTCATGTGGTGCTCGTCGTTGTCGATCTCGACGAGCTGCTCACGGCCCACCTCGAACTCGATGGAGCTGTTCTCCACCCCGTAGACACCGTCGGAGGCCTGCACCCCCGCCAGGTTCAGGTCGACGGTGACCTTCTGGTGCGGCTCCCAGTACTCCTTGGGGCGGAACACCGCGCGCTTGTCGCCGAACCAGTTCCACGCGCCCTCGGTCGGCTTCTCCGAGACGACGTCCATGGCGGCCTCGACCCGGTCCTTGTTCTCCACCGGCATGTCGAAGTCGATGACGACGGGCATGCCGACGCCGACCGTCTGCCCGTCGAGCAGCTGCCGCTCACGGGTGTCGGTCTTGACCTCCAGGCGCTGCCCCTCGACGGACGGCTCCACCGTGAAGCGGCTGACCGCCTCGGTCTCCTCGCCGTCGGCGTTCTCGGCCACCGCCGTCACCGTCACGTCCGTGCCGGGGGTCAGCGTCCAGTCGCTGCTCCACTCGCTCTTCTCCTTGTTGAGCGACCCGGTCATCGAGGTGTCGGCCTTGCTTTCGCCCTCGGGGGCGGCCTGCTCCACCACGACGTCGGTGATCTCGCCGTTCTCGGCGCTGACGGTGATGGGGGCGTCGGGGGCGACGGTCTCGGCACCGTCCTCGGGGGCGATGGCCAGCTCGGCCGCCTCGGCGCTGCCGGTCAGGTCGCCCTCGTCGCCTCCGCCGGAGGTACAGGCGGTCGCGGCGAGGACGACCGCCGCGGCGCCCAGCGCCGCCAGGCGGCGGGGGGACGGCAGGACGGAGCGGGGAGTCACTGGGGGTCCTCCATGTCGTCGGTGCGGGGTGGTACGGGTGCGCCGCGAGGGGCGGAGCGCGCTCCGTGCCGTTCTGATCCCGCTTCGGGGGATTCGGTTCGAAAGGCGCGGAAGTTTCCCGGTCCCATTCCACCAAAACCGGGGCCTCCCCGCCGAACGGGGGGTACCGGGCGGCCGGAACCGGCCGCCCGGTGGCTTACGAAGCGTCGTCGCCGGTGCCCTGGCCCAGGCCGTCCCGGCAGGGGTCGGCGGTGGCGTCCCGGCCCTGGAGGCCGTCCTCCGCCGGGTCACCGCCGGCGCCGCCGCCGCCGGTCTCGCCGTCAGTGCCGTCGTCGGACAGGGCGGACATGGGCACGACGTCGGTGCCGTCCCGGCCGTCCGCGGACGAGGGCTCGGCGCCCGGCGCGGGCGACGGCTCGGCCCCGGGCGGGTCCGACGGGCCGCCGCCGGGCTCCTCGCCGGCCTCCGCCTCCGCCTCCCGCCCGGGGTCGCGGTCCTCCTTGATCGCGGCGAAGAGCGCGGCCGCCTCCTCCTGGCGCCACACGACCCGGTTCGGGTCGCCGGGCGCCTGCGCCCACGGCACGGTGTAGAAGCCGATCCCGCCCATGTCCGCGTCGGCCAGCGTGGAGGCCAGCGAGACGAGCTTGTCCAGGGAGAGGTCCCTGTCGGTCGCGGTGTGCTCGGAGACCGAGCGCAGCAGGCCGTCCAGCCGCGCGGGGTCGGTCAGCACCCCGCCCTCGGTGACCTCGGAGGCCAGCGCGCCCAGGAACATCTGCTGGCGGTCGATGCGGCCGATGTCGCCGCCGTTGCCGATCTCGTAGCGGGCCCGGACGAACGCCAGCGACTCCTCGCCGTCCAGCGTCTGCTCCCCGGCCTCCAGGTCGAGCTGGGCGCGCTCGTCGTGCATCGGCTCGGGGATGCACATCCGCACCCCGCCGACGGCGTCGACCATGTCCCGGAAGCCCACGAAGCTCAGGTGCACGAAGTGGTCGATGCGCACGTCGGTCAGCGACTCGACGGTCTTGACCGCGCACGGCGGCCCGCCGTGGAACAGCGCCGCGTTGATCATCCCGTAGTAGCCGGGCGTGCCCTCGGCCTCGCCGTAGGGGGCGCACTCGGGCAGGTCCACCAGCGAGTCGCGCGGGAAGTTCACCACGGTCACCCGGCTGTCCGGGGAGATGTGCGCGAGCATCAGCGCGTCGGACCGCTCGCCGACGAAGTCCTTGCCGCCGTAGGCGGCGTTGCCGTCCTCGCGGTCGTCGGAGCCGATGAACAGGATGTTGACGTCGTCCCCGATCTTCTCGGGGCGCTCCTCCTCGTCGAGGGCGGCGTCCAGGTCGTGCTGGACCATGTCGGAGCGCAGCGACCGGTAGTAGCCGTAGGCGGTGGCCGCCCCGGCGGCCAGCACGAGGGCCAGGGCGGCGGCGGTCCAGCCGAGCGCGCGGGCGAGGTGCCTGCGGCGCTTGGGGGCCGGGGCCTGAGCGGACGGGGCGCCCTCATCGGGGCGGGTGGCGTCATCGGGCATCGGTGGGGATCTTCTCGACGTGAGCGTTGGACGGGGGTCCGTGCGGGTCGCGCCGCCGAGTGCGGGGGAGGGCCGACAGGACACGGGCGGACCATGGCGCGGCGGTGGGGACGTCCTCCGCGGATGAGCCGATCCTATGAGATGGACGGTCGAAAATGCGCGTGGAGGATGCCCGTATTCGGAATCGTTGCGCGGAATCCCGAGGGAAAATCCGCGGGGGCGCGCCCGTTCCGGACGCGCCCCCGCGCGCTCGCCGGGCCGCCGTCAGGACCGGCGCGCGTACAGCCCGTCCGCCAGGTACACCAGGGCGGCCGCCACGACGATCTGCACGACCAGGACGAAGATCCAGAATGTCGTGAACAGCGAGGCGATCCAGCCGCCCACGAACGCGGCGACGATGCCCAGCAGCAGGGTGAGCCAGATGGACAGGTGCTGCTTTCCGGGGACGACCATGCGGCCCAGGGCCCCGATGATCAGTCCCACGACGATCGCGCTGATGATGCCGGTGATGGTCACGGCGTTCCCCCTTCATCCCACCGGATGGACCGGCCCTCGGGGTCTTCCTTTCCGCGAATGGGCCTGTGAATGTGTCCCCAAGGCCGCTTTTGTCGCTGTTGAAAACGCTGTGACCTGCACTTTTAGAGCCTGGTCGAAGGGTGTGGCGGTGAGGTGAGGGCGGTCGGCACCATAGGGAGGGCGTGACCGCGCCGAACCCGACTCGCCGCACCGCGTGCAGGACGGGCACACGGGACGGCGTACGTGTTCGCCGGACCCGGCCGGGGGCAGGGATGGGGGTGCCCCCGGCCGGAACATCCGCCGGACCTCACGCGCGCCGTCCGGCTCCGAGCAGCTCGGCGCCGGCCGTGGTCAGGGTGTGCAGGACGTGGTTGCGGTCGCGGGTGCTGACGATCAGCCCCGCCTCGCGCAGCACGCGGGTGTGGTGGCTGGCCGCCGCGGGGGAGATGTGCAGCCGCGCCGCCAGCTCGTTGGTGGTCATCCCGTCGGCGACCGCCGTCAGCGCCGCCGCCCGGGTGGCGCCCAGCAGGTTGCCCAGCACCCGCTCCTCCCCCGAGGTCAGCAGGTTCTCCTTGCGGGTGCGGTACACGCCGTTGTGCATCGGGTAGACGAGCACCGGCGGCAGCTCCGGGTCGGCCAGCGCCACCGGGTACTTCCAGCAGAAGTAGGACGGGATCAGCCGCAGGCCGCGCCCGCGCAGGTGAAGGTCGATGTCCTCGCGGCCGGGATAGGTGACGCCGAGCACCGGCGGCTCCCATCGCATGAGCGGCTCGAAGCCGTGCAGAAGGCCGTGCACCCCGCCGTTGAGCACGTCACGGGACCGGCGCACCCGGTCGGCGTCGACGTCGGCGTGCAGGTCGTTCCAGAACGGCTCCAGGGCGACCCGGTGGTAGTCGCGCAGGGTCTCGGCGAGCTCCTTGCGGGCACGAAGGTCGCCGTCGGCCAGCGAGCGCGCCCACGCGCCCAGCCCGTCGCCCATGGTGGCGACGATGCCGAGCTGGGCGTCGAGCTCCTTGCGGGGCAGCCCTTCGATGGCCTCGACCGCCTCGTCGAAGCCGAGCCGCCCCTCGTCGGGGGTGAGGAAGTCGGGGAAGTACATGGTCCGGGGGGTGATGGGGACGAGCCGGTTCTTGACGTCGTGGGTCAGGCCCGAGGAGGAGAGGCGTTCCCGGGCGGAGGTGTACCAGCGGTCGACGAGGGTGCGGCCCTGGCGGGTCTGCAGCCGGTGCAGGCTGAGGACGAGTTCCCACATGGGGTCGGCGCCGGCCGCGACACTGGTGCGGGCGAGGTCCGCGTCGGTGAAGTGGATGCGCAGCATCGGTGTCTGAATCTCCGCGATGGCCGGGCGGGGTTCGCCCATCGTGACAGGTCAGAGCCCCTCGCCACCAGCCGGAGCAAGGTCGTGGCGGGTCAAGGGGCGCCCCTGTGTTTCTTAAGCGGTCAGACGCGGCCGATGGTTCCGGCGTTCCCAAGATCGTCCCAGAACGAACCGTGGCTCGTCATGGGATGAACGGGTCACTCGTTCCAGAAGTCGCTGTCCTCGGGGTCCTTGGTGCGGGCCTTGGCGCGCGGGCGGCGGCCCGGCTTGCGGGTGGACGACGCGGACGCCTCCGACGAGCGCGAGGAGCCCGTGGAGGTGGACGCGGAGGAACCGGAGGACGGTTCCTCGTCGGCGCCTTCGCCTGCGGACCCGGCCCCGGACTCCGCGCCTTCCGCGGAGCGGAACCCGGACGCGGCGGAGGCCGCCGCGGCGGCGCCGGCGGAGCGCCCCGGGAGCGCCCCGGAGCGGATGCTGAGCGCCTCGTCCTCCACGTCCAGCATCTTCTGCATGCCCTGAGGGGCGGCCGGGACCTTCTCGCCGCGGAAATGGGCGCCCAGCACTTCGAGGGCGTGGTCGCAGAGCATCCGGCGCCCCGGTGCCGCGCGCTGGCCGCTGAGCTCCTGCAGCTCGGTCAGGTGGAGTTCGCGCAGCAGCCGGACCGCGTCGCGGACGCGCTCGCGGGTGCGGCGGTCGGCCAGGGCCACCGCCAGCGTCTCGGCCTCGGCCAGGCCGGCGGAGGGGCCCTCGCCCATCAGGGCGGCGTCGCGCTCGGCGATGAACAGCGCTGTCAGCCGGCGGGTGGACTCGCGGGTGGCGGCCCTGGCCTCGCCGCGGTAGGCGTGGCGGGTCTGGAGCCAGGTGACGGTCGCGCTGCTGGCGAGGCTCACGGCGCCGCCCGTCAGCACGAGGAGGAATTCGTCCATGGCGTTCTCCAAAGGAAGGGGGAGCGGGTGGTGCGGCAGCATTCGCGAGTCGGGGGCGAATTGTCAAGTTTCGTGGGCCTTCTGCGGGCCCAGAACGCGTGCGAAGCTGCCCTCGGACACCATCCCCGCTACACGAGGAGACCCCCGTGTCAGATGTCCTCTTCCGTGCCGCACGCAGGGCCGGAGCCGTGACCGCCATGGCCCTGCTGGCGGCGGGCGCCCTGATCTCCCCGGTCTCGGCCGACCAGACCGCGCAGGCCGCGATCAACCTGCGCACGCCCTTCGACTGCGGCCAGGTGTGGAACGCCAACACCCGGACGAACCACAACCCCCAGCTGTCGGTGGACTTCCAGCGCGGCGACGCGATGGGCAAGAACGTGCTCTCCAGCGCCTCCGGGACGGTGACGACCGTCGCCGACCGGGGGAACACCAGCTACGGCAAGTACATCGTCGTCGACCACGGCTCCGGGATCACCACCCTGTACGCGCACCTGAACTCCCAGAGCGTGCGCGTGGGGCAGAAGGTCTCCACCGGGTCGAAGATCGGCACCGTCGGCAGCACCGGCGGCTCCACCGGACCCCACCTGCACTATGAGCAGCGGAGCGGCGGCACCGTCGTCCGGGTGGTGCTGAACGGGGTCGCCATCAAGTACTACGGCAACACCACCATCACCAGCAGCACCGGCTGCTGACGCCCGACCGCGCGCCTTTCGGCGGCGTACGGCGGCGCGCACAGGAGAGGGGGAGGGCCGCACGGCCCTCCCCCTCGTTGTGGCTGGTCCAGGGGTCAGTGCGCCACGGCCTTCTCGGCCCCGGCACCGGTGAGCGAGCGGACCTCCATCTCCGCCTGCTTGTCCGGGTCGGCCTTCTCCTTGGACAGCATGGTGCCCAGCCAGCCCAGCAGGAAGGACAGCGGGATGGACACCAGGCCCGGGTTGCTCAGCGGGAACAGGGCGAAGTCCGCGCCGGGGATCATCGCCGTCTCGCTGCCGGACACCGCCGGGGAGAAGATGATCAGCACGATCGCGGCGGACAGGCCGCCGTACATGCTCCACAGCGCGCCGGTGGTGTTGAACCGCTTCCAGAACAGCGTGTACAGGATCGTCGGCAGGTTGGCCGAGGCCGCGACCGCGAACGCCAGCGCCACCAGGAAGGCGACGTTCTGGTTCTTGGCCAGGATGCCCCCGGCGATCGCGCAGGCGCCGATCACCAGCGCCGTGATCCGGGCCACCTTCACCTCGTTGATCGCCGAGGAGTCCTTGCCGCGGCGGATCACGTTGACGTAGACGTCGTGCGCGAAGGAGGCCGAGGCGGTGATGGTCAGCCCGGCGACGACCGCCAGGATCGTCGCGAACGCCACCGCGGCGATGAACCCGAGCAGCAGCGGGCCGCCCAGCGCCAGCGCCAGCAGCGGCGCCGCCGCGTTCGCCCCGCCCGGCGCCGTGGAGATCTCCTCGGGGCCCACCAGCGCGCCCGCGCCGTACCCGAGCACCAGGGTGAACAGGTAGAACAGGCCGATCAGGGAGATCGCCCAGACGACCGAGCGGCGGGCCTCCTTGGCGGTGGGCACGGTGTAGAACCGCATCAGCACGTGCGGCAGGCCCGCGGTGCCCAGCACCAGGGCCAGCGCCAGCGAGATGAAGTCCAGCTGGGTGAGCGTGTTCTCGCCGTACTTGGCGCCGGGGGCCAGCAGGTCCTGGCCCTTGCCGTCGGGCTGCGCCGCCGCCTGGCCGAGCACCTCGGACAGGTTGAAGCCGTACAGGCCGAGCACCCACACCGTCATCACGAGCGCGCCGGCGATGAGCAGGCCCGCCTTGATGATCTGCACCCAGGTGGTGCCCTTCATGCCGCCGATGAGGACGTAGAGGATCATCACCACGCCCACCACGGCGATCACGATGGCCTGGCCGACCTCGCCCTCGATGCCCATCAGCAGGTTGACCAGGCTGCCCCCGCCGGCCATCTGGGCCAGCAGGTAGAAGAAGGAGACCGCCAGGGTGGCCAGCGCGGCGGCGGCGCGCACCGGGCGCTGGCGCATCCGGAAGGCCAGCACGTCGCCCATGGTGAACTTGCCGGTGTTGCGCAGCAGCTCGGCCACGAGCAGCAGCGCCACCAGCCAGGCCACCAGGAAGCCGATGGAGTACAGGAAGCCGTCGTAGCCGTTGAGCGCGATGGCCCCGCAGATGCCCAGGAACGAGGCGGCCGACAGGTAGTCCCCGGCGATCGCGAACCCGTTCTGCGAGCCGGTGAAGGAGCGCCCGGCGGCGTAGTAGTCGGCGGCGGTGTTGGTGTTGCGGCTGGCGCGGAAGACGATGAACAGGGTCACCGCCACGAACGCGCCGAAGATGCTCATGTTGAGCACCGGGTTGATCTCGCTCATCGGTCCTCCCCCTCGCCCTCGGTGGCCGCCTCGGCGGAGGTGCCCTCGATCCGTCCGCGCAGGCGGTCGGCGATGGGGTCCAGCCGCCGGTTGGCGTAGCTCGCGTACAACCCGGTGATCACGAACGTCGTCACGAACTGCAGGAGGCCGAAGACGATGCCGACGTTGATATTCCCGGCCACCGGGGCGGCCATGAACCCGGGGGCGTACACGGCCAGCAGCACGTACAGCAGGTACCAGGCGAGGAAGAACGCGGTCAGGGGGAACACGAAGACCCGGAGGCGCCGCCGGAGCTCGGAGAACTCCGGCCCCGCCTGGACCTCGCGCCACTGGTCGCCGGAGGGCCCTCCGACGTCGCGTTCATAGCCGGTTCCGGTCACGCTGCACCTCCAGGGGATGGGTGAATGTGCTCCACGCCACAGTAGGGAGGGGGTGGTCGGCCGCGTAACCTGTCGGGGGCGGAAGCGCTCCCGCGTGCGCCGAGCGGTCGATGAGCGGTCGGCGCGGCGCGACGAACGGTGGGCCCCTGGAGCCGTTCGGCCCTACCGGTACGGCCCCCGACCTCGCCGGGTCCGGTCCGACGGCCACCCGGTCACCCGGTGGTCCGCACCGGTGCGCTGCTCCTCCCGACCCGCCGTCCGCTGAGTTCGGCGTCCAGCGTCTCCTGCGCCTCGCGCATGCCCGCGGCGTAGGAGGGCTCCCCGAGGCGCCGCCATACCTCGGCCTCGGGGACGTCCTCCATGTGGGCGGTCACCCACCAGATGTTGCCGAAAGGGTCCTTGACCCGGCAGCCGCGCTGCCCGAACGCGTTGTCGGCAATGGGGGTGACCAGCACGCCGCCCGCGGCGAGCGCCCGCGCGCACGCCTCGTCGGCGTCCGGGACGAACACGCGCAGCAGGCTGGGCAGGTGCGGCCAGTCCTCGTTCCGGTCGAAGGCCAGGACCACGGTGTCCCCGACGCGGATCTCGCCGTGGCCGATCCGGCCGTCCTCGGTCGGTACCCGTCCGAGCTCCTCGCCGCCGAACGCCTCGGCGACGAAGTCGAGGAAGGCCCCCGTGTCGTCGGTGACCACCCAGGGGGCGACGGAGGTGTACCCCGCGGGGGCCGCGCCGGTCGTCTGCTCGTCCATCGTTCTCCTCTTCGCCTTCGCGCGTCGGTCCGTCCTCCACCGGGGAGGTGTGAGGACGACGCTAGAGACGATCGAGGACGGAGTATGTCCGCGATGGTCCGGGTCTTCTGGAGCGGTGCCGTCCTCAGCGCAGGGACGGCCCGCGGTGGTCGTCGTCCAGGTGCAGCCGGAGCACCGCCGTGCGCGCCCATGCCGGGGGGCGTCCGGCCAGTGACACCGCCACCATCACCGCGAACGCCAGCGGCACCGTCCACGGCGCCGGCTGGGCCACCAGCACCCCCGCCCACCCCGGGACGTCCGGGCCGAACAGCGCGACCGCGATCGCCCCGGACGAGGCCGCCAGCCCGGCCGCGACCCCGGCCAGGGCCCCCGCCGGGGTCAGCCGCCGCCACCAGATGCCCAGCACCAGCAGCGGGCAGAACGTCGAGGCCGCCACCGTGAAGCCCCAGGTGACCAGGATCCCCGCGTCGATCCCGGCCGCGTACAGGGCGGGCGGCACCGCCACCGCGGCGGCCCCCAGCACCGCCGCGCGCAGCCGCCGCAGCCCGCCGGGCAGCAGGTCGTGCGCGACCGCCCCGGCCACCACCAGCAGCAGCCCCATCGAGGTGGCCAGGAACGCGGCGAACGCCCCCGCCGTCAGCAGCGCCGTCAGCAGCGTCCCCTGCCACCCCTGGTCCACCTGGGCGGGCAGCGCCACCACCGCCGTGTCGGTGGCCCCGGACAGGTACAGGTGCGGAACCAGAACCCGGGACAGCGCCCCGTACACCCCCGGGAACAGGTAGAACACCCCCAGCAGCGCCACCGTGATGGCGGCGGTGCGGCGCGCCGAGCGCCCGTCCGGGCTGGTGTGGAAGCGCATGATGACGTGCGGCAGCCCCATCGTGCCCAGCACCGTGGCGGTCAGCACCGACAGCGTGGACAGCAGCGGGTACCCGTCCCCGACGGTCGCCAGCAGCGGCCGGTGCCAGTCGGGCCCACCCGGCGGGGCGCTGCCCAGCACCGACGGCACCCGGCCGCCCTCCTCGAACACCAGCGTGCGCCCCGCGCCCACCCGGTGCTCGCCCTCGGCCGCCTTCCACCGGGTGCCGTCCCGCTCGGTGATCACCACCGGCTCCTCCACCCGCAGCACCACGCCGGTGCGGAAGGAGACCGTGGTGTCGTGCTCGAACCGGGTGTACTCGCCCGGCTCCACCGCCTGGGCGCGCACGTCCGGTCCGGCCAGGGCCAGCAGCCACAGCGCCGGGACGATGAACAGCACCAGCTTCAGGCAGAACTGGAAGGCCTGCACGTAGGTGGCGGCGCGCATGCCGCCCAGCGCCAGCGCGGTGGCCACCACCGCGCCGGCGATCACCACCCCCACCCAGTAGGGGGTGGGGCTGACCGCGCTGAGCACCAGCCCGGCGGTGCGCAGCTGCGGCACCAGGTACAGCCCGGCCACCACCAGCACCACCACCGCGCTCAGCCGCCGCAGCCAGGGCGAGCCCAGCCGCGCCTCGGCGAAGTCGGGCACGGTCAGCGCCCCCGACCGGCGCATCGGGGCGGCCACCAGCACCAGCATCGCCAGGTACCCGGCGGCGAACCCGACCGGGTACCACAGGGCCCCGGCGCCGTCCTTGAGCATCAGCCCGGCCACCCCGAGGAAGGAGGCGGCCGACAGGTACTCCCCCGACACCGCCGCCGAGTTGAGCAGCGGCGACACCCGGCGGGAGGCGACCAGGAAGTCGGAGGTGGTGCGCATGGCGGCCACCCCGCGCAGCCCGATGGCCAGGGTGGCGAGCAGCAGGGGGACCAGCGCGGCGAAGGCGACCATCAGCGTCCGCGCTCGATCCGCTCGGCGCGCAGCAGCTGCCACAGGCCCACCGCCGCCATCGCCGGGTACGGCACGGCGCCGATGATGATCCAGGAGGCGGGGACGCCCAGCAGGCGCGCCGCGTCCAGGTCGGGGCGGGACCACAGCAGCACCGGCAGCCCGACCAGGACCAGCCCGGTCAGCAGCAGGGCGGCCACCGCCTGGCGGCGCTGGCGGCGCAGCAGGTGTTCGGCGCGCTCGGCGTCGGCCGGGTCCAGGCGGGCCACCCGCCAGCGGCCGCGGGCCCGGCCGCGGGCGTGCGCGAGGCGGGTCTGCGGGCTGGTGACCGCCACCCGGCGGGGCCGGTCCATCAGGCGGATCCGACCGGTCCGCCGCGGGCCGCCTGCAGCAGCCGCTCCCGCAGCTCGCGGGCGTGGCGGCGGCTGACCGGCACGTCGCCCACCTCGGTGCGGGCCAGGAGCTGGCCGGCGGTGTCGCTGTGCAGCTCGCGCACCGCGTCCAGGGCCACCAGGAAGCCGCGGTGCACCCGGCTGAAGCCGCACGGCCCCCAGTACTCCTCCAGCCGGGACAGCGGCATCCGTACCAGGTGGGCGCCGCCGCGGGTGTGCAGCCGCACGTAGTCGCCGTTGGCCTCGACGTAGAACACCTCGGTGCGGCGCACGTAGCGGGTGCGCCCGGCGGTCTCCACCGGCAGCACCGGCAGCGGGTCGGGCTCCGGGCGGGGGTCGGGCGCGGCCGTCCCGGGGGCGCTGCGCACCGAGCGGCGGACCTTGTCCAGGGCGGCGGCGAGCCGCTCGGCGCGCACGGGCTTGAGGAGGTAGTCGACGGCGCCGATGCCGTAGGCGGTGACGGCGTGCCGCTCGTGGGCGGTGACGAACACGATCGCGGGCGGCTCGCTGAGCCGGGACAGCAGCGACCCCAGCTCCAGGCCGTCCAGCCCGGGCATGGAGATGTCCAGGAAGACGGCGTCGAACCGCCCGGCCTGGATCTGCTTCAGCGCGCCGAGGGGGTCGTCGGCGATGGCGGTCTCGGCGACGTCGGGGGAGGCGTCCAGCAGCCGGGCGAACTCCTCCAGGGCGGGCCGCACGTCGTCGACGGCGAGGACGCGCAGGCCGGTGGCGGGGCGGTGTGCGGGCGTCACGGCAGCACCCCCGGCTGGAAGCGGGGGACGCGCACCACGACCCGGGTCCCGGCGCCCTCCTCGGTCTCCACGACGAGGCCGTACCAGGGGCCGTAGACGTGGCGCAGGCGGCGGTCGACGTTGGCCAGGCCCACGGCGTCGCTGTCCTCGTGCTCCCCGGACAGCACCTCCCGGGCGCGCTCGGGGGGCATGCCGGGGCCGTCGTCCTCCACGCCGATCACGCAGTCGTTGCCCTCGGCCTCCCCGGACACCTGCACGAGGCCGGGGCCGCCGCCGGGCTCCACACCGTGCCGTACGGCGTTCTCCACCAGGGGTTGGAGCACGAGGTAGGGCACGGCGACGCCGAGGACCTCGGGGGCCACCCGTACCTGCACGCGCAACCGGTCGCCCAGGAGCGCGCGCTGGAGCGCCAGGTAGGTCTCGATGGCGTGGAACTCCTCCGAGACGGTGGTGTAGTCACCGTGCCGGGCCAGGCTGTAGCGGGTGTAGTCGGCGAAGTCGAGCATGAGCTCCTGGGCGCGGTCGGGGTCGGAGCGCACGAGCGAGGCGATCACGGTGAGGGCGTTGTAGACGAAGTGCGGGGATATCTCGGCGCGCAGTGCGCGGAACTCGGCCTGGGCGGCGCGCTCCGCGGAGGCCTCCAGGCGCCCGCTCTCCAGCGCGCGGGCGACGAGCAGCGCCGCCTCCCGGACCGCCCGGGCGCTGACGTCGCCGTGCACCAGCAGGGCCCCGGCGAGGTCGTCACCGGCGTGCAGCGGGACGGCCTGCAGGGGAGGGGTCCCGCGGGCGGCCTCCCCGCGCAGCACGGCCTCCAGCAGCGGCGCGGTATCGGCGTGTTCGGCGGGCCGGCCGGACCAGATGGGCTGCCCGGACAGGTCGGCGAGCGCCAGCCCGCGCGCGCCCAGCAGGTGCCGCAGGCGGCGGGCGGCGCCCCGGCTCCCGGGGCCGTTGAGCCCGTGTCTGAGCCGCTCGGACACGCTCCGCGCAGCGACCAGCGTTGCGGTCGACTGGGTGTGGTCGGTCCGGGCGAGCAGCGGAGGCATGACAGTCTTCCAGCGTCGTGGGTGTCGGAGGTGTCGCAAAGTGGGGTGACGTAGGACACCGACGTCTATGGATTCTAGGTGGCGAAACGCGGCGAAGGGAGAGCGGGATGCTGACGAACTGGGACATTACCCCCGCGGACGTCCACGGACCGGAGGCAGCGGCGGTGCTCCGGGAGTACTACAGGGACATCGTCGGCCGCTATTACGGCCGCGAGGCGACCGAGGCGGAGATCGACGCGGCGATGGCGGAGGACCCGAGCGGGTCCCTGGTCCCGCCGGACGGCCTGTTCCTGGTGGCCCGCGCTCCGGACCGGCCTTCGGCGGGCCCGCTGGGATGCGTGGGCCTGCACTGGTTCGGCGGCGGCAAGGTCGCGGAGATCAAGCGCCTGTTCGTGGCCCCGGCGGCGCGCGGACTCGGGGGCGGGGTGCGGTTGCTGGAGGCGATCGAGAAGGCGGCCAAGGAGGGCGGCGCCACCCTCGCGCGCCTGGACACGCGGAGCGACCTGGTCGAGGCGAGGCGGCTCTACGCGGCGAACGGCTATGAGGAGGTGGCCCCGTTCAACGAGGGGCCCTACGCGGAGCACTGGTTCGCCAAGCAGCTCTAGCCACGGACCACTTATCAAGCGGAGCCGGGACCTGCACAGATGCGGATGCCCGATCGGGCGTCCCTGCGCGTGGGGCAGGAGGCGTCCCCACCACCCGCCGCGCCCCGCCCCCTTGCGACCGGGCCTCAGTCCGGCGCCCCCCTCGCGGTAAGGCCGCCCGGCTGGGCTGGTACCCCGCTCACGGGCCCTGGCCGGGCGGTGGGCCGTCGGGGTGTGGGGTGGAGGGCGGCGACGAGGAGAGGTCGCCGGCCCGCGCCGCAGCGCTGTCGGCCGCCAGGCGTGTGGGTGGTCGGCGTTGTTGGCGGCGACGACCAAGGTCAGTGGCCCTTCCCGCAGCGTCGTCGGCTGCCAGGCGTGCGGGTGGTCGCCGTGATGGGCGGCGACGGAGCGCGCGGGGCGGTTCCCCGGCCCCGCCTGCCGTCCGTCCGGCCCCTCGCGGTCCGGGC
>NZ_JAQFWQ010000154.1 GCF_027706725.1 Nocardiopsis endophytica
GCTGTGGGTTCAGCGGCCCCGGCAGCACCATCATCCACCAACAGATCTCGGGAAACCCGGCCTTATGACGGCTCTCTTAAGCCCGACTTCCCCGAGATCAACGTCAGGGGGAGCCGACCATCTTCACCGATCCCGAAAGACGGCCCCATGACCGCGACCGCCCCCGCCATGCCCTCCGACCTGCTCGCCGCCGCCGAGGCCGCCAAGGGCTTCATGCCGAAGGAGGAGGGGCTGGCGCTGTACGAGGCCGCGTGCGCCTACGCGCCCCTCGGGCCCGTGCTGGAGGTCGGCACCTACTGCGGCAAGTCCACCGTCTACCTGGCCGCCGCCGCCCGCACCTGCGGCGGCACCGTCGTCACCGTCGACCACCACCACGGCTCCGAGGAGCACCAGGAGGGCTGGGAGTACCACGACCCCTCCCTGGTCGACCCGCGCACCGGCCGCATCGACACCGTCGGCGAGTTCCGCGGCACCATGGCCGCCGCCGGGGTGGAGGACACCGTCGTCGCCGTGCTCGGCCGCTCGGCCGACGTCGCCCGGCTGTGGGCGCGCCCCCTGGGCCTGCTGTTCATCGACGGCGGCCACACCGAGGAGGCCGCCCAGGCCGACTACGCCGGGTGGAGCCCGCATGTCGCCCCCGGCGGCGCCCTGGCCATCCACGACGTCTTCCCCGACCCCGCCGACGGCGGCCGCCCGCCCTACAACGTCTACCGCCGCGCCCTGGACTCCGGGGAGTTCACCGAGACCGCCGTGCAGGGGTCGCTGCGGGTGCTGCGGCGCCGCGGCTGAGCCGCGCGGACGCGTGCGCGCGCCCCGGTGTGGCGTGCGCGCGCGCAGCCCCGAACGCATAGGCTTCGTTGCGGGAAAACGACGACGAACGAGGCGCGAACGAGGGGTGCAGACACACGTGACCACCAACGCTGCGGGACAGGTCGGTCAGTACACACTCGACAACGGGCTCAGGCTGGTCACCGCCCCCGCGGCGACCGGGCAGGTGGCCGCGGTCAACCTCTGGTACGGGGTGGGCTCGCGCCACGAGGTCCCCGGCAAGACGGGGTTCGCCCACCTGTTCGAGCACCTGATGTTCCAGGGCAGCCGCAACGTGGCCAAGGGCGAGCACTTCGACGCCGTCGAGCGGCTCGGGGGCGAGATGAACGCCTCCACCTCCACCGACCGCACCAACTACTACGAGACCGTGCCCGAGCACGCCCTCGACCTGGCCCTGTGGCTGGAGGCCGACCGCCTGGCGACGCTGCGCGACGGCATGACCCAGGAGGTCCTGGACAACCAGCGCGACGTGGTCAAGAACGAGCGGCGCCAGCGCTACGACAACGCCCCCTACGGCACCGCCCTGGAGCGCATCCTGCGCCTGGGCTACCCGCAGGGCCACCCCTACCACCACCCGACCATCGGCTCCATGGCCGACCTGGACGCCGCCGACCTGGAGTACGTGCTCTCCTTCCACCGGCTCCACTACGGGCCGGACAACCTCGTGCTCACCGTCGTCAGCGACCTGGACCCCGAGGACGTGCGCGAGCGCGCCGAGCGCTACTTCGGGTCCATCCCCGTCCGCGAGCGGATCCCGCAGGCCCCCGACGCCGCGCTGTCCGGGCCCATCGGCGGGCCGGTGCGCGAGTCGGTCACCGAGAACGTCCCGGCCGCCGGGGTGTTCCTGGGCTACCGGGTCGCCCCCTACGGCGAGCGCGAGTTCGACGCCATGCACCTGGCCTCGGCCGTGCTCGGCCAGGGGCAGGGCAGCCGGCTGTACCGGCGGCTGGTCATCGAGCGCGAGCTGGCCGCCCCCGGCGACGCCGCCGACCTGCTGCCGTTCCGCTACACCCCCAGCCTGATGCTGGTCAACATGATCGCCCGCGAGGGCGTGGAGGGCGACGCCCTGGAGGCCGCCATGCTGGAGGAGGTCGAGAAGCTGGCCGCCGGCGTGGAGGAGTCCGAGCTCGACCGGGCCCGCGCCATCCTGGAGCGCGACCACCTGCAGGCCGTGTCCACCCCCTCCGGCCTCGCCGACGAGCTGGGCAGCTGCACGCAGCTCTTCGGCGACCCGACCCTGGCCTACACCTGGCCCGAGCGCTGGGCGGATATCGGCCCCCGCGAGGTGGCCGAGGCCGCCGGGCGGCTGCTCACCGCCGAGAACCGGCTCACCGTCCGGTTCGACCCCGAGGAGGCGCCCGCGGCCGCGGAGGCCTGACCCCGCCCCGCGCCCGCCGACCGCGCCCCACCGCGCCGACGAACCGACCAGTCGAAGAGAGAGACGACGTGAGCCAGCTGCAGCCCCGCCCGGACCTCGGCGACCCCCGGCCCTACACCTTCCCCCGCCACCGGCGCCTGAGCGTCGGCGGCGGCGAGATCGTCGCCCTGAACGTGCCCGGCCAGAAGTACGCCTCCATCCGCCTCGTGCTGCCCAACGGCGGCGCCTACGAACCCGCCGGCCGCCGCGGGGTCACCATGCTCACCGGGGAGGCGCTGGAGGACGGCGTCCACGGCGACAACTCGCTCGCGCCCGAGCTGGAGCAGCACGGCGCGGACTGGGTCTGCTACGCCACCTGGGACAGCTTCGTCGCCGGGGTGGACGCGCCCACGACCCGCATCGGCGACGCCACCCGGCTGTTCGCCGAGGCCGTGCGCACCCCCGCGCTGCGCGACGAGGACGTGCTGCGCCGCCGCGAGCAGGTGCTGGAGGGCTTCTGGCTGGAGGCCTCCCGCCCCTCCCGCCTGGCCATGCGCGCCATCGGCGGCCAGCTGTTCAGCGGCCGCTACGCCACCCCGCTCAGCGGCGCCCCGGTCGCGCTGCAGGACGTCACCCCCGACATGGTGCGCGACTTCCACCGCTCCACCGTCGCCGCCGCGGCCGGGACCCTCGTGGTCGTGGGCGACCTGGACGGCGTCGACCTGGAGGAGATGGGCCGCACCGTCTTCGGCGGCGCCGAGCCCGCGCGCCGCCCCGCCGAGAGCGCCCCCGAGCCCGCCCCGCACGACCTGCCGCGGGTGCTGCTGGTGGACCGGCCCGACTCGGTGCAGTCGGCGATCGTGCTGGCCCAGCGCGCCCCGTCCCGCTCGGCGATCGACCTGCCGCGCGCCGACGGGATGAGCGAGGTGCTGGGCGGCATGTTCACCTCCCGGCTCAACCTGGAGCTGCGCGAGCGCCTGGGCTACACCTACGGCGTGGGCAGCCGGTTCGACCTGCGCCGGGACAGCGGGGTGTTCCTCATCAGCACCCAGGTGGACACCCCCACCACCGCCCCGTCGGTCACCGCCTCCCTGGAGCAGATCCGCCGCCTGCAGGAGGGCGGCGTGACGGGCGAGGAGCTGGAGGCGGTGCGCCAGTCCAACACCGTCGGCCTGCCGGTGACCTACTCCAACGCCCGCAGCATGGCGCACGCGCTGGTCGAGATGGTCGTGCACGACCTTCCCGAGGACCACGTGGACCGGCTGCGCGCCGGGTTCGACGCCCTGACCGCCGCCGACCTGGACGCGGCCGCCCGGGAGTACCTGGACCCGGCGGCGATGGCGCTGATCGTCGTGGGCGACGCGGCCCGGCTCAAGGACCCGCTGGGCGAGGCCGGATTCGGCGAGGTCGACGTGCGCGACCCGGAGAACCTCTGGAACTGACCGGGGGCCCAGGGGAACCGATCGGCTCCGCCGCGCATCGGACCCCGTGTGGCGGTCGCCGCCGAGCGGCGGCCGCCCCTTCCGCTCCCGCCCGTCCGCGCCTTGCGGGGGTGGACGGGAGCGGAGAGCCATGTCACGGTATGCGCCCGCATGGGACGGGATCGGCCGGACATAACAGAAGTGGACCTAAGTGGCTGTGATCCCGCATCCGCCCGCTCGGAAGCGCCCATGAGCTGATATAACGAGTGATCCGAGCAGGAATCGCAGCGACAGCGACCGCACGTGCCCGCAGGAGGCCGCCATGGCCCTCGACCAGACCCGCTGAGTGACCGTGTCCTCCATCGAGAACCCAGAAGCAGAGCGGCCGGAGCGGCCGCGCGAGCCGTCGCGTTCGGGAACGCTGGAGGCGGCCCCCGAGGAGCGCGTGCTCAAGGGCCGCTACCGCCTGCGCGAGGAGATCGCCCGCGGCGGGGTCGGCACGGTCTGGCGCGCCACCGACGAGGTGCTCGACCGCGAGGTGGCGGTCAAGGAGCTGCGGCTGGCCACGGACCTCACCGAGGAGGAGCGCGAGTCGCTGCTGCGCCGCACCACCCGCGAGGCGCGGGTGGCGGCCCGGCTGAGCCACCCCGGCGTGGTCACCGTGCTGGACGTGGTCGACGAGGACGACCGCCCGTGGATCGTGATGGAGCTGGTGGTCGCCTCCACCCTCAGCGAGATCGTGCGGATGGCGGGGCCGCTGCCCTACCAGCGGGTCGCCGAGATCGGGCTGCAGCTCATCGACGCCCTCAAGGCCGCCCACGACGAGGGCATCGTGCACCGCGACGTCAAGCCGGACAACGTGATGATCAGCGACGGCGGCCGGGTCGTGCTCACCGACTTCGGGCTGGCGGCCTGGGCCGGGGAGTCGGCGCTGACCACCTCGGGGCGGATCATCGGCTCGCCCTCCTACATCCCGCCGGAGCGGGCCAAGGCCGGGCCGGTCGGGCCCGAGTCGGACCTGTGGTCGCTGGGCGCGACGCTGTACACCGCGGTGGAGGGCCACCCGCCCTACGACCGCAAGGGCTACATCCGCATCCTCAAGGGCGTGGAGCTGGAGGAGCCGACGGAGGCCGAGCACGCCGGGCCGCTGGCCCCGGTGCTGGCCGGGCTGCTGCGGGTGCAGCCGGCCGACCGGCTCACCGCCGAGAGCGCCACCAAGATGCTGCGCATCGCCGCCCTGGCGCCGTGGGCGCCGGAGACCAGCCCGGAGACGGCCGCCCGCTCGGCGGCCCAGACCGGCGCCGATCCGGTGGTGCCGCACCAGGCGGAGCCGGTCTCCGACAGCGGGGCGCAGGCGGCCCCGGACCCCGAGGGGTCGGCGGGCTCCGAGGGCTCCGGGGACGGAGAGGGCGACGCGGACGGCGCGGGCTCGGAGTCGGCGCGCGAGCACTTCAGACAGGGCGCGCACGTGCTGCGGGAGTCGGTGTCCGAGTCGGTCTCGCACCTGCACGAGCGGCTGCAGCGGCACCGCCCCGAGGCGGTCGGGCACCTGCTCACGTCGATCCGCGAGTCCACCGACACCCTGGGGCTGACCAGCTCGGGCAAGCACCGCAGCGGCAGCCGGCTGCCGAAGGCGGCGGCGGTGGCCGCCGGCGTGCTGGCGCTGCTCGCGGTGGTGCTGTGGGCGCTGCTCTTCCGCTGACCGCACCGCCCCCGCGATGATCCCGACGGAAGTGCTGTCGAAGCTGTCGAAACCGCGGTCGTGACGGCACCTTCGCCGAGATCACCGGCCGGGAGGACGGGAACGGGGCGCAGGCCGATGCCTGCACCCCGTTCTCCGTATCCGCGGTAGGGCCGGCGGGATTCGAACCCGCACTGTATGCGACCTAAACGCATTGCCTCCTAGCCGATTGGGCTACGGCCCCAGCGCCCGTGCGCCCCGCGCCTGCCCCGTGCCTCGGGTGGGGCGGCGGGAGGGCGGCGCGCCTCGGAAGCGTACGTCCGAGAATGGCAGCACCCGCCGACCCACCGCAAGTTCACCGGCGCAGGAGCCGGAATCGGCGCTACAGGCCGAGTTCGCGCTTGACGCGGTCCACGTGGCCGGTGGCCTTCACGTTGAAGAAGGCCTTCTCCACCGTGCCGTCGGTGCCGATGACGAAGGTCGAGCGGATCACGCCCTGCACGACCCGGCCGTAGTTCTTCTTCTCCCCGAAGGCGCCGTAGGCCTTGAGCACGCCCTTGTCCGGGTCGCCGAGCAGCGGGAAGGTCAGGCCCTCCTTGTCGCGGAACCGCGCCAGCTTCTCGGGGGCGTCGGGGGAGATGCCCAGCACCGTCAGGCCCGCCTCGTCGAAGTCGCGCAGGTTGTCGCGGAAGTCGCAGGCCTCGGTGGTGCAGCCGGGGGTCATGGCGGCCGGGTAGAAGTACAGCACCACCCGCTTGCCGGTGGAGGCCAGCACCTCGCTCAGCCGCACCTCCTTGCCGTCGGCGTCGGGCAGGGTGAAGTCGGGGGCGGTGTCGCCCGGCTGCGGGCGGGTGTTCGCGTCGGTCACGGCGGTCCTCGGAATCCTCTCGCTCCTGTGGGCTCCTCCCAGGGTAGAGGGGGTCGGCGGGAGGGGCCGGACGGGTGCGGGGGGTGCGTCCGACAGGCCGGGATCGCGTAGGATCAGGCGAATCCCGGACCGGTCCGCATCTTGTCGCGGCGCCCCGCATGCGTAGACTCGTCCGTCACACGCACCCCTACCGGGACCACCCAACCGTTCGGGAGCACACCGACGATGGCCGAATACACCTTGGACGACGTGCGCGAGCGCACCTGCCGCACGCGGGACTCGTGGTGGACGGTGGCGTTCGTCGATCCGCTGGCGGTGCGCCTGGTGCGGGTGCTCGCCAACCGCACCCGCGTCACCCCCGACCAGCTCACCGTCGGCGCGCTGTTCCTGGGGCTGGGCGCCGCGGCGCTCTTCGCGATCGGCAGCCCGGCGCTGTTGGCCGCCGGAGCCGTGCTCTACTACCTGTGCTTCCTGCTTGACTGCATGGACGGCAAGCTGGCGCGGCTCACCGACTCCGAGACGCTGTTCGGCTCGTGGATGGACTACGCCTTCGACCGGTTCCGCGTCCTGGTGTGCGCCATCGCGCTCATGGGCGGCCAGTACGTGGCCACCGGCGAGGTGGTGTTCGTCTGGATGGCGCTGGCGGTGGTCTTCACCGACATGCTGCGCTACCTGGACACGCTGCAGGTGTACAAGATGCGGCGGGAGATGCGCTCGCGCATCGCCGGGGTGCTGGAGCGGGCCCGCGCCGAGCTGTCCATGCTCGACGACGGGTCCGGCGGCGGCTCCGGGCGGGACGGCGCGCCCATGAGCGACCAGGGTGAGCAGGCGGTGCTGCGGCACGGCATCTCGGTCCTGGAGGAGCTGCTGCGCACGCACCACGAGAAGGAGACCCGCCAGGACAAGGTCGCGGGCAAGCACCCCGACGTGCACGTGATCCGCCCGCTCCCGCCGGTGGACCTGCACCACGAGTTCCGCTCCCGGTTCCCCTGGTACCAGCGGATCTGGGACGCTCTGAAGGCGCGGAGGGTGCGCACCCACCTGGTGAGCGGCATCGAGTTCCAGATGGCGGTGTTCGTGCTGGCCCCGCTGGCGGGGGCGGTGGTGCCCGCCTCGATCGTCGGGATCACGGCGGTGGCGGGCGTTTTGCTCCTCGCGTTCGAGATCGCCATCATCTATAAACTGTGGTTGTCCACGCGGGACTACTTCCGCGTCGTGGACGGCATCGAAGGCGCCCTGGGGTTCACCCGGGCGCCCGGGGAGGGGCCGGCGGCCGACGCGGCGCCGGAGTCCTCCCAGCCGACCCCGCGGTAGCTCGGACAGGCCCTGCGGCAGCGGAAGGAAGCACGGTATGGAGGCACGCGACCCCGCGGGGGCGCGCCGGGACCCGGCCGGTGTTCAGGCCGAGATCGAGCAGGTGCAGCGCAGGCTCGCCTCGGCGATGGACGAGATCGCGGACCGGGCCAGGCCCGCCAACGTGGCGCGGCGCGGCGCCGAGCGGCTGCGCGATGCCGGGGTGCGGCTGGCCGACGAGGCGCGGGCGGTGGTGTCCGGCGGCGCGGTGCGCCTGGACAGCCGGACCGAGGAGCCGCCCGAGGGCAGCATCCGGCTCAAGGGCGAGGACGAGGTGGTCTCCACCTACACCACGCGCGGGCAGCTCCCCCCGGAGGCGCTGATCCTGGGCGTGGGCATCGGCGCGGCGGTCGTCGTCGGCGTGGTGGCGCTGGTGCGCCGCAAGCGCCGCGGGGGCTGAGCCTCCGGCGGGCGCGGCACACGGCCGGTCCACGGGCGGCACACGGCCGGCAAGCGGTCGGCGCGGCGAACGGGATCCGGAACGCGGCGGGGAGGCGCTCCCCGCCGCGTTCGGCGTTCGTGGGCCCCGTCCGGCGCCCGTGGGCCCTACAGGAACGTCCGGCCCTCGCCGCGGTAGGTCGGCACCGAGCCGATCACTCGGGGGTCGGAGCCGTCCAGGCCCTCGATCAGGTGCAGCTCGTCGAAGCGCTCGCACATCTCCCCGGCCTTGGCGTGCCGCATCCACACCCGGTCGCCAACCTCCAGCGCGTCGGCGGCCGGTCCCAGAAGCGGGGTCTGCACCTCACCGGCGCCCTCGGTGGGGCTGTAGGAGAGCCCCTCGGGCAGGTAGGGCTGCGGCAGCCGGTCCCGGTCGCCGGTGCCCGAGGCCAGGTAGCCGCCGCCCAGCGCTGTGGCCGCGCCCGGGGCGGGGCGGCGCACCACCGGCAGCGCGAACAGCGCCGCCGGGCGCCGGTCCACGCCGGTGTAGTGGTCGAACAGGCGCGGCTGGTACAGCCCCGACCCGGCGGCGACCTCGGTGACCGCCTCCTCCCGCGCGGTGGTGGACAGGCTTCCGGTGCCGCCGCCGTTGACGAAGCGGACCGGCGCGACCGCGCGCACCGCTTCGGCGATCGCGGCGCGGCGGGCGGCGAGCTCGCGACGGGACAGCGCCTGCACCCAGCGCAGGGTGCGGCCGTAGAGCGGGCGGCCGGGCGGGGCGTCGCCCACCCCGGCGATCTGCGCCTCGTAGGCCATGATCCCCTCCAGGCGCAGGCCGGGGCGGCGCACGATCGCCCGGGCCAGCGCGGCCGCGTGGGCGGGGGAGCGCAGCGGGGAGCGGTGGGCGCCCACGCGCATGCGCGGCCCGAGCGGCTGCCAGCTGGTGTCGACGTCGATGCAGACCCGGACGGGGCGGGCGGGATCGGGGGCGGCGCGTTCGATCAGGTCGAGGTGGGCGGTGGAGTCCACCATCACGGTGATCCGCTCGGCGGCGGCCGGGTCGGAGGCCAGGGCGGCGAGGGCCGACCCGTCGGCCGTGGGGTAGGCGACGAGGATGTCGTCGCTGACGGGGCCCTCGGGGCCGGTCGCCAGCCACAGGGCCTCGGGCAGGGTGAAGGCCATGATCCCGGCGAACCCGGGGAGCGCCAGGGCCTCGCGGAGCAGCGGGCGGCACCGCACCGACTTGCTGGCGAGGCGGATCGGGGTGCCCGCGGCGCGGCGGGCGAGGTCGGCGGCGTTGGCGCGGAAGGCGTCCATGTCGACGGCGGCGAAGGGGGGCTGCAGGCCCGCGGTCGCCGCGTCGTAGGTCTCGCGAGCGCTTCTCATGACCGGAGCATGCCACATTTCATGAAAAACGTTCACGTATGCCCCCCGTCGAGTCGGACGGGCCGGGCGTGCCGGGCGCGGCACGGCCGGGACCGGCCGCCACGGCGGTGGTGCGCGCGAAGCGGCCCCGCCGCCCGCGCACCACCGATACCCTGGAGGATCGCCGCCGACCTGCGGATCACCGTCCCCGATGGAGTGCGCCCGGACCATGAACGACCGTGAATTCGTGCTGACGCTGTCCTGCCCCGACGGCCGCGGCATCGTCGCCGCCGTGGCCAACCTGCTCGCCGGGCACGGGTGCACCATCACCGAGAGCCAGCAGTTCGGCGACCCCTACACCGGGCGCTTCTTCCTGCGCACCCAGTTCGAGGCCGAGGAGGGGCAGGGCGCCGCGCCGGTCGGGGAGGACCGGCTGCGCGAGGCGTTCGCCGGGATGGCCGCCGGGCTGCCCGCCCCCGCCGGGGACGCCGACCCGACCGTGGAGTGGCGGCTGTGGAACCGCACCCGCCGCCCGCGCATGCTGGTGATGGTCTCCAAGTTCGGGCACTGCCTGAACGACCTGCTCTACCGGGGGCGCAGCGGGCTGCTGGAGGCCGACATCGCCGCGGTCGTCTCCAACCACCCGGACCTGGGCTTCCTCGCCGACTCCTACGGGGTGGACTTCCACCACCTGCCGGTGTCGCCGCAGAACAAGGGCGAGCAGGAGCGGCGGGTGCTGGAGCTGGTCGACGCCTACGACGTCGACCTGGTGGTGCTGGCGCGGTACATGCAGGTGCTCTCCGAGGAGCTGTGCACCAAGATGTCGGGCCGGATCATCAACATCCACCACTCGTTCCTGCCGAGCTTCAAGGGGGCGCGCCCCTACCACCAGGCGCACGCGCGCGGGGTGAAGCTGGTCGGCGCGACGGCGCACTACGTCACGGCCGACCTGGACGAGGGGCCGATCATCGAGCAGGAGGTCGCCCGGGTCGACCACACGCACAGCCCGGAGCAGCTGACGGCGCTCGGGCGGGACCTGGAGTCGGTGGCGCTGGCGCGCGCCGTGAACTGGCACGCGCAGCGGCGGGTGCTGCTGAACGGGTCGAAGACCGTGGTCTTCCGCTGACGGGGCCGCCCCGGAGGCGGACCTGGGGGCGGACCCGGGGGCGCGATCCCGACGCGCCCCCGACGACCGAGGCGAGTGACCGACACCGGTGACCGAGGCCGGGGACTGAGACCGGGGACTGAGACAGACGACCGAAACCGGCGAGGCCCGGTTTCGGTCGTTTTGATTTTTATTACGTTGCGATTCTTTATTGCAACGCTGTGTGTAAGTACGGTTCCATTCGGGTCCCGGAGCGGCGCGTACGGGGGTCCGAGCCCGGGAGGGGGCGGACGCGCGCCGGGGACGCAGGGGAGGGAGACCGATGGGCGCCGAGGAGAAGTGGGACGACGCGGTCGGCAAGGCCAAGGAAGGGCTCGGCAAGGTCACCGGCGACAAGGGGACCGAGGCCGAGGGCAAGGCCGAGCAGGCGAAGGCGGGCCTGAAGGAGAAGGCCGAGGAGGCCGCGGACAAGGCCAAGGAGAAGGCCGGCGAGGCCGCCGACAAGATCAAGGACGTCTTCGACCGCTGAGGGCGCCGGGGGCACGGAGGGTGCCGGGGGCGCCGGGGCGCCGCCGGGCTCCGGCCGGAGCAGGGGGGATCGCAGTGACCGAGGTGCAGAACCGCGAAGGGGCCGATTCCAAGGTCCCGGAGGCGCGGAGCGATGACCGCGCGGCGGACAAGGCGCGCGGGCAGGGCCGCGACCTGGTGACGGGGCAGGGCCGGACCGAGATCGCCGACCACGTGGTCGCCAAGATCGCCGGTATGGCCGCGCGCGAGGTGCGCGGCGTGCACGCCATGGGCGGCGGCGCCGCCCGGGCCTTCGGGGCGGTGCGCGACCGGATCGCCTCCACCACGGGCGGCGACTCCGACGCGGGGTCGGCCGCGCGCGGGGTGTCGGTCGAGGTGGGCGAGACGCAGGCGGCGGTCGACATCGACCTGGTCGTCTCCTACGGGGTGTCCATCCCGGACCTGGCCTCGGCGGTGCGCCGGAACGTGATCGGCGCGGTGGAGCGGATGACCGGGCTGGAGGTCACCGAGGTGAACGTCAGCGTGGACGACATCCACCTGCCCGACGACGAGGCGGCCGACTCCGGCGACGACGCGCCGAGGGTGCGGTGACGGCGGAGCGGCCGCCGGGCGGCGACCCGGTCGCCACCGCGCGCCGGGTCGCCGAGCGGGCGCTGGGCGTGCCGGACGTGGTGGAGCTGTCCGCCGGGTCGTACGGCACCACGGCGACGCTCGGTGCAGGGGTGCGGGTGAAGGGGGTCTCCGTGCACCAGGGGGACGTCCGGGTGGGCGTGGTGGTCCGGTACGGCCGCCCGGTGCCCGAGATCGCGGCCGAGGTGCGCGAGGCGGTCCGCCCGGAGGTGCCCGGGCGCGCGGTGCACGTGGAGGTGGAGGACGTCGTCGCGGGCGCGGGGTGACCCGCGGGGCCGTGGCGTCCGGTGGCCGGAGACCCGGTGGCCGGGGCGGGCAGGTGCGCGGGGGAGCCGGTGGGGTGAACCGGGCGCATAGGCGGGGTGGGGCGGCAGGGCGGTCGAAGCCGTGCGAGGCGTTGGGGCCGCCGGGGTCGTCGGAGCCGCTCCGGGAGCGGCACGAGGAGGGGATCGGGATGTGGCCGATCGTGGGACTGGCCTTCGGGACCGTTCTCGCGCTCGCCGGGGCGTTCGGCGGGGTCGGGGCGTTCCTGCTGGTCTTGGTGCTGGGTGCGCTCGGCTTCCTGGCCGGGCGGGCCTATGCGGGCGAGATCGACCTGGCCGAGCTGTTCACCCGGCGCACATGAGCGGCAGGGCGGCGGAGGCGGCGATGGCGGCCGAGACGGCGGACACGGAACCGGTCGGCGCGGGAGCGGCGACGGCCCCGGCGGTGCCGGACCAGCGGACGGGCGGGCGGGGGCGGCACGCCGCCGCGCCTCCGGCGGAGGAGCGGGGGAGCACGCACATCCCCGCGTCGGTGGTGGAGAAGATCGCCGCGCGGGTGGCCCGGGAGGTGCCCCGGACGCGTTCGGCGCGTGCGCAGGCGCGTGTGCGCGGCGGGACCGCGGTGCTGAAGCTGGCGCTCGGGGTGGACTACCCGGCGCCGCTGCGCCGAACCTGCGCGGCGGTGCGCGAGCGTGTGGCGACGCGGGTGGCGGAGCTGACCGGGCTCGCGGTGCCGCAGGTGGACATCGAGGTGACCGAGCTCCGGCAAGGGCGGGTACGCGGCGGCTGAGTAGCGCGCTGGCGGGCGCCCCTGGGAAGCGCTGAGGGCGAAGCAGGCACGCGGACGGAACGGCGCGTGCCTCGCAGCGGCAGATGAGCGGCGGGGGCTACCTGCCCTGAGGACGCGACTCCGGGTGGGACAGGAGCCGCCGCGCGGTTGCGGCCCGTCGGGCCGTTGGGCCGTCGGCCCGTCGGCCCGTCGGGCTGACGGGCCGGGGGAGCGGACCGCCGCCACCGACACACACAGCCGTGGCCGGTGAGGCGATGTCCGGTGAGGCGATGTAGCCGGGGAGGCGACGATGACGACCGTTGGACAGGTGGCCGGGGCGCCGGGCACGGCCGTCGTGCGCCGCGCGCGCCGGACCGCGCGCAGGGCCTTCCGGCCGAGGAGGTCGTGGCCCGCGTTCATCGCGGCGGTGCTGGTGCTGGCGGTGGCGGTGCTCGCGGGGGCCGCCGCGGTCTCCGCGGTCGCGGGCGCGCCGCTTCGTGTACCGGTGGTCGGGGACGCACTGGACAGGGCCGCCGGCATGCGCTGGCGGGACACGGCGGTGCTGGTCGCGGCGGGCGGAGCGGCCCTGGTCGGGCTGGTGCTGCTGGTGTCGGCGCTGCTGCCCGGGCGCGCCAGGTGGACGGCCCTGCGCACCGACGACCCCGACCTGGTGGTGGGGCTGTCGCGCTCGGCGCTGCGCCGGGCCGTGGCGGCGGCCGCGCGCGGGGTCTCCGGGGTGCGCGGTGTGCGGGCGACGGTGCGGCGGCGCGCCGTGCGGGTGCGGGTCGACACCGAGCTGCGGGACCGGCCCGACCTGCGCGACGAGGTGGCGGAGGCCGTCGAGGAGCGGCTGGATGAGCTGGTCCCGCTGCGCCGCCCCAAGGTGCGCGTGCGGGTGCGGACGGCGAAGGCGTGAGTGGGCGAAGGCGTGAGTGAGGGTGCCATGGGCTGGGTGAGCGGGACACGCCGGACGGCGCGCGGGAACCGGTGGGGGCTGGCCCTGGTGGGGCTGGTGCTGGCGGTGGCGGGCGGCGGTGTGCTGGCGCTCGGCCTGGGGGCGTTCGGCGCCGGCGCGGCGGGGACGCCTGTGGGGGCGGGTCCGGGTGCGGTGGGACTGCCGTCGCCGGGGTGGCTGCCGTATGGGGTGGCGGCGGTGGCCGTGGTCGTGGCCCTGCTGGCGCTGCGGTGGCTGTTCGTGCAGGGGCGCGTCGACCGGGTGAGGCGCGTGGTGGTGGAGCCGGAGGCGGGCGAGGGGCGTTCGGAGCTGGTGTCGGGGGCGGCCCAGGGGGCGGTCGAGGAGGCCGTCGGCGCCGTGGCGGGGGTGCGCAGGGCGCGGGCACGGCTCCTGGGGTCGGAGCGCGCGCCGCGGCTGCGGCTGGATGTGGTCGTCGACGATGACGCGGACGTGGCCGAGGTGTGGTCCAGGGTGCGGGGCGAGTCCCTGTCCGACCTGCGAGGGGCACTGGAAGTGGACCGCCTCCCGACGGTGGTGCGGATCTCGATGGCAGCCCCGAAACGCAACCGCGCAAGGGTGGCTTGAGAGGGCGTGACGGGGGCGGCGGCCAGACGACGGCCGTGCGCGGACCCGTCGAGGAACACGGCGACGGCTGGGCTGGTACCCCGCTTGAGGGCCCCGGCCGGGTGGCGGGCGGTCGGGGTGTGAGGTGGAGGGGCGGCGACGAGGGAAGCGGGCGGCCCGCGGGGCAGCGCTGTCGGGCGCGGCGCGTGCGGGTGGTCGGCGTGATTGGCAGCGACGGAGCGAGCGGGGAGGTTCCCGGGCGCTGCCTGCCGTCCGGCGGGCTTCCCGCGGTCCGGGAGGTCCCGCGGCCGGGTGGGCGGGTGGTTGCCCGCGTTCGCGGCGGCTGCAGCCCCGGTGCGCCCCTGCCCGGCGATGATCTCGACAAAGGTGCTGTCATTCCGGCGG
>NZ_JAQFWQ010000155.1 GCF_027706725.1 Nocardiopsis endophytica
TCCTAGCGTCCAGCGCATCTACACAAGTTGCACTGAACACTAGAAACCACCGCCGCTTTTTGGGGCGCTTTTCCCGAGATCAACGAGGTGGGGGCGGTGGTCGGCGGGGCCGGGCCCCTGCGGTCCGACCGCCTATCCGTGCCGGCTCTTGGGGGGATCGCCCCTGCCGGTGCGGCCTCGGGTCTTCGCGGCATGGGCGGTCCGGGTCGGTGGGCGGCTGGGCTGGTACCCCGCTCATGGGCTCCGGCCGGGCGGCGGGTCGGTTGGGTGTCCGGTGGCGGGCAGCGACGACGGAGGTCCGCGGCCCGTGCTGGAGCGCTGTCGGGCGTGCGGCGTGTGCGTGGTCGCCGTCATGGGCGGCGATGGAGAGAGCGGTTCGGTTCCCAGACCCTGCCTGCCGTCCGACAGGCCCCTCGCGGCCCGGGCGGCGCGACCAGGTGGGCGCATGCCCGCCCGCGTTCGTGGCGTCCGCAGCCCCGGTGCGCCCCTGCCCGGCGATGATCTCGACAGGGGTGCTGTCATTCCGGCGGTTTTGACAGCACCCCTGTCGAGATCATCGCGGAGGGGCTAACGAGAACGGCCCCGGCGGTGGGGACCGCCGGGGCCGTGCTGCGTGGGCCTCAGCCGACCTGGTCGGCGAGGGAGCCCAGGGTGGACTCGACGAACCCGGGGGCGACGTCCTCCAGGTCCGAGCCGTCGCCGGGCGGCGTGCCGTCGGCGTTGGCCGCGTACGAGAACAGCAGGTACGGCCCCCACTGCCCGCCGGAGCCGATGCCGGGGGCGGTGTCCATCCCCTCGGCGCCGCTGCCGTCGGTGCCCTTCAGCCCGGCGAACCAGTCGCCCGCCTCCAGGTCCTGGGCCTTGAGCGCGGCCCCGGCGTCGTCCGGCGACCCCAGCGCGGCGACCCCGGCGGTGACGGCGGTCTCCCCGGCGTCGGAGACGTAGGTCGCGCGGATGACCTGGCGGCACCCGGCCTCGTCGAGGGCGGCGCCGTAGGCGCCGCGCCCGACCGTGGCGCAGTCGTCGGTGTCGTCGACGAGCGCCAGCGTGTACTCCTGCCCGCCGACCTCAAGGGTCTCGGGGAACAGGCCGCCCGACTCCAGCCGCTGCGGGTCCGCGGGGGCCTCGGCCGCCTGGGCCCCGCCCCCCGACCCGTCGCCGCCGTCCGAGGCCCCGTTCCCGGCCAGCAGGAACGCGGCCGTCCCGGCGGCGCCGAGCAGGGCGAGGAATCCCACCCCGGCCAGGATCTTGGTGGTCGCCCCGCCGCGCATCCCGGCGCCGCGGCGGCCCCGGCCGCGCGGGGAGTCCAGGTCCTCCATCTCGGACAGGTCGATCTCGGCGGTGGTGCCGCCCGGGTTCGGCGACTCGTCGCGGAACATCGGGCGCCCGCCGTACTCGCCGGAGGGCCCGGGGGCGCCGGGCGCACCGGGCGCACCGGGCATCGCCGCGTCGTCGGCGGGGACGGCGCCGATGGTCTGCGTCGCCTCGTCGTCGATGACCAGGGGCTCGTCATCGGCGTGCGGCACCTGCCCGGGGCCGACCACGCGCCCCTGGAGCGGGGCGGCGGGGTCCTGCGGCGGCCCGGGCGGCTGCGGCGGGCCGTTCGGGGCGGGGGCGTGCGGCGCCCCGGCGCCCGGAGGCGGCGGACCGGACGGCCCACCGGGCGGAGGGCCTGGACGCTGCCCGTGGGGGCCGCCGGGGGGAGGCCCCTGCGGACCACCGGGCGGAGGCCCCTGAGGAGGACCCTGCGGTGCGCCCTGGGGCGGCCCCTGCTGCGGCCCCGGCCGCGCCCCCGGAGGCGGGGGAGGCCCCTGCGGCCGACGGCCCTGCGGCCCCGGAGCGCCGGGCGGCGGGGGCGGACCCTGCGGGCGTCCCCCGGGCGGCGCCCCCTGGGGTGCTCCCTGCGGCGGTCCCTGCGGAGCTCCCTGGGGAGGCCTCGGCGCACCGGGCGGCGGGGGCGGACCCTGGGGCGCTCCTTGCGGGGGACGTGGGCCCTGGGGGGCCTGCGGGCCGCTGTTCGGTGCACCGGGAGGCAGGCCCGGGCGCTGGGCGCCGGGAGGCGGCGGCAGCGGGCGCTGCCCGCCGGTGGGGCCGCCGGGGCCGGGGGCTCCCGGAGCCCCGGGCGCGCCCGGAGGCAGCGCACGCGGCGCTCCCGGGGGCGGGCCCTGGGGCGGGCCCTGCGCGGGGCCCTGTGCGCCGTTGGGCGGCGGGGGCGGCGGCCCCTGCGGGCGCGCCCCCTGTTGCGGGCCGGGGGTGGTCGGCTCCTGGTTCATGTCGGGCTCCTGTCGCCCGGGCGCGCCGTCTCCGGGGCCGGGGCGGCCGTCGCTGGGCTCGTTCGGATGCGGTGAGATGGGACTCCTCCGTGGGCGTCCGGGAAAAGGGAGGGCCGCGGGCCCGGTGGGGCGGGGGCGCGGCCCCAGGGGGGCGGGCGGAGTCGGCACGGGCGGCGATCGGCGGTGCCGGGCGCGTCGCCGGTGCGTTCGGCGCGCGGGAACGATAGGCTCACCGCCGACTTTAGCGCCCGCGCCGGGCCGGTGCTCCCGCACCCGCCGCCGGGCCGTCGCGCGCGGCCGCGTTCCGAGCACTCCCGCGGCGGGGCATAATGAGAGAAGGAGTAGTCACGGTAGGCGGGCCGCCGGACCGGGTCCGGTGCAGCCACAGGCCGTTTTGACCTGCGGTGTCGTATGCCGATAGGATACTCCGTCGTTGTGCGTTGAGTTGCCGTGGGTTCCCGCGAGTCGTCGCCGGGCGCCGATCACGCATCATCGTCCGCGCACTCAACACCGGAACGCCCGGGTCCCGCCCGAGGCGGCCGGCCCAGGAATAAGTCCCCGGCCCTTCGCGCAGGAGGGTACGGACCACGCCGACAGAGACGAAGGCTTACGATCGTGCGCACATACAGCCCCAAGCCCAGCGATGTCCAGCGTCAGTGGCACGTCATCGACGCAAGCGATGTCGTGCTCGGCCGGCTGGCCAGCCACGTCGCAACGCTGCTCCGAGGCAAGCACAAGACCTACTACGCGCCGCACATCGACACGGGCGACTTCGTGATCGTCGTGAACGCCGACAAGGTGGCGCTGACGGGTCGCAAGCGCGAGCAGAAGCGCGCGTACCGGCACTCCGGCTACCCGGGCGGTCTGCGCAGCGTGAGCTATGCCGAGCTTCTCGAGAAGCGCCCCGACCGCGCCGTGGAGAAGGCCGTGAAGGGCATGCTCCCGAAGGGCTCTCTCGGCCGCCAGATGGCCAAGAAGCTGAAGGTCTACGCCGGGCCGGAGCACCCGCACCAGGCGCAGCAGCCGGTGCCTTTCGAGATCAGCAAGATCGAGCAGCCCGCCTAGGCGTTCGCGAGAGCCAACAGGAAGTACGAGGAGAACCGTGGTCGAGCCCACCGGCATCGAAGACGTCACCCAGGAGCTGGACGGGAGCGAGGAGTTCCCGGCCGAGTACACCACCGAGTCGCCCGAGGCGCCCGACGCGGCCTATGTCCCCACGGCTTCCGGCCCGGGCGCCGGCACCGGCCGCCGCAAGCAGGCCGTGGCGCGCGTGCGCATCACCCCCGGGGCCGGGGAGTGGAAGATCAACGGCAAGCCGCTCGAGGTCTACTTCCCCGACAAGGTGCACCAGCAGGAGATCAAGGAGCCGCTGGTCAGCCTCGGGTTCGAGGGCGCCTACGACGTGTTCGCCCGCCTGGACGGCGGCGGCACCAGCGGCCAGGCCGGCGCCCTGCGCCACGGGCTGGCCCGCGCCCTGGCCGGGCTGGACCCGGAGAACAACCGCCCGTCGCTGAAGAAGGCCGGGTTCCTGACCCGCGACGCCCGCGAGGTGGAGCGCAAGAAGGCCGGTCTGAAGAAGGCCCGCAAGGCCCCGCAGTTCTCCAAGCGCTGACGCGCAGCCGAGGACACCGGCGCCCCCCCCGGGGCGCCGCACGCCATGGCCCGCCGGTCCCCCGTCCATGCGGGGTGGCCAGTGCGGGCCATCGCTGTTTCCCGGCTCCCGTCGGCGGCATCCCCTCTCCCTGACCCTTTTCCGCTTCGATTGAAGGGGCTATTCGCTGTGGCTCGCTTGTTCGGTACCGACGGGGTGCGGGGGGTCGCCGGGCGCGATCTGACCGCCGGCCTCGCACTGGATCTGTCCGCCGCCGCCGCGCGCGTCCTGGGCCGCGGGGCCGGCCCCGACCGCCGGCCCACCGCGGTGGTCGGGCGCGACCCCCGCGCCTCCGGGGAGTTCCTGGAGGCCGCCGTGGTGGCCGGCCTGGCCGGGGCCGGGGTGGACGTGGTCCGGCTGGGGGTGCTGCCCACCCCGGCGGTGGCCCACCTGACCGGTGAGCTCGGCGCCGACTTCGGCGTGATGCTCTCGGCGAGCCACAACCCCGCCCCGGACAACGGGATCAAGTTCTTCGGCCGGGGCGGGCAGAAGCTGCCCGACGCGGTGGAGGACGAGATCGAGGCGGCCCTGGAGGAGCCCGCCGAGGGCGCGGTGGGCGAGGGCGTGGGCCGGGTGAGCGACGCCGGGGACGGCGCTGAGCGCTACATCGCGCACGTGCTGTCCGCGATGCCCAACCGCCTGGACGGCCTCAAGGTCGTGGTGGACTGCGCCAACGGCGCGGCCAGCGCGGTGGCGCCGGAGGCGCTGCGCCGGGCCGGGGCCGAGGTCGTCACCATCGGCGACCGGCCGGACGGGCTGAACATCAACGCCGGGTGCGGCTCCACCCACCTGGAGGCGCTGCGCGCCGCGGTGGTCGAGCACGGCGCCGACGCCGGGCTGGCGCACGACGGCGACGCCGACCGCTGCCTGGCCGTGGCCGGGGACGGCTCGGTCGTCGACGGCGACCAGATCATGGCCATCCTGGCGCTGGAGCTGCAGGAGGCCGGGCGCCTGGCGGAGTCCACCCTGGTGGTGACGGTGATGAGCAACCTGGGCCTGAAGCAGGCCATGGCCCAGGCCGGGATCGCGGTGGTGGAGACGCCGGTCGGCGACCGGTACGTGCTGGAGGCCATGCGCGAGGGCTCCTACTCGCTGGGCGGCGAGCAGTCCGGGCACGTGGTGCTGCTGGAGCACGCGACCACCGGCGACGGCCTGCTGACCGGGATGCAGCTGCTGGGGGCGGTGAGCCGCCGCGGGCTGGCCCTGGGCGAGCTGGCCAAGGCGATGGTGCGGCTGCCGCAGGTGCTGGTGAACGTGCGCGGCGTGGACAAGAACCGGGCCGGCACCGACGAGGGCGTGGCCGCGGCGGTCGCCCGCGCCGAGTCCGACCTCGGCGGCGAGGGCCGGGTGCTGCTGCGCCCCAGCGGCACCGAGCCGATGGTGCGCGTCATGGTGGAGGCCCCGTCCCAGGACCGGGCGGCCGAGGTGGCCGAGGCCCTGGCGGAGACGGTGCGCGAGCGCCTGGGCTGACCCGCCCGGCGACGGCGGAGACGGAGGAACGGGGCGCCCCCTGGCGGGGGCGCCCCGTTCGTGTCGCCGTGCCGGTGCTGGAGCCCTCAGGGCCCGCGCGGAGCCGGCGGGCCGGACTCCTGCGGTCCGCCCGCCTGTCCGCGTCGGCTCCTAGTGCTCGTGCCCGCCGTGCTGCCCGTCGTGGAACAGCTCGCGGTTGCGCTGGATGGTGTCCCAGGACTTCGGCTCGGCCGGGGCCGAGAGGGTCGTCGGCCCGTCGCCCTCGGCGCCGGGCGCGGCGGCCGGGCGCTCGGGGGTGTACAGCCAGGTGTCGAACAGGTCGTCCAGGTCCTCGCCGGAGATCTTCTCCGACAGGGCGATGAACTCCCCGACGTTGCCGTTGCCGTGCGCGCGGTCCTCCTGCCAGGTGCGCAGGATGGCGTCGAAGTCCTCGTCGCCGACCTCCACCCGCAGCGCGTGCACGGCCAGGGCGCCCCGGTCGTAGACGGCGCTGTGGAAGACGTTCCCGGCCCCCGGGTCGCCGGGCGGGACCGTCCAGAAGTCGCTGTCGGCCGGGTACTGCGCGTAGGTGTACTCGGCGAGCTCCTGGGCCGTGCCCTCGCCCTCGTTCTCCGACCACATCCACTCGGCGTAGCTGGCGAAGCCCTCGTTCAGCCAGATGTCCTGCCAGGTGTCGACCGAGACGTGGTCGCCCCACCACTGGTGGGCCAGCTCGTGCGCGACCACGTAGGTGTTGGAGCCGCGGGCGAAGAAGGCGTGGCTGTAGACCGGGCGGGTCTGGGTCTCCAGCGCGAACCCGAGGTCGGTGTCGGGCCCGGCCACCACGCCGCCCAGGGCGTTGTACGGGTAGGGGCCGAAGCTCTCCTCCTGGAATTCCAGGATCTCCGCACCGCGCTCGATGCTGGCGCGCGCCGGGCCGGCCAGGTCGCCCAGGGCGGGGGAGTAGGCGTTGTACACCGGCAGGCCCGAGGCGGTCTCGTCCTCGTGGACCTCGTAGTCGCCGACGGCCAGGGTGGCGAGGTAGGTGGCGGCGGGGCGGTCCTGGCGCCAGAGGTAGATGTCCTTGCCGCCGCGGGTCTGCTGCCCGGTGAGCACGCCGTTGCTGACGGCCTTGTAGCCCTCGGGCACCTGGATCCGCACGTCGAAGGTGGCCTTGTCGCGGGGGTGGTCGTTGGCGGGGAACCACCACCACGAGGCCTCCGGCTCGCCGAGGGCGACCACGCCGTCCTCGCCCCGGTGCCACGCGGTGGGCACGTCGCCCCAGCCCACGGTGGAGGGGGTGTCGGCGTATTTGACGACGACCGTCATCTGGCGGTCCTCGGCCACCGCCTTCTTCGGGGTGACGGTGAGCTTGTGGCCCTCGGAGGAGAACTCCGCGGGGCGCCCGTTCACCCGGACCGAGTCCACGTCCAGCAGGAAGTCGAGGGTGAAGGAGTCCAGCTCCTCGGTGGTGCGGGCGACCAGCGTGGCCGTGCCCTTGAGCCGGTCGGTGTCCGGCTTGTAGTCCAGGCGCAGGTCGTAGTGGTCGACGTCGTAACCGGAGTTGCCGTAGGAGGGGAAGTACGGGTCGCCGATCCCGCCGCCGGGGTCGGCGGCGGCAGCGGTCGCCGGGACCAGGGCGGTCAGGAAGGCGGCCGCCATGGCGGCGCCTCTTCGCACTCGCATGGGCGGTCCTGTTCGTCTCGGGTTCGGGGGATGCGCGCGGGGCGGACCCGCACACGCATCCCCAAGTACCCCTCACCGCCCGTGGCCAACCGGCCCCTTCGGGCACTGGCCGCACATGGCCCCGTCCGGCCGCGCGGCGGCACGCGCGGCACGGACGGCACAGCCGGGACGGGCGCTACTCGACGGTGACGCTCTTGGCCAGGTTGCGGGGCTGGTCCACGTCGTTGCCCTTGGCCAGCGCCAGCTCGCAGGCGAACACCTGCAGCGGCACCGTGGAGACGATCGGCTGCAGGAGCGTGGGCACCGCCGGGATCTCCACCAGCTCGTCGGCGAACGGGCGCACGGCCTCGTCGCCCTCCTCGGCGATCACCACGGTGCGGGCGCCGCGGGCGCGGATCTCCTGGATGTTGCTGACGATCTTGTCGTGCAGCACGCTCCGGCCCTCGCGGGAGGGCACCACCACGACCACCGGGAGCCCGTCCTCGATCAGCGCGATCGGGCCGTGCTTGAGCTCGCCGGCGGCGAACGCCTCGGCGTGCATGTAGGCGAGCTCCTTGAGCTTGAGCGCGCCCTCCATGGCCACCGGGTAGCCCACGTGGCGGCCCAGGAACAGCACCGTGTCGGCGTCGGCGAGCGAGCGGGCGAGCGCGCGCACCGGGTCGACGGTGTCCAGCACCTTCTCCACCTGCTCGGGCATGTGCGCGAGCTGGCCGATGACGGTGTTGATCTCGTCGCCGAACTTGTGCCCGCGCACCTGCGCCAGGTACAGGCCCACCAGGTAGCAGGCGGCGAGCTGGGTGAGGAAGGTCTTGGTGGCGGCCACCCCGACCTCCGGGCCGGCGTGGGTGTAGAGCACCGCGTCGGACTCGCGGGGGATGGTGGAGCCGTTGACGTTGCAGATGGCCAGCACCCGGGCGCCCTGCTCGCGGGCGTAGCGCACCGCCATCAGGGTGTCCATGCTCTCCCCGGACTGGGAGATGGCGATCACCAGGGTCCGGTGGTCCAGGATCGGGTCGCGGTAGCGGAACTCGCTGGCGACCTCCACCTCGCAGGGGATCCGGCACCAGTGCTCGACCGCGTACTTGGCGATCATCCCCGCGTGGTAGGAGGTGCCGCAGGCGATGATCACGATCTTGGAGATCTCGCGCAGGTCGGCGGGGGTGAGCCGCATCTCGTCCAGGGTGAGGGTGCCGTCGGCGGCGACCCGGCCCAGCAGGGTGTCGGCGAGCGCCCGGGGCTGCTCGACGATCTCCTTGAGCATGAAGTACTCGTAGCCGCCCTTCTCGGCGGCCGAGGCGTCCCAGTCCACGTGGTACTCGCGCACCGGCGCGGGGCGGCCGTCGTAGTCGGTGACGCGCACCTCCTCCGCGCGCAGCTCGACCACCTGGTCCTGGCCCAGCTCGATCGCGTCGCGGGTGTGCGCGATGAACGCGGCCACGTCGCTGGCCAGGAAGTTCTCGCCGTCGCCGCGGCCGACCACCAGGGGGGAGTTGCGGCGCGCGGCCACGATCAGGCCGGGGTCGTCCACCGCCGTGGCCACCAGGGTGAACGCGCCCTCCAGGCGGCGGCACACCGAGCGCATCGCGGCGGCCAGGTCGCCGTCGCCGCGGTCCTTGAGCTCCTCGCCGAGCAGGTGGGCGGCGACCTCGGTGTCGGTCTCGGAGGAGAACTTGCAGCCGCGCTCCTCCAGCTCGACCCGCAGGGCGGCGAAGTTCTCGATGATCCCGTTGTGGATGACCGCGACCCGCCGGTCGTTGTCCACGTGCGGGTGGGCGTTGACGTCGGTCGGCGCCCCGTGGGTGGCCCAGCGGGTGTGCCCGATGCCGATGCCGTCCGCCTCCGGGGGCGCCGCCTCCAGCGCCTCGCGCAGGTTGGCGAGCTTGCCGGCCCGCTTCTCGGTCTGCAGGCGGCCGCCGCTGAGCACGGCGATGCCCGCGGAGTCGTATCCGCGGTACTCCAGCCTGGCGAGGCCGTCCACCACGACCTGTAGCGCCGGTTGCGGCCCGACGTAGCCAACGATTCCGCACATGGCCGTCAGAGTAGTTCAGCCGGGAGCGCTTTTCGCCCGTTCCGAGAGTGGACCACTGGCCGTTTTCGCAGGTAGCGGTATAGACCAGTTGGCACCTGGCGGTGAGGAGGCGCAGGTGGGGGCACCCGGGCGGGTGCCGAGTGGGCGCCGCGCGCCGCGTGGCGAAGCACTCAAAAAAGACACGGCCGGATCCGGCGCGCCGACCCGGAGGGGGCCGGCGGGGCCGCGCGGCGCGCGCCCGGCCCGCCCCGGTCGGCCGGACCCGGGCAGGGCTCATCTAAAGTGGGCAGACGTGTCACAAGCGACGAAGAACGGCTTCTCGACGCCGTACGTGGAGCTGGACCGCGACGGGTGGGCGGCGCTGCGCGACGCCACCCCGCTGTCCCTGACCGAAGCCGAGCTGGAGGTGCTGCGCGGTACCTCCGACCCGACGTCGCTGGACGAGGTCAGGGACATCTACCTGCCCCTCTCCCGGCTGCTCAACCTGTACGTCAAGGCCACCCGGCAGCGCCACGGCGCGGTGCGGGCGTTCCTCGGCGAGGACGACCGGCCCGTGCCCTTCGTGATCGGCGTGGCCGGGAGCGTGGCGGTGGGCAAGTCCACCGCCGCCCGGCTGCTGCGCGCCCTGCTCGCCCAGTGGCCCGACCACCCCGACGTTGAGCTGGTCAGCACCGACAACTTCCTCTACCCCAACCGCGTCCTGCAGGAGCGCGGGATCATGAACCGCAAGGGGTTCCCGGAGAGCTACGACCGGCGGGCCCTGGTCCGCTTCGTGCAGGAGATGAAGGCCGGGGCGCCCGCCAAGGACATCCCCCTCTACTCGCACCTGCACTACGACATCGTCCCCGGCGCGGTGCAGACCGTGCACCGGCCCGACATCCTCGTGGTGGAGGGCATCAACGTGCTGCAGCCCCCGCTGGCCGGGCACCTGGCGGTCTCGGACTTCTTCGACTTCTCCATCTACGTCGACGCCAAGCCCGAGCACATCCGCGCCTGGTACCTGGACCGGTTCCTGGAGCTGCGGCGCACCGCCTTCTCCGACCCCCGCTCCTACTTCCACGCCATGGCCACCACGGTCGGCGAGGAGCGCGCCAAGGAGTTCGCGATGAACACCTGGCGCAGCATCAACGAGGTCAACCTGGTGGAGAACATCCAGCCCACCAGGGCGCGGGCCACCCTGGTCCTGCACAAGGGGCCCGACCACCGGGTGCGGCGGGTGCGCCTGCGCAAGACCTGAGCCCCTGCGGTTCGGGCCTTCTGGCCGTTTTCGGCCCCTTCCGATGAGGAACGCCGCCGCCGTGCGCCGCGTCCCACGGGGATGGGAGACGAGCGGAAAGGGGCCCACAGAGCATGATCCCCCAGGATGAGCAGGACCGAGGGAGCTTCCGGACCACCGGGCGCAAGAGCTCGGCGACGGTGGTCGTCAGCGCGCTGAGCGCGCTGTCGCTGGCCGTGGCCGGGTGCGGCAGCCCCGACACGGTGACCGCGCGGTGCGTGGACAAGGACCGGCGGTCGGACGGGTCGTACCGGGTCGTCGACGAGGACCGGTGCGACGACTCCTCCAGCAGCGGCAACAGCAGCGGCGGCGGCGCCCGCACCGGCGGCTACTTCTTCTACTACGGCGGCACCGCCGGCAACGGGCGCGTCAGCGGCGGGACCACCACCCGGCCCTCCGACGCGCGCGTGGTCACCGAGAGCGGGCGGGTCATCCAGCGCGGCGGCATGGGCGGCCGCGGCGGCAGCGGCAGCTGAGGGGGCGCAGGTGAAGAGGAGCAGCGGAAACCCGGTGCGGCCGGGCTGGCCCGACATCGTCGAGGAGCAGGGGCTCGGGTTCCACGTCTCGGTGCACCCCGAGCACCTGACCCGGCCCTACTGGGACGAGTCGGTGCACTACGAGTTCGCGATGGAGGAGGTCCTCGCGCTCGAGCGGACCGTCGAGGAGCTGCACCGCATGTGCCTGGAGGCGGTGGAGTACGTCGTCGCCGAGAAGCGGTACGCCGACTTCGGCATCCCCGACTGGGCGGCGCCGTTCATCCGGGACTCGTGGCGGCGCGGCGACCCCTACCTGTACGGGCGCTTCGACCTCGTCTACGACGGGAGCGGCCCCGCCAAGCTGCTGGAGTACAACGCCGACACCCCCACCGCCCTGGTGGAGGCCGCCGTCGTGCAGTGGCACTGGATGCAGGACGTCCACCCCGGCCAGGACCAGTGGAACTCGGTGCACGAGCGGCTGGTGGAGCGCTGGGCGCGGATCGCGCCGCGGCTGCCGGGGGAGCGGGTGCACTTCGCCTGGACCAGCGAGGACGAGACCGGCGAGGAGGCGCTCACCACCGCCTACCTGGAGGAGACGGCGCGCGCCGCGGGGCTGGCCACCCGCGAGACCGCCCTGGAGGACGTGGGCTGGCACCAAGGGGAGCAGGCCTTCGTCGACCTGGACGAGCAGCGCATCCGGTCGGCGTTCAAGCTGTACCCCTGGGAGTGGCTGATCCACGACCGGTTCGGGGCGCTGGTGCTGCAGAACCTGGACACCACCGCGTGGGTGGAGCCGGTGTGGAAGATGGTGCTGTCCAACAAGGCCCTGCTGGCGGTGCTGTGGGAGATGTACCCGGGGCACCCCAACCTGCTGCCCGCGCGGCTGGGCGACCCCGGCGGCATGGACGCCTACGTCGCCAAGCCGCTGCTGGGGCGGGAGGGGGCGAGCATGGCCATCACCGTGCCCGGCGGCGAGCTGGAGCGCAGGCCCGGCGACTACGGGGCCGAGGGGTACGTCTACCAGGAGTTCGCGCCGCTGCCGTCCTTCGAGGGGCAGCACCCGGTGCTGGGGGCCTGGGTGGTCGGCGAGGGGTCGGCGGGCCTGGGCATCCGGGAGACCGCGAACCTCATCACCGACGACACGTCATCCTTCGTCCCGCACCTGATCCGCCTGTAGGGCGGCCGCCCGGGGCGCGGGCCGCCGGCGCTCCACGTGCCCGGCCCCGCCCAGGCAGCCGGAGAACGGGCCGTCGTCGGCGAGCAGCCGGGCCAGCAGCGGGTCGAGGTGCTCGGCGTGCCAGCGGGCCGGACCGGACGCCCCGGCGGAGGCGGTGTCGGCCAGCTCGGTGTAGGCCAGGCGCAGCGCGTGCAGGCGGCCGACCGCCTCGTGGTGCTCCCACCAGGCGGGGCACCAGGCGGCGGCGTCGCCGACGTAGACCGGGACCAGGAAGCCGTCCACCCAGCGGACCAGGGCGGCCAGCTCGGCCTTGTAGGCCTCCCGGGACATGTTGAAGATGAACGGCGCGGGCGCCTCGCCCGGGTCCGGCTCCTCCTCGGGGCGGGCCGCGGCCACGTCGGCGAGCTGCGTCTGCAGGCGGATGACGTCCGCGCCGAGCTTGTGCATGGCGTTCTGCAGGTGGGTGACGCGTTCGGCGAGCGCGTCGCCGGTCGCGGTGCGTTCATCGGTCGAGGTCATGCGGGTGTGTCCTGTGCCGTCCCGTGGTGCTCGGTTTCGCGGGCCTTCAGGCAAGTAAATCAGCCGTGTCCGGTGCCCGGTGACAGGCCCTCGCGGGGTCGGGCGGCGCCGAGCGGGGCATGCTCCTGGGGGTCGGGTCCCGGACGGGAGACGGCCGGAGACGGGTGAGACGGAGGAGCGGATGCGCAGGGCGCACACGGTGGAGACCGTACGGGCGGCGGAGGGCGCGCTGATGGCGCGCCTGCCCGACGGGGCGCTGATGGCGCGGGCGGCGGCCACGCTGGCGGTGGTGTGCGCGCGCACCCTTCCGCGCGTGTACGGCGCGCGGGTGGTGCTCCTGGTCGGCAGCGGAGACAACGGCGGGGACGCGCTGTACGCCGGGGCGGACCTCGCCCGCCGCGGTGCCCGGGTCAGTGCGCTGCTCGCCGGGTCGAAGACCCACGAAGGGGGCTTGGCGGCGCTGCGCGCGGCCGGGGGGCGGGCCTGGCGCCCCGACGAGGAGCCGGAGCGGGCGGACAGGGAGATCGGCGCCGCGGACCTGGTCGTCGACGGCCTGGTGGGCATCGGCGGGCGCGGCGGCCTGCGCCCGCCGCACGCGCGCCTGGCGGTGTCGGCGCGGGAGGCGGGGGCGCCGGTGGTGGCGGTCGACCTGCCCAGCGGCGTGGACGCCGACACCGGACGGGTGGAGGGCGAGGCGGTGCGCGCCGACACCACGGTCTGCTTCGGCACCGGAAAGCCGGGCCTGTTCGTCGACCCGGGGGCCGGGCACGCGGGGCGGGTCGTCCTGGCCGACATCGGACTCGGGCCGGACCTGCCCGAGCCGGTGCTGGAGGCCTTCGACGACGGGGACGTCGCGTCCCTGCTCCCCGGGCCAGGACGCGACGACGACAAGTACCGGCGCGGTGTGCTGGGGGTGGCCGCCGGGTCGGAGGCCTACCCGGGGGCGGCGGTGCTGTGCACGGGCGGGGCACTGCGCACCGGGACGGGGATGGTGCGCTACCTGGGGGCCGAGCCCGTGGCGTCGCGGGTGCTGGACCGCTGGCCGGAGGCGGTGGTCGGCCGGGCGGACCCGGGGGCGCGGGTCGCGGCGTGGGTGATCGGGCCGGGGCGCGGGACGGACGGCCCGGCGGCGGAGGAGCTGCGGGGGGTGTTCGCGTCGGGGGTCCCGGTGCTGGCGGACGCCGACGCGCTCACCCTGGTCGCGCGGGAGGAGGCCGACCCGTCGGGGCGGGAGGCGCCGACCCTGCTCACCCCGCACGCGGGGGAGCTGGCGCGGCTGCTGGGGGCGGACCGGGCCGACGTGGAGGCGCGCCGCCTGGAGCACGTCGGCCGGGCGGCGGAGCGGTTCGGGTGCACGGTGCTGCTGAAGGGGTCGACGACCCTGGTGGCGACCCCGGGCCGCCCGGTGGCGGCGGCCACCGCCGGGACGCCGCTGCTGGCGACGGCCGGGAGCGGCGACGTGCTGGCGGGCATCGCGGGGTCGCTCCTGGCGGCGGGCCTACCGGCCCACGAGGCGGCGGTGTGCGCGGCCCAGGTCCACGGCCGGGCGGCCGTCGAGGCGAGACAGGGCGCCGCGATCTCGGCGACGGACCTGTGGGACGGCATCCCGAGGGCGGTGGCGGGGTTGGGCGAGGACAACGACCAGCGTCGGCGACGTTAACGCCGGCGCTGTCGGCCACGGCGCGCGCGGATGGTCGCCGTGGAGGGCGGCGACGGAGAGAGCGGGGCGGTTCCCGGGCCCTGCCTGCCGGGCGGCGGGCCCCTCGCGGTCCGGG
>NZ_JAQFWQ010000156.1 GCF_027706725.1 Nocardiopsis endophytica
CACACGCGCCGCACCCGACAGCGCTGCGACGCGGGCCGCCGGCCTCTCCTCGTCGCCGCTCTCCGCCCCACGCCCTGTCGGCCCGCCACCCGGCCGGGGCCCTTGAGTGGGGTACCTGCTCAGCCGCCCAAGCACCCGGGCCGCGAGCGGCCCACCGCCCGGCAGGCAGGGCCCGGGAACCGCCCGGCTCTCGCCGTCGCCGCCGCACGGCGACCACGCACACGCGCCGCACCCGACAGCGCTGCGACGCGGGCCGCCGGCCTCTCCTCGTCGCCGCTCACCGCCCCACGCCCTGTCAGCCCGGCGCCCGGCCGGGGCCCTGAAGCGGGGTACCTACTCAGCCGCCCGACCGCCTGGACCGTGAGAAGCCGGACAGACGGCAGGAAGCGCCCGGGAACCGCCCCGCTCTCGCCGTCGCCGCCCTCCACGGTGACCACTCACACGCCCGGCACCCGACAGCGCTACCGGCACGGCCGCCGACCTTCGTCGTCGCTCCGCCCGGCGCTTCGTGCACGTGGTGCGGGGGTCAGTCCTTCGGGGGTTCCCATCCGAAGGTGCGCTCGAACTGGCGCATGAACACCGCCGGGGTGATCCGCGAGGCCGCCGCCAGGCCCGCGTCACGCACCGCCGCCCCCGCTCGGGAGCGCATCCGCGTCACCCTCTCCGCCCGCGCCGATGCCGCGGCCACCGCATTCGCCCTCGGAGCGCGCGATGCCGAGTAGGCGGCGAGGGCGTCGGGCACGTTCACCGACGCCTCGGAACCCCCCGCCCCCTCGGAACCCCCCGGCCCCACCGCGTGTGCCAGCTCCACCGCGTCCTCGATCGCCTGGCACGCCCCCTGCCCCAGGTACGGGAGCATGGCGTGGGCGGCGTCCCCGAGCAGCGCGACGCGGCCCCGGTGGTACTCGGGCAGCGGGGTGGCCAGCCACCGCAGGTCGCCCCGGATGAGCGCCTCCTCCGGGGCGGACTCGATGACCCTGGGGACCGGATCGCACCAGTCGCCGAAGGCCTCCAGCAGCGCCCGCCTCTCGCCGCCCTCCGCCCTGCCGCCCTCGGGGGCCGGGGCGACCAGGTAGGCGTAGACGGACCCGTCCCTCAAGGGCATGATCCCCGCGCAGTGCCCCCGCCCCCAGATCTCGGCGGCCTCGCCGACCGGGGGTTCCGGCCGGGTCAGCAGCCGCCAGCACGTGGCGCCCGAGTGGACCGGCCCCGGATGGCGGGGGAACAGCTCCCGCCGGACCGCCGAGTCGATGCCGTCGGCCGCCACCACCAGGTCGGCCTCCAGGACCTCGCTCCCTCCTCCGTCCACCCCCTCGACCTTCACCTGCGCGAGGCGTCCGGCACGACCCGGGGCTACCGAGACGACCCGCGCGCCGGTCCGCAGCGCCGACTCCGGGAGCGCCCCGGCGAGGAGTCCGACCAGGTCGGAGCGGCGCAGCACCACCAGCTCGTCACCGAAGCGCCGGCGCACCGCGTCCTGGTCGGTGCGCATCAGCCACCGGCCCGACGCCGCCCGGATGCCGCCCCCGCCCCGCAGCGCCCGGGTCCGCGCCGGGTCCCCCAGCCCCAGGACGTCCAGGGCGCGCAGCGCGTTCGGCGCCACCCCCAGGCCCGCGCCGACCGGCCGGATCTCCTCGGCCCGCTCCAGGACCCGGACCCGCCAGCCGCGTCGGGCCAGGGCGCACCCCGCCGCCAGCCCGCCGATGCCCGCGCCCGCCACGATCGCCGTCCGTCCGCCCATGACCGCCTCCCTCTACACCTGTAGTGACGGTACTCTACATCCGTAGTGGACCAGAAGGGGGACCGGTGGCCGGAAACGGAACGGAACGGCCGCGCGACGCGGTCATCGGGCGGGCGGCGGTCGCCCTCATCGCCCGGGAGGGCCTGCGCGGGCTCACACACCGAGCGGTGGACCGGGAGGCCGGCCTCCCCCCCGGGTCGACCTCGTACTACGCCCGCACCCGCGCGCGCCTGCTGCAGGTGGCGGTGGAGCGCATGGCCGCCGAGGAGGACGAGGTGCTCAGCGCCATGGGCCCTGGCCTCAGGCCGGATGCGGCTCCCCCGCCGGACGCCGCGTCGGTCGCGCACCTGTTCGCGGGGTTCGCGCACTTCACCATCACCGAGGCCGCCGAGCGCACCCTCGCCCGCTTCGAACTGGCCCTTGAGGCGACGAGGCGGCCGGAACTGCGCCGGGTCTACGACGGACTCGGGGCGCGGTACCGCGCGCTGGCCGAGGACGTCCTGCGCGCCGTGGGTTCACAGGACCCCGCACGGCACGCACGCTCGTTCATCGCCTGGTGCGACGGCATCGCGTTCGACTCCCTCGCCGGGTCGGGCGCGGCCTCTCCCCCGGGATACGACGAGCTCTACGCAGACGCGGAGGACCTGGTGGGGACCCTCTTCGGTGCGCGAGGGGCGGAACGGCCCAGCGGGCGCTGAGCACGCGTCGGCCCCTCAGCGATCGGCGGTGCGCGGCTCCCCCGGAGGGCGCCAGTCGTCCACCGGACGCGTGTACCGCGCCAGCTGCCACGGCGCCACCTTGCCCACCAGTCCGGCGGCGGTGTCCCGCAACCCCGTCAGCACCGGGGAGTCGTTCTGCACCGCCTCCGCCAACTGGGCCGACCTCTGCACCAGGGCCGCCGTCCGTGGCAGGCGCGACGCCGTGTACGACTGCACCGCCGTCGGCACGTAGGCCATCGACCCGCTGGCGTGGTGCGCCAGCACCACCGCGTCCTCGATCGCCTGGCACGCGCCCTGCGCCAGGTTCGGCGTCATCGCGTGCGCGGTGTCCCCCACCAGCGCCACCCGCCCCTTGTGGTAGGCGGGCAGCGGGGTGTCCACGTGCCAGACGTCGCTGCGCACCACCGCCTCGGGACGGGCCGCCGCGAACAGGTCGGCCAGCGGCTCGTGCCAGTCCTCCACCCGGGAGACCGCCTCGGCCCGCTCGTCGGCGGCCCTCTCCCCCGCGGGCACGTTCCCGGTGACGTAGCAGTACACCTCGTCCCCGCTGAGCGGGAGGACCCCGGCGGTGCCGCCCCTGCCCCAGGTCTCCCCGAAGTCCAGCGGGTCCTCCGGGCGCCACGGCACCACCGCGCGCCAGCAGGCGAACCCGGCGTAGACGGCGCCGGGGTGCTCCAGGAACAGCTCGCCGCGCAGCGCCGAGCGCGCCCCGTCGGCCAGCACGACCAGGTCGGCGGCGACGTCCCCGGTCTCGGTGGCGACCCGGGCGGGCTGCCGCGTGGTGCCCGGCTCCACCGCGGTCACGGCCGACCCCGTGCGCAGCGCCCCGGGCGGCAGGCGCTGCAGCAGCACGTCCACCAGGTCGGCGTAGCGCAGCACCGAGACCGCGTCGCCGTAGCGCACCTGCGTCTCGTGCGGCCCGGTGCGCAGCAGCCACCGGCCGTTCCGGCTCCGGATGGCGGCGATGCCGTGCGGCGCGGAGCGCTTGCGCACCTCCTCGCCGGCGTCCAGGGCGTCCAGGGCGCGCAGCGCGTTGGGCGCCAGCGCGAGCCCGGCGGCGACCGGGTCCAGCACCGGCGCCTTCTCGAACACGGTCACCGCGCACCCGGTGCGGGCCAGCGCAGCGGCGGCGGCGAGGCCGCCGACGCCCGCCCCGACCACGACGGCGTGCGGTTGTGCCATGGACTGGTTCCTCCGGACCCTGGTCGGGGGCCCACACACCCGGAGGCACGGGGGCCCTGCCCCCTCAGGCTAGAGTCGGCGGTCCGCGAATGCCACGCGTTGCCGAGGATTCATGGCCTCTGGCCCAACCTGGACTTCCGGGTGGAAGTGTCCGGCGCCCCCGCCGCGCCGGGGGACGGGGCCTTCCCGCCATGCCAAGCGGGCGCTAGGTTGGAAGGCGCGCACGCCCCCTGCAGAAGGGACCCGCGACCGTGCCCCCGAACCCACCGCCGCGCCGCCCCGCCGGCCCCGTGCGCGCCGCGCTGCTGCGCACGGCGCGCAGGGCGGCCGCCTCACCGGTGTTCGCCCGCCTGGCCCCGCCCGTGCTGCCGCGCCTGGACCGCCTGCTGCACCGGCTCACCGGCGGCCGCGTGCAGATCGCGCGCTGGGCCGTGCCCAGCCTCATGCTGACCACCACCGGGCAGCGCAGCGGCGCGCCGCGCAGCGCCCCCGTGGCGTGCCTGCCCGAACGGGAGCGCACCCCGCGCACCTTCCTGGTGGTCGGCAGCAACTTCGGGCGCGAAAAGCACCCCGCCTGGACGGGGAACCTGCTCGCGCACCCGGATGCGGTGGCCAACTACCGGGGCACCGACATCCCGGTCCGGGGCGTGCTGATCACCGGCGAGGAGCGGGAAGCGGCCTGGGCCCGCCTCAACGAGATGTGGCCCTACGAGTCCTACGCCTCCCGCTCGGGCCGGGAGCCGCGCGTGTTCCGCCTGGTCCCGCGCGACCCCTGACCCTCAGCGGCCCCCGCGTCGTTGATCTCGGGAAAAGTGCCCCTGAAAGCGGGCCGGTAGCGTCATTCCTCCCGAGATCAACGCGGAGCACACCCGCCCATCCGCGCGGGCGGTCAGACGCGGTCAGACGCGATCAGCCGCGCTTCTTGTGCGCCGCGATGCGCCCGCGCTCCTTCTGGTCGAGCACGACCTTGCGGATGCGCACGGCGTCGGGCGTGACCTCCACGCACTCGTCCTCGCGGCAGAACTCCAGCGCCTGCTCCAGCGACAGCTTCCGCGGCGGGACCAGGCGCACCAGCTCGTCGCCGGTGGCCGAGCGCATGTTGGTGAGCTTCTTCTCCTTGGTGATGTTGACGTCCATGTCGTCCATGCGCGAGTTCTCACCGACGATCATGCCCTCGTACACCTCGGTGCCCGGCTCGACGAACAGCACGCCGCGCTCCTGCAGGTTGAACATGGCGAAGGCGACGGCCTGCCCGGACCGGTCCGCCACCAGCGACCCGTTGGCCCGCGTGCGCAGCTCGCCCGCCCAGGGCTCGAAGCCCTCGAAGACGTGGTGCGCGATGCCGGTGCCGCGGGTCTCGGTGAGGAACTCGGTCCGGAACCCGATGAGCCCGCGCGAGGGGACCAGCCAGTCCATCCGCACCCAGCCGGTGCCGTGGTTGGTCATCTGCTCCATACGGCCCTTGCGCACGTTGAGCAGCTGGGTGATGGCGCCCATGTAGTCCTCGGGCGCGTCGACGGTCAGGCGCTCGACCGGCTCGTGCAGCTTGCCGTCGATCTCGCGGGTGACCACCTGCGGCTTGCCGACGGTCAGCTCGTAGCCCTCCCGGCGCATCTGCTCGACCAGGATGGCCAGCGCCAGCTCGCCGCGGCCCTGCACCTCCCAGGCGTCGGGGCGGTCGGTGGGCAGCACCCGCAGGCTGACGTTGCCGACCAGCTCGCGGTCGAGGCGGTCCTTGACCAGGCGCGCGGTGACCTTGCCGCCCTTGACCTTGCCGACCAGCGGCGAGGTGTTGGTGCCGATGGTCATCGAGATGGCCGGCTCGTCCACGGTGATCAGCGGCAGCGGCCGCGGGTCCTCCGGGTCGGCCAGCGTCTCGCCGATCATGATGTCGGGGATGCCCGCGATGGCGATGATGTCGCCGGGGCCCGCCTGCTCGGCGGGCTTGCGCTCCAGCGCCTCGGTCATCAGCAGCTCGGTGACCTTGACCTGCTGGACCGAGCCGTCGGCGCGGATCCAGGCCACCTGCTGGCCCTTGCGGATCTCGCCCTGGCGCACCCGGCACAGCGCCAGGCGGCCCAGGAACGGCGAGGCGTCCAGGTTGGTCACGTGCGCCTGCAGCGGCGCGCCCGGGGCGTACTCGGGCGCCGGGACGTTGTCCAGCAGGGTGCGGAAGAACGGGGTGAGGTCGTCGTTGTCGGGCACACCGCCGTTCTCGGGGCGCTCGAGCGAGGCCTTGCCGTCGCGCGCGCAGGCGTAGACGATCGGGAACTCGATCTGGGACTCGTCGGCGCCCAGGTCGATGAAGAGCTCGTAGACGTCGTCCACGACCTCGGCGATGCGGCTGTCGGGCCGGTCCACCTTGTTGATGCACAGGATGACCGGGAGCTTGGCCTCCAGCGCCTTGCGGAGCACGAAGCGGGTCTGGGGCAGTGGGCCCTCGCTGGCGTCGACCAGCAGGACGACCCCGTCGACCATGGACAGCCCCCGCTCGACCTCGCCGCCGAAGTCGGCGTGGCCGGGGGTGTCGATGATGTTGATGACCACGTCCTCGCCCTCGGGCGTGGTGTAGTGCACCGCCGTGTTCTTCGCGAGGATGGTGATGCCCTTCTCGCGCTCCAGGTCGTTGGAGTCCATGACGCGCTCATCGACGTCCTGGTTGGCGCGGAAGGCCCCCGACTGCCACAGCATGGCGTCGACGAGCGTGGTCTTGCCGTGGTCGACGTGGGCGACGATGGCGACGTTGCGGAGGTCGGTGCGGCGTGCGGAGCCCTCAGCGGTAGTAGCGCTGGACATGCGAAAAGTCTCGTTCTCATTCACTGGGTACAACCGCGACACCCGCGGCCGGAATCCAGTTTAGGCGCTTGCGCCGGTTACCACGGGAAACGGGCAGGTCGGCGGGGTGCTCTCGGACACCCCCCACTGGACAACCCTCCATATTTCGGACTTAGGATAGGCGCGCCTAACCAAGGCGTGCCGGTCCGGGCGCGCCTCCGTCCGCCGCGTCCCGCCCCCGGGGCCGCACCCGAGAACGACGAGGGATCCTGCATGTCCGCCACCCCGTCCCGCCGCGCCGGGCTGACCGCCCGCGCCGCCGCGCTCGCCTCGGCGACCGCGCTCGCCGCCACCGCCTGCACCTCCGGAACCGCCGACCCGCAGGCCGAGGGCGGCGGCGACTGGAAGACGGTCACCGTCGACCACGCCTTCGGCTCCACCGAGATCGGCGCCGAACCCGAGCGCATCGTCACCGTCGGCTGGTCCGACGAGGCCGCCCTGCTGGAGATGGGCATCGTCCCGGTCGGCATGGCCGCCTCCACCTACGCCGGGGACGAGGACGGGTACCTGCCCTGGGACCTGGAGAAGATCGAGGAGCTGGGCGGGGAGAAGCCCGAGCTGATCAACACCGACGACGGCCTGCCCGTCGAGGAGATCGCGGCTCTGGAGCCCGACCTCATCCTGGGCGTGCAGTCGGGGATGGAGAAGGACGAGTACGAGCAGCTCTCCGGCGTCGCCCCGACCGTCCCCTACCTCGACCAGCCGTGGATGACGCCCTGGCAGGACGAGGTGCGCACGATCGGCGAGGCCGTGGGCAGGCCCGACGACGCCGACAAGGTGGTCGCCGACACCGAGTCCTACCTGGACGGCCTGGTCGAGGAGCACCCGGAGTTCGAGGGCGCCACCTTCGCCGCGGGCACCCTGATGCCCGACACCGGCGAGCTCGGCTTCTACATCAACGGCGACCCGCGCAACGCCCTGCTGGAGCAGCTCGGCCTCACCCCGGCCCCGTTCCTGGAGGACATCGACGCCGAGAAGGACGCCTTCTACGGCACCATCAGCCAGGAGAACGCCGAGGACATCGACGCCGACGTGCTGGTGATGTGGTTCAACACCCCCGAGGACCGCGAGACCCTTGAGGACAGCGGCGTCTTCGGACGCGTCAGGGCCGTCAAGGACGGCGGGTTCGTCGGCTATGAGGACCACGCGGAGTCGATGGCCATCTCCTCGCCCAACCCGCTCAGCATCCCCTGGGTCATGGACGGCGTCACCGAGGACCTGTCCAAGGCGGTCGAGGGGAAGGCCTAGCCGGTCGCCCGGCCCCGGTCAGGCAATGGGCCGGGCTCCGGGGCAGGGGCCGGGGCGGACCCCCTGGTCAGGCCCCGGGTCAGGCCAGGGGTGCGGCGCCGTCGCGCTCCAGGAGCGGTCGGACCTCCCCGAGGAACGGAAGGTCGGCGGGGAGCCAGTCCACCTCGTCCAGCTCCCCGGGGCCGAGCCACCGCAGCGCCAGGTGCTCAAGGGCCCGCGGCTCCCCCTCGACGATCCGGGCCGCCCACACCCGCAGCACGGCCCTGGGCCCCTCCGGCCGCACCGGCATCGCGACGTCGCCGCCGAGCCGCTCGCCCAGCGCGATCTCCACGCCCAGCTCCTCACGGCATTCGCGCACCAGCGCGTCGGTCGCGGCCTCGCCCGGGTCGACCTTGCCCCCGGGCAGCTCCCACCGGCCGCGCAGCTTCGCGGGGGCCGCGCGCTGGGCACCGAGCAGCATGCCGCCGCGGATGATCGCGGCGCCGACGACGATCTGGGTCGCGGCTGGGCCGCCGTCCTGTGTCCGAGTCACGGTCGACAACGCTACTCCAGCGGGGGCCGGGTGCGCGTCCGGAGCGGGCGCCCGGAACCGGCCGCCGCCGTGTGGGATCGAAGGGTTCGGGGCACGCGTAAGGCACGGGCCCCGGTGTGACGGCGACGCGCCTGACGCGACCGAAGGAGTGCGCATGTCGGCTCTCAACGCCCTCAAGGGCTGTTCGCTCGAAGGGACCTGGGTGGACGTTCCGGGCCACAGCGTGACGCTCTCCCTGCGCTCGCCCGCGGGGGCCGTCCCCGCCCTCACCTACACCCTGGTGCTGGAGGGCGTCACCGACTTCAGCTTCTTCGACGAGGGGGCCGCCCCGTGGCCGGGGGCCGAGGTGGCCGACGTGGGGTCCGACCACGATGAGGACTCCATGCGGCTGGACTTCTCCTTCGGCGGCGAGGCCTCCGGGCTGGCGGTGACCTGCGGGAAGGTGCTCCTGCACCGCACCCGGGACGGCGAGCCCTAGACGGGTCCCGGACGAGCCCTGGACAGGCCCTGGACGGGCCCCGTGCGAGCGCCCGTCGGGCCGTGGTCGAGCCCTAGGCCCTCGGGCGCCGGCGGGTGCCGGCGCCCGAGGGGGGCCGACGCTCTCCGGGGGGAGTGGAAAGAGCGTCAGCGTCCATTGGGGTCGGCGTTGCCTCGGCCCCCCGCCGGGGCGGGGAGGAGAGTCGGCGCAGCGGGCACGCCCCGAATGGTCCGAGGCCGTGGCGCGCCCGGCCGTCCGCACGAGAGGGGTGGCGTCCGCGCCGCCGGTTTCGGCCTCATAAGGGGAGCCTATTCAGCCCTGGGCCGTCTTGGGGCCCAAACGCGGAAAACGCGGGCGGGACCGCGCCCGGGAGGGGGTTCGGGCACGGTCCCGGGTGGAGGAGTGCGACGGGTCGGAGAGGGGATCCTGCCCGCCGGGCCACCGGCTCCACCGTAGGGAAAACTACCGGTCGGTTCTGTTGTCGACAAGGACGAAATTTCCCCGGATTTACCGGCAGCCCGATAATGCGCGATGTTGAAACCGAACACGGGTGCCATTCGACGACAATCCTCCCGTAGGCCCCGTTATCCGGCGGAATTCTCCGTGCGCAGCCGGTGCGCCAGCCCGGTGAACCGCCGCCCGGCCGCCGCCGAGCGCACCGCGCGGGCCACCGCCCGCCGCGACCCCACCAGCACCACCAGCCGCTTGGCCCGGGTGATGGCGGTGTAGAGCAGGTTGCGCTGCAGCATCATCCACGCGCTCGTGGTCACCGGCACCACCACGGCCGGGTACTCGCTGCCCTGGGAGCGGTGCACGGTCATCGCGTAGGCGTGCGCCAGCTCGTCCAGCTCGGCGAAGTCGTAGCCGACGTCCTCGTCCTCGTCGGTGCGCACGCTCACCCGCTGCTCGACGCTGTCGATGCCGGTCACCTGGCCGAGCGTCCCGTTGAAGACCCCGTTGGCGCCCTTGTCGTAGTTGTTGCGGACCTGGGTGACCTTGTCGCCCACCCGGAAGACCCGGCCGCCGAACCGGCGCTCGGCCAGCCCCTCGCGCGGCGGCGTCAGCGCGTTCTGCAGAAGCGTGTTGAGGTTGCCCGCGCCCGCCGGGCCGCGGTGCATCGGCGCGAGCACCTGCACGTCCCGCCGCGGGTCCAGCCCGAAGCGGCGCGGGATGCGGCGGGCGACCACGTCCACGGTGAGTTCGGCGGTCTCCTCTGCGTCGTCGCAGGGGAACAGGAAGAAGTCGTCCATGCCCTGCAGCAGCGGCGGCTCCCCGGCGTTGACCCGGTGCGCGTTGGTGACCACCCCCGACTGCTGCGCCTGCCGGAACACCCGGGTCAGCCGCACCGCCGGCACGGGCGAGCCCTCCTCCAGCAGGTCGCGCAGGACCTGGCCGGCACCGACCGAGGGCAGCTGGTCGACGTCGCCGACCAGCAGCAGGTGGCCGCCGGGCGGGACCGCCTTGGCCAGCTTGTTGGCCAGCAGCAGGTCGAGCATGGAGGCCTCGTCGACCACCAGCAGGTCGCAGTCGAGCGGGTTGTCCCGGTCGTAGGCGGCGTCGCCGCCGGGCTTGAGCTCCAGCAGCCGGTGCACGGTGGAGGCCTCGTGCCCGGTCAGCTCGGTCATCCGCTTGGCCGCGCGGCCGGTGGGCGCCGCCAGCACGATCTTGGCGCCCTTGGCCGCGGCCAGCGTGATGACCGAGGCGACGGTGAAGGACTTGCCGCAGCCGGGGCCGCCGGTGAGCACGGCGGCCTTGCGGGTGAGGGCGAGTTTGACCGCCTCCTCCTGCTCGGGGGCGAGCTCGGCGCCGGTGCGGCGGCGCAGCCAGCCCAGCGCCGCGTCCCAGTCGACGCCGGCGAAGGCGGGCATGCGGTCGGCCGGGTGCTCCAGCAGCGTGCGGAGCTGCCCGGCGAGCGAGGCCTCGGCCCGCTGGAACGGCACCAGGTACACGGCGGTGACGGGCCCGCCCTCCGGGCCGGGCACCTTCTCGGTGAGCACCCCCTCCTCGGCCACGAGCTCTCCGAGGCACTCGATGACCAGTCCCGGGTCGACCTGGAGGATCTTGACGGCGTCGGCGATCAGCCGCTCCTCGGGCAGGTAGCAGTGGCCCTCCGAGGTCGATTCGGACAGGGTGAACTGGATCCCGGCCTTGACCCGGTCGGGGCTGTCGTGCGGGATGCCCACCGCCTGGGCGATGGTGTCGGCGGTCTTGAAGCCGATGCCCCACACGTCGGTGGCCAGCCGGTAGGGCTCGCCGCGCACCACCCCGATGGAGGCGTCGCCGTACTTCTTGTAGATGCGCACCGCCAGCGAGGTGGAGACCTCGATGCCCTGGAGGAAGACCATGACCTCCTTGATGGCCTTCTGCTCCTCCCAGGCCTCGGTGATGCGCCTGGTGCGCTTGGGGCCGAGCTTTGGCACCTCGATGAGGCGCTCGGGCTCGTTCTCGATGACCTCCAGGGCCCCGGCGCCGAAGTGGTCGACGATCTTCTCGGCCAGGCGCGGCCCGATCCCCTTGATCAGCCCGGAGCCCAGGTAGCGCCGCACGCCCTGGACGGTCGCGGGCAGCACCGTGGTGTAGTCCTCGACGCTGAACTGGCGGCCGTACTGCGGGTGGGAGCCCCACCGCCCGCGCATCCGCAGCGACTCGCCCACCTGGGCGCCCAGCAGCGCGCCGACCACGGTGGTCAGGTCGTTCGCGCCGCGGCCGGTGTCGACCTTGGCGACGGTGTAGCCGGTCTCCTCGTTGGCGAAGGTCACGCGTTCGAGGACGCCCTCCAGTTCGGCCGGCCGGTACCCCTGGCCGCCCTGCGCACCCCTCGCACCGCCCACGGGCCCCTCCACTGACTCGGTTCCCCTCCCCATCATGCCGCCCCCGCACGACAGGCGGGGAGGCGGCGGTGCGCCGTCCACAGGCCCCTGCGGCTACCCTCGTCGTCCGTGATCGAGAACGCTTCAGACCGTCCCGCGCCCGGCGGCCGTCCCGCGCCCGACGGGGTCCACGTGGGCAACGCCGGCGCGGACGCGCCCATGGACCGCGGCTGGCTGCTCGGGCACTTCAAGCCCGAGGACGACCCGCGGCACAGCACCGACGTAGAGATCAAGTGGGGCACCCACCCGCCCGGCGACGAGCGGGCCGAGTGGGCGGTCGGGGAGAAGCGCACCGCGCTCCTCGTGCTGATCAGCGGGCGGTTCCGGCTCAAGTTCCCCGACGGCGACGTGGTCCTGGCCGAGCAGGGCGACTACGTCGTGTGGGGTCCGGGCACGGACCACTCCTGGATCGCCGAGGAGGAGTCGGTGGTCATGACGGTGCGCTGGCCGTCCATTCCGGGGTACGCCGTCGGGAGTTAGGGGGTGCGCCGTCGCGCATTAGGGCGTTTCCCGCGCTCGTGGCAGTATCCGGTGCATGACTGACGTACCCCTCATTCTCCCGGCCCGCACCGCCGTTCTCGCGCTCCACTGGCAGGTCAACGTCATCAAGCCGGAGGGCTTCTTCGGCGGGATGCTGGCCGAACCGGTCCGTGCCTCCGGAGTCGTCGACCGCGCGGTGCGCTTCCACGACGACGCGCGCGCGGCGGGCGTCCCCATCGTCTTCACCCGCTTCACCGTTCCGGAGGGCGAGGGCGCGCTCGTGCGCAACACCGCGTTCATGTCCGCGGTCGCCGACGCCCAGGAGTCGTTCCGGCCCGACGCGCCCGGCACCGCGCTCATCCCGGAGATGGCCGCGCTCGGCGACCGCGACGAGGTCTCCGACAACCAGCGCCTGTCGGGTCTGGCCGCCACCGACCTGCCCGACCGGCTGCGCGCGCACAGCGTCGACACCCTGCTGATCACCGGGGTGGCCACCAACCTCACCGTGGAGCAGACCGCGCGCAGCGCCACCGACCTCGGCTTCACCGTGCACGTGGTGGCCGACTGCGTGGCCGCCGCCGACCCGGCGGTGCACGAGGTCTCGCTGGGCAACATGGACCTCACCACGGCGGGGCGGCTCTCCGCCGCCCAGGCCCTGGAACGCCTCGCCCCCGCCTGAGGAGTGCGAGGATGCCCCCATGATGCTGCTGGACGGTCGGCCGGCGACGGCCGAGGAGCTGGCCACGCTCGCGCTGTACGGCTACGGGCACTTCACCACGATGCGCGTGGAGGGGGCGCGCGTCCGGGGGCTGTCGCTGCATCTGGACCGCCTGGAGGCGGACTGCGCGGCCCTGTTGGGCGCCTCCCTCGACCGGGACGAGGTCCGGCGCCGGGTCCGGGAGGCCGCCGACGGCGCGGACGGGCCCGTGGTCGTGCGGGTGACCGTCTTCGACCCGGCCCTGGAGCTGGGGGTCCCCGCACGCCTGGGGCGTCCGCGGCTGCTCGTGTCCACGCGCGCGGCGCCCGGGGTCCCGGCGCCACCGCTGTCGCTGGACACCCGCGAACACGAACGCGAGCTTCCGGCGGTGAAGACGTCGTCGCTGGCCGGGGCCCTGCACGCGCGGCGTGCCGCACAGCTGGGCGGCCATGACGACGTGCTGTTCGTCGACCGCGCCGGCCGTATCACCGAGGGCGCGACGTGGAACATCGGCTTCGCGCGAGGCGGCGAGGTGCTGTGGCCGGAGGGCGACGTCCTCCAGGGCACCACGATGCGCCTGCTCGACGGGGCCGGGGGCGCCGTCCACCGCACGGTCCCGGTCCCCTTGGAGGCGGTTCCGGAGATGGACGGCGCCTTCATCACCAACGCCGCCGTGGGCGTGCGCCCCGTCTCGGCGATCGGCGCCCACACGTTCACCGACCGCCTGCCCCTGGTCGACCACCTCCGCCAGGCGTACGAGGCCGTCCCCGGGGAGGCCGTCTAGCACTGCAACGACAGGTCTCCCTCAGCAGCCCCGCGACCTTGTGTGAAAGCCGCTCCTGAACCCGTCGTTGCCGTATCAGGCGTACTCGGGCTCCATGCTCCCCGCGATCCGCATGTGGGGCCCGGCTTCGGCGTCCCGCCCCTGGCGCTGGAGGGTGCGGCCGAGCATGAGCTGGACGTAGGCGTCCGCCGGGTCCTCGGCCGCCATGCTCCGCAGCTCCTTCTCCGCCCGGCCGAGCTGGGCCGAGGCGTAGTAGGCCCGCGCCGCCAGGAACCGCGCGCCCCGATCGTCGGGGTGGGCGTCCAGGACGGGCGCCAGCAGTTCCAGGGCACCGAGCGGGTCGCGCGCTGAGAGCAGGGACTCCGCGAGGCGGTAGCGCTCCACCTCCTCGGGCAGGCGCCGCCCCTCCCCCGGCGCCTGCCGCAGGAACGCGGCGATCTCCTCGGCGGGCTGCGCGCCCGCCAGGGCCCGGCCGCCGACGACGATGGTCGGCGAGGTGCGGATCCCCCGCGCCTTGCCGCGCAGCAGCAGCTCCCGGACGGCGGCCGTCCCGCCGCCCTCCGCCACCACTCGCCCGCCGCCGTGGAACCCGGCCGCATCCGCCGCGGCGGCCAGAGGTCAACGGTTCCCCCAACCCTGCCTGCCGGGCGACAGGCCCCTCAGGCTCTGGGCGGACGGCTGGGCAGGTACCCCGCTCAAGGGCCCC
>NZ_JAQFWQ010000157.1 GCF_027706725.1 Nocardiopsis endophytica
GCGCCACGAGCGCGCTTGGCCATTCGCCCACCCGGTCGCGCCACTGCCCGGACCGAGAGGGCCCACCGCCCGGCAGGCAGCGCCCGGGAACCGCCCCGCTCACTCCATTGCCGCCCTTTCCAGCGACGATCCGCACGCCGGACGGCCGACGGCGCTGCGGCATGGGCCGCAGACATTCGTCGTCGCCGCCCTCCCACCCGACACTCCGGCGGCCCGCCGCCCGGCCAGGGTCCGTGAGTGGGGTACCAGCCCAGCCGCCCGCCAACCCGGACCGCGAGCGACCAGACGGACGGCACGCAGGGCCGGGGAACCGCACGGCTGTCGCCGTCGCCGCCCATCACGGCGACCACCCGCACGCCGGACGGCCGACGACGCTGCGCCGAGGGCCGCCGACCTTCGTCGTCGCCGCCCTCCCACCCGACACTCCGGCGGCCCGCCGCCCGGCCGGGGTCCGTGAGTGGGGTACCAGCCCAGCCGCTCGACAGCGCTGCGGCAAGGGCCGCCGACCTCAGTCCTTTTCCCTGGCCAGGCGGTGGCGGATGGCCTCCTCCAGGACCTGGGTGTCGTCGAAGGGGAGCACCTCGTCGAGGACCTTCTGGCCCCGCTCGTGGCCCTTGCCCGCCACGACCAGCACGTCGCCGGGGCCCGCCCGGTCGACCGCGAGGGCGATCGCCTCGGCCCGGTCCGGCTCGACCGTGACGCGCGCCCGCTCCCCGCGCGCGACCTTGGCCACGCCCTCCAGCATCGACCCGATGATCACCAGCGGGTCCTCGCTGCGCGGGTTGTCGTCGGTGAGCACCACCGCGTCGGCCAGCCGCGCCGCCGCCTCGCCCATCAGCGGGCGTTTGGAGCGGTCGCGGTCGCCGCCGCAGCCCACCACGATGGTCAGCCGCCCCTCGGTGACCTCCCGCAGGGACCCCAGCACCGCCTCGATCGCGCCCGGCTTGTGCGAGTAGTCCACCATCGCGGTGAAGTCCTGGCCCGCCTCGACGCGCTGCATGCGCCCCGGGACGCCCGCCGCGGCCGCCACGCCCTCGATCGCGGTGTGCACCGGCACCCCCGCCTCCACCAGGCCGACGATGGCCGCCATCGCGTTGGAGACGTTGAACGGCCCGGGCAGGCCCACCGACGCCTCCAGCTCCACGCCGCCGGGGCCCACCACGCGGAAGGTGCTGCCCCGCGAGCCCAGGCGCACGTCCACCGCCCGCCAGTCGGCCTCGGGGTCCCCCTCCGAGGAGAACGTGGTCACCGGCACCTCGCCACCCGCGGCGACCATGTCCACCAGGGCGCGCCCGAACCGGTCGTCCCGGTTGACCACGGCGACCTTGGCGAAGCCCGGGGTGAACAGCTTCGCCTTGGTCTCGAAGTACTCGCGCAGGTCGCTGTGGAAGTCCAGGTGGTCCTGGGACAGGTTGGTGAAGATCGCCACGTCGAAGGTGGTGCCGCCGACCCGGCCCAGGGCCAGCGCGTGGCTGGAGACCTCCATGGCGGTCGCCGCGACGTCCTGCTCCAGCATCGCCGCGAACAGCCCGTGCAGGTCGGTGGCCTCCGGCGTGGTCAGCGCGGACTCGACGCGCTCGCCGCCCACCCGCATCTCCACGGTGCCGATCAGCCCCGGCTTCTCCCCCGCGGCGCGCAGCCCCGACTCCAGCAGGTAGCTGACGCTGGTCTTGCCGCTGGTGCCGGTGGTGCCGATGAGCAGCATCCGGTCGGCCGGGTGGCCGTACACCCAGGCGGAGACCTCCCCCAGCACCGACCGCGGGTCGGCCACGGTCACCACGGGCAGCCGGGTGGCGGCCGCCCGGTCGTAGCCGTCCGGGTCGGTGAGGATCGCGGCGGCGCCGGCCTCCGCCGCCTGGGCGGCGAAGTCGGCCCCGTGCACCTGCGTCCCCGGCAGGGCCGCGTAGAGGTCGCCGGGGCGCACGGCGCGCGAATCGTGGGTGATCCCGGTGATCACCGTCGCGCCGGGGTCGGCGGCCTCCTCGTCCAGGCCCTGGTCGACGCAGGTGACGAACGCGTCGGGGCCGAGGAGGCGGGCCAGCTCGGAGAGCGGGCGGAGCTGCTTGTGGTCGGGTCGCATCACAGGTGGCACGCCGAGAGGCTATCGGCTGTCCGGGGCCCACGGATAATCCACCGCGCGGCGCCGCCGCGGACGCCCCCGGGACCGCTCCGGAGGAGGCCCACCACGGGCCCGCGCAAGCAGGGCCCACGCGGGCCTCGACGGGGCCGGCCTCCCCCGGACACGCACGCGGCCGCCCCGCCACGGGCCCAGGGCCGACCCCGGCCCCGAGCCCGCCGCCGGCCGGCGGGCACCGCGCCGCTACTCGTCCTCGAACAGCTTGATGTTGGGCGGCTCGGTCTCCGACGGCGGGATCTTCAGCGACTTCAGCCCGAACGACATCACGTCCCGGAACAGCGGCCCGGCGGCCTCGCCCCCGTAGTACTCCTTCTGCGGGTTGTGCAGCACCACCTGGACGATGAGCTCCGGGTCGTCGGCGGGCGCGAAGCCCACGAACATCGACGTGTAGCTGCCGCTCTCGTACCGCCCGGTCTCCGGGTCGACCCGGTTGGCGGTGCCGGTCTTGCCCGCCACCCGGTAGCCGTCGATCCGCGCCTGCGTGGCGGTGCCCTGGTCCCCGGTGACGGCCTCCAGCATCAGCTTCAGCTCGTCGGCGGTCTCCTTGCTGACCACCCGCTCCTTGCGGGGCTCGTCGGAGGGCTGGAACTCCCCGTCGGCGTCGACGGTGCCCGCCACCAGGCTGGGCTCCACCCGCACGCCGTCGTTGGCGATGGTGGCGTACACGCTGGCCATCTGCACCGCGGTCACCGACAGCCCCTGCCCGAAGGAGATCGACGCCAGCTGGGTGCCCCACCAGTCGTCCGGGTGCTTGAGCACCCCGGACTCCTCCCCGGGCAGGTCCAGCCCGGTCGGGCGGCCGAACCCGAACTTGCCCAGGTAGTCGTAGAGCCCCTGGGCGCCGAGCTGCTGGGCCACCTTGATGGTGCCCACGTTGGACGACTGGGCGATGATGCCGTTGAGCGTCATCCGCTCGGTGTCGTGCACGTGGGAGTCCTTGAACGTGCGGTCGTAGACCTCCATGGAGTAGGGCACCGTGTACACGGTCTCCGGGCTGGTCTTGCCCTCCTCCAGCGCCGCCGCGGCGGTGATCACCTTGTTGGTGCTGCCGGGCTCGAACACCTCCGAGACCGCCCCGTTCTTCCGGTTCTCGGGGTCGGTGTCGGCGATGTCGGAGGGATCGTAGGTGGGGTAGTCGGCCATGGCCACGATCTCGCCGGTGGGGCGCATCGCGATGATGCTGCCGCCCTGGGCGCCGAGCTTCTCGGCGCGCTCGGCCAGCGCCTGCTGGGCGTACCACTGCACGTCCTGGTCGAGGGTGAGCCGCACGTCCTTGCCGGGCACCGGCTCCCGGGCGTACCCGCCGGCCATGGGGATCTGGGTGCCGGTGGCGCCCATCTCCACCTGCTGCTTGCCCGGCCGCCCGGCCAGGGTGGAGTCCAGCACGGCCTCCATCCCCTCCAGCCCGGCGCCGTCGGAGCCGACGAACCCGACCAGGTCGGCGGCGCCGGACTCCTCCGGGTAGACGCGCTTGTAGTCCTTCTGCGCGCCGACCCCCTGCAGGCCCAGCTCGGACAGGTCCTCCCAGTCGTCCGGGGGCACCTCGCGCTTGACCACCTTGTACCGCTCGGGGGCGGCGTCGACCTTCTCGGCCACCTCGTCGGGGTCCAGGTCGAACCGGGAGGACAGCTCGGAGACGACCTTGTCGCGCTCGTCGTCGCGGATCTCCTCGGGGTCGACGAAGACGGTGCGCACCTCCACCGACAGGGCGAAGGGGGAGCCGTCGGCGTCGGTGATGGCGCCCCGGGTGGTGGGGATGTCGATGGTGGCCATGCGCGACCCGGCGGCCTGCTCGGCGTAGGTGGCGGCGTTGATGCCCTGGATGTAGACCAGGCGGCCGGTGAAGAGCACCATCACCACGGCCATGATCATCACCGCGATGCGCAGCCGCCGCTGCGGGTCGCCGCGGCGGAACCGGCGCCGCAGCAGCGGCGAGGGGGGCGGTGGGCCGCCGCCCGGCCGGGACCGGGTCGCGGGGCGGCGGCGCGGGGGCTCCTGGCCGGCGGGGCGGCGGGGGCGGGCGGCCGCGCCGCGGGGGCGGTCGGGGCGCCCTCCGCGCGGCGCGGGGCCGCGCGCGGGCCGCCGCGGGTCGCGGGGGCGCCCGTCACGGGACGGGCTCACCGGCGGCCCTCCGCTCCGCCTCTGCCGCCTCTGCGGCGTCGACTCGCTCTCACCTGCCGTCCTCTCCGTGTCCCCGGTGTCGGTGTCTCCGGAGCGCGGCGCGGCCGCGCCCCCGGTGTGCGTGCGCCGCGCCCGCCCGGGGCGCGGCGGGCGTCATCGGCCGTCCCCGGAGGCCCCGCCGGAGCCCTCGCCGCCCTCGCCGCTGACGCGGCCCTCGTCGGTGTAGAGGAAGCCGGGGGCCTCGCCCTGCTCCATGCCCATGCCCTCGGCCTCGCGGGCGATCCGCTCGGGCGACTCCAGGTGGACGACCTCCTCCTGGAGGCTCTCCTGGCGGTTGATCAGCTCGCTGTTCTCGGCCTGCAGCCGCGCGATGGTGAAGGAGTCCTCCACCAGCACGGTGCGCAGCGCCAGGAGGCTGATCAGCGCTCCGGCCAGCAGCCCCAGCACCAGCAGCACGAACGGCATGCGCGGGGCGCGCGCCGGTGCGGCCGGGCGGCGGGGCGCGCGGGCGGTGCCGGTGGTGCGCGGGGCCTGCCCGCGCTCCGCCGGGCGGGTGCGCGTCGGTGCGGCGGCACGGCCGGTGCGCGCGCCGCCTGCGGGCGCGCTCCCGCCGCGGGTGGCGCCCCGGGTGGTCGTGGTCATCTCCTGCCCTCCCTCTACCGGTCCTGGCGGCGCCCGCTCAGCGCCGGCGCGTCCGCTCGGCGGCCCTCAGGCGCGCCGAGGCGGCCCGGGGGTTGCGCTCGCTCTCCTGCTCGTCGGGGGTCTCGCCGCCCCGGGTCAGCAGGCGCAGCTCGGGCTGCCGGTCGGGAAGGGGGACCGGCAGGTCGGGCGGCGTGGTGTCCTTGGCCCGCGCCGCGAGCGCCCGCTTGGTCATGCGGTCTTCGAGGGAGTGGTAGGACAGCACGGCGATGCGCCCGCCCACGGCCAGGCGGTCGATCGCGGCCGGGAGCGCGCGCTCCAGGATCGACAGCTCGCCGTTGACCTCGATGCGCAGCGCCTGGAAGGTGCGCTTGGCGGGGTTGCCGCCGGTGCGGCGGGTGGCCGCCGGGATCGACTCGCGGACGAGGTCGGCCAGGCGGCGCGTGGAGGTGATGGGGGCGGCGGCGCGCTCGCGGACGATCGCCTGGGCGATGCGCCCGGCGAACCGCTCCTCGCCGTAGTCGCGCAGGATCCGGGTGAGGTCGGCGGCCGGGTAGCCGTTGACGACCTCCTCGGCGGTGAGCCCCTGGGTGCGGTCCATCCGCATGTCCAGGGGGGCGTCGTAGGAGTAGGCGAAGCCGCGGCCGGCCTCGTCCAGCTGGGGGGAGGACACGCCCAGGTCGAGCAGGACCGCCTGGGCCTCGGGGATGCCCAGGCCGTCGAGGACCCGGGGCAGGGCGTCGTACTCGGCGTGGGCGAACTCCACCCGGTCGGCGTAGGGGGCCAGGCGGGCGCGGCTGCGGTCCAGGGCGGTGGTGTCCCGGTCGATGCCGACCAGGCGCAGGCCCGGGTGCGCGGCGAGCAGGGCCTCGGCGTGCCCGCCCAGGCCCAGGGTGCCGTCGACGACGACGGCGCCGGGCTCCTCCAGCGCCGGGCGCAGCAGCTCGGCGATGCGCTCCAGCATCACCGGCACGTGCGCGGCGCGCCCGTCCTCTCCGGCGCCCGTCCCGGCGTCGGTGTCCCCCATCAGCACAGCTCCCCCTGCGTCGTGCGTACCGCCCGCGGCGGTCCCCCCGTCCGCCCGCGCCCGGACGGGCCTTCAGACGCGGGGGCCACCTGGCGCCGGGGAAGTCACGTCAGCTGGCACCGGTCCGCATCTGAAGGCCGGGGGTCCAGGCGGGGCCGTGGTGAGATCGGGATCGGGCGCCGCTGCTCACAGCACCCCCGGCAACACCTCCTCGGAGAGTTCCGCGAACGCCTGCTCCTGCTCGGCCTCGTAGTCGGCCCAGGCGCCGGCGCCCCAGATCTCCAGGCGCGTGTTGGCCCCGATGACGACGCACTCCCGCTCCAGCCCCGCGTATTTGCGCAGGGCGGGCGGGACGGTGATCCGTCCCTGCTTGTCGGGGACCTCGTCGGACGCGCTGGCGAACAGGACGCGGCTGTAGTCGCGCACCGCCTTGGCGGTGACGGGCGCCGTCCGGAGGTTCTCGGTGACCCGCTGGAACTCGTCCACGGGAAAGGCGTAGAGGCAGCGCTCCTGGCCCTTCGTGATCACCAGTCCCCCCGACAGTTCGTCGCGGTACTTCGCCGGAAGGAACAGCCGCCCCTTCTCATCGAGGCGCAGGGAGTGCGTGCCGAGGAACACCGGCCCCACCTCCCAAGCCCCGGTGGAGCAGTCTCCTCCTCCACGATGCCCCACTGTACTCCACTCTTCCCCACCGTCAACAGTTCCAATCCCGCTTCGACGGCATTTCGGCCCACAAACACGCAGGTCAGGGCGGGTGGGGCGGAGTGGGGGGCGTGGGGAGGGCGCGGTGGGGCGGCGCGGATCACCCTCCGCCTGGGGCCGGCCGGGCCGCCGGCGGATCGACCCGTTTAGGTTTGCTTTCCTCCCTTTTCCTTCTAGCCTCAATTCCGCGGCGCCCTCCTCTCCCCCCGGGCGCGCGCGTATCCGACGGCCGCTCCACCGGGAAGGGGACACGTGTCACTCGGCACCCACCACAACGGCCGGGGCCGCCCGGCGCCGGGGGCGGCCGGCCCGCTTCCGGAGGCCGCGGCCCGCATCCGCCAGGCGGTCGCGTCGGTGATCGAAGGCAAGCCCGAGGTCGTGCGGATGGCGCTGACCGTCCTGCTGGCCGAGGGGCACCTGCTGATCGAGGACGTGCCCGGGGTCGGCAAGACCATGCTGGCCAAGGCGCTGGGCAGGGCGGTGGACTGCTCGGTCCAGCGCGTCCAGTTCACCCCGGACCTGCTGCCCGGCGACATCACCGGCGTCAGCGTCTACCACCAGGAGACCGGCGAGTTCGAGTTCAACCCCGGCCCGGTCTTCGCTAACATCGTGCTCGGCGACGAGATCAACCGCGCCTCCCCCAAGACCCAGTCGGCGCTGCTGGAGTGCATGGAGGAGATGCAGGTCAGCGTGGACGGAACCCCGCGCCCTCTGGAGCGGCCCTTCATGGTGGTGGCCACCCAGAACCCGGGCGACATGGAGGGCACCTACCCGCTGCCCGAGGCCCAGCGCGACCGGTTCATGGCGCGCATCGCGGTCGGCTACCCCGCCCCCCAGGCCGAGCTGGACATGATCGACATGCACGGGGCCGACGAGCCGCTGGAGCGGCTCGCCCCGGCCGCGTCGGTGGCCGAGGTGCGGTCGATGGTGGAGCAGGTGCGCACGGTGCACGTCGCCCCCGGAGTGCGCCGGTACGTGGTGGACCTGGTGGGCGCCACCCGCACCTCCCCCGCCCTGCGGCTGGGCGCCTCCCCGCGCGCCACCCTGCACCTGGTGCGGGCGGCGCGGGCCTACGCCGCCCTGGAGGGCCGCGGCTACGTCGTGCCCGACGACGTGCAGGCCCTGGCGGTGCCGGTGCTGGCCCACCGGCTGCTGCTGGCGCCCGAGGCGCGGGTGGAGCGCCGCACCGCCGAGCAGGTCGTCGCCGACCTGGTGGCGCGCCTGCCCATCCCCAGTCCCCGCTGACACCGGGCCCACCGCGCCCGGCCCCCGCTGAGAGGTGAGCCCCCTGCACGCCGTGACCGCCCGAGGTACGGGACTGCTCGTGTTCGGCGCGCTCCTCCTGGGCGCCGGGCTGTTCGTCGGCGAGCGCACGCTCGTCGCCGCGGGGGTCCTGCTGCTCGCGCTGCCCCTGCTGTCGCTGCTGTCCCTGGCGGGCGTCGGGCGGTCGCTGGTGCACAGCCGCACCCTGCGCCCGCCCCGGGTCGCCGCCGGGTCCCAGGCGCTGGTCATGGTCCGGGTGGCCAACGCGAGCGCGGTGCGCCCCGTCGGCGGGGTGCTGGCCGAGGACGCCCTGGCGCCCGGGCTGGGCGAGGCGCCCCGGTTCCGGGTCGGGCTGCTCCCCCCGCGCGGCGCGCACGACATGGCCTACCGGGTCGAGGCGGCCCGGCGCGGTCTGCACCCGGTCGGGCCGCTGCGGGTGACCGTGGCCGACCCGCTGGGGTGCGCCCGGGTGCGCAGGACGCTGGGCGGGCCCGAGTCGCTGCTGGTCACCCCGCGCGTGGTGGCGCTGGGGCCGGACGGGCCGCACGGCGGGGCCGCCGAGCTGGGCGACAGCCCGACGCGGTCGATGGCGGCCGGCGGCGAGGACGACCCGGTCCCCCGGCCCTACCAGCGCGGCGACGACCTGCGGCGGGTGCACTGGCGCAGCACGGCCCGGCACGGGTCGCTGATGGTGCGCCGCGAGGAGGCCCACCACGCCGAGGACGCCGACGTGCTCGTGGACATGCGCGCGGCCGGCGCCTCCGACCCGGGCCTGGAGACCGCGGTGGGCGCGGCCGCGTCCGTGGCGGTGCACCTGCAGGCGCGGGGGCGCCGGGTGCGGGTCGTCACCGGGGCGGGCCGGATCGCCGAGGCCGACAGGGCCCACGGCGGTGCGGCGCGCCTGGTGGAGGCGCTGGCGCTGGCCCCGGAGGCGGCCCCGGACGCGGCGGGGCCCTGGGCCCTGGCCGGCGCCGACCCGGGGGGAGGCCCCCTGGTCGCGGTGGCCGGCGCCCTCGGCGCGGCCGACGCGGCGGCGCTGGCGGCGGTCGGCGGCGACCGGGAGCGGGTGGCGGTGCTGTGCGCCCCGGACGCCCCGGGGGCCGCCGACGCCGCCTCCGCGCTCGCCCGGTCCGGCTGGAGGGTGCTGCAGGTGCGCACGCTCGACGAGCTGCCCGCCGCCTGGGCGGCCCTTTCGACCGCGGCGGGAGGCGTCCGATGAGGGCCCGGGTGCGTGCGGCCGTCCTGACGCTCGTGGCCGCCGCCGCGGTGCTGTGCTCGCTCCCGCTGCTGGCGTCGCTGTTCAGTGGGCCGGGGTGGGCCGGGGCCGCGGTCACCGTGGTCGTCCTGATGGCGCTGGCCGGTGCGGTGCTGCGCGCCGTGCCGCGCGCCGCGCCCGCCGCTCCCCCGGCCCAGGTGCTGGTGGCGGTGCTCGCGCTGAGCGCGCTGGCCGCGCCCCGGGAGGCGTTCCTGGGGCTGTTCCCCACCGGGGGCACCATCGAGCGGGCCGTCGAGATGTTCGCGCAGGGGCGGGCCGAGATCGACGCCAGCCCGCCGCCGATCGACGGCACGCCCGCCATGGCCCTGATCGTCGCCGTCGGCGTCGCCCTGGTGGCGCTGATCGCCGACCTGTTCACCGTGGTGGCGCGCACGCCCGCGATGGTCGGGCTGCCGGTGGCCTCCTTCGCGGCGATCCCGCTGACCGTCGACGACTCCGGGGTGGGAGCGGGCGCGTTCGCCCTGGCCGCCGGGGGGTACGTGGCACTGCTGGCCGCCGACGGGCTGCTGCGCGGCGGGGAGGGCCCACCCGGTTCGCCCGTGGCGGCGGGCGGCCCCTCGCGCGCGGCCGGCGCGGCGGGGCACACGGTGGCGGGGGTCGGTGCCGCCGCCGGAGCGCTGGTGCTGGCGCTCCTGGTGCCGCTGGCGGTGCCGGGCCTGGCGGACGGGCAGGTGCACCGGCTGGCCGACCCGTCCCGGTTCGGCCAGGAGGTCGTCACCACCCAGCACCCGCTGGTATCGCTGCGCCGGGACCTGGCCTCGCGGTCGGACTCGGTGGTGCTGGAGTACACCACCACCGAGGACTCCCCCGCCTACCTGCGCACCTACGCGCTGGACGCCTTCGACGGCACCGACTGGACGATGGAGCCGGTGCACACCGAGGACGGCGCCGTGGTCGACGGGGAGCTGCCCCGGCCGCCGGGGCTGAGCACCGCGCTGTCGCCCCGGGAGGTCGACACGGAGGTGCGGCTGGAGCAGGCGCCCCGGGAGGCCGGGTTCCTGCCGCTGCCGTACCCGGCGCGGGGCGTCGACATCGGCGGCGAGTGGTACGCCGACCCCGAGTCGCTGATGGTGTACAGCATCGAGGACCAGGACGTCGGCGCCCGGTACACGGTCACCAGCCTGGCCCCGCCCGCCCCGGCCGAGGTGGCCGAGCGGGGTGCCGCGCCGCGGGTCGACGGCCGGTTCACGGAGGTGCCCGGCGGTGTGGACCCGCGGGTGGCGGAACTGGCGGCGTCGGAGACCGAGGGGGCCGAGGGGCCGCTGGCCCAGGCGGTCGCCCTGCAGGAGTGGTTCACCTCCCAGAACAGGTTCACCTACTCCCTGGACCCGCCGGAGGTGCCCGAGGGGGGCGACCCGCTGGCGTCCTTCCTCTTCGAGGACCGGGTGGGCTACTGCGAGCAGTTCGCCGCCGCGATGGCGGTGATGGCCCGCACGCTGGACATCCCGGCCCGTGTGGCGGTCGGGTACACGTCGGGCCGCCAGGTGGGCGGGGACCGGTGGGAGGTGCGTGAGTCCGACGCGCACGCCTGGCCGGAGCTGTACTTCGAGGGGGTGGGCTGGCTGCGGTTCGAGCCGACGCCCTCATCGGGAGGCGGGCAGGGGTCGGCGACGGTGCCCGGCTACGCCGCCCCCGAGGCGCTGGAGGAGCCGGACGAGCCGGGGGCGGCGCCGTCGCCGGACCGCCCCGAGGAGGAGACCCCCGAGCCCGACTCCCCGGAGGAGACCGAGGAGCCGGAGGACGAGGAGGAGCCGCAGGCCGGCGGCGCCGCGGAGCCGGAGGACCCGCAGGGCGGCGCAGGCGTGCCCGAGTGGTCGGGCACCGCGGCGGCGGCCGCCGGTGCGGTGGCCGGGGCGCTGGTGCTGCTGCTGGTCCCGGCGGCGGTGCGCACGGTGGTGCGGCGCTCGCGGGTGGCCCGGGCGGGCGGCGGGTCCGCGGAGGCGGCGGCCGCCGCCTGGCGGGAGGTGCGCGCGCTCGCGGTCGACCTGGGACTGCGCTGGACGCCCGCGGAGTCGCCGCGGGCGGCCGCCGGCAGGCTCGGCGAGGAGTGCGGCCTGGCGGAGGCGGATGCCGAGGCGCTGCGGAGGCTGGCCCTGGCGGAGGAGGCGGCGCGCTACGCCCCGTCCCCGGCGGCGGCACCGCCGGGAGCCCTCGTGGCCGATCTGAGGAGGGCGAGCGCCGCGATGCGGCGCTCGCGCGGGCGGGGGACGCGCGCGCGGGCGGTGCTGCTGCCCCGTTCGCTGATGGAGTCCGGAGCCGCACGCGGCAAGCCGGAGGCGGCGGCCACGGCATAGAGCCCGCACGGACAGGCGGGTGTGCACCGCGTTGATCTCGGGAGAAACGACGCTTCCGGGCCGTTCTTAGGGGCGCATTTCCCGAGATCAACGAGGCGGGGCGGTGCTCGGCGGCGGGGCGCCCGTGTGCCGTCGCCCGGACATGCGAGAAGGCGCGCCCCCCCCGGGTGGGGCGCGCCGGCTCGCGTCGTCGTCCAGCTACGGCTGCGCAGTCCGGTCCGTCGGTGCGGGTTCCGGCCGCGGCCGGGCGGCGGCGCCGTGGAAGACGGTCAGCCGTCGCCTTCCTGGCGGCGGCGCCAGCGCTCCTCGAAGCGGTTCATCATGCCGGGCTTCTGCTGCCGGGGCTGCTTGGCCTGGGCCTGGGGAGCGTTCCCCCCGCCCTCGGTACCGCCGGAGCCCTTGCGCCAGCCCGACAGCCCCCACAGGGCGCAGGCGAGCATGATCAGGAACCCCAGGGCGCCCACCACCGGCTGCTGCAGGATCATTCCGCCCATCAGGACGGCGATCCCCAGGACGAAGCCGATGGACGCCTTGATGATCCAGCGCTTGTAGTGGACCGCGGGGTTCGTGTGTCGAACGGTGTTCGCGAACTTCGGGTCCTCGGCATACAGCGCCTGCTCGATCTGGTCGAGCATTCGCTGCTCGTGTTCAGAGAGCGGCACGGCGCCTCCCAAAGACAGTCCCCGGTTGGGGCGACGGGTACTGAACGACGGTCTGTTGGTCAGTGATATGCCCAGAATACGGTGCCTTGGCGCCTACTGGAAAGAAGCGCTGAGCCTGTAGCCGTCCCACATCGGTCACATTACCCTCACCGTCTAAGCTCCACACCGGTACGGTCACCCCGCTTCCGCTGCTCCTCCGGCCCTGTGGGCGATCCGGCCCGGACCGACCGCCGGGTGTCCCTCCATTGTTCCCCCGGTGCCGTCCGGCAACCCGGTGCCGATCGGACGCCGTCGCATGGACCAACGCCCGGTGTCGGCTGAACGTACGGTCCGACGCGAAAGTGCCGGGATCCGTTCCCTTCTCCGCGCGATTTCCCGCTCCCCCGGCGTCTCGCCCCCGCCCCGGGTCACGCCTCGTCGTCCCGGCGTTCGGCGAGGCTGGCCGGCCGCAGCGCGCCGTTGCCGAAGCGCTCGGCCACGGCGTCCATCACCCGCTCGGCATCGCGCCAGCCCCGCTCCGGCTCGTCCAGGGTGGGCTGGTGATGGGCCTCGGAGGCGGGCATGACCCCTTCGATGCGCACCCCGACCAGGCGCAGGCGCACCCGGTCCATCCCGGCGGCGGCGTAGAGCTCGCGGGCCACGGCGCTGATGTCCCGCGCGACGTCGGTCGGGTCGGGCAGGGTCCGCGAGCGCGTCACGGTGGTGAAGTCGGCCCGGCGCAGCTTCACCACCACGGTGCGTCCCACCTGGCCGGAGGCCCGCAGCCGGCGGGCGGTCTTCTCCGACAGGCGCAGCAGCTCGCGGCGGATCGCCGCGGGGTCGTCCACGTCGGAGGGGAAGGTCTCCTCGGCGCCGATGCTCTTGTCCGGGGAGGACGGCACCACGCGCCGGGGGTCGTTCCCCCGGGACAGGTCGGCGAGCTGCTCGCCCAGGGCCCGGCCGAGCTCGGCGCGGAGCGTGTCCCGCGGTACACGGGCGACGTCGCCGACGGTGCGCAGGCCCAGGCGGGCGAGGGACCGCTCGGTCTTCTCCCCCACCCCGGCCAGCGCGCCGACCGGCATGGGCTCGAGGAAGGAGGCGACGTTGCGGGTGGGCACCAGCAGCAGCCCGTCGGGCTTGCAGCGGGTGGAGGCGAGCTTGGCGGCGAACTTGGTGGAGGCGATGCCGACCGAACAGGTCAGCCGCTGCTCGGTGCGGACCCGCTCGCGGATGTGCTCGGCGATGCGCACCGCCCCGCCCAGGCGCCGGCGCGCCCCGGAGACGTCGAGGAAGGCCTCGTCGAGGGAGAGCGGCTCCACCTCGGGGGTGACCGAGCGGAACACGTCCATGACCGCCTCGGACACCTGCCGGTAGGCGGCGCCGTCGGGCGGGAAGACCACGGCGTCGGGGCACATGCGCAGCGCGCGCACCATGGGCATCGCCGAGTGCACGCCGAAGGTGCGGGCCAGGTAGTTGGCGGACGAGACGACGCCCCGGGGGCCGGTGCCGCCGACGATCACGGGCCTGCCCCGCACCTCGGGGTGCTCCAGCTCCTCGACGCTGGCGAAGAAGGCGTCCATGTCGATGTGGAGGATGCCGCAGTCGTCCTCGTCCTCGGGCCGGGCGGCGCTCAGCGGCTCGATGCCGTCGGCGCCGACCATCCCCCGGACGGGCTCGCCCCGCTCAAGCTGCCGTCGGCTCATGTGTCCAGTGTGCCCGCAGATCCGCCCACCCTGTGACGGCGAAGGCACGACAGAGCCGTCGGCGGCCCACACGGCAGCGTCGTCGGGTGGCGGGCGTGCGGATGGTCACCGTGAGGGGCGGCGACGGCGGAAGCGGGCGGTTCCCCGGCCCCGCCCGCCGGGCGCGAGGTCCCTAACTTTCCGGGCGGGCGGGCGGATGGGCAGGTAC
>NZ_JAQFWQ010000158.1 GCF_027706725.1 Nocardiopsis endophytica
CTCGACAGGAGTGCTGTCATTCCGGCGGTTTTGACAGCACCATTGTCGAGATCATCGACAGGAGGGGCGCACCGGGGCGGCGGCTGCCACGAGCGCGGGTGGCCACACGCCCACCCGGTACGAGAGGGACCCGCCGGACGGCAAGCAGGGCCGGGGAGCCGCCCCGCTCACCCCGTCGCCGCCACCCGCAGCAACCACGCACACGCCGCACGGCCGACAGCGCTGCGGGAGGGGCGCGGACCTTCTTCGTCGCCGCCCTCCACCCCACACCCCGACGGTCCACCGCCCGGCCGGAGGCCGTGAGCGGGGTACCTGCTCTGCCGTCGCCGGGTGGGCGATGGTGTCGAACCGGTTAGCTCTCCTGACCTCGGGGCTTGGAGGCGAGGTCTTGGGCGTGACGTGCGTCCGCTCTCCCCGGGGTCAAAAAAGTGGCTGATGGGGGGTTGCGTCCCGTCTTGTGAACGCTAACAATCGCATGCACGACGCAGGTCAGCCACCTCCGACTCTCCCGGAATCCGCATCCGGTGCAGCGACGCGGCTGTCGAACCGGTTCGACACTCCCCTCCCCCACGGAACCGACGCCCCCGACACCGATCCCCGCCAACTCCGGCCGCCGACCCCCCTGCCCGCGCGGGTGGTCCCGTGTGGGCGACGAGCCAGGAGACGCACCCCATGCATCGAGCACGGACCCGCATCCCCGACCCCGTCCACAAGCGCGCGGCCTCGGCCCTCCTCGCCGGGGTCCTCGCCGCTCCCCTGTCCCTCTCCGCCGCCCCCGCGGCCGCGGCCCCCTCGCCGACCACCGAGAGCACCGAGACCGCGGAGGCCTCCGTGGCCGACGAACGGCTCACCATCGACCTGTCCACCGACACCGGCGCCTTCCACGGCGGCGCCTCCGGATCGCTGTACGGCCTGTACGGGCCCGGCGTGCCCACCGCCAACATCATCGAGGGCATGGGCGTGCGCACCGTGTCCAGCAAGGGCCAGGACGGGGCGCAGCACCCCGGCTCCGACGCCCTGGAGGTCGTCGGCCCCCTCGCCGACGCCACCGGCGGCGACATCTACATCCGCGCCACCGACTACTACCGCGGCTTCCCCTACCAGTGGCCGGGCGATACCCCCGACGAACGCCTCGACGGCTACATGGAGGTCATGGGGACCCAGCTCGACCAGATCGCCCAGCTCGACCCCGAGTACCGGGAGCGCATCGTCTTCGAGCCGTTCAACGAGCCCGAGGGCAACATGTTCGGCACCGGCGAGTGGAGCTACGACGGGACGAGCTGGCTCGACGACCCCACCGACTACTTCGACGCCTGGGACCGGGCCTATGAGATGGCCAAGGAGAAGGTGCCCGGCCTGCGCGTGGCGGGCCCCAACACCAGCATCCTCTACGACCAGGTCAAGGGCTTCATGGAGCACACCGTCGAGGCCGGCACGGTCCCCGACATCATCACCTGGCACGAGCTGACCCACCCGCAGAACATCCGCGAGACGGTCGCCCGCTACCGGCAGTGGGAGGAGGGGGTCTTCGCCGGGACCGGCCACGAGGGCACGCGGCTCCCCGTCAACCTCAACGAGTACGCCTTCAACTACCACACCTCGGTGCCCGGCCAGATGGTCCAGTGGGTGTCGGCCATCGAGGAGTCGAAGGTCGACGCGATGATGGCCTTCTGGAACATGAACGGCAACCTGTCCGACTCGGCCGTGGAGGCCAACCGCGGCAACGGCCAGTGGTGGCTGTTCAACTCCTACAGCCGCATGACCGGTCACACCGTCGAGGTCGCCCCGCCCCACCCCGGTGAGAACTACACCCTCCAGGGCGTCGCCTCCCTCGACCCGGACCGGTCCCGCGCCACCGCCCTGTTCGGCGGCTCCGACGGGGCCGCGCGGGTGGAGTTCACCGGCGTGTCCGCGGACGTCTTCGGCGGCGCCGTGCACGCCTGGGTGCGGGAGATCCCCTGGACCGGCCAGCTCGGCGACTCCGGCCCGCCCCGACTGCTGTCCGAGGAGGCGCTGGAGGTCGAGGACGGCACCGTCGCCTTCGACTTCGGCGAGTCGCTGCCCGGCCTGAAGGAGTCGTCCGCCTACGAGGTCGTGCTGACCCCGGCCGGGGGCGACGGGTCCCGGCAGCCCTCGCCCAACCTGTGGGAGGGGTCGTTCGAGGCCGAGGACGCCGAGTACACCGGCGGCGGGTACAGCCTCAACGGCCCGGAGGGGTCGCCGGACGACGTGTCGAAGTTCTACACCTCCGGCGGGTACAACGTCGGGGGCCTGCGCACGGGGTCCGACGGCGTCCTGGACTTCACGGTCGACGTGCCCGAGGACGGCACCTACGACCTGAGCGTGTTCGCCAACTCCCGCTACCTCGACGACCTGGTCGCCGACCAGGGCCCGACCAACGTGTTCATGCGCGTCGACGGCGGGGCCGAACAGGAGCTCTTCCTCCCGCTCGGCTACAAGTGGGTGGTCTGGGACCGCACCCGCACCACCGTGGAGCTGGAGAAGGGCGAGCACACCATCAGCCTCGCCGCGCAGAGCCTCGACGGCTCGGGCACGACGCAGGGCGACGCGATCATCGACCGCATCACCCTGGAGCTGCCGGACCCCGAGGCGGCCACGTCCGTCTACGAGGCCGAGACGGCCGGGCTGGACGGCGCCGCGCCGGTGTACGGCGGCGACGCCGGGGAGGCGTCCGGGTCGGGCGCGGTGCGGGTCCGCTCCGGTGAGTCGGTGACGTTCTGGGTGCACTCGGAGCGCGACGCCGAATCGCTCCTGGACGTGCACACGCTCGGCGGGGGCGCCGCCGACGTCGAGGTCAACGGCGTCCCGGCGCTGCGCACCGGCGACTCCCCGTCCTCGGCGGCGGTGGCGCTGTCCGGCGGGATCAACAAGGTCACCGTGACCGGGGCCGAGGGCGCCCCGCTGATCGACCGCATCGGCGTCACGCCCGGCGGCGAGGAGCTGGCGGCCTCGACCTACCAGGCCGAGGACGCCCAGGCGGCCGGCGAGGCGCACACCGCCGAGCTGTCCCTGGCCGACGGCGGGGCGGCGGTCGACGGCATCGGCGGCGACCCCGGCAACGGCAACACGCTGACCTTCGACGTGGAGGCGCCGCACGCGGGCACCTTCGCGGTGCGGGTCCGCTACGCCAACCCGGCGACGTCGCCCGCGTCCCACTACAACCCCAACCCGATGGCGCGGCGCGCCGACGTGTCGGTCAACGGGGGCGAGGAGCGGCCGGTGCTGTTCCCGCCGTCCTTCCACGAGAACAACTTCTGGGAGCTGACCGTGCCGATGGAGCTGGAGGAGGGGGCGAACACCATCGCCTTCTCCTCCGAGGAGCAGCCCAACTTCGACGGTGAGACCTACGCGTCGGACACCTGGCCGGACTACCTGCTGCGGTCCCCGTACGCGCCGGTGATCGACGCCGTCACGGTCTCCGAGTACACGAGCGGGCGCCTGGACCGGTCCTGACGCCCCGCCGGGCGGCGGCCCGATCCGCCGCCGCCCGGCGTCCCCGACCGGCGAGAACCCGACGGGAACCCGATGAGAACCCCGACGACACCCTGAGGAGAAGCCGTTGCCCACCATCGGTGACGTGGCCGCAGCCGCCGGAGTCTCCCGCAGCACCGCCTCGTACGCGCTGTCCGGAAAGAGGGCCGTCTCCGAGGAGGTGCGCCGGCGGGTGGAGGAGGCCGTGCACCGGCTGGGCTACACGCCCAACGCCGGAGCCCGGGCCCTGGCGACCTCGCAGACGATGGTGATCGGGCTGCTCGCGCGTTTCCTGGAGGACGAGTTCGCCCCGGCGATGATGCAGTACATCCTCGGTGTCTCCGACACCGCGCGCGAGCTGGGGTACGACACCCTGCTCGTCACCGAGGCCGACGGGGTGCGGGCGCTGCGCCGCATCACCGGCTCCAGGATGGTCGACGGCGTCGTGCTGCTGAACGTGGCCCACGACGACGTCCGGCTGCCCGCGCTGCGGGAGGCCCACCAGCCCGGTGCGCTGGTGGGCCTGCCCGGCGACTGCTCCGGCCTGGACGTGTTCGACCTCGACTTCGAGGAGGCCGGGCGCGTGATGGTGGAGCGCATGCACCGGCTGGGGCACCGCGAGCTGATCCTCGTCTCCCAGCCCGAGCACGTCGCCGAGCGCGGCGGCGCCTACATGTGGCGGCTGCGCGACGCCGCGCTGGAGCAGGCCCGGCTGCGCGGCGTCCGGCTGCACGCGGTCTCCGGGGAGTCCGGCCAGCCCGCGATCGGCGCCACGCTGCACCGCCTGCTCGACGACCACCCGTCCGCGACCGGCCTGCTGCTGAACAACGAGGCGGCCGCGGCGGCCCTCCCCTCGGTGCTGCACGCGCGCGGCCTGTCCGTGCCGGAGGACCTGTCCGTGATCGGCCGGTACTCCGACGAGTTCGCGCGCACGTTCTCCCTGCCCTACTCGTCCATCGAGAGCGCCCCCGACCGGCTGGGGAACATGGCGGTGCGCCACCTGGTGCGCCGGATCGAGTCCCCTGAGGGGCGGGAGAAGCCGCACGTGGTGCGGTTCATCTCCCCCGAGCTGGTCGACCGCGGGAGCACGGCGCCCCCGGGCCCGCGCGGCCGCTGATCCGGCAGCCGGGCGCCGACGCCGCCCCGGCACCGACCCCGACCCCGGCGCCGTCGCGCCCCTCCCCTTCCGGTACCGATCCCTGCCCCTCCCCCGCCGCGAGCGGCGCACCAAGGAGGTCCCGATGTTCCGTCCGCCCCTGTCCGACCGGTCCGCGCGTGCCCGTGCGTCGGTGCTCCCCCAGGGGACGCGTCCCCGCGCCGTGCGCGCGCTGTGCGCCGCCAGCGCCGCCCTGGCCGTCGCCGCCGCGGGCACCGCCTGCTCCCCCTCCGGTGGCGGCGCCGACGACGACGTCTACACCTGGTGGGACCCCTATCCCCAGCACGCCGACGACTCCGACTGGGAGCGGCGGGTCCAGGAGTGCGGCACCGAGGCGGGCGTGACCATCGAGCGCACCGCCTACGACACCACCGCGCTGACCAACCAGGCGCTGCTGGCCGCCCAGGAGGGCACCCCGCCCGACGTGGTCCTGCTGGACAACCCGGCCGTGTCCACGCTGGCCGACGCCGGGATGCTCACCACCATGGGCGAGTTCGGCCTGGACACCTCCGAGATCGACGAGAACCTGCTGGCCGCCGGGGTGGTGGAGGGCGAGGCCTACGGCGTGCCGATCGGCGCGAACACGCTGGCGCTGTACTACAACGCCGACATCCTCGAAGACGCCGGGGTGGACCCGGAGTCGATCACCGACTGGGAGTCCCTGACCGGCGCCTTGGAGAAGGTCACCGGGGAGGGGCACGGCGGGATCACCTTCGCCGGGATCGGCACCGAGGAGGGGTCGTTCCAGTTCCTGCCGTGGTTCTGGGGCGCCGGGGCCGACCTGCGCGACCTGGACTCCCCCGAGGCGGTGGAGGCCTTGGAGCTGTGGCAGGGGTGGCTGGACGAGGGGTACGCGCCCGCGTCGGTCATCGACAACTCCCAGAACACCGTCTGGGAGGAGTTCCTGACCGGCGGGTTCGCCTTCGCCGAGAACGGGACCTGGCAGGTGGACAGCGCGGAGGGGGCCGACTTCCCGGTGGGGGTCGTCCCACTGCCGGGCCGGGACGGCGGGGCCGCCCCCACCCCCACCGGCGGCGAGTTCATCACGGCTCCGGTGCAGTCCGACCCGGAGCGCTACGGGGTCACGACCCGGATCGTGGAGTGCATGACCACCCCGGAGGGGCTGGTGGAGACGGCCACGACCTTCGCCTATTACATCCCGCCCACGCAGGCCGGACAGGAGGCGCTGCTTGAGGAGGACCCGGACCTGGAGCCGTGGGTGGAGGCGGTGCGCAACGCGCGCGGCCGCACCGGCGACGGGCTCGGGACCGGGTACCCGCCCATCTCCGAGGCGCTGTGGGGCGCGGTGCAGGGTGCGCTGAGCGGCACCGCCGACGCCGAGCAGGCGCTGCGGGACGCGCAGGACGAGGCGCAGAGTGAGGCCTCGGGCGAAGCGGACGGCGGCTGAGCGATGGCGCCACCGACGCAGCGCTCCTCCGAGCGGCGCGCGGAGCCCGCGTCCAGCCGGTCGGCGCCGCGCCCTCCCTCCCGTCCGGGGCGCACCCGGGCGGGGGCGGGGCGCGGGTCGCCGGGCCCGCGCCGGTGGGCCGCCGCCGCGTTCGCGGCCCCGCTCATCGTCTACCTGGCGGCCTTCTACGCCTATCCGCTGTACCGGAACATCGACCTCAGCCTGCACGACTACACGCCGCGGGCGTTCATCCAGGGCGACCCGGAGTTCGTGGGCACCGCGATCCTGCGCGAGGTCCTCACCTCCGACGCCTTCCTCCCGGCGGTGGCCAACACGGCCGTGTTCACGCTGGTGTCCATCGCGGTGCAGTACGGCGCGGGGCTGGCGCTGGCGGTGTTCTTCCGGGGGAGCTTCCCGCTGTCCCCGGTGCTGCGGGCGCTGTTCCTGACCCCGTGGCTGCTGCCGATGATCGTGTCGGCCTCGACCTGGGCGTGGATGCTCAACAGCGAGAACGGCATCGTCAACGCGGTGCTGGGCGCCTTCGGGCTGGGCCCGGTCGACTGGCTCACCTCGCCCGGGTGGGCGCTGGTCTCGGTGGTCGTCGCCAACATCTGGCTGGGCATCCCGTTCAACCTGGTGATCCTCTACTCCGGGCTGCAGAACATCCCCGGGGAGCTGTACGAGGCGGCGCAGCTGGACGGGGCGGGCCCCTGGCAGCGGTTCGTGCACATCACGCTGCCGCAGCTGCGGCCGGTCTCGGCGGTCACCCTGCTGCTCGGGCTCGTCTACACGCTCAAGGTGGTCGACGTCATCTGGATCATGACGCGGGGTGGGCCCGGGGACTCCTCGACCACCCTGGCGATCTGGTCCTACCGGGCCGCGTTCGGCACGGGTCGGCCGGACCTGTCCGAGGCGGCTGCCGTGGGCGACCTGCTCATCCTCATGGCCCTGGCCGCCGGGCTGGTGTACGTGTACCTGCGGCGGCGGGAGGCCCGTCCATGACCCGGCTCTCCTCGCGGCGGCGCTCCGGACTCCGGTGGCGCCCCTGGTCCAAGACCGCGCTGGGCCTGGTGTTCACCGCGGCCATGCTCTTCCCCGCCTACTGGATGCTCAACGTGTCCCTGACCGAGACGGCGGACCTGCGGGCCTCGCCCCCGCACTGGTACCCGAAGGAGCCCACGCTCGACGGGTACGCCGCGGTGCTCGGGGACCAGCTCCCCAACCTGGCGGCCAGCCTGCTCATCGGGCTGGGGTGCGTGGCGCTGACGCTGGCCGTGGCCGCCCCGGCCGGGTACGCGCTGGCGCGCCTGCGCACGCCGGGGGCGGGGGTGATCGGCTTCCTGCTCCTGGTGGCGCAGATGATCCCCGGGGTCGTCATGGCGATGGGGCTGTACGCCGCCTACGTGCGCCTGGGCTGGCTGAACACCGTGTGGGGGCTGGTGGTCGCCGACTCGACGATCGCCGTGCCCTTCGGTGTCATGCTCTTCACCGCGTTCATGTCCACGCTCCCGGAGGAGGTCCTGCAAGCGGCGAAGGTGGACGGCGCCGGGGTGGGGCGCACGTTCGTGTCGATCGTGCTGCCGGTGAGCCGCAACGCGGTCATCACCGTGTCGCTGTTCGCCTTCCTGTGGGCGTGGTCGGACTTCATCTTCGCCTCCACGCTCGCCCGCAACGGCGACCTGGTCCCGATCACCCTCGGCATCTACGACTACATCGGCAACAACACCACGCAGTGGAACGCCATCATGGCCACCGCCGTCGTGGCCTCGGTGCCCGCCGGGGTGCTGCTGGTCGCGGCCCAGCGGTACGTGGCCGGCGGGGTGACGGCGGGGGCGGTCAAGTGAGGCCGCCGGTCCCGCCTCCCGCCCGTCGCGCCTTTTCCGTCCCCTTCCGTGAGGAGCACGTGTGACCGTCCACGAGCCGACCGCGCCGGCCGACCCGCGGGGCGGGCGCCCGGTCGTCCCGTCCCGGAGCCTCCACCGCCCGCTGGGCCAGGGCGAGATCGCGCTCGGGCCCGGGTTCTGGAAGGCGATGCAGCGCACCAACGCCGCCGCGACCCTCGGCCACTGCGAGGCGTGGATGGAGCGCCTGGGGTGGCTGGCCAACTTCGACCGGGCCGCCACCGGCACCACCGGGCCGGAGCGCCCCGGGTGGTCCTTCTCCGACTCCGAGGTGTACAAGCTGCTGGAGGCCGCGGCCTGGGAGTACGGGCGCTCCGGCGACCCGGCGGCGGACCGGGCGGTGCGCCGCCTGACCGAGCGCATCGCCCCGGCGCAGGACGCCGACGGCTACCTCAACACCTGCTTCGGGCACCCGGGGAGGCCGCCCCGCTACAGCGACCTGGAGACCGGGCACGAGCTGTACTGCACCGGCCATCTGCTGCAGGCGGCGGTGGCCCGGCTGCGCACGGTCGGCCCCGACCCGCTCACCGGGATCGCCCGGCGGGCCGCCGACCAGGTGTGCGCCGAGTTCGGGCCGGAGCGCGGAGCAGAGGCCGGGCCGGGCGTCGGCGGGCACCCGGAGATCGAACTGGGCCTGGTGGAGCTGGGCCGGACGCTGGGCGAGGAGCGCTACATCGCGCAGGCCCGGCTGTTCCTGGACCGGCGCGGCCGGGGGACGCTGCGCGGCGACCGGGTGCCGTCGGGATCGTCCTACTTCCAGGACGACGTGCCCGTCCGGGATGCGCAGGTGTGGCGGGGCCACGCCGTGCGCGCCCTGTACCTGGCGGCGGCCGCCGCGGACGTGGCGGCCGAGCAGGGCGACGAGGGGCTGCGTGAGGCGGTCGAGCGGCAGTGGTCGCATACGGTCGAGCGCCGCACCCACCTCACCGGCGGCATGGGGTCGCGCCACCAGGACGAGGGGTTCGGCGAGGACTGGGAGCTGCCCGCCGACCGCGCCTACTGCGAGAGCTGCGCCGGGGTCGCGTCGGTGATGGTGTCGTGGCGGCTGTTCCTGGCGACCGGGGACATGCGCTACGCCGACCTGATGGAGCGCACGCTGTACAACGTGGTGGCGGCGGCGCCGTCGGCCGACGGGCGGGCGTTCTTCTACGCCAACCCGCTGCACCAGCGGGCGGCCGGGACGGCGGGCGACGGCGGCGAGGTGAGCCCGAGGGCCGAGACGGGGGTGCGGGCGCCGTGGTTCGACGTGTCGTGCTGCCCGACGAACCTCGCGCGCACGCTCGCCGTCTGGCACACCTACGCGGCCGCGGCGGGGCGGCGGGAGCTGTCGGTGCTCCAGTACGCGAGCGCGCGGATCCACGCGGAGCTGGGCGACGGGCGCGTGTTCGGGGTCGAGGTGGAGACCGCCTACCCCGCCGACGGGGAGGTGACGGTGCGGGTGGCCGAGCCTCCGGAGGGGACGGCGGTGCTGCGGCTGCGGGTCCCGGCGTGGGCCGAAGGGGCGGTGCTGGAGGAGGGGGGACGGCGGCGCAGGGTGGGGCCGGGGGCGGCGGTGGTGGAGCGCGAGTTCGCCCGTGGGGAGGTGGTGCGGCTGCGGCTGCCGATGGGGCCGCGGTTCACCCGGCCGGACCCGCGGATCGACGCGGTGCGCGGGTGCGCGGCGGTGGAGCGCGGTCCGCTGGTGTACTGCGCGGAGTCCATCGACCTGCCCGAGGGGGCGGACCTGGACCGGCTGGTGGTCGACACGTCGGCCGCCCCGGTGGACGGGGACGGCGGCCGGGTGCACGTGCGGGCGCGCATCCTGCGGGGGCCGGGAGGCCCAGAGGGCACGCTGCCGTACGGCCGGTCCTCGGGCACGGACGACGACGGGGCCGGCGAACCGGCGGAGGCCGTCCTCACCCCGTACCACCAATGGGCCGAACGGGGCCCGACCGCGATGCGTGTTTGGCTGCCCGCGCTCCCCGCCCCCCTTCCGCGTTGATCTCGGGAGAAACGACGCTAAAACCGGCCCGGTAGGGGCGTTTTCCCCGAGATCAACGGGAGGGGGGCGGACGGCCGTGCACCCGCCTACAGGGCATCGCATTCGCAGGCGAAGGCATCACCGTCCACATTGACGCATTCGGTGACCTTGACGGCCGGTGCGTCCTGCTTTTCCGCGCATACGTCCAGGCATTCCTTCATCGGAATGAAGAAGTCGGCCATCCGCGAGCAGGTCACGGTAACCGGCCCGTCGGATGCCGCCGCCGTTCCCGGCGCGGCGGCCAGAGCGGCGGCGGCTACGAGTACGGCGGCAAGGATTCGGCGAATCGCCATCGGTCCCCCTGATCACGGCTCCGGGACCGGCGTGCACCGGCCCCACCTGCACGATTATCGCCGCCGTCACCCCCTTGGACACGGAGCCACACACCTGCGGACGCCGACCGCCTCCTGCCGTGCCCGGTTTCGGCGGGGCCGACCCTTTACCCTCCGGTAAGGGGCCGGATTTCCCGATACGAACGCACGTGCACGGAATACGTGAACCGCACATGTCGCGCCATTACGGACGTGTCGGACAACCCTTGCGTCTTTCTGTTAGGAGTGCCGCCCACCTCCCCCTCCCGTAAGTTCGAGGTCACTCCGCGGCGACCTGTGAAATAACCCTCACATTCGACCAGAAAACCCTGCCACCTGGCGAAGTCCGCACCTCGGCGGCATTCCTGAAAAAAATGGGCCCCGGAACGCTGTCGACACGGCCGATCCACCCGTGTCAGCTTTGTCCACGCCAACGTCCCCCGCCCCCGAGGAGTCCCCCGTGATCAAGGGGTACGGCGTATTCTGCGACGTCGACCGCCATTTCTACGACACCCCCCACAGGCGGGGTGCCGCGGAAGCGGGCGGCCCCGCCTTCGAGGCGGCGGAGCGGCCCGTCCCCTCCGGATGGCGGAGCCACCGGGAGGGGGACTGGCTCGCCCTGCGCCCGATCGCGCACCGGCTTCCCGAACAGGGGTGGAAGATCCACGTGTCCGCCCGCCTGGACAACGCCGAACCGGTGCTGGCGCGGGTGTGGGACCACTGCGTCGAGCAGGGGCTCGCCTTCAAGTTCGTGCCCACGCCCCGCCTTCTGCACAACCGCAACGCCAAGTACGCCGACCGCGGCTCCAGCGGGAAGTTCATCACCGTCTACCCCGCCGACGAGCAGGAGGCCGGCGCCGCGGCGGCCGCCCTGGACGGCCTCGTCGGCGGCGAACCCGGCCCCTACATCCTCAGCGACCTGCGCTGGGGCGCCGGCCCGGTGCACCTGCGCTACGGCTCCTTCACCCGCCGGTACTGCTACGACGAGCACGGGGAGGCGGTCCCCGCGCTGGAGCGCCCGGACGGCGCCCTGGTGCCCGACCGCCGCGGCCCCGCCTTCCGCCTGCCCGAATGGGTCGAGGCGCCCGCGTTCCTCCGCCCCCACCTCGAGGCCCGCACCGCCGACACCGTCACCGGGCTCCCCTGCACGGTCGAACGCGCCCTGCACTTCTCCAACGGCGGCGGGGTCTACGCGGGACAGGACCGAACGACCGGGGAGCCGGTGGTCCTCAAGGAGGCCCGGCCGCACGCCGGCCTCTCCGCCGACGGCGCGGACGCCGTCGAGCGCCTGGAGAGGGAATGCGCCGCGCTGGAGCAGCTGGCCGGGCTGGACTGCGTCCCCGGCGTCAGGGGCGCGCACGAGGTGGGCGGGCACCGCTTCCTGGTGCTGGAGTACATCGAGGGCAGGCCGCTCAACACCTTCCTCTCCAGACGGCACCCGCTGATCGGGGCCGATCCCGCCCCGGAGCGGCTGGCCGACTACGCCGAGTGGGCCATGCGGCTGCACGGGCGGGTCGAGGAGGCCGTCGCGGCGGTGCACGGGCGCGGAATCGTCTTCAACGACCTGCACCTGTTCAACGTCATGGTGTCCGAGGACGAGTCCGCGGTCGTCCTGCTGGACTTCGAGGCCGCGCGGGCGGCCGGGGACCGGGCGCGCCAGACCGTCGCCAACCCGGGGTTCGTCGCCCCCGCCGACCGGCGCGGCTTCGACGTGGACCGCTATGCGCTCGCGTGCCTGCGCATCTCCCTCTTCTTCCCGCTGACCAGCCTGTTCGCGGTCGACCGGGCCAAGGCGGCGCACCTGGCCGAGGAGGCGGCGCGGGCGTTCCCCCACGCCCGGGAGTTCCTGGAGCGCGGGGCGGCGGAGATCCTGCGCGACGCGGACGGCGGGAGCGCCGGGCGCCCGGTGACCGCAGGGGAGGCGGCGGTCGGGTCGGCGGGCGGGGCGGACACCCCCGGGGCCGGCGGGCAAGGCGCCCCCTTCCCGCCGGTCGCTCCGGGCGACTGGCCGCGCAGCCGGGACTCGATGGCCGCCGCCGTCCTCGCCTCGGCCACGCCCGACCGCGACGACCGCCTCTTCCCCGGCGACATCGCCCAGTTCGCCACCGCGTGCGGGGGCCTGTCCTTCGGCCACGGCGCGGCGGGGGTGCTGTACGCCCTCGCCGAGAGCGGCGCCGGGACGGACTCCGGCGCAATGGAGTGGCTGCTGCGGCGCGCCAAGGAGCCCGGCGCCGGGTCGCCACTGGGGTTCTTCGACGGGCTGGCGGGCCTGGCCTGGACGCTCGCCCGGCTGGGGCACCGCGCGCCCGCGCTGGAGCTGGCCGACCGGGTCCTGGCCGAACCGTGGGAGGCGGCGGGACCCGGCCTGCACGGAGGGACGGCGGGCCTCGGCCTCGTCTTCGACTCCCTGGCCGCCGACACCGGCGAGGCGGACCTGCGCGCGGCGGCGCTGCGCTGCGCGGAGCTGTCCGCGCAGCGGGTCCTGTCGGCGCCCGGCGACCGGCGCCGCGCCGGGCTGCTGCACGGCGGCTCCGGCCCGGCGCTCCTGGGCGTCAGGCTCTACGAGCGGACGGGCGACACCGCGCTGCTCGACTCGGCCCGGCACGCGCTCCAGGCCGACCTGGACCGCTGCGTGACCGGCGTCTCCGGCGCCCTCCAGGTCGACGAGGGGTGGCGGACCCTCCCCTACCTGGGCGAGGGGAGTATCGGCATCGGCATGGTGGTCGACGACTACCTGCAGCACCGCCGGGACGAGGCGCTCGAACGGGTCCGTCCGCAGATCGTCCGGGCCGCGCAGAGCCGGTTCTACGCCCAGCCCGGGCTGCTGCGCGGGCAGGCGGGGATGGTGCTGTACCTGAGCCGCACGACCGCGCCCGCAGACCCGGCCCCGGACTCGGACGCGGTGCGGGAACGGGAGCGCGCCCTGGCTCGCCAGATCGACGGCCTGTCCTTGCACTCCATGCGCTACCGGGGCCACCTCGCCTTCCCCGGCGAGCAGATGATGCGGCTGTCCATGGACCTCGCGACGGGGACCGCGGGCTGCCTCCTCGCACTTGCCGCCGCGCGCGGCGACAAGCCCACCGGGCTGCCGTTCCTCCCTCCGCTCCGGCGGAGGGAGGCGGCGGGCCCGGCCGGGACAACCGAATAGGAAGCGAATCCCCCGACCCATCACCGTTCACCGCGCCCGACGCGCGGGGACCGACGAAAGGACCGTGCCATGAGCCTGCTCGACCTTCAGACCCTGGAGCCCGCCGCGGACGAGGCCCTCACCGGAGGCGGTGGCGGCAGCGAGGCCAGCCTGCTGCTCTGCGGTGACAGCAGCCTCAGCCTGACCACCTGCCACTGAGCACACCCGCGGGCCGCATAGGGCCCGCCGCCGTGCGCGGCCGCCGACAGGCAGCCGCGCACGGCCGCCTGTCGGGCGCCCATGGGCGGTCTCCGGACCTCCACCGGAGCGGTTTCAGATCCTGTCCGGAGTTCCCCTTCAACTGGCCCGTCATTGGGGACCCCGGAATTGAAACGGACACCGCGAGAAGGCGCGCGGATGGGCGGGTGTGCTCGGCGTTGATCTCGGGAGAAACGACGCT
>NZ_JAQFWQ010000159.1 GCF_027706725.1 Nocardiopsis endophytica
CCGGGGACCCGGCCCCGGGCCCGGGCGGCCGGGGGCCGTAGCGGGTAGGACGGAGCCCCGGACCGGCCCCGGGGCCCGCCGCGCGCCCGGACCCGCCGGGCCCCCCCCCGGGCGGGGGGGGGGGGCCCGCGGCCGTTCGGGGCTACGTGAAGTTCACGTCGCTGCAGATGTAGTAGTTCTGGTCCATGTGGGAGGCCTTCCAGATGGTGAAGACCACGTGGTGGCCGGTGCGGCCCGGCGCGCTGACGTCGAAGGTGATGTCCTGCGCCGGGTCATAGGAGCCGGTCTCGCGCACGAGTTCCAGGTCGTCCCAGGTCAGCGGCTCGGTCTCGGGGTCGTAGCCCTGCTCGGTCACGTAGACCCGGAAGTAGTCGGCGCCGTGGCTCGCCTGGTCGTACAGGTGGAGCGAGAAGTCGGAGCCGACGTCGGTGGTCTTCCACGCTCCGGGCTCGTCCAGCGAGTTGTAGCGGCCGCCCTCGGTCTGCCCGCCGCTGCACAGCTGCCCGTCGGGGACGGCGCCGCGGTGGTCGTCGTTGACGTTGTTGCGGTACAGGCCGTTCCAGTTCCACATGGCGTTGGGGTCGTCCTGCCACGCCTGCCAGCACATGGGGTCTTCCTGCGCCATGTCCGGGTTCAGGTGGTCGTCGCCCCAGCGCTCCCAGCAGCCGTAGTTGCGGGAGGCCGGGTCGATGATCGACCCGTGCGCGCTCGCCGGGGAGGCCCAGGGCAGCACGGCGAGCGCGGCCGCCGCGAGCAGGGTGAGGGGGCGGAGGAAACGTCGGGGGATGGGGGAATGGGCATGTCCTCGCATGATGTCTCCGTGGTCCGGTGCGGGTGTCCGGGCTGTGGGAGCGCTCCCACTCATACCCCTGTGCAACCTCCCCGAAACATTGAGCGACCGAGGGGTTCGGGGCCCCGCCCGGCGCCCCCTCGCCGCCGCCGGGGGCATCTCCAGAGAACGGCCCACTGCGGGTGACCGGACGCGCACCCCGGGAATGCAATTCCCCTCTCCTTGTCCCGGTGACCGAGTTCGGACACCCCGCGTCCGGCACCGGCCATATCGGAACCATGCCCGGTCTCCACCCGCCCACCCTTTTCCCCATTACGTATCCCGCATTGTTCGAGCAGGTCATTCCGGATGAACGACCAACGGCCCCGGGGTCGCGTGACCTCCGTCTCTTCCCTTGCGGAATTGATCATGGAAACCGCGCTTTCCTTGTCCGTATTCCGCCGCCGATACTCAAGTCAACCGCGTCCGCGCTTCGGGGAGAGACCGGCGCAATGGCGCGCCGGGCGCGGACGGGAGGAACGGGGGTAGTTTTGTCGGAACTTCTGGAGAAGACCACCGGCCCCGTCGAGCCGCTCGACGGCGAGGCCGGGACCGGGGCCGAACGGTGCGCCGGGCTGACGCCCTTCCTGGACCCGCTGCGCATCCCGCCGCGCCTGGCGCCCACCGAGCGGGAGGGCCGCGAGGGCGTCACCGTCGAGCTGCGCGACACCTGGGTGCGCCTGCACTCCCAGCTCCCGCCCACCCGGGTGTGGACCTACGACGGCCACTTCCCCGGCCCGACCATCGAGGCGCGCCGGGGGCGGCCGCTCCGGATCGCGTGGACCAACCGGATCGGCGGGGGCTATCCGGTGGTCGCGGCCGAGGAGCCCCGGGAGGACGGCGCGCCGCCGCCCACCAACACCCCTGGGCGCGGCCCCAAGGCCGAGACCGTCGAGGGCGTGGACGCGCTGCCGCCGTGGATCGTCACCCATCTGCACGGTGCGGCGACCCCGGCGGGCAACGACGGGTGGGCGCAGAACGCGGTGCTGCCGGGCCGCTCGATGCTCGCCGAGTACCCGAACGAGCAGCGGTCGATGACCCTCTGGTACCACGACCACGCCATGGACATCACCCGGTGGAACGTCTACACCGGCCTGCACGGCCTCTACCTGCTCCGCGACGGGGAGGAGGACGCACTGGGCCTGCCGTCCGGGGCGCATGAGGTGCCGCTGATCATCACCGACCGCAACATCGACACCGACGGCGAGGGCCGGCTCACCGGCCGCCTGCTGCACAAGACCCAGATCGTCGGCCAGGACGCGGAGGGCGTCAACGTCACCCTCCCCTTCACCGGCCCCTACACCCTGGTCAACGGGGTGATCTGGCCCTACTTCGAGGCCGAGGCGCGCTGGTACCGGTTCCGGCTGCTCAACGCCTCCAACGCGCGCACCTACCGGTTCTCCCTCATCGACGAGGACACCGGCGAGGATGTCGGCCGGGCGATCCGCCAGATCGGCACCGAGGGCGGGCTGATGGCGCGCCCGGCGAGGGTCCGCGACCCGCTGGAGGTCGCCCCGGCCGAGCGGGCCGACCTGCTGATGGACCTCTCCCGGCTGCGTGGGCGCACGCTGCGCCTGGTCAACGTGCCCCGGGGAGCCGAGCCGGGCGAGGCCGACCCCGACGGCGGGATCCCCTTCCCGCAGGTCATGCAGATCCGGGTGGGCGAGGAGCGGGTGGAGGACGGCTTCGTGCTGCCGCCGGTGCTCTCGTCGTTCCGGCGCATCACCCATGACAACGCGCCCGAGCACGGCCACCGGCTCATCGTGCTCACCCCGCCCGGCACCGTCGGCGGGGGAGGCCACCCGGAGATGTGGGAGATGGTCGAGACCGACCCGGCGGAGGTGCAGGTCCCCTCGGACGGGGTGATCCAGGTGCTCCGGGAGGGCGAGGAGGAGCCGCGGACCTACCGCAGGGTGTCCAGGGCCTTCGACGACGCCCTCGGATTCATCGTCGAGCTGGGCGACTGGGAGCAGTGGAGCTTCCTCAACCTGGCCGACCCGGCGCCGATGCACCCGATGCACATCCACCTGATCACGTTCCAGGCGCTGGGGCGCCGGATCTTCGACGTCTCCGGGTTCGACCCGCAGGTCGGGGGCACCCGGGCGCCGGTCGTGCAGACCGGGTCGGTGCCGGTCCCGGAGCTGGAGCACGGCTGGAAGGACGTGATCCGGGTCCCGGCGGCCCAGATGGCCGACGTGATCGGCCCCTTCGAGGGTGCCACCGGGAGGTTCATGCACCATTGCCACCTGCTGGAGCACGAGGACATGGGGATGATGCTCCCCTTCGTGGTCCGCCCGCCCGAGCTGACGCGGTTCGACCACGGGGCCGGCGGCCACACCGGCGACCACTGAGGGAGGCCGCGGCCCCCGCCCCCCCACCGGGGCGGGGGCCGCGTCACGCCCAGGCCCCGCGGCGCAGCTCCAGGCCGTCGAGGATGAGGTCGAGCCCCGTCTCGAACTCGTCGGTGTAGGTGTAGCCGGGCTTCAGCGCGAGCTCCCCGATCATCTCGGCCAGGTGCGGGTAGGCGTCGGGGGGCATCCCCTCCAGCATCGCGCCCGCCACCTCCCCGGCGCCGTCGGGCGCGGTGAAGGGCAGGCTGAGCTGCTGGAGCGTGAATCCGTAGGTGTAGCCGTCGAGCACCGACAGCGCGTGCGCCGCCCCCGCGACGGAGAAGCCGCCCGACCGCAGGCAGCCGATCGCCGCGTCGTGGCGGCGCAGGGTCGCGGGTCCGGGGCTGGTCCGCGAGTCCATCAGGCCGAGGGCCCAGGGGTGGCGGACCAGTGCCGCGCGCATGGACGCGGCCCGGCCCCGCATCGCCGTGCGCCACCGTGCGCCCTCCTGCGGGTCCTCGACCTCGGCGAAGACCAGGTCGACCATGCCGTCGAGGATCAGGTCCTTGTTGCGGAAGTGGTGGTAGAGCGACATCGCCTCCACGCCGAGCCGTTTGGCCAGGGCGCGCACGCTCGGTGCCCCCTTGCCGTCCTCGTCGGCCATGGCGACCGCCGCGCGCAGCACCTTCTCCCTGCTCAGGTTCGGTCGGCGCGGGGTGTCCACCGGCTCCGTGGTCACGGGGTCCCTCCACTCGGGGCGCTCGGGGGCGTCGCGGGTCCTTGACAACCTTACACCGCAAGGCGTTACCTTACAGTGCAAGGCACAGCCTTACAGCGCAAGGCGACATGGGGAAGGGGCGGGCGATGGAAGCGACGGGAGTCGGGGGACCCGGCGCCGGGCGGCGGATGTGCGTGGTGGGCGCATCCGGAAAGCTCGGGCGCTACATGGTGCGGCACGCGCTCGACCGCGGGTGGGAGGTCACCGGCGTGTGCCGGAAGCAGAGCGTGCCCAAACTGGCGGACTTCGGCGGCGCGATCACCGTCGTCCCTGCGGCCACCGACGACCGCGCCGCGATCGCCCGTGCGGTGGCCGGGTGCGACGCGGTGCTCACCGTCCTGGTGCCGTGGGGCGTGAACCACTACGCCTCGGGAACGGCCCGCGCGGTGCTCGACCACGCCCCGGCCGGGGCGCGCCTGGTCTTCTCCTGCGGGTGGCACGTGAGACGCGACGGCAAGGACGTGTACCCGCGCGGGACCAAGGTGTACGAGGCGGTCGTCGGCCGCCTGGCCAAGCTCGCCCGGGTGGTCGACGTCGACGACCAGGTGGCGGCCTGCCGGGCGGTGTTCGACAGCGACACCCGGTGGACCGTCGTCCGCGGCAGCGACCTGGAGGAGGGGGAGAGCCAGGGGCTACCGGTGTGGAGGAGGCACGTCGGCGACCCCGCCCTCGCGAGCAACCGGACCCGGCGGGTGGACTACGCGCGGTTCATGGTGGAGGCGGTGGACGATGCGTCCCTGGTGCACGAGGCCCCTGCGATCGTCGGGCGGCTCACCCCGTCCGCCCTCTCCGCATGAGGCCCGGGCCGAAGGGGCTCGCGAGGATCGCCGGAGCCCTGTACCTGCTCGTCGCCGTGTTCACGATCTTCGCAGGAGCGGTGAACGCGGGCGTCGTCGAGCCGGGCGACGCCGCGGCCACCGCCTCGGGCCTGCGGGACTCGGCCCTGCTGTTCCGCGTCGGCTTCGTCAGCGAACTGGTGGGGGCCGTGTGCTTCCTCGCCACGGGCCTGGCGCTGTACCCGCTGCTCCGACACGCCGCCCCGGCCGCCGCCTCGGCGATGGTGGTCGTGGTGGCGGTCAGCGTCGCGATGCAGGCCCTGAACCTGGTGCACCAGAGCGCGGCGCTGACGGTCGCCACCGGACAGGACCACGCCGGAGCCTTCGGACCGACGGGGCCCAACCGCCTGGCCGCGCTCCTCACCGACATGTACCAGGACGGGTACCTCATCTCCCAGACGTTCTTCGGCCTGTGGCTGCTGCCGCTGGCCTACCTGGTCGCCAGGTCGGGCTACTTCCCGAAGGCGATGGGAGCGCTGCTGGCGGTCGGGGCGGCCGGGCACCTGACGGACGTGTTCACCCGCCTGCTGTCCCCGGCCGCCGGGGCGGCGGTCTCACCGTTCGCCATGGCACCGGCGGCGGTCGCGGAGATCTCGTTCATCGTGTGGCTGCTGGTCAAGGCCGTCCGGGTGCCCGAGCCGGACACGTGGGCCCCCGAGGGGCAGCGGTCGGGGCCCGGCTAACCTGTCACCGTGCGCGGCATCCTCCGCTCCCTCTGGGACGAGCCCCCTCCCCCAGGCGTCCCCGGGCGCAGGTGGTGGGACTGGGCGCTCGCCGGAGTGTGCGCGTCGGCCGCGCTCGCCGAAGGCGCCCTGCGGCCCGACCTGCCGTGGCGGGAGGCCACCACGGCGGTGGTCGCGGGGCTCGCGCTCGTGCTGCCGTGGCGGCGCACCCGCCCCCTGGCCGCCGTTTCCGCGGCCTTCACCGGCGGGGCGCTGCTCTCCCTGGCCAGCCTCGGGCAGGCCGGGGAGATGTTCACCTCGGCGTTCCTCCTGCTGCTGCCCTTCGCCCTGGTGCGCTGGGGCTCCGGGCGGCAGATCGCGGTCGGCGCCGCCGTCGTCGCACTGGCGGGGTCGGTGGACCCCGCCCTCGACGCGTCGGACACCGGCCTCGCCGACGGGTTCGGCGGCGCCGCGGTGCTGTTCGCCGCCGGTGCCCTGGGTGCGGCCCTGCGGTTCCGCAGCCGGGCCCGGCTGCGCGAGCTGGAGGGGGCGCGGCTGCGCGAGCGCGAGCGGATCGCCCGCGACCTTCACGACACCGTCGCCCACCACGTCTCGGCGATGGCGATCCGGGCGCAGGCGGGGCAGGCGGTGGCGCCGGCGCGGCCGGAGGCCGCCGTCGAGGCGCTCGCGGTGATCGAGTCCGAGGCCGCGCGCACCCTGGACGAGATGCGCACCCTGGTCCGGGCCCTGCGCCGGGACGACCCGGACCGGGCGGCGCCCGCTCCCGGCATCGCCGGGGTGGAACGGCTCGCGACCCGCCCGGGGCCGGGCCCCGGGGTCGACGTCGAGGTCTCCGGGGCGGTCGGCGGCCTCCCCCCGGCGGTCGCCGCGGCGGTCCAGCGCCTCGCCCAGGAGGCGGTCACCAACGCCCGGCGGCACGCCCGCAACGCCACCCGCATCGAGGTGCGCGTCGACGCCGACGACACCGCCGTGCGCCTGCGGGTGAGCGACGACGGGGAGCACGGCCCCGGCGGCCCCCTGCGCCGCGCCGCCGAGCCGCCCGGGTTCGGGATCACGGGGATGAAGGAACGCGCGGAGCTGCTCGGGGGCACCTGTGAGGCCGCCCCGGCGCCCGGGCGCGGGTGGACCGTGACCGCCGTGCTGCCCCGGTCCGGGGGCGCAGCATGAGCATCCGCGTGGTGGTGGCCGACGACCAGGAGATCGTCCGCACCGGCCTGTGCATGATCCTGGACGCCCAGCCGGGCATCGAGGTGGTCGGGCAGGCCGCCGACGGACGGGAGGCGGTCGACCTGGCCCGGCGGCTGCGCCCGGACGTGTGCCTGTTCGACATCCGGATGCCCGGGACGGACGGGGTCGAGGCCACCCGCGCCCTCGCCGGGCCCGGGGCGGCGGACCCGCCCGCCGTCGTCGTCATCACCGTGTTCGACCACGACGAGCACGTCCACGCCGCGCTGCGGGCGGGCGCCCGCGGCTTCCTGCTGAAGGACGCGGGCACCGACATGCTCGTGCAGGCGGTGCGCGCCGCCGCCTCGGGCGAGGCGCTCATCGCCCCGGCCGTCACCGCGCGGCTGCTGGAGGCGTTCGCCGACGCGGGCCCGGCGGGGCCGCCGGTGCAGCCCGTCGAACCGCTCACCGGGCGGGAGGAGGAGATCCTCGACGCGGTGGCGCGCGGGCGGACCAACGGGGAGATCGCCTCCGAGTGCCACATCTCGCTGAGCACCGTGAAGACGCACATCGCGAGCCTGATGACCAAGCTGGGCGCGCGCAACCGCGTCGAGATCGCGATGTGGGCGTACGAGACGGGCCGCGTCCGGCGGGGGCGGGAGCGCTAGGCGGCGCCGGGAGGACGGGGCCTCCCTCGTACTTTCGGCCGGTCCCGCTCCGGCCTGAACTCCGATGACCGGGCACCGGCCGCTCGGCCACGATCCCTGTATGTCGACCGTTGACCAGGCGGCCACCGCCGCCTCCCCCACGCGCGAGTGGGCCGTGCCCGTCCTGCTGGTCCTGTTGAGCGCCGTCCCCGTCATCGCCGGGGCGTTCCGCGTCGGCGAACTTGCCGCCGGTGCGCCGGTGACGGCGGAGAACGCCCGCTTCTTCGCCGCACCGGTCCCCTTGGTGCTGCACATCGTGGCCGCGATCCCGTACTGCCTCCTGGGCGCCTTCCAGTTCGTTCCGCGCCTGCGCCGCAGGCGGTGGCACCGCGTGTCCGGGCGCCTCCTGGTCCCGCTCGGCCTCACCGCGGCGCTGACGGGGGTGTGGATGACGCTCCTGTACGACGTCCCCGCGATCGACACGGGCCCGGTCGCCGCGATCCGGCTGGTGGTCGGGGCGGCCATGGCGGTGTTCATCGTCCTCGGAGTCCTGGCCGTGCGGCGCGGGGACATCGCCCGGCACTCGGCGTGGATGATCCGCGCGTACGCGCTCGGCCAGGGCGCGGGGACGCAGGTGTTCACGCACCTGCCGTGGATGCTGGCCGGCGCCGAGTTCGACCAGCCGGCCAGGACACTGGCCATGGGCGCCGGGTGGGCGGTGAACGCCGTCGTCGCCGAGTGGGCCATCCGGAGGATGCGCAGGCGGCCGCCGAGATGACCACGGCCTACACTTCCCGGCGGGTGAACCGAGGAAGGGCAGGTCGACCGATGACGCTCCGCTGTGCCGTGCTGGACGACTACCAGGGCGTCGCCCTGTCGATGGCGGACTGGAGCCCCTTGGAGGGCCGGGTGGACGTGCGCGTGCTGCGGCGGCGCATCGCCGACCCGGACGAGCTGGCCGCCGAGATCGGGGACTGCGAGGTCGTCGTGGCCATGCGCGAGCGCACCCCGTTCGGCGCCGGCCTGCTGCGCCGCCTCCCCCGGCTGCGGCTGCTGGTGACCACCGGCAGGCGCAACGCCTCCATCGACCTGGAGGCGGCCGAGGCCGCCGGGGTCACCGTGTGCGGCACCTCCAGCGCCGTCCACCCGACCGCCGAGCTGACCTGGGCGCTCATCCTCGGTCTGGCCCGGCACCTGCCGACCGAGGTGCGGTCGTTCCGCGAGGGCGGCCCATGGCAGTCCACCGTCGGGGCGGACCTGGACGGGCGGACGCTGGGCGTGCTCGGGCTCGGCAGGATCGGCGGCCGGGTCGCCCGGGTCGCCAGCGCCTTCGGGATGGACGTGCTGGCCTGGAGCGAGAACCTGACCGGGGAGCGCGCGGCCGAGGCCGGGGCCCGCCTCGCGGGGAGCAAGGAAGAGCTGCTGGGCGGCAGCGACATCGTGTCGGTCCACCTGCAGCTGTCCGAGCGCACCCGCGGCCTGCTCGGGGAGGAGGAGCTGCGCGCCATGCGGCCGCACGCCTACCTGGTCAACACCTCCCGCTCGGCGATCATCGACCGAGCGGCGCTGCTGCGCGCCCTCCAGGAGGGGTGGATCGCGGGGGCGGGGCTGGACGTGTTCGACACCGAGCCCGTCCCGTCCGACGACCCGCTGCGCACCCTGCCCAACGTGCTCGCCACACCCCACCTCGGCTACGTCACCGAGGGGAACTACCGGACCTTCTACGGCGAGGCGGTGGAGGACATCACGGCCTTCCTGGACGGCGAACCGGTGCGCCTTCTGACGAAGGCCTGAGCCCGCCGGGCGCCGCTCCGGTTGCCGTGCGTCGGCACCCCGCACCACGGGTAGTGCGGTGACCAGTGGTGCGAATGGGCCGGTCGGGCAGGTGAGAGGCGTCGGGGGGCGGTTCGATGGCCGAGGGGGAGGAGGCGCCCGAGGAGCGGGACGTGGTCGTCGTCGGCCTCGTCTGCGACCCCGGGCTGCCCGCCGAGATGGCCGAGCGGCTCGCGAACCGGCTCCCCGGCGAGCTGTCCCTCGCCTTCGACGGCGCGGTGGAGTGGCGGGTGGACACGCGCCTGGCCCCGCTCCCCCTGGACGAGCACGGCGACATCCCCCTCGCCTCGACCGCGCGCCGGTTCCGGCGCCGGGAGGGGTGGGATCTACTGGTGGCGCTGACCGACCTGCCCAGGCGGGTGGGTACCCGGCCGCTGCTGGCCAGCATCGACACCGGCGCCCGGGCCGGCCTGGTGTCGGTCCCGGCCGCGGGGTGGCCGTTCTCCTTCCGGAGGGTGCGCGAGACCATCGTCCACCTCGTCGCGAGGCTGTCCGGTGGGTCGGGCGGCGGACGGGCGGTCCGGCCGCGCCGGCGCCTGCGGCCGGTGCCGCCCCCGTCGTCGGCCCGCCGGTTCTCCTCGCCGGACCCGGAGTCCATGGATGAGTCGCTGGAGCTGGTCGGCACGCGCGGGAAGCTGCGGCTGCTGACGGGGATGGTGCGCGCCAACCGCCCCTGGCGACTGCTGCCCAGCCTGTCCAGCGCCATCGCGGCGGCCGTGGCCACCAGCTCCTTCGGCGTCTTCTACAACTCGATCTGGCAGATGGCCGACACGCTGCACCCGGCGCGGCTGGCACTGGTCAACGCGTTCGCGGTGGTCGCCATGGCGGCCTGGCTGATCGCCTACAACGGGCTGTGGGAGCGTCCGGACGGCGCGCGCCTGCGCAGGGCGGTGGTGCTGTACAACGCGTCCACGGTGTGCACGGTGGGGCTGGGCGTGCTGTGCATGTACGTGCTGCTGTTCACGGTGACGCTCGCCGAGGCGCTCGTGGTCATCGACTCCTCCTTCATGGAGTCCGTCGTGGGGCATCCCGCCGGCCTGAAGGAGTACGTGCTCATCGCGTGGATGGCGAGTTCCATGGGGACGGTGGCGGGGGCGCTGGGCTCCACCTTCGAGAGCGAGTCCGCGGTGCGCGCGGCCGCCTACAGCGAGCGGGAGCGCGAGCGCCGGGAGCGCTTCGAGGAGGAGCGCGGTGAGCACGAGGAGGCGGAACAGGCCGAACCGGGAGGTCAGGGGTCCTGAGCGACCGGGGCGACGGGTTGGCGGAGGACGGTCTTCAGCCTGGCGGGGGCGGTGCGGCGGGGGTCGCTGAGGTAGACCTCGTGGTGGATGCCGGACATGCGCAGGCCGTTGGCGGCGAGGTAGGTGTCGTGCAGGCGGGCGAGGGACGGCCCCTCGTCGTCGTAGGGGCCGATGTGCAGGAGCTGGGCGCTGGTGCCCTCGTGCAGGTCCACCCGCAGGACGTCCGCGATGGCGGGGAGGCCCTTCTTCTTCAGCGCGGCGTCCTTGGCGTCCTCGACGAGGGCGTCGGTGATCCAGTCGGGGAGGGCGATGAGCATGCGCCACTGCCAGGCGTCCTTGTCGCGGGTGATGAACACGCGGGGGTCGTCGGCCCACCACAGCCCTTCGAGCGGGGCGACGACGAAGTCCCGGCCGAGGGTGCGCTTGGCGGCGAACTTGGCCGTGTAGGCGACGGAGTAGAGGGCTTGGACGGCGCGGGCGTAGTCGTCGCTGGTGTTGGGGTCGCCCTTCCCGTCGGCGGCGATGAACCGCTGCGGGGGCACGTCGACGAGGGCCCAGTCGGTGTTCTTGGGCGCGTAGAGCTGCTTGAGATCGCGTTTGACGTCGTAGCGGTCCATGGCCGTCGCCTTCCGGGAACGGGCCGCCGCCGTGGCGGCCTGATCCGGCCCATGTTCGCAGAGGCCACTGACGGAATCGGGCGCACGGCGCCCGCGGCACGCCCCGCGCCGGGCGCTGCCGAGACGGCCGGCTGGACCACCGGCGCGAAATGCGCCACGACTCCCCCTCCATTCGGCCACCATTCATGCGCGACTCCCCCACCACCATCCCTCCAATAATCCGGACACCGAGTCCGGCACCCTTGACCTGGAGAATCAAATCTGAGTCGAACCGCGTTGCCGATGATCTCCCCACCGGGCTAGCCTCCCGGCACTCGAGATTCCACGGAAACGGAGAGGGGCAACCGGAAGAACGGATTCCTCGCCGGATCCGTCGACGATTCCAATGAATCGATCCCGGGTATCGCGACCGCCCCCGCCCGGTCGCACACCGAACGCACGCGACCGACGAAAGAGGTTTCCGAATGAGGCGACTCCTGAGTGCCACCGTCGCGGCCGCGATCGCCGGCACGGCGCTGCTCCTCGGGGCTGCCCCCGCCAGCGCCGACGTCCGCATCGCCTATTTCGACCGCTGGGACCAGTGCGAGACCGTCAGGAAGCTGTACGAAGTCGTCAACCCGTGGTACGACTACCGCTGCGCGGAGGACTTCAGCGGCCCCTACCCGAACAAGTTCGTTCTTCTCAGGATCACGTAGTGGCACGACCCGTCCACGCGGACGGTCTCCGGCGGTCCCCGTTCCCCGGGGACCGCCTCGCCTCGAAGACCTCTAGCTCCTCCTGTCCCGTGTTGGTACGGTTCGCGCGCCGCGTGGGGTTCCGTGCCTCACCGCCCATCGCACACGCATCGACGATTCAGAACACCGGTACCGGAGGAACGCCGTGGGCTACAAGGAACGACGGGTCGAGAAGGTAGCCACTCTCGCGGAGCCGCATCTGGAGCCCGGAGAGCAGGTCCAGACGGGCTTCATGACGATCACGGGTTCGGGGCTCTTCACACGGCCGGCGGAGTGGATCGTGGTCACCGACCGGGCGGTCCTCGTCGTGGACGGCCGCGAGGCGCAGCGCCTCCCGCGCGACGTCTCCTTCGGCAAGCCGACCGGGATGTACCACACGATCGAGCTCGACCGCACGTACAAGGTCCATCGGCAGTGGTACCAGGAGGTCATCGCCGCCGACGAGGCACTGCGCGGACAGCAGGATCCCGACGACCCGGCGGTCGGCGAGCGCTGAACCGGAAGGCGGGCAGGGTCGGCGTTCCGGTCGGACGGCCCTGGCGGAAACGATTCCAGACTTGCCATGGCCGACTTCCGCTGCGCGGATGACCACGGCGGAGAAAGGTCGGGCGACGGTGCAGGTGTCAGAGGTCCCCCGTGCGATGGCCGCAGCAAGGTCGACCGCATCATCTCTCGGACTGAAGACCGACGACGCGGTCGTGCTCCACGACTCCAACAAGCTCACCCTCCGCCTGATGCCCTGTGACGTCCTGGCTCGGGTGGCGCCCGCGGCGCATCAGGTCGCACAGTTCGAAATCGACCTGGCCCAACGGCTCGCCGCATCCGGGTGCCCCGTGGCCGCCCTCGATCCCCGGGTGGAGCCGCGCGTCTACGAACGCGACGGTTTCGACATCACGCTGTGGACCTACTACGAACCCGTGGCACCTCAGGACATCCCACCGGCCGACTTCGCCGATGCACTCAAGCGGCTGCACGTCGGCATGCGCGGGCTCGATGCCCCGCTGCCGCACTTCACCGAGCGGGTCGACCAGGCGCTCCGGGTCGTCGCGGACCGCGAGGCCACTCCTGCCCTCGCCGACGCGGACCGGGAGCTGCTCGACGAGACGCTGCGGAACATGCGACGGGCGATCGGCGAGCGCGGCGCCGACGAACAGCCACTGCACGGCGAGCCGCACCCGGGCAACCTGCTCGCCACAAAGGACGGGCCGCTCTTCATCGACTTCGAGACGTGCTGTCGGGGGCCCATCGAATTCGACCTGGCCCATGCGCCTGAGGAGGTCAGCGCGCACTATCCGGACGTCGACGTGGATCTGCTGCGCGAATGCAGGATCCTCATGACGGCGATCATCACGACCTGGCGCTGGGACCGCGACGACCTATACCCGGACGGACACCGGATGGGAACCGAATGGCTCGTCCGGATCCGAGCGGCCCTCAACGGCGACGGCCAGGGCGCCCGCGGCTGACCGCAGTCCGGCAGACCGCCGGGCACTGCTCGGTCGAGGGCCGAGACCTGCTCGTCCCAAAACGAATACGCGTCGCCGCAGGGGGACACCACCCCATCGGAACCGCACGGCGCGCCGAGCCATGCCTGGTGGCCGGTATCCGAGCAGGAGTTCCGGCCACCAGGTGCACCTCGGCACTCCGGCTAGACAGCGGCTGGGCTGGTACCCCGCTTAAGGGCCCCGGCCAGGCGGCGGGCCACCGGAGTGTCGGGTGGGAGGGGCGGCGACGAGGACAGGTCGGCGGCCCTTGCGGCAGCGCTGTCGGCTGTCCGGCGCGTGCATGGTCACCGTGAAGGGCGGCGACGGAGCAAGCGTGGTGCTTCCCCGGCCCTGCCTGCCGGGCGGGGTGTCTCTCGCGGTCCGGGTCGGCGGGCGGCTGAGCAGGTCCCCCACTTCAGGGGCCCGGCCGGGCGGCGGGCCGATGGGGTGTGAGGTGGGAGGGCGGCGGCCCTCCCCGCAGCGCCGTCGGTCGCAGCGCGTGTGGGTGGTCGCCATGGTTGGCGGCGACGGCGAGAGGGGGGTGGTTCCCGGGCCCTGCCTGCCGGGCGGCAGGCCTCTCGCGGTCCGGGTCGGCGGGCGGCTGAGCAGGTCCCCCACTTCAGGGCCCCAGCCGGGCGGCGGGCCCTTGTCCGCGATGATCTCGACGGAGGTGCTGTCATTCCGGCGGATTCGG
>NZ_JAQFWQ010000160.1 GCF_027706725.1 Nocardiopsis endophytica
GGGGTCGCGCCGCCCCCGGGCGGGCCGACGCCGTCGTGCACGGCCGCGGACGGCGGGGGAGGCGGCGCCGACCGCGCCCCGTGCTCAGTCGTCCCAGGGGACGGCGGCGAGGATCCGTCCCCCGTGGAATCGGCGGAAGGCCGCGTCGATGCCCATCCCGGGCAGGTCGAGGGTCGGGACGAGTGTGCGCCGGACGGCCCCGCGCAGGTCGGCCACCGTGGCCGAGTCCGGCACGTGCGCGCCCGAGGCGGCAAGGACCGGGTCCCGTGAGGCCCGGGCGGTCACGGCGTCGACGACCGGGGCAAGTGCCGGGTCATGCCAGGCACTCCAGTCGTGCTCCGGATGCCCCGTCGTGCCCGCCTTCTCCGTGAAGTCGCTCCAGAGGACGTTGAAGAAGGCATCGCGGATGCTGTCGAAGCAACCGTTCTCCACCGCGAACGCCGCGCTGCGGGCGGCCTTCGCGAGGATGACGAACCAGTCCTCCAGCGAGGGGGCCTCGAATCGGCCGTCGATGCTGTCCCAGAAGGAGAAGACGCCGTTCCACTCACCGGTGTCGGCGGCCACGTCGACGTAATAGGCCTCGGCCAGGCCGTTGGTGTGCAGGACGCGGAAGGTCCCCGGTTCCCCGCACCGGCTGTAGAAGGGGCCGCCGGGGTCGCCGTTGGCCTCGTGTTCGACGGTGAACTCCTCGTCGACCCGGCCGCTCGGCCCGAGTGTCCTCAATCCCGAGGTCACACGGAGGACGCGCCGGACGTGCTCAGGTACGGGGACCTCCCAGCCGTCCATTGCGGCGTCGGTGAGGCCGGGGAGGGGCTCCACCCACCCGTTCGCCGCGGCCTCGGCCGCGCGGAGTTCGGCGATCACCCGCCCCGGAGCCGGACGGTCCCGTCCCCGCGTCCGCGCGCATCCTGCCATGGGGTGAGGACGGGCGCATCACCCTCCGAGCAGGCCGTCCAGGGGGACCAGGATTCCGGCTCCCAAGGTGAGCAGGCCGCCGGCGGCCAGCAGGACCGCCATCGCCACCGACCCCGCCACCGCCAAACGGTAGGCCCCCAGCTGGGTGCGGGCCTTGCGCTTCTTCGACGCGGCCGTCCTGCCCAGCAGCACCAGCACCACCGCCAGGACCAGCGGCGACCACCACTGCATCGCCGCGTCGCCCGGCACCAGGCCCGCCAGGGCGGACGCCCCGTCGGCGACGGTCGTCACCGGGGCGCTGTGGCGGAACCCCAACAACCCCTCGTACAGCCCCAGCACCAGGTCGCTGGACGGGAAGAACCCCTCCGGCGGCAGCATCGCCCTGCCCGTCGCGTCCAGCGCGCCCAGAAGCGCCGCCGGGTAGGCGAAGCGGCGGCAGCGGCCCGCGGTCATCGCGCGTTCGATCTGGCGCAGGCCCTTCGCGGTCTTGTCGGGACGCCGGTCCTGCCCCTGCGGCCCCTGCGCCGGGCGGTACCGCGCCAGCGGGTCGTTCGGGTCGTAGGGGGGATAGGGCTGCCGCCCGGCCTGGCCGGAGCCGCCCGGATCCCCAGGCCTCTGCCACGGCCATGCCCTCCCGGGCCCCGCCTGGCCGGGCCCGCCGGGCTGCTGGCCGGGTGCCCCCTGCCCCTGTCCCGGCCCCTGTCCGGTGTCCTTCCGGTGGGTCACGCTCGTCAGGTGGCCCCGGGCCGACGCCAGGGCCTCGCCGCTCATGCGGCGGGCGCTCTCCCAGCGCTCCTTCCGGCGCATCCGCCCCTCGGCCTGCGAGCGGCGCCGCACCTCGGCGCCGACGGCGGTCGCCACCGGCGTCACCAGGTCCAGCGCCACGAGCGAGGCGTTGGTGCCGATCTCCCCGGGCGCACCCGCCAGGGCCGACCGCCTCAGCTCCGCCCACCAGTCGGCGTGCCAGGCCGGCCCCCGCTGAGCCGGGTTCCACGCCTGCGAGCGCAGCCACCGGCGCTCCCGCGACGCCGCCTCCGGGTCCAGCACCAGCTCGGCCGCGTGCGCCCACGCGCCGTCCCAGCCGTGCCGGTCGAGCCCGGAGAAGTCGCCCGCGCCCTGCTCCGTCAGGCGCCGCACCGACGCCTCGGCCTCCCGCATCACCCGTGGGACCTCGTGCTGCACCCGCTCCAGCAGGGCGCACCGGTGCGCCCCTTCGGCGTGGCAGCCCGGGTGGCCGCACCAGTGCCGGGCGGCCAGCCCCACCGCACCGGTCTCCACGGCCTCGCGCAGCAGCTCGTGCCGGGCCCGCTCCCCGGTGGCCAGCGCCAGCACCCCGTCGGCGCTGACGTCCAGGCCCCGGTAGCGCGGCGTCATCCCGGGGATGTAGTGCGCGGCCAGGGCGCTGATGGCGGCGTGCGCCAGCTCGGGCCGGTCCTGCAGCGCCGTCAGGTGCTCCCGGTCGAAGGTGTAGTCGTTGACCTCCCGGTCCAGCCAGGTGCGCAGCGCCGACCAGTGCGTGCGCAGCCACATGGCGCCCTTGTCGGACCGGTCCTGCAGGTCGAAGGCGAGGCTGGGCGGGTCGGCGTGGGTGGTGCCGGCGGACACGATGGGCGCGTTCCGGCCCGCCCGCGCCACCTGCGGGGTCTCCCCGTCGAGCCACCGGCGCACCTCCTCGGCGCCCCACCGCTCGGCCGGGACCGGCGCCAGCAGCCCGCGCACCAGCAGCCGCCAGCGCTCGTCGGCCACCGCCGACACGTCGATCTCGTCGGTGCGGGCGGTCAGCCAGTTCTCCCGGCGCGGCGGGCGCCGCCCGGCCACCATCTCGTGCGCCATCACCCCCAGCGACCACCAGGCGGCGGGCGCCTCCCGCCGCCCCTCCACGACCTCGGGGGCGGCGTACTCCTCGGTGATGGCGAGCGTCCCGTAGACGCGGCTCATGGTGGCGCGCACCGCCCCGCCGAAGTCGGTCAGCGCGAACACCGGCGGGTCCACCGACCGGATCAGCAGGTTCTCCGGCTTGACGTCGGTGTGGTTGTGCTGCAGCTCCTCCTGCCAGTGCCGCAGGCAGTCGGCGACCGCCCCGACCAGCTCCCGGGCGCGCCCGTCCTCCAGCGGCGCCCCCTCCAGCAGGGCGCGCAGCGACCCCTCGGGGAAGTACTCCTGCGCCTCCCAGGCGACCTGGTCGCCCCACGTGCTCCCCGCGTGCCCGTACCCGTGGATCGAGGGCGCGTGCGGGTCGGCGGTGCCGCGCGCCCGCAGCCGCTCCAACAGCTCCCGGTTGATGTCGTGGCCCGGCCGGTACACCTTCAGCGCCAGCCGGGTGCGCGGCCCGTCCCCGGCCGGGGCGGCGGGCTCGGCCAGGTAGACGACGGCCTCTCCGCCCGCGCCGATCCGTCCGAGCACCGTGTAGCGGCCGCGCAGGTCGGCCGGGACCGCGTAGTCCAGGTCGCCGGCCGGGCCGACCACCACGCGCGCCACGATCCGGGCGAACCAGGAGGAGACGGCGGCCACGGCCCTGCGCCACCAGGCGGGCCGCCCCGCCTGGTGCACGGCGGTGGCCCCGGCCGCGGCACGGGCCGCCTGCCGGGGCACGGACGCCCGCGCCGTGCGCGCCGTCGGCCCGGTCGGCGTTGTTGCGCCCGCCCCGGAGGCGCCGCCCTGGCGGCCGACACGGACGGTCGGACCGGAATCGTCCCCGCCGGGGCGCAGTACGCGGGTGACCCATCGGGTCTTCTTCTCCGCGACAGGGTCGAGCCGGGTGGTCTGCGCCGCCGGGTCGTGAGGGGTGTCGGGGTCGCTGTGCTGAGGATCGGCCATCGTGCGCGCGGCGTCCTTCGTCTGCGGTCGGACCCGGACCGGAAAGGCCCGGGAGGGGGACTCGGCGCCTCCCACACTAGGCGAGCCGCGCCCGCGTGACGGGGGGACGATGCCCCATTCTTCCCCTAGTGGTGACCCGCGCCACAGGGGTCCGGTTCGTGGGGGATGAGGACGGGAGGGTCCTAGGGAGAGGGGGCGGCGGGGCGCGGAGGAGAACCGGTGGTGAAGGGGCCCGGGAGCGCAGGAGCGGCCGTGCCGGAAGGGCGCAGGAAGTAGGAGCCCGCGCGGAGGGGTGGACGGACCGCAGGGGGCCCAGCCCCGCCGACTCCGCCGCAGAACCCCGCCCCTGCGTCGTTGATCTCGGGAAAAGCGCCCCTAAAAGCGGCCCGGAAGCGTCGTTTCTCCCGAGATCAACGCCGGGCACACTCACCTACTCCGCGCGCCTTCTCAGGAGGACAGGGCGTCGGCGCTCGGCGCGGGACGCGGCGTCAGTGCTCCGCGTGCGGCTCCACGCCCAGGCGCTCGCACGCCTCCTTGTACATGCGCACGACCTCGCGGCGGATCTCAGCGCGCTCGGTCAGTCGCCGCGACCACGGGATGCGCACCGCGACCTCCTCGCCGCCGACCTCGGCGGTGTACTCGCCCGCGACGTCGTCCAGCCCTGTCATCCGGGCCGCCGACGCCTCGGGGACCCCGCCCAGCGCGCGGCAGATCAGCAGGGTGTCCTCGGCGTGGTCATCGTTCATGTGCGCGGTGACGGCCCGGACCACCTCGGGTGCGAACGGGGAGTCGGGGGAACCTTCGGACGGCACGGTCGTCCTCCCTGGAATCGGCGGTCCGGGCATCGGCGGGCACAGGCCCGGGGCCGCCGTTTCCGGACGGCGGCCCCGGGCCGGGTCCCTATGAGGCTATCGGCGCGCCCCTGCCGCGCCGCCCCCGAACCCCCGCTCACCCCTCCTGCAGGGTGAACTCGGCGTCGATCTCGATGCTGATGCGGTCGCCCACCACGACGCCGCCGCCCTCCATCGGCATCTCGATGTCGACGCCGAACTGCTTGCGGCTGATCTGCGTCTCGGCGTGGAAGCCGGCGCGCTGCATCCCGAAGGCGTCCTTGAGGGCCCCGTTGAACTCCAGCGTCAGCTCGACCGGCTGGGTGGTGCCCTTGATCGTCAGCTCGCCCGCGAGCAGGAACTCCTCGCCCGACGGCCGCACCCCCGTGGACACGAACGTCCACTCCGGGTAGGCCTCGACCTCGAAGAAGTCCGCCGACCGCATGTGGTTGTCCCGCTGCTCGTTGTCGGTGTCGATGGAGGCCGGGTCGATGGTCGCCCGCACGCTCGAGGCCAGCGGGTCCTCCGGCACCGTCAGGACCGCGTCGAACTTGTCGAAGCGCCCCCGAACCTTGCTGACCATCATGTGCCGCACCGTGAACCCGACCATCGAGTGCACGGGGTCGATCCGCCACGTGCCCGGGTACAGCCCGTGCTCAGGCGTCTGGGTCATGGGTTCCCCTCTCATCACCGCCGGTGGACGCCACCGGCACCGGAGTTCCGATTGTGCAGGAGCGACATCCAAGGCCGAGTAATCCGAACGGCAACGGCGCCCCGCCTTCCCCGGGGGTGACTTCTGACTCGCCCCCGCGCCCGAACCGCCGTTCGGCCTCCTCCCACCGCGCGCGTGTGGGTAGAGTCGCCAGTCGTGACGAGACCGACCATCACCGGCGCCCAGCGCTACCGAGACGACGACGGATCCGCCGACCCCGAGGTGGCGGCACGCCTGGAGGCCCACTCCCGAGGGGAGGTCGGCGACCGCCAGGTGCTCGCCGCGCTCGCCCCCTCCCGCCTGCTGGTCCCCGTGGTCGCCGTCTCCACCGAGGTCGGCGAAGGCGCCGGCGGTCTGGCCGTGGACAAGCAGAGCGAGGTCGCCCTGCCGGTCATGTCCGGCAAGGACGGCCGCCGCGGCGTGCTCGCGTTCACCAGCGTCGACGCGGTCAAGCGGTGGCGCGAGGACGCCCGCCCGGTCCCCGTCCCCGCCGACGAGGCCTGCCGGGCCGCCGTCGACGAGGGCGCCGACGCCCTGGTGGTGGACGTGGCCGGCCCCTTCCCCTACACCGTGCAGGGGCGTTTCCTCAGCGTGCTCGCCGAGCGCGGCGAGGTGCCCGACCCCAAGGACGACCCGCAGGTTCTGGCCGTCATCTACCGCATCACCCACACCGAGTTCGGCATCGACCGGGTGCGCGTGCACGCCTCCGAGCGCGGCGACATCGGCGTGCGCCTGGAGCTGGACCGCCGCGACGACGCCCAGCTGCGCCGGGTCGCCGAGCGCCTGGCCGCCGACCTTGCCCCCATGCTCCCCGGCGGCGTGGAACTGAGCGCCGTGGTGCGCGCCCGCAAGGACGGCTGAGCCCCGAACGCCTGAGGCCCGTGCCGCCGGGGTCCGAGCGGCCACGTCCCGAACGGCCGAGGGCCGGGCAGAGTGCCCACGCCTGCCGGATGCGTCCACGACCGCGCTCTCGTGCATGGGCCTCCGTCCGACCGGGTCGGTGCCATCTCCGCGCCCCTGAACCGGGGCCTGCTCCATACCCGGAGTCCTGACCGGGAGCCCTCCCGTCTATTCGGGTATCCGACGGCCCTGACCGCCCCGGGTCCTGTCCGGAGTCCCCCCGCTCGGCCCTAGTGGTCGTCGGCCTCGGGGAAGTCGTCCATGAGAGCCCGCGCGGATGGGCGGGTGAGCTCGGCGTTGATCTCGGGAGAAACGACGCTTCCGGGCCGCTTTTAGGGGCGCTTTTCCCGAGATCAACGGGGTTCCGGACCGGAGGGGCGCGACTCGGCGGGACACCGCCGAACTCCAGATGGGCCCCGGCCCTGACCGCCCTCCCCGGACACGGGCGCCGGACACCGCACGTGCCCGCAGCGGCGTCGACCCCCGCCTGCCCCTGCCCGACCTCCGGCGCGGGCGCCGCCCGGTTCCGGTAGGTTTCCGGGCATGCCCACCCCCCTCGACATCGCCCTGGCCGCGGTGCTCGCGCTGGTCGGCGCCGCCGTCGGCTCCGCGTCCGGGCGGCTGGTCCGGCTGTTCGTCGCGCACGACCCCGAGCCCGACGACACGTCCGGCCCCCCGCCCCCGACGTGCCCGCACTGCGGCGAGGCGGTGCCGTTCCTGCGCGCGTTGCCGGCCCCGGCGGTGCGCGGGTTCGCGCTGCGCGGCGCCTGTCCCGGCTGCGCCCGCCCCCTCCCGGGGTCGCCCCTGGTGACCTGGGGGACCGCCGTGCTCTTCGGCGCGGTGGGCCTGGCCGCCGGTGCCGCCGAGGGCCGGACCGCGCCGGTGGGCGTGGCCGCGATGCTGTTCCTGGCCGCCGTGGGCATGGTGCTGGCCGTCGTGGACGCCCGCGTCAAGCGCCTGCCCGACGTCCTGGTCCTTCGCTCCTACCCGCTGGCCGCCGCCCTGGTAGCCGCCGCCGCGCTGACCTCGGGCCCCGACTGGGGCGCCCTGATCGGCGCGGCCGCGGGCGGCGCCGGGCTGTTCGCGTTCTACTTCGTGCTCTGGTTCATCCACCCGGCCGGAATGGGGTGGGGAGACGTGAAGCTCTCCGGGCTCCTCGGCCTCTACCTGGGGTGGCAGGCCGGGTTCGGGGGAGTGGTGTCGGGCACTCTCCTGGCCTTCATCGGCTCCGCCGTGGTGGGCCTGGTCCTCATCCTGCTGGGGCGGGCCACCCGCAAGACCGAGATCCCGCTGGGGCCGTACATGATCGGCGGCGCCCTGGCCGTCGTGCTGCTGGGGGACCCGCTGGCGGCGTTCACCGCATGACCCGCGCACCGGGGCGGGCACCGAGCGGGGCATGGTCCCGGCGGCGCGGTCCGGCCCCGTCCGGACGCGCCCCGGCGCCCGCCGCCGCCCATGCGCACCGCGGCACCGCGGCCCCGACCTGACCCGACGGCGCCTCCGATGTGAGGAGCGCACCCGCGCCGTGGGAAGATCGTGCCATGTTGCGCTGGCTGACCGCGGGTGAGTCCCACGGGCCGGCCCTGGTCGCGATCCTGGAGGGCCTCCCGGCCGGCGTGTCCGTCTCCTCGGACGACATCGCCGCCGCGCTGCGCCGCCGACGCGCCGGGTACGGCCGGGGAGCCCGGATGAAGTTCGAGCAGGACGAGGTGCGCCTCCTCGGGGGCGTCCGGCACGGCCTGACCCAGGGCGGGCCCATCGCCGTCGAGGTGGGCAACACCGAGTGGCCCAAGTGGGAGAAGGTGATGTCCCCCGACCCGGTGCCGCCCGAGGAGCTGGAGGGCGCCGCGCGCAACGCGCCGCTGACCCGCCCCCGCCCCGGCCACGCCGACCTCGTCGGGATGCAGAAGTACGGGCACACCGAGTCGCGCCCCGTGCTGGAGCGCGCCAGCGCGCGGGAGACCGCCGCCCGCGTCGCCGTGGGCGAGGTCGCCCGCCGCTTCCTCGACCAGGTGCTCGGCGTGCAGGTGCTCAGCCACGTGGTCGCCATGGGCCCCGTCGAGGTGCCCGAGGGCACCCAGCCCGGCCCCGGCGACCTGGAGCGCGTCGACGCCGACCCGCTGCGCGTGTTCGACCCCGAGACCAGCGCGCGCATGGTGGAGGAGGTCGACGACACCAAGAAGTCCGGCGACACCCTCGGCGGCGTCGTGGAGGTCCTCGCCTACGGGCTGCCGCCCGGCCTGGGCAGCCACGTGCACTGGGACCGCCGCCTGGACGCCCGCCTCGCCGGTGCCCTCATGGGCATCCAGGCCATCAAGGGCGTCGAGGTCGGCGACGGCTTCCGCACCGCCGCACGGCGCGGGTCGGCCGCCCACGACGAGATCGAGCCCGGCCCCGACGGGGTGCGGCGGCGCACCAACCGTGCGGGCGGCGTCGAAGGCGGCATGACCACCGGCGCGCCGCTGCGGGTGCGCGCCGCGATGAAGCCCATCGCCACCGTCCCGCGCGCGCTCGACACCATCGACGTGGTCACCGGAGAGCCCGCCCAGGCCCACCACCAGCGCAGCGACGTCACCGCGGTGCCGGCCGCCGGGGTCGTCGCCGAGGCGATGACCGCCCTGGTCCTCGCAGAGGCCGCGCTGGAGAAGTTCGGGGGCGACTCGGCGGACGAGACCGCGCGCAACCTCAAGTCGTACATGGACGCGCTGGAGATCACCTGAACGCCATGAGCACACCGATCACGGTCCTCATCGGGGCCCCCGGGGCGGGCAAGACCACCGTCGGCGAGGCGCTCGCCCGCCGCCTGGGCGCGGAGCTGCGCGACACCGACGCCGAGATCGAGGCGCGCGCCGGCAAGGCGGTCGCCGACATCTTCGTCGAGGACGGCGAGGAGGCGTTCCGCGCCCTGGAGCGCGCCGTCGTCGCCGAGACCCTGGCCGAGTGGGAGGGCGTCGTCGCCGTGGGCGGCGGCGCCGTCCTCGACGCCGACACCCGCCGCGAGCTGGCCGACCGGCACGTCGTCTACCTCCAGGTGGAGTTCGAGGACGCCGCCAAGCGGGTCGGGCTGAACCAGGCCCGGCCGCTGCTGGCGGGCAACCCCCGGGCCCGGCTCAAGAGGCTGCTGGAGGAGCGCCTGCCCGTCTACGAGGGGCTGGCCACCGCCACCGTCTCCACCAGCGGCCGCCACCCCGAGGAGGTCGTGGACGCCATCGTGGAGCTGCTGCCCGAGCGCGGCCGGGACGGGGGCGCCCGGTGAGCGCGACCCGCATCCCCGTGAACGATCCGACCGCCCCCTACGACGTCGTCGTCGGCAGCGGCGTGTTCGGCGAGCTGCCCTCGCTGGTGGGCGAGCGGGCCGAGCAGGTCGCCGTGGTGCACCCGCGCGGCCTGGGCGAGCTGGCCCGGCCCGCGGTCGGCGCCCTGGAGGCCGCCGGGTACCGCGCCCACCCCATGCCGGTGCCCGACGGCGAGGCCGCCAAGGACGCCGCCGTCGCCGCCGACCTGTGGTCGCGCATGGGCCGCCTGGGCTTCACCCGCACCGACGCCGTGGTGGGCGTGGGCGGCGGCGCCACCACCGACCTGGCCGGGTTCGCCGCGGCCACCTGGCTGCGCGGCGTGCGCAGCGTCCTGGTGCCCACCACCCTGCTGGGCATGGTGGACGCCGCGGTCGGCGGCAAGACCGGCATCAACACCCCCGAGGGCAAGAACCTCGTGGGCGCCTTCCACCCCCCGGCCGGGGTGCTGTGCGACCTGGCCACCCTGCCCGGGGTGCCGCACGCCGACTACATCGGCGGGCTGGCCGAGGTGGTCAAGGCCGGGTTCATCGCCGACCCGGCCATCCTCGACCTGGTGGAGGACGACCCGGAGGGCGCCACCCGGCCGGACGGGCCGCACACCCGCGAGCTCATCGAGCGCGCCGTGGCGGTCAAGGCCGACGTCGTCTCCTCGGACCTGAAGGAGAGCGGGCGCCGGGAGATCCTCAACTACGGGCACACCCTGGGCCACGCCATCGAGCGGGCCGAGAACTACACCTTCCGGCACGGGTACGCGGTGGCGATCGGCATGGTCTTCGCCGCGGAGCTGGCCCGGCTGCACGGGCGCATCGGGGACGACCTGGTGGACCGGCACCGGTCGGTGCTGACCTCGGTGGGCCTGCCCACCGGGTACGCCGCCGAGGTGTGGCCGGAGCTGCGCGAGGCGATGCGCGTGGACAAGAAGACCCGCGGCGCGGTGCTGCGCTTCATCGTCCTCGACGGCCTGGCCGAGCCCGGCCTGCTGGAGGGGCCCACCGAGGAGCTGCTCGACACCGCGTACGAGGCGGTCGCCGCCTCCTGAGGCGCGCCCGGCCGGGGCCCGACCGGGTCCCGGCCGTTCCGGGCCCCTGGCCCGGCGGGCTCCGACCGGTCCGTGCCCCGCCCGCGTCCGGCCCGCACACCGCCCGTGCGCGGGCCGAACCGCCGCTGGACGGCCCGGCGTCCGGTAGGCTGGCCCGGTCGGGTACCGCTGGACAGGCGGGAACGGAGCCTTCGGGTTCGAAAGCCCGTGGAGACCGTGTGGGACCGGCCGCGGCGCCGGCACCGGTCGCCGAAGCGGGAACCCACCGAGACCCGCGCATCGCGGGTGGGAGGAATCCCGGTTCACCAGGACCGGGAGGACGCCAATAGACTGCCGTGTACGAACCGGCGCACGGCGCCGCCCGGGCGGGAGCGACCCGCACCGGCGGGCGGCGGCCCGAGCCGGACGGCCGGACCGCGCCCCGCGGCCCTCCAGCGCACCGGCGCCGGAGGACCGGGCCCCACCGACCCCTTGGAGAGACGACCGAAGTGGCCACGACGAACGACCTGAAGAACGGCATGACCCTGAAGCTCGACGGCGGCGAGCTCTGGAGCGTCCTGGAGTTCCAGCACGTCAAGCCCGGTAAGGGGGGTGCGTTCGTCCGCACCAAGCTGAAGAACGTCACCTCGGGCAAGGTCGTCGACAAGACCTTCAACGCCGGCATCAAGGTCGAGACCGCCAACGTCGACCGCCGCGACATGCAGTACCTGTACCACGACGGCGACTCCTACGTCTTCATGGACAACGACACCTTCGACCAGCTCAACGTCCCGCAGGACGTCGTCGGCGACGCCGCGAACTACCTGCTGGAGAGCGCGGTCGTCACGGTCGCCACCTACGAGGGCAACCCGCTCTACGTGGAGCTGCCCGCCGCCGTCGAGCTGGTCATCTCCCAGACCGACCCGGGCGTGCAGGGCGACCGCTCCACCGGCGGCACCAAGCCCGCCACCCTGGAGACCGGCGCCGTCGTCCAGGTGCCGCTGTTCATCACCACCGGCGAGAAGATCAAGGTCGACACCCGCAGCGGCGACTACCTGGGCCGCGTCAACTGATGCGGGACGTCGACGGCGAACGGGGGGAACGGCAGTGAGCGGGGCGCGGCGCAAGGCCCGCAGACGAGCCATCGAGGTGCTCTACGAGGCCGAGCTGCGCGGCGCGACGGTGCCGGAGGTGATCCAGCGGCGGCGGGCCCAGCCCGAGCCGCCGATCAACGAGTTCACCGAGCAGCTGGCGGCGGCGGTCGACGAGCACCGGCGGCGGATCGACGAGCTGCTGGACGAGTACGCGATCGGCTGGACGCTGGAGCGCATGCCGGTCGTGGACCGCAACATCCTGCGGATGGGCGCCTACGAGCTGCTGTGGGCCGAGGACATCCCCGACGGGGTGGCCGTCGCCGAGGCGGTGGCCGTGGCCAAGGAGCTGTCCACGGAGGAGTCGCCGACCTTCGTCAACGGGCTGCTCTCGCGCCTGATGGAGAACAAGGCCCGGCTGGCCCTGTAGGGCGCCCGCCGGGCCTGGGGCTCGACGGGCGGCCCTCGGGGTTCTGGCGCGTGCGGCCGTCGGCCGGACCCCGGTCCACCGGAAGGGCGCCCCTGGCGGGGCCCAGAACGGTAGGGTCCGGGACCGGCGCCGGCGGTGGGCGCCACCGGGGGCACCGGGGTCGTCCCGGGATTCCACGGGAGCGGGAAGACGTCCCACGGGAAGGGGACCTGCGTGAGCGAGAAGGCGGTCGGCACCACGGAGGGCGAGGCGGCGCGGGCCGCCGCCCGGTCGGCGCCGTGGACGGCGCGCAGCGCCGTGGTGTGGGAGGCCCTGCGGGAGCTGCTCGCCGAGCTGGGCGGCGGGGACCGCCGCGACGGCGGACCGCTGCGCATCGTGGACGCGGGCGGCGGCACCGGAGGCGCCGCGGTCCCGCTGGCCGCCCTGGGGCACGAGGTGACCGTGGTCGAGCCCAGCCCCGACTCGCTCGCGGCGCTGGAGCGCCGCGCGGCCGACGGCGGGGTCCGGGTCCGCGGCCTGCAGGGGGACACCCGCGACCTGGCGTCGCTCCTCCCGGCCGGGGACGCGGACCTGGTGCTCGTGCACAACGTGCTGGAGTACGTCGACGACCCGCAGGCGGCGCTGACCGACGTCGCGGCGGCCGTGGCCCCCGGCGGAGCGGTGAGCGTGCTGGCGGCCAACGCCTCGGCCGCCGCCCTGCACCGCGTGCTGCAGGGCGGGGTGGCCGAGGCGCACCGGATGCTCCAGGACCCGCAGGGGCGCTGGGGCGAGTCCGACCCCATGCCGCGCCGGTTCACCGCCGACGGCCTGGCGGCCCTCGCCACCGCCGCGGGCCTGGAGGGCCCGCGGGTGCGGGGAGTGGGCGTCTTCTCGGACCTGCTGCCCGGGCGCGCCTATGACACGGGCACCGTGCAGGAGGAGGAGCTGACCGCCCTGGAGCGCGAGGCCTCCGCCCGCCCCGAACTGGCGGGCATCGCGACCCAGCTGCACGTCGTCGCCCACCGCCCGGACTGAAGGCCGACGCCCGCCCGAGGAGCGCCCTTGCCCGGCGATGACCTCGGTGAGGGGCGCCTGTAGGTGGACGCCTCATGGTCCGAGGCGCCGTGTCCACCATCCGTTGGCCGGCCCGGCGGAGGCATGAGGACGGCGACGAGGACGGGTGGGCGCCCCTTGCCGCAGCGCTGTCGGGTACCTGGCGTGTGCGTGGTCACCGTGATCGGCGGCGACGGCCGGAGCGGGGCGGTTCCCCGGCCCTGCCTGCCGGGCGCGAGGCCCCTCGCGGTCCGGGTGGTCCCGCGACCGGGCGGGTGCGTGGGCGCCCGCGTCCGTGGCGGCCGTCGGCCCGGTGTTCCTGCCCGGAGATGACCTCGGTGAGGGCTGGGCGGGGTGCGGGGGCGTCTTGGGTGGTGAAACTGACGCCCGATCCGCCTAAAAGCGTCGATTTCACGACGCAGGATGCCCGCCCCCTCTTTCGCTGTCCGGTATGCCTGGATTGCCCCACCCGGACGGCCCTCCCCGCGATGATCTCGACGGAAGTGCTGTCAAAACCGCCGGAATGACAGCACCCT
>NZ_JAQFWQ010000161.1 GCF_027706725.1 Nocardiopsis endophytica
CGTCCCTCAGGGCGCCGCGGCCGTCGGCGCCGCCCCTCCGCGACGATCTCGGGGAACTCGGGGTTGAAACGGACACCATAAGCCCGACTTCCCCGAGATCAACAACAGGAGGCAGGGGGCACGGGAGGCGCGGGCGCCACGAGCGCGGGCGACCACCCGCCCTCCGGGTCGCCCCACCCGCCCGGACCGCCAGCGGCCGGACGGATGGCAGGCAGGGCCGGGGAACCGCCCCCTCTTGCCGCCGCCGCCCGCCACGGCGAGCACGCACACGCGCCGCGGCCGGCAGCGCTGCAGTGAGGGTTATCGGCCCGGCCTCGTCGGTGCTGCCCCGCTCAGCCGGTGGCCGTGTGCGTGGGGGCCTCTTCGGCCGGCGGGCCGTCGTCGTCCCCGGCCCCATCGGACGAACGGCCCGCCTCCGCCTCGGCGGCCTGTTCGGACAGCAGGCGCAGCGCGTCGGCGGAGGCCTCGTCGGCGGGGGTGTAAACCTCCAGGCGGTGGTCCGGGCAGTCGGGCTGCAGCCAGACCTGGTAGTCCACTCTGAGCCCGCCCACGGTGGGGTGGCGCAGGTCCATGCGGCCCACCGTGCAGTCGGACACCTCGCCGGCCGCCCACAGCGCCGCGAAGTCGCCGCTGCGCATGGCCAGCTCGCCGATCAGCTCCGCCAGCCGCGCGTCGGTCGGGTACCGGCCGGCCGTCAGCCGCAGGTACCCCGCGTGCACGCGCGCCAGCTCCTCCCAGTTGCGGTGCAGGTCCCGGGTCAGCGGGTCCATGAAGAACATCCTGGGCACCGACGGGCGCCTCCTGGCGTCGCCCGGCGCCGCGAAGTCGAGGTGCTCGCCGATCAGCGCGTGCCCCGTGCGGTTCCACGCGAGCACGTCTCCGCGGCGCCCGAGCACCACCGCCGGTGTGCGCTCGCCGAGCGACTCCAGCAGCGCCAGCACCCTGGCGTGCGGCCGCTCCGGCCTGGGCCGCTTCAGCCCGGGCACCGCCGGGCGGTCGGCGAGGTTGTGCAGGTGCCGCCGTTCGGCCGAGTCCAGCAGCAGCACCCTGGACAGCGCGTCGAGCACCTGCCCCGAGGCGGTCCCGGCCTGGTCCTGCTCCAGCCGCGTGTAGTACCCGGCGCTGACACCGGCCAGGTGGGCCAGCTCCTCGCGCCGCAGGCCCGGCACCCGGCGGGCGCTCCCGTAGGTCCGCAGGCCGACATCGGCGGGGGTCACCCGGTCGCGGCGCGACTTGAGGAACACGCCCAAGGTCTCCAGCTCCATGCCGTCGACCCTAGTGCGCCGGGGCGCGGACGAGCCTGCCCCCGCCAGGTGTACCCACGGCGGAGGGCTGGTCCGCCGTCCGGGCCCCCGTCACCGTCGGTGCCATGCAGACTCCGCACACCACCCCTGAAACGGGCCGGGCGCCCGGCCTGAAGGCCTGGCTCGGACTCGCGGTCATCCTCGGCCCGGTCCTGCTGGTCGCCATGGACAACTCCATCCTCTATCTGGCGATGCCCCGGATCACCGACGCCCTGACGCCCACGGCCGACCAGTCGCTGTGGATCCTGGACATCTACGGCTTCGCGGTCGGGTCCCTGCTGGTGGCCTTCGGCAACATCGGCGACCGCTACGGGCGGCTCAGACTCCTGCTCATCGGAACACTGCTCTTCGGCCTGGCCTCGGCCGGCGCGGCCTTCGCCCCCTCCGCCGGACTGCTGATCGCCTTCCGCGCCCTGATGGGCATCGCCGGGGCCACCCTGCTGCCCTCGGCCCTGGCCGTGCTCAGCGAGCTGTTCCCCCACCCCCGCTACCGGGCCCAGGCCATCGGGATCTTCGCCGCGGCCTTCGCCGCAGGGTTCGCCATCGGCCCCGTGGTGGGCGGCCGGCTGCTCACCCACTTCTGGTGGGGCTCGGTCTTCCTGGTCAACCTGCCCGTGGTGGCGCTGTTCCTGGTCCTGGCCCCGGTCCTGCTCGGTGAGGTCAAGGAGACCCGCCCCGGGCGCGTCGACGCGGCGAGCGTGGTGCTGTCGGTGGTGGGCCTGCTGATGGCCATCTACGCGGTCAAGACCATGGCCGCCGAGGGCCTGGGCGCCGTCCCGGCCGTCCTGGGCGCGGGCGGGGTGGCGGTGCTGGCGGTCTTCGCCCGGCGCCAGCGCCGCCTGGAGCACCCCCTGATCGACTTCGGGCTCTTCGGCGACCGGGTGTTCACCGTCGCCATCGTCACCGGCCTGCTGCCGCTGGCCGCCTGGTCGGCCACCGCCTACCTGTCCGGCGTCTACCTGCAGACGGTGCTGGAGGTGTCGGTCCTCCGGGCGGCGCTGCTGGCCGTTCCCGGCGCCCTGGTGCTCACCGCGACCTGCATCGTCACCCCGATGGCGGTGGGCCGCGTGGGGACGCGCGCGGCGCTGGTCGCCTGCCACTTCGCCATCGCCGCCGGGCTGTCGCTGTTCCTGATGACCACGGTCACCGGCGGCGCGGGCTGGTACGTGGCGGCGATGGTCGTGGCCGGGCTGGGGTACGGCATCTCCTTCGCGGTGGTGGCCGACGTGGCGGTGGCCGCGGTGCCCGGCGAGCGGGCCGGGTCGGCCGCCGCGATGGCCGAGACCTCCAACGAGATCGGCAACGCGCTGGGGATCGCCCTGCTGGGTTCTCTGGCGGCGCTGGTCTTCCGCCTGCTGGGCCCGGACCTGGCGCCGACGCTGAACGAGACCGCGGAGCTGCCCGGCGTGGGGGCGGCGGCGCTGGCCGAGGCCAAGTCGGCCTTCGTGACGGGGCTGCACGTGGTGGCGGTCGTGGCTGGACTGGTGCACACGGGCCTGGGCGTGCTCGCACTGCGGTGGCTGCCGAAGGGGGAGCCGGCCCCGGGAGGGGAGAGCGGCGATCCGGGGGAGGGGAGCCGCGTGGACGCCGCACCGCCGGTGGAAGGGGTGCCAAGCGCGCGCTGACGGTGCCCTCCGCCGTCGCCCTGGACGCCGCCCGTGTTCGAACGCGGGCGGCGCTTTCGGGTGAGGGGAGGGGCGGATGCCGCAAGCGGCCTGCAGGGCCAGGGCAGTGCGCGCCTGAGGGGCGAAGGGGGGGAGCCGCAACGCGCGCGGGAGCGCCGATGCCATGATCTACGTCATAAGGGCGGGGATGGTGTGGCGCTTTTCACTCCCGACAATCGCGCCGCTTCGCGGCCCGCCACTACTGCGCACCGGGTCCGATCACGGCCGAGTCACCACGCATGACGGAGTGTGATCACTTCGGGGGTGTGGGGGCGCGCTCCTGCGGCCCGACCGGGCGGATGGACATGGCGCCACTCCAAGGATGCTGTCGGTAGATCCCATGGACGATGACCGGCGCAGCGGGGGGCCATGCGTGAGGGGACTCGGCGGCACGGGGCCTCGGCACCGGCCCCCAGGGCGCCCCTCATGGAAGGCGCGCGGATGGGCGGGTGTGCTCGGCGTTGATCTCGGGAGAAACGACGCTTCCGGGCCGGTTTTAGGGGCGCTTTTCCCGAGATCAACGACGCGGGGGCGGCGCTCGGCGGCGGGGTCGGCGAGGCTGGGCGCCCTGCGGTCCGACCGCCTGTTCGTGCGGGCTCTTAGGCCCCCTCCGGCCCGGGAACCGCCTCGGCGCGCGACAGCAGTCCCAGCCCCCGCCGCGCCGTCGTCGACAGCGGCAGGTGCGGCAGGTCCTCGGGCAGGAACCACGCGCAGTCCGACGTGGAACCCCCCACCTCCTGCACGCGCGGCTCACCCGGCTCGGCCACGTGGGCGTGGAAGAACACCCACACCCCGTAGATCTCGGTCTCCTCGGCCTCGGGCCCGCGCACCCCCGTGCTGTGGTGGTGCACCACGCCCACCATGGCGCCCACGCCCGCCCGCTGACCGGTCTCCTCGGCCACCTCGCGGCGCAGCGCGTCGCGCACCTGCTCGCCGTGGTCCACCCCGCCGCCCGGCAGGTGCCAGGTCCCCTCACCCGGGAACCCCTCGGCGATGCGCGACAGCAGCAGCCGCCCCGCCGGGTCGGTCACCAGGCCGTAGCCGCCCAGCCGCCGCAGCGACGGGCCCGGCCGCGGCGGCTCCTCGCCCGCCAGCTCGGCCGCCGACGGCAGCAGCCCGCCGGAGGGCCACGCGGCACCGGCACCGGCGCCGGCCCCGCCGGGGCCCGCCTCGCGGACCGCCGCACACGGGGCGAACAGCAGCCGGTCCACGTGCATGTCCACCGGCCCCTCGGGCCCCTCCAGCTCCACCAGCTCGGCGCGCACGTCCAGCGCCTCCAGGCGCTCGTGCCCGCCCAGCCCGGCCGAGCGCCGCGCCGCCTCCACCGGGTCCTGCCCGAACAGCAGCCGCGCGCCGCGCTCGGCCCCGGCGACGTGCACCGCGGTCCGGCGCGCACGGCGCGCGCCGGGGCGCCCGAAGGCGCCGCCGCTCACCGCAGCTCCGGGGCGGTGACCAGGCCCACCAGGTCGCCCAGCCCCGTGATCACCCGGACGTCCTGCTGGTCCCGGTGGGCGCCGCGCCGGTCCAGCAGCAGCGGCCGCATCCCCCCGGCCGCCGCCCCCAGGGCGTCGGCGTGCAGCTGGTCGCCCACGTGCCAGCACATCCTGGGGTCGACCCCCAGCCGCTGGGCCGCGGTGTGGAAGATGCGCGGGTCGGGCTTGCCCGCCCCGGCCGCGTCGGCGCACACGATCGCCCGGAAGTGCCCCGTCAGGCCCATCCGGTCCAGCTTCTGGCGCTGCAGCTCCTCGACCCCGTTGGTGATCACCCCCAGCCCGATGCCGGCCTGGGCCAGCTCGGCCAGGGCCGGGGCCACGTCCGGGAAGGCCTGCCAGGCGGCGCTGTGCGCCTCCAGGTACTGGCGGTACAGGTCGTCGCAGGCCTGGTCGGGCACGGCGGAGTGGCCCGCCTGCACCGCCAGCGCGCGCACGCGCTCGCGGCGCTGCTCCTGCAGGCCGAGCCGCCCGTCGATGTAGGCGCCGAAGGAGATCTCGGTCTGCACCTCCCACAGGGTGCGGGCGGCGTTGTAGTCGGGGTGCCCGAGCCGGTCCATCAGGGTGCGCAGGCCCGCGTCGCTGGCCGCCCTATCGTCCAGCAGGGTGTCGTCCAGGTCGAAGAAGATCACCGCGGGCGCGGTGGCGGTATCCGGCATCGTTCCCATTCTCTTGTGACTCGGCTTCGCGCGGAAGCTCAACGGTCAGCGGCAAACAGGGCTACGTTACCGGTCGAACTGGGACGATGCGCCATCGGCGACCGCATTGCGGGACGCTCTGGGCCCCGCGGGCCGGATGCGGCCAGCCCCCTCAGGGCACCCGCTGCCCCCACAGCAGCGACGCCGCCGCGGCCAGCGCCGCCAGCAGCACCGCGGCGCGCACCCACCACACCACGTTCTCCTGGTATTCGATCTCACTGCCCAGCGAGGAGCCGATGTCCTCGTACACCTTGCTCAGCTCGGTCTCGGATTCGGCCTCGTAGAAGTAGCCGCCGGTGTCGTCGGCCAGGCGCTCCAGCGCCTCCTTGTCGATGTTGGCCTCCACCGGCTCGCCGTTGATCTCCACCAGCGCCGTGCCGCTGCCGAAGGCGATCGTGGACACCGGCACCTCGGCCTCGGAGGCCGCGCGGGAGGCCGAGGCCACCGGGCGGCCGCTGGTGTTCTCCCCGTCCGAGAGCAGCACGATCGCCGAGGGCGGAGGCTCCTCGCCCGATTCGGAGTCGAAGGACTCGATGGACTGCAGCGAGGCGAACACGCCCTCGCCGATGGCGGTGCCCGGGGAGATCTGCAGGTTCTCGATGGAGTCGGCCACCGCCTGGTGGTCCTGGGTGGGCGAGGCCACCACCCCGGCGGTCGCCGAGAAGCTCACCAGCCCCACGTTGAACCGGTCGGGCAGCGACTCCACGAACCCCACCGCCGACTCCTTGGCGGCGCTGATCCGGTCGGGGTCGACGTCGTTGGCCACCATGGACGGCGACACGTCGATGGCCACCATGATGGTGGCGCGCTCGCGCGGCACCTCCACCGGCATGGCCGGGCGCCCCATGGCCACCGCCAGCACCAGCATCGCCGCCAGGAACAGCGCCGCGCCCACGTGCCGCTGCCAGCCCGGCCGCGCCGGGGCCACCCGGTCCAGCAGCGCCAGGTTGGTGAAGCGCGCCGCCTGGGCGCGGCGCCGCAGCTGGACCCAGACGTAGGCGGCGGCCAGCGCGGCGACGACCACCAGCGCCGCGGCCATCCAGCCGGGGGACAGCAGGTTCACGGCATCGTCCTTTCGTCGCTGTTCAGCGGGGCCGGGCCGGGGTGTGGCGGGCCAGCCGGTGGGCGGTGGTGCGCTGGGAGACCACGAACCGGGCCATGTCGACCACCCAGTCGCGGTCGGTGCGCAGCACCACGTGCGGCACCCCGGTGCGGCGCAGCGCCGCGGCGACCGCCTCGCGCTGGGCGCGGGCGGCGCCCCGGTAGCGCTCGCGCACCGCCGGGGTGATCTTGACGGCGCGGGCGCGCCCGGTCTCGGGGTCGGCCAGCTCGGCCCAGCCCACGTCGGGCACGTCCAGCTCGCGCGGGTCGAGCACCTCCACGGCGAGCACCTGGTGGCGGGCGGCCAGCCGGCGCATGGGCCGCTCCCAGGGCACCGGGGCGCCGTCGGGCGGGGTGTCGAGGAAGTCGGAGACGACCACGCGCAGGCCGCGGCGGGTCTGGGAGCGGGCCAGCTCCTCCACGGCCGCGGCCAGGTCGGCGCGGCCTGCGGCGGGGCGTGCGCCGCCGAGCTCGGCGTCGCCGCGGGGGGCGGCGGCCACGGTGGCCATCAGGGTGGTCAGGGCCGAGCGGCCCGAGCGGGCGGGCCAGCGGCGCACCCGGCCGCGGTGCAGGAAGTAGGCGCCGAAGCGGTCGCCGACCTTCTGGGTCAGGACGGTGACGGCGGCCAGGGCGCCCACGGCCACGTCGCGCTTCTCGCACCCGGCGGTGCCGAAGTCCATGCTGGGCGACAGGTCCAGCAGGGTCCAGGTCTCCAGTTCGCGGTCGGCGACCTGGTCGCGCACGTGCGGCACGGTGGTGCGGGCGGTGACCGCCCAGTCCATGTGCCGCACGTCGTCCTCGCCGGGCAGGTAGCGGCGGGCCTCGGCGGGCTCGCTGCCCGGGCCCTGGCGCAGCCCGAGGTGCTCGCCGTGCAGCAGGCCCTCCATGCGCCGCACGATGCGCAGGTCCAGGCGGCCCAGGGCCTCGTGGGCGCGCGGGTCGAGCAGGGGGGCGGGGCGTCGGGGCGGGGCCGGCATGCCTCAGCCCGCCGCCATCGCCGCGGAGGCCTCGCCGTGCGGCTCGTCCCAGATGACGCGGGGCGGGGGGACGGCGGCCAGCACCCGGTCGACGACCTGTTCGGTGCTCACCCCGTCGGCCAGGGCGTCGAAGGTGAGGACCAGGCGGTGCGCCATGACGTCGCGGGCCAGCACCCGCACGTCGTCGGGCAGCACGTAGTCGCGGCCGCGCAGCAGGGCCAGGGCGCGGGCGGAGGCGACCAGGCCCAGGGTGGCGCGGGGGCTGGCGCCCACCTCCAGGACGCGGCGCAGGTCGCCGATGCCGTACTGGTCGGGTTCGCGGGTGGCCATGACCAGGCGCACCACGTAGTCGGCGATGAGGCGGTGCACGTGCACCTGCTCGGCGGTCTCCTGCAGCTCGCGCAGGGTGACCGGGTCCAGGACCTGGTGGGCCTGGGGCGGGGCGGTGCTCATCCGCCGCAGGATCTCCATCTCCTCGTGGGCGCGGGGGTGGGGCACCTGCACCTTCATCAGGAACCGGTCGCGCTGGGCCTCGGGCAGCGGGTACACGCCCTCGGACTCCACCGGGTTCTGGGTGGCCACGACGATGAAGGGGTCGGGCAGGGGGTGGGTCTGCCCGCCCAGCGACACCTGCCGCTCGGCCATGACCTCCAGCAGGGAGGACTGGACCTTGGCGGGGGCGCGGTTGATCTCGTCGGCGAGCACGAAGTTGGCGAAGACCGGGCCCAGCTCCACGTCGAACCGCTCGGCCGAGGGCCGGTAGATGCGGGTGCCCACGATGTCGGAGGGCACCAGGTCGGGGGTGAACTGGATCCGGGAGAAGGTGCCCCCGGCGACCCGGGCCAGGGTGGACACCGCCAGGGTCTTGGCGATGCCGGGCACGCCCTCCAGCAGGCAGTGGCCGCGCGCGATCAGCGCCACCATGGTGCGCTCGACCATGGCGTCCTGGCCGACGATGACCGAGGAGACCTCCTGCAGGGCCGCCCGCAGCAGCCGGGTGGAGTCGGCCGGGGCCTGCCCGCCCTCGCCGCCGGGGGCCGCCTCGGGGGCGGCCCGGCCCGCGGTGTCGTCGTCCTGCATTCGTCCAGCCTTTCCGCCGGCGCCCCGGGGCGCCGGAGCCGTCCTCGCCGCCCGGCGTGTCGGGCCGCTGTCGCGCCGACCGGGCGGCCGCATAGCATTGGGCCCGCGTTCCCTGACGTCCCCTCCGTGCGGCGGTTGGATTCCGCACGGAGAGTCGGGAATGCTCACACATCGGCGATGCTACCGCCGCGCGGGCGCTTCGGGGCGCCCCGGACCGGGCGCGGCGGGGCCTGATGAGGTTCGGGGGTGCGCGTGGAGGCGCGAGGCGGACTGCACGAGGGCGACCCGCGCCAGCTCGGCGGGTACCGCCTGCGCGCACGCCTGTCGTCTTCGCCCGAGGGCACGGTGTACTCGGCCGTGGACTCCCGCGGAGACCCGGTCGAGGTGGCGCTGCTGAGCGAGGGGGCCGCGGGGGACTCCGAGGCGCGCGAGCGGTTCCGCACGGCGGTGGCCCAGGGGCGCAAGGCGTCCGGCGGGCCGAAGGTGCTGGCCTCCAGCACGCGCGCGTCGGCGGCGTGGGCGGCGGTGGCCCCCGGCGGGGACGGGCGGGGCGCGGCCGCGCTGCTGGAGCCGGTGTCGGGTGGTGCGGGGCGGGTGCGCTCGGGCGCGGCGCCGTCGCTGCAGCCGCACTGGTCGGGGCGCGCGGCGCCGGCGTCGGGGCGGTGGTTCTGGCCGCTGCCGGGCGGCGGCGGGCAGGCGGCGGCCCCGCGCGCCAACCGGGCGGTGGTGGTGGGCATGGTGCTGTTGCTGCTGCTGGCCGTGCTGTTGGTGGTGCTGCTGTACTTCTGGCTGTCGCTGCTGTCCCAGCAGGCCGGGGCGCAGGCCGAGCCGTCGCCGTCGCCGAGCCCGAGCCAGTCCCCCTCGCCGTCTCCCTCGCCTTCCCCGTCCCCATCCCCGTCGGAGTCGGGGGAGGGGGAGTCCTCGCCGAGCGATGGGCCCTCGTCGCCGCCGTCGCAGGAGCCGTCCTCGGACGTGCCCGAGGCGCCGCTGGACGACGACGACCTGTCCACCCTGCCGCAGGACCCCCAGACCCTGACCTGACCGGGCACTGCGCCCCGCCTGGGCGGGGACCTTGGTCCGTGCCGGGCCAGGGGCCCTTTCCGCGCCGGTGGCGCCGGGCTAGCGTCGGCCGCATCCGCGGGGCGCACGCGGCCGTGGGCGGCCGCGGCCCCCTCCGGAAGGGGAAGGGGGCGTGATGCTCGGCGGCCGTTCGGCGGCCCGGGCGGCCGCCGTGGGCGCGAGCGCCGCGCTGCTGGCCGCGACGGCGGTGGCGGCCCTGCTGGTGGGCGAGTACCCCGTTCCGTGGCGCGAGCTGGTCCGGGCGCTGGCCGCCCCGGGCGGGGAGCCCGGGTCGGTGGGGTTCATCGTGTGGGAGCTGCGGGTGCCGCGCCTGGCGGCGGGGGCGGCCGCGGGGGCGGTGTTCGCCGCCGCGGGGGCCGTGCTGCAGGTGGCGTGGGGGAGCCGCGCGGTTGACGTGCGCCTGCTGGGCATGGGCGGGGGAGCGGTCCTGGGGGCGGTGCTGGCCGGGCCGGTGGGCCAGGCCGGGCCCGGGGAGCGCGCCGCCGCGGCGGTGGCGGGGGCGCTGGCGGCCGGGGCCGTGGTGACGGCGGTGCTGCGGCGCCTGGGCTCCGGGTGGGGCCCGGCGGGGCGGGCGGTCGTGGGCGCTTCGGTCGACGGGGTGCTGACCGCCGCCGCGGTGGGGGCCGCGGTGCGCGCGGCCGGGGGGTGGGAGGCGGCCTGGCCGGGGCTCGCCTGGGTGGCGGTCGGGACGCTGTCGGGGGCCTTGGGGCAGGCGCTGGTGCTGGGGGTGCTGTGCGTGGCCGCGGTGGCGGCGGTGCTGGTGCTCTCGGGCGCGGGCGGGCCGGGCGGTGGGCCGTGGGCGGCCGTGGTTCCGGCGGCGGTTCTGTGCGGGTTGGGGACGGCGGTGGCCGGGCCGCTTCTGCTGGCGGGGCTGCCCGGGGCCGTGGTGGGGGGATGGATCGGCCGGGGGCGCCCGGTGCGGTCGGTGGCGGCGGCGGTGCCGGCGGGGGCGTGCACGGTGCTGGTGGCCGATGTGGTGCTGCGGTCGGCGGGGGAGTGGGCCGAGCCCGCGGTGGGGTTGGCGACCGGGGCGGTGGGGGTGTCGGTCCTCGTGGCGGTGGCGGCCGTGGAGAGGGCGGCGCGGGCGCGGAGGAGCGAGCCCAGGGAAGCGGTGCGGTAGCGCCCTTGAGGGGGCGCGGGATCGGCGCCCCAGCGCGCTTGCGGCGAAGGTGCGGCGGGTCCCGTCAGCGCTCTGGGAGTCCCCTGCCATAGATCTACGCCATAAAGTCAGGAGTGTTGTGCCACCACACTCCAAAAAACACAACGGAGCGGCTCCGCCGCACCGACCGTCCAAGGTCCGTCCCGTGCAAAAAGGGCGGGTGCGTTGCCCGCTACGGAAGGATCTGCGTCCATGAGCTTGGGAAAGTGGCTGAACCCCGCGGCATGGGGGCGACCGCGCGACTTCGAATCCCGGCTGGCCTCCCTGCAACCAGAGTTGCAGCGCCACCGTGAACGCGCGGCCGAGGCCCGGCAGCAAGGGGGCGCCGAACTGCGCTACCTGCTGGCCAAGGCCGAATGCGAGCGGGCCGAACTCATCAAGACCATCGCCGACCGGGCCGGGCGCCTGGGCGTGGAGTGGACCGAACGCCACGACGGCCTGCTGCTGGACCTCATCGCAATCGACGCCCGCACCGGGCAGTCAACCGACACCGAGACGCTGCGCGGCGACCTGCTGGCCCTCATCGAGGACGGCCGCGCCCACGACGCCAAGCAGAAGGCACGCCAGGCCCTCGGCCGCGCCCTGGAGGAACGCACCGAAGCCGTACGGGAACGCGAGGAAGAGCGCACCATGGCCAGAATCCTGGAGCAACGCCGCGAGCTCATCGACCTGATGGCGACCCGCGCCAAGGAACTGGAGTCCTCGGGCCGCCCCGACGCGGCAGCCGAGTGGGAACGGCAGCAGGAGAAGACGATCCAGCAGCTCCTGCTCATCGAGCGCACCGCAGGCATGGACAGCGACGCCGAATCGATCCGTGAGGAGCTGCGCCGCCGCATCGCCGAACTCTGAGCCGCGGCCGGCGCGCCTCTGCTCGGCGGCGGTCCCGGGCCCACTCGCCCGAAAACCGGTGGGCCGCCGGCGCGCCCGCCGGTAGCGTGCCCTACCGCCCGCGCCGGACATCCGGCCGGCCCCGACACACAGGAGGCAGGAGCGCGCCGTGGACCAACGCCCCATCGACCCCCGCGACCCCGTCCCCGAACGCCCGGCGCGCCCCCTGCAGGGCCGTACCGCCCTGGTGACGGGGGTCAGCAGGCGCGACGGCATCGGATACGCCGTCGCCCGCCGCCTGGCCTCCTACGGCGCCTCGGTCTTCTGCCACCACTACCGTCCGCACGACGCCGAGCAGCCCTGGGGCGCCGACGACACCGGCGCCGTCCTGGAGGGGGTGCGGGCCGCCCGTACCGACCCTCAGGCCCGGGTCGGAGGCGCCGAGGCCGACCTGGCGGCGCCCGGCGCGCCGCACGAGCTGTTCGAGGCGGCCCGGGCGTTCCTGGGGCATGTGGACGTCCTGGTGTGCAATCACGCCCGTTCGGGCGGTGATGCGGACCTGGCGGGGGTCACCGAGGCCATGCTCGACGGGCACTGGGCGGTGGACGCGCGCTCTCCGCTGATGCTGGCCCAGGCCTTCGCCGCCGCCCACGACGGGCGCCCCGGCGGGCGCGTCGTCTTCTTCACCTCCGGGCAGGGGCAGGGGCCCATGCCGGGGGAGATCGCCTATGCGGCGGCCAAGGGCGCGCTGGCGGCGATCACCCTGACCGTGGCCGATGAGCTGGCCGATCGCGGTATCACGGTGAACACGGTCAATCCGGGGCCGGTGCAGACGGGGTACCTGCCCGAGGAGGTGGAGTCCGCCCTCATGCACAAGCTGCCGATGGGGCGCGTGGGCAGGCCCGACGACCCGGCCCGGCTGATCGCGTGGCTGGCCACCGACGAGTCGCGCTGGGTCACCGGGCAGGTGTTCAACAGCGAGGGCGGGTTCGCGCGCTGGCGGGACCGGCCCTGAGCGCGCGCGGGCGCGGCGGTGCGGCGGGCGGTGCGGGTTCTCGGGTGGTCGGGGTTCTGATTGGCGGGGCGCCCGGCGAGGTAGGACACCCACGAGCGCGCCCTGGGGCGCGCCGGACAGCAGGACCGCACCGGGGACGACGATCGATCGGGCCGGGCGCCGGGGTGGGCCCGGCCGGTCGGCCACGGAGGCGATGGGCGATGGCATTGCTGGACGACAAGCAGATCACCGACGGGCTGGAGCTGCTGGAGGGGTGGGAGTGGCGTCCTGAGGACGCCGAGATCCGCCGGACGGTGGTGATGCCGGACTTCATGTCGGTGGTGCACCTGGTGGAGGCGATCGCGCACGCGGCGGAGCAGGCGGGGCACCATCCGGACATGGACATCCGGTACAACCGGTTGACGCTGCACCAGACCACGCATGCGGCCGGCGGGGTGACGGAGGCCGACTTCGCGCTGGCGGCGCGGATGGACGAGCTGATCGCCGACGCCCAGCCGCGCGGGGGGAGCGGCGAGGGGCCCGAGGGCGGCTGAGCGCCTCGAAGCAGTGATCACGGGGACCCCGGGTGTGGCGGGCGTTCTCGAGCTCCGGGCCCTCCTCCGGGTCCTCCCGGCGCGGGCGGGTGAGCGGGTACCCCGCTTCAGGCCCCCGGCCGGGCGCCGGGCCGCCAGGGTGTGGGGTGGACGGCGGCGACGAGGACAGGTGGGCGGCCCTTTCCGCAGCGCTGTCGGGCGCGGCGCGTGCGCGTGGTCGCCGTTGATGGGCGGCGACG
>NZ_JAQFWQ010000162.1 GCF_027706725.1 Nocardiopsis endophytica
TCGTCGGCGAAGGAGTCCAGCTGGTCCACCATCGTGTTGACGGTGTCCTTCAGCTGGAGCATCTCGCCCTGGACGTCCACCGTCACCTTCTTGGTCAGGTCGCCCCGGGCGACCGCGGTGGTCACCTGCGAGATGTCGCGCACCTGGTTGGTGAGGTTGTCGGCCATGGAGTTGACGTTGTTCGTCAGGTCCTTCCACGTGCCGGAGACGCCCTTGACGTTGGCGCGGCCGCCCAGCTTGCCCTCGGTGCCCACCTCCCGGGCCACCCGGGTGACCTCGTCGGCGAACGTGGACAGCTGGTCGACCATGGTGTTCACGGTCTCCTTGAGCAGCAGCATCTCGCCCTGCACGTCGACCGTCACCTGGCGGCTCAGGTCGCCGCGGGCCACCGCCGTGGTGACCGTGGAGATGTCGCGCACCTGCGCGGTCAGCCGGGAGGCCATCTGGTTGACCGCCTCGGTCACGTCCAGCCAGGCGCCGGAGACGCCCTCGACCTCGGCGCTGCCGCCCAGCTTGCCCTCGGTGCCCACCTCCCGGGCCACCCGGGTGACCTCGGTGGTGAACTTGCTCATCTGGTCGGCCATCCGGTTCACCGACACCGCCAGGCGGCGCAGGTCCCCGTGCAGGTCGCCGCGGCGGCTGGTGAGCTCGGCGCGCTGGGACAGGTCGCCGCCGGCGACCGAGTCCAGGATCCGCGCCACCTCGGTGACCGGCTCGCTCACCTCGTCGAGCATGTGGTTGAGGGCGCGCACGCTCTTGCCCCAGGCGCCGCGCGCGGGGCTCACCGAGACCCGCTCGGTCAGCCGCCCCTCCTCGCGCACCACGTCGCCCACGCGCTGCAGCTCGCTGCTGAGCTGCTCGCAGTGGTCGAGGACCTCGTTGAAGACGGCGGCGATCTCGCCCGCCTTGCCGTCGGCGCGGTGGTTCAGCCGAACGCTGAAATCACCGTCGCGCATACTGTAGAGGGCGCCGAGAAGCTCATCCATGTGCTCTTCCGTCGCCGGCGCCCGGGTCGCCTCGGGCATCGATCCCCTCCTAAGCACTGCGTGCGGGGCCGTGGGCCGCCGCCCGCGCCACCGCCGCCGGGGGGAGCGGGGACGCGGGGTCCGCGGTGGTCACACCGCGCGGCCGGGCTGCTCGGCACAGGGCCGTTCTGCCATCATGACTTGCGTTGTCTCCTACTGTGCCCACGTGAACGCGTTTCCGACACCGCTGGGGGCCGGTAGTGGGCGAGATGGGGGTATGGGTGAATCATGCGGATGCGGCACCAGGGCTCGTCCGCCCTCGACCGACACTGAAGGAAACCGTACGGCTTCACAATGCCACATGACGCGATGAGGGTCGCCCACAGGGAGTTCCCCCCTGTACCGGAGGCGGCGGGAGACGCCCGCGTGTTCGTGCGGGAGACACTCGACCAGTGGGCCGTGGGCCGGTCCGCCGACGACGCGGTGCTGCTCGCCAGCGAGCTGGTCACCAACGCGGTGATCCACGCCGAGAGCCCGCTCGAGGTCACCGTGCGGCGGCTGCGCGGCGCCATCGAGGTGGTCGTGGCCGACCGCGTCCCCGAACGGGCGGTGCCGCAGGCCGGCCCGCTGACCGTGGACACCTCCCCCTCCACCGACAACGGCCGCAGCGGCGGGCTCGGGCTGGCCCTGGCCGCGGCCATCGCCTCCTCCTGGGGTGTGGCCTACAGCAAAGAGGACAAGGCCGTCTGGTTCCGCGTCATGGACGCCGACGACGCGCCCGAGGCCCCGCTGGCCCCGCCCGAGCCGGTGCGCCCGCCGCGCCGACGCGCGCCCCGCCCCGGCCCGTGGGCGGCGCTGGACGCGGCGCTGTCGGCCCGGCTCCCCCTGCCCGACCTGCTCGACCGCACCGTGGAGTACGCGCGGTCCGCGCTGGGCGGCGACGCCGCCTACATCTCGCTGGCCACCACCGACGAGACCGAGTGGGAGGTGCGCGCCGGGATCGGGCTCACCGACGGCCCTTGGCGGCCGTTCCGCAGCCGCACCGAGGAGACCTTCCCGTCGGCGGCCCCGGCGCCCGGTGCGGTGATCAACGACGACCTGATGCTGGCCCGCGCGCACCGCGGGCGGCTGGCCCAGGCGGGCATGCGCTCGCTGGTGACCGCGCCGCTGATCGTGGAGGGGCGCATCACCGGGCTGATCGGGGTGGCCTCGCGGCGCATCCGGCACTTCGGCGACACCGCGGCGCGGCGGCTGCAGGAGGGCGCCGACAAGATGGCGCTGCCGGTGGAGCGCGCCCGGCTGGCCGAGGTGGAGCTGCAGCGGCGGGCGTCGCTGAGCTTCCTGGCCGAGGCGAGCGACCTGCTCACCGGCACCCTGGACGAGCCGCTGACCGCGGCGCTCGCCGCCCAGCTGACCACCTCGCGGCTGGGCGACTGGTGCGCGGTGCACATCATCAACGACCTCGGGGTGACCCGGCTGGCGCACGCGGTGCACGCCAACGAGAACTACAACGACGTGCTGCGCACCCTGCTGTCCACGCTGCCCCCGCGCGAGCAGCGCGGACCGCGGCCGCTGTGGAACAGGGAGATGGTGGCCGCGGCCGGGCTCGAGGACGAGCTGAGCATGGAGCTCGCGGAGAGCCCGGCGATCAGCATCCCGCTGGTGGCGCACGGCCGCGAGCTGGGCCGGATGACGCTCGGGCGGCAGGCCGAGGCCGACTTCACCCGCGAGGACGTGGACGTCGCCAACGACCTGGCGCGCCGGGTGGCCTCGGCGATGGAGAACGCGCGGCTGTACGCCGGGCAGACCGAGATGAGCGAGGCGCTGCAGCGCAGCCTGCTGCCGGCCAAGGAGAAGGAGCCGGAGATCCCCGGCGTCGACCACGCGGTGTTCTACCGCCCGGCCGACGAGCGGACCGTGGTCGGCGGGGACTTCTACGACGTGTTCGCCACCGACGGGCGGTGGTGCTTCGCCATCGGCGACGTGTGCGGCACCGGGCCGGAGGCGGCCGCGGTGACCGGCCTGGCCCGGCACACCCTGCGGGCGCTGGCGCGCGAGGGGTACTCCCCGGCGCACATCATGCACCGGCTGAACCTGGCGATCCTGGACGAGAACACCTCGACCCGGTTCCTGACCATGCTGTACGGGGAGATGACCCCGGTCGGCGGGCCGGGCGAGGGCATGCGGCTGCGCCTGGTGTCGGCGGGCCACCCGCTGCCGATCAAGCTGGACCGCAAGGGCGAGGTGCTGCCGGTGGGGACCTCGCAGCCGCTGCTGGGGGCGTTCGAGGACGTCGACTTCTTCACCGAGACGGTGGAGGTGACCTCCGGCGACGTGCTGCTCGCGGTCACCGACGGGGTGACCGAGCGCCGCAGCGGGACGAGCATGCTGGGCGACGAGGGGCTGACGGAGATCTTCTCGGCGTGCAACGGGCTGACGGCCCAGGCGGTGATCGTGCGCATCGACCGCGAACTGGAGGAGTTCGCCCCGGGAGGCCACACGGACGACACGGCGATGCTGGTGCTGCGGTTCCTGTAAGAAGCGAGCGGCCGCAGGTCTTCCGCCCCGCTTCCCATCAGCCGCTGTCAACAGGCTCCATGTTCCCACCCTGCCAGAGCCGAGTAGCTCCTATCCTGGAATCCGTCACCTGATTGAGGAGGCCCCATGCCGCCGTCAGAGACACTGCGACTCACGGCGAGGATCTGGCCGGAGGAAGACGGGTTCGTCATCCAGTGTGTCGAGAACGGTGTGACGACCGAGGGCGACACCTACGAAGAGGCCCTGAAGAACATCCAAGAGGCCGTCGAGCTCTACTACGAAGACGAGGACGCCGACTTCGACCTCATCCACCCCGAGGCCGCGGTCGTCCCGTTCGCCATTCGGCTGAGCGCATGAGCCCTCGCGCGAAGCGCTTGTCCAGCAAGGATCTGATCAAGCTGCTGGAGAAGGCGGGATTCGACCACGTGTCCACCCGGGGTGACCACTACAAGATGCGGCGTGCCGGCACGACGGTCGTCGTGCCCCTTGGGCGCGACCCGCTTCGTATCGGCACACAGAAGTCGATCCTCGCGGAAGCTGGGCTGAGCGAAGACGACATTCCCTGACCCGCTCCGCTCACAGCCAGCCCATTTCGTGAGCCTTGGCGGCGGCCTCGTGGCGGGTGGCCGTGCCCGTCTTGCCGATGGCCGACGACAGATGGTTGCGCACCGTCCCTCGGGCCAGGCCCAAGTCGGCGGCCATGTCGGCCACCGTGCGGCCGTCGGCCGCGGCCCGCAGCACGTCGGACTCGCGCGGGGTGAGCGGGTTGTCCCCGGCCATCAGCGCCGTCGCGGCCAGGGCCGCGTCGATGCTCTTGCCGCCCGCGTGGACCGTCCGGATCGCGCCGGCCAGCTCCTCCACCGGGGCGTCCTTGCCGACGAAGCCGCGCACGCCCGCGTCCAGGGCCCGCCGCAGGTAGCCCGGGCGGCCGAAGCTCGTCAGCACCAGCACACCGCACCCCGGGCGGCGGTCGGCCAGGCGGGCGGCGGCCTCGATCCCGGTCGCGCCCGGCATCTCGATGTCCACCACGGCGACGTCGGCCCCGTGCTCGGCGACCGCGCCGACGACCTCGTCTCCGCGCCCCACCTGGGCCACGACCTCCAGGTCCTCCTCCAGCCCCAGCAGCGCGGCGATCGCCCCGCGCACCAGGTGCTCGTCGTCGGCCAGCACAATCCTGATCACTCGCCGCCCCCCTCTCCCCCACGGACGGCCGCCTCCGCGCCGACGCTCTCCGGGAACTCGGCGCGGACGAGGTAGCCGCCGGCGCCGTCGGGCCCCGCGGTGAGGACGCCCCCGGCCCCGGCCACGCGTTCGCGCATCCCCGCCAGGCCGCTCCCGCCGCCGCCCGCCGCCCCGTCGACCCCGGTGCCCGCCCCGCGCGGGACGCCGTCGTTGGCGACCTCCACCACCAGCGCCCCGCCGCCGCGCCGCACCGCGACGCTGAAACGCCGGGCGTCACTGTGCCGCAGCGCGTTGGTGCCCGCCTCGCGCACCACCCACGCCGCCGGGCCGGTCAGGCGAGCGGGCACCTCCTCGCCGATGTCCACCGAGCAGGCGGCGCCGGCCGCCCGCAGCGCATCGCATACCGACCGCGCCTCGGCCGCCAGGTCGGCCTCCCTGTACCCGGCGACCGCGGACCGCACCTCGGCCAGCGCCTCGCGGGCGGTCCCCTGCACCGAGGCCATCTCCTGCTTGGCGGCCTCCGGGTCGCGGTCGACCAGGCGGGAGGCGAGCTGGCTCTTGACCGCGATCCCCGACAGGCTGTGGCCGAGGATGTCGTGCATGTCCCGGGCGATCCGGAGGCGCTCCTCGCTCGCCGCCAGCCGCGCGCGCACCTCCCGGCCCTCGACGGCCTGCTCGAACAGGTCCCACAGCGTCATGAGCCCCGAGGTCAGGACGGTGAAGGTCCCGCCTCCGACGATGCTCCCCCAGACGATCCCGACGGCGTGGAGCACCATGACGTCCCAGGCTCCGTCGGCGGTGAACGGGGCCGCGATGATCGGGACGAACACCAGCGGCGCCCCGATCAGGGTGGCGTGCAGGCGCCGCCGGGGCAGGCACAGGAAGACCGCACCCCACCACATGCCCAGGAGCATTCCGGCGTGGAACTGCGGATCGCGGACCTGGTACGGCGCGGCCAGCAGGAACGCCACCACCAGTAGGGCGTAGGTCGTGTAGTAGGTCCGGTCCTCCCTGCCTTTCAGCCGACCGAACCTGACCGCCCCCAGGAGCAGCGCGTACACGCCCAGGGGGACGCTCACCACCGCGGCCGCGACGTACCGCCACAGCTCCGGGAAGTCCTTGCCGAACCCGTCGTAGGCGAGCTCGATGCTGAACAGGATCACCAGCGGGAACACGGGGACCACTGACCCGTAGATCCCGAGCAGGACCCGCCTCGCCCGGCGCAGGGCCCTGTCGTCCGGCGCCTCCATCGGCCCTCCCTCTCGTGGGACGCCCCGTCCCGTCGACGCCGCACCACTCTGCCGCCGGGCGGTCCGCCACAGGTAGTCGTCGGAGTCACCGGGCGCCCGTGACAAATGGCACGGGTGCCCGTCCGGCCCCGGAACGCGCACAGTCCCCTGCGTCACCGGGCCGCGCTGAGGGCCGTCACCCGTGCATCCATGACAGATGGCACAAGGGCCGACCGGGCGCCCCCGCCCCGCCTGCGCGTACGCCGAGCCGCCTGCGGCCGTGCCCCGAGCCCGGTCCCGGGTCGGCCGCCGGGGGCGCCCTTATGGTCCTGCCGATCGACGAGGACGCGGCACGGGCCGCGGGCAGAGGAGGCGGCGGTGACGGTGGAAGCACGGGCCCCGGAACGGGGCGAGGGCGCGGGGACGCGGGGCGGGGCGGCGGTCGCCGTGCGCGGCCTCACCAAGGAGTACCGGGGGCACCGCGCCGTGGACGGGGTGTCGTTCACGGTCGCCCGGGGCCGGGTGACCGGTTTCCTGGGCCCGAACGGCGCGGGCAAGAGCACGACGCTGCGCATGGTGTTCGGGCTGGTCCGGCCGGACGCGGGCGACGCCGGGGTGTTCGGCCGGCCGTACCGGGAGCTGCGCTCCCCGGCCCGGCGGGTGGGGGCGGCCCTGGAGCCGGGGGCCTTCGTGCCGGGGCGGACCGGCCGGAACCACCTGCTCTGCGCGGCGGGCCCGGCGGGGTGCGGCCCGGAGCGGGTGGACGAGGTGCTGGAGACGGTGGGGCTGACCGACGCGGCGCGGCGCCGGGTCGGCGGCTACTCGACGGGGATGCGCCAGCGGCTGGCGCTGGCGACGGCGCTCCTGGGCGAGCCGGAGCTGCTGGTCCTGGACGAGCCCGCGAACGGGCTGGACCCGGCGGGGATGCTGTGGCTGCGCCGCTTCCTGCGGGGGTTCGCCGAGGCGGGAGGGTCGGTGCTGCTCTCCAGCCACCTGCTCGGCGAGATGGAGCAGACCGTGGACGACGTGGTGCTGCTGGACCGGGGGCGGCTGGTGCACGAGGGGCCACTGGAGGAACTGCTGCACGACCGCCAGTGCGTGCTGTCGGCGCCTTCCGGGGCGCGCCCGGCGGCCCTGGCCGAGGCGATCGCCCAGGCAGTCGGGGCGGCCGGTCTCCGGGCGCGGGTGCTGCCCGACGACCGGGTGTGGGTCGACGCGCCTGAGCGCGAGGCGCTGGCCGCCCTGGAGGGGCGGGAGGGGACGGCCTCTACGGCGGAGGGGGTCCGCGCCGAGCGGTGCACGTTGGAGTCCGCCTTCCTGAAGCTCACCGGCGACGAGAACGACGAGAACGGAGGCCGCGCATGACCACGCTGGTCGGGGCCGAGATCCGGAAGCTGACGACCACCCGGTCCACGTGGTGGCTGCTGGGCGCGCTGGCGGCGGTGTCCGCTGCTTTGACGGGGGCGATGCTGTTCGCGGGGTACGCGCTGGACTATGCGGGCGCCGCACCGGGGGTGCGGGAGGGCGCGCTGCTGGTGTACCGCCAGCCGGCGGCGACCGTGTACGTGATCCCGCTGGTGGTGGGGACGCTGCTGGTGACGCGGGAGTACCACACGCGCACGATCGTGCCCACGCTGCTGGGCGAGCCGCGCCGGGGCGTCGTGTACGCGGCCAAGGTGCTGGGCGGCGCGGCGGCGTCGGCGGTGTGCGCGGCGGCCGCCGTGGCGGTGACGGCGGCGGTCGCGGCGTCGGTCTTCGCGGCGAACGGGGACGAGACGTTCCTGGCCGACGGCGCGGTGGTGGCGACGCTGGCCGGGACGTTCGGGTCGCTGGCCCTGTGGGGCCTGATGGGGGTGGGCCTGGGGGCACTGCTGCGGAACCAGGCGGCGGCGCTGACGCTGGCCCTGGTGGCGACGCTGCTGCTGGAGCCGGTCCTGGGGATCGTGCTGAACACGGCGGACATGCCGGAGGCGGCGGCCTACCTGCCGGGAGGCGCGGCGAACCGGATGGCGGGAGGCACGGCCTTCGGCGAGGAGGGGTCGGCCCTGACCGGTTTCGCGGTCCTGGCCGGGTACACGGCGGCGGCCTTGGCGGCGGGAGCGGCACGCTTCCTGCGCTACGAACCGTAGCGGACCACCGCGGGGGCGACGAAGGTGGCGGCCCGTGCCGCAGCGCTGTCGGCCGCCGGGCGTGTGCGTGGCCACCGTTGATGGCGGCGACGGAAGGACCGGTGCGGTTCCCCGGCCCCGCCTGCCGTCCGGCGGGCCGCAGTCGGTCCGGGCAGGCGACGCGACCGGGTGGGCGCCATGCCCACCCGCGCCCCTCGGTGCCCTCGTTGATCTCGGGAAAACCGCCCCTACCGGGGCGGTTTTTGCGTCGTTTTCCCCGAGATCAACGAGGGGGCGGCGAGTCGGGGGTGCACTGGTGTTGATCTCGGGGAAGTCGGGCTTATCGTGTCCGTTTTAACCCCGACTTCCCCGAGATCATCGCGGAGGGGGCCTTCCGAGCGGCACATACCGGGCATAACGGGCGGTGGGAGAGGGGTTCGGGCATCCTGTGTCGTGGAATCGACGCTTTTTGGTGGATCAGGCGACTCTCCTATGTCTGTCAAGCCGGTCGGGGCGATTTCACCACCCAATCCGCCCCCGCACCACCCAAGCGCCCCCCTCGGCGATGATCTCGACGAAGGTGCTGCCATTCCGGCCGTTTTGACAGCACTCCTGTCGAGATCATCGCCAGGAAGGGAGCACCGGGCCGACAGCCGCCACGAGCGCGGGCGGCCACGTGCCCACCCGGCCGCGCCGCCACCCGGACCGCGAGGAGCCAGACGGACGGCAAACAGCACCGAGAACCCGCCCCGCCGTCGCCGTCGCTGCCCACTCCGGTGACCACCCGCACACGCCGTATCCCGACAGCGCTACCGGAAGGGCCGCCCTCCTGACCTCGTCGGCGCTCACCACCCGACACCCCGCCAGCCCACCACCCGGCCAGGACCCGTGAGCAGGGCACCACCCCAGCCGCCCCCACCCGAACCACGAGCAGCCAGACGGACGGCAAACAGCACCGAGAACCCGCCCCGCCGTCGCCGCCCACACCGGTGACCACCCGCACACGCCGTATCCCAACAGCGCTACCGGAAGGGCCGCCCTCCTGACCTCGTCGCCGCTCACCGCCCGACACCCCAGCGGCCCACCGCCCGGCCAGGGCCCGTGAGCGGGGCACCAGCCCAGCCGCCCACCCACCCGAACCACGAGCAGCCAGACGGACGGCAAACAGCACCGAGGAACCGACTCGCCGTTGCCGTCGCCGCCGAACACAGCGACCACGCACACGCCCGGCGGCCGACAGCGCTGCGAGGCGTGGTCCCCAGCTTCACCTTCGCCGCGCCATGGACCACGCGGACCGCGCGAGCCACGCGGGCCACGCGGGCCACGCGGCTACAGCCACCCCATTTCCTGGGCCTTGCGGATGGCTCCCAGGCGGTTGCTCGCTCCCGTCTTGGTGATGGCCGAGGACAGGTAGTTCCGCACCGTGCCCTCTGTCAGGTGGATGGTCTTCGCGATCTCGGCCACCTGGAGGCCGTCGGCCGCCGACCTCAGCACCTCGGCCTCCCTCGGCGTCAGCGGGTTGTCGCCGCTGGTCATCGCTGCCGCCGCGAGCTCGGTGTCGATGTAACGGCCGCCCGCGTGCACCTTGCGGATCGCGCCCGCCAGCTCGTCGACCGGGGCGTCCTTGGCCAGGAACCCGCGCGCCCCCGCGTCCAGCGCCCGCCGCAGGTAGCCCGGGCGGCCGAAGCTCGTCAGCACCAGCACCCCGCACCCCGGCGCGCTCCGCGCCAGCCGCCCCGCGACCTCCAGCCCCGTGGCGCCCGGCATCTCGATGTCGAGCACCGCGATGTCCGCGGCGTGCTCGGCCACGGCGGCCTCCACCTCGTCGCCGCGCCCCACCTGGGCGACGACCTCCAGGTCCTCCTCCAGCCCCAGCAGCGCGGCGATCGCCCCGCGCACCAGGTGCTCGTCGTCGGCCAGCACGATCCTGATCACGTTCCCGCTCCCTTCGGCGCCCGCTCCCGGGCGCCCCCGTCCGCTCCGGCCGGCGGTCCGACGGGCAGTACCGCCCGTAGCAGGAAGCCGTCGCGCCCGCTGCGCCGCGCCTCCAGTGTGCCGCCGACGGCCGCCACGCGCTCCGCGAGGCCCGTCAGGCCGTTGCCCCGGCCGGGGTCGGCGCCGCCCTCCCCGCCGGTCTCCGCGCCGTCGCCCGCCCCGTCACCAGCCCAGCCATCCGCGCCGTCGCCGGCCCCGTCGCCCACGCCGTCGTTGGTCACCTCCACGACGACCCGCCCCTCCTCGCGGCGCAGCACGACGCCGCAGTTCTCGGCCCTGCTGTGCCGGACCACGTTCGTCCCGCCCTCGCGGACCACCCACGCGGCGGGCGGGCGCACCGCCTCGGGGACGTCCTCCGGTGCCCCCTCCACCGTGAGATGGGCGCCGGTGGAGGCCAGGACGGCCCGCAGGCCGTCCAGCTCCCGCGCCAGCTCCACGTCGCGGTAGCCGGACACGGCTCCGTGCATCTCGCGCAGCGCCTCCCCGGTCGCCTCCCGTACCCGGCGCATCTGGTCGACCGCCTGGTCGGGGGCGCGCTCGGCGAGCCGGGCCGCCAGCTCGCTGCCGACGGCGATGCCGGTCAGCCGGTGCCCCAGCAGGTCGTGCATGTCGCGGGCGAAGCGCAGCCGCTCCTCGCTCACCGCCAGCCGCGCCCGCGCCCTGGTGCCCGCCGCGGCGGCGCCCGCCAGGTCCCACAGGAACAGCAAGCCCAGATGGCCGACGTACATCAGCACCGCCCACACGGCACCGGCGACGACCAGCAGCGCCACCAGCCCCCAGTCGGCCGGGTCGAAGAAGACGGCCCGCACCCAGGGCGCGGCCAGGAGCAGCGCCGTCGGGGCCGCCATCCGTGCGGCGGAGTTGGCGACCCCCGCCGCCGACCACCAGACCCCGGCCACCAGGGCCGTGCCGACCCACATGTCGAGGGCGGCCACCTCCGCGGCGAGGAGCAGGACCGACGCCCAGAACAGACCACTCGTCGACGTCGCGCCGTTCACCCGACGCCACACCATCCGGATCGAGAGTGCGGCCAGAGGGACGGACAGCACCAGCGCCGCGACCCGCCGCCACGGCGCGATGGCGTCCCCGACCGTGAGCACCGTCTGAACGCTGAACAGGGCGATGGTCAGGGCGAGGAAGGCGAGGGCGCCGAAGACGATCCACCGCGCCGTCCGCCACCGGGGGTCGTCCGCCGTCTCCCCGGGGGTGCCCGGCGCACCGCTGCCGCTCGCCATCCGCCCCGCCGTCCCTTCCCCGGGCGCGGTACCGGGCTCCGGTGACCGTCCCATGTCTCTCACTCTCCGCCGTCGGCACCGCTACCCGGCGCCGACGCCCTCTCCCGGCCCGCCTTCGGCTCCGGGGACCGGCAGGACCACGCGCAGGACGAACCCGTCCTCGCCGCTCGGCCCGGCCTCCAGGGTGCCGCCGGCGGCCGCGACGCGTTCGGCCAGCCCCGTGATGCCGCTGCCCGGTTCCGCACCGGCCGCCCGCGGCGCCCCGTCGTTGCGCACCTCGACGACGACCGTGCCCTCCTCGCGGCGCAGCACGATGGCGCAGGTCCCGGCGTCGCTGTGCCGGACCACGTTCGCCGCGCCCTCGCGGACCACCCACGCCGCCGGTCCTCGCACACCGGCCGGGACCTCCCCGGCGCCGCCCTCCACCGACACCCTGATCCCGGACGCCGCCAGCACGCCGCCGACGTTGTCCAGCTCCTGTCCGAGGTCCACCTCGCGGTACCCGGCCACCGCGCCGCGCATCTCGCGGAGCGCCGTGCGCGCCGCCGACTGGACCTCGCGCATGCGCTCCGCCGCCGCGCCCGGGTCGCCTCCGTCGGCCAGCCGGAGCGCCTGGTCGCTCTGCGCGGCCATGCCGGAGAGGCTGTCACCGAGCAGGTCGTGCACGTCCCGGGCGAAGCGCAGCCGCTCCTCGCTCACCGCCAGCCGCGCCTGCGCCTCCCGCCCCGCGACGGCGTCCCGAGCCAGCTCGTAGAGCCAGACGGAGGCGAGGTTGCCGCTCATCGCGAGCGGGGCGTAGACCGCGCCGACCGCCCACACCAGCGCGATCTGGTCCCAGGGGACGCCGCCGGAGGCGTACTCGTACCAGGCGGACAGCGCCCACGGCGCGATGAGGAGCACGGCCGTGGCCGACCACAGGGCCCTTCCGCGCGCGCACAGGTAGGCGGCGGACCACCAGGCGCCCAGGAGCAGCATGGTCCAGAACCAGATCCCGAGCGCCCACGTCACGGCGAGGGTCAGCGCGAAGGAGGACCAGTAGAGCCACGGGGAGGGGTGGGCCCCGGAGAAGACCCGGATCACCAGCATCCAGAGCGTGAGCCCGGCTAAGACCACCGCGCCCGCGATGCCGACGGCGTCCTGCCACCCGGTTTCGGCGATCCCGAGGACGGCGGGGACGGTGAGGGCGACCACCGCGAAGAGGAGGATCTGGACCGAGGTGAAGCACAGCATGGCGAAGGCCACCCATTGGGCGGTGCGCACCCGCCGGTCCAGCCGGGAGGTGCCGTCCCCCGGGCCGGGGCCCTCGCCGCCGTCGTCGGCGGGGCCCTCGTTTCGGCCGCGACGGCGGACCAGGCGGGTACGGAGCATGCACCGATGTTCCCCGCCCGGGCGCGGTCGGGCAAAACCGGCCCCGGCGGGACCGGGCCGTCCTCCCGGCCCCGCCGCGGATCCCCCGGGCGGGCGCCCGCGTCCGCCCGGGGGCGGGACCCGCGGCCGACGCAGGTCCCGTGTGAGGCCCAAGAATGGCCGCCACAGGACCGCCGTCGACAGATGCCGCTGTCACCGCTCCCCTTTAACACCGGGGAGGGCATGTTCTGTGACAGATGTCAGGATCCGACGGGGCGACCGACCGACGGGCGGCGACGAGGGCCGGGGCCCATACGGCAGCGCCGTCGGGCACGGCGCGTGCGCATGGCCACCGTGGCCCCACCGCCCGGATGCCCCTGCCCCCTCCTCGTTGATCTCGGGAAAAACGCCCCTACCAGTCCGGTTTTTGCGCCCTTTTCCCCGAGATCAACGAGGGAACGGCGGCACGGGGGCGCGCTGGTGTTGATCTCGGGGAAGTCGGGCTTATCGTGTCGGTGGTTTCTACTGTTCA
>NZ_JAQFWQ010000163.1 GCF_027706725.1 Nocardiopsis endophytica
CGGGGAAGCCGGGCTTATCGTGTCCGGTTTAACCCCGAGTTCCCCGAGATCAACGGCACAGGGGCGCCGCGGAACCCCGCGGCGCCCGGCCGGGTCAGTCGATTTCGAGCACCTTCTCCCGGACCGCGTACACCGCGGCCTCGGTCCGCGAATGCAACTGGAGTTTCTCCAGGATGTTGCGGATGTGGTTCTTGACGGTGTTCTCGGAGATGAACAGCGCGTCGGCGATCTCCTTGTTGTTGAAGCACCGGGCCACCAGGCGCAGCACCTCGGTCTCGCGGCCGGTGAGCCGGGGCGCGGCGCGGCGCCGCTCGGCCCCGTCGCGCTTGGCCAGGGTGGTGAACTCGCCGATGAGCTTGGTGGCCATGGAGGCGTTGATGAACGACTGGCCGTCGGAGATGGAGCGGACCGCGTCGGGCAGCTCGTCGACGCTGATCTCCTTGAGCAGGTAGCCGTCGGCGCCCGCCTTGAGCGCCTCGAAGAGGTCGTCCTCCTCGTCGCTCATGGTGAGCATGGTGATCTTGGCGTGGGGGGCGTGGGCGCGGATTCCGGAGCAGGCGTCGATGCCGCCTCCGCCGGGCATCCACACGTCCATCAGGACCACGTCCGGGGCCAGGCGCGCGACCTGGCGGACGGCCTCCTCGCCGCTGCCGCACTCGCCGACGACGTCGATGTCGGGCTCCTCCTCCAGGACCGACACCAGTCCGCGGCGGAAGAAGGCGTGGTCGTCGACGAGCAGGACGCGGATCGGGCGCGCGGGGGGCGCGGGTGGGACCGCCTCGACGGTCCGTGCCGCACCCGGGGACGGGGGGTGCCCACTCACAACGGAATTCCTTCCTTGCGCGAGATGGCCGCGGTAGTGGAATGCGATTCGGGAGGCCGCTGCTGCGAACAGTTTATGCCAGAAGGACCCTCTCCCGTACAGTGCGAATGCCCCGGGGATCGCCCGGAGCGGCCCGGCACGCCGAGGTCGCGGCCGGTGGCCCCCTACCTTACGCCGCTATATGGGGCATTTTCCGAGGTCGCTCAGACGAGTCCGGAATCGATCGCTTTGCGGGCGGCCGCATTCCGATTCGCGACGCCGAGCTTGCCGAGCACGTTGGAAACGTGGACGCTCACCGTTTTCGCCGATATGACCAGATCGTCGGCGATCTCCCGGTTGGTCCGACCTTGGGCGACCTGGACCAGTACCTCGCGCTCACGCGGGGTGAGCGCGGGAAGGGCGGCACCGGGGGTATCCGCGGGCTCGTGACCGGCCCGGCCCCCGGGCGTGTCGTCGCCCCGGGCGGGTGCGGGATGCGCCGGTCCGGGCGCGGGCGGGGCGATGCCGTGGGCCTCCATCACCCGTAGGGCGCGCTGGAGGTACAGGCCCGCTCCGCACTCCATCGCCAGGGCGTGCAGCTCGTGCAGGTGCGCGACGGCCCGCTCGCGCTCACCGAGGGCGAGGGCGCACTCGGCCCGGCCGAGGAGTGACTGGAGGAGGAAGCCCCGCAGGCCGCGGCTCCGCATCTCCCGCTCATGCCAGGCCCAGTGCTCGTCGGCGGCCCGCGGGTCCTCGTCCATCGCCAGATAGGCCCGGACCGCGCGGGCGTCCACCTTGACGATGAACGGGCGCGCGTCCTCCTCCGGCAGGTCCTCGGCCTTCCGCCCGATCCGCCGCTTGAGCGCGTCGACCGCGGCCGTGCGCCCGGGGTCCCCGGCGGCGCCGTGCGCGAAGTCGCGGACCAGCTCGGCGGCGGTGGCGAGCGCCATCCCGATCCACACTCCCCCGGCCCAGGGGCGGTCCTCCTCCAGGCTCCTCATGAGGGCATCGAGCGTGTCGAGGCCTTCGTCGATCCTCCCTTGGGCCTGATGGAGCCACGCCCTCGGGGCGAGGTTGCCGAGCGTCTCGACCCGTGCCGAGCTCTCCGGCGGCATCAGCGTCTCGGCGGCGTCCACCGCCTCGGCCACTTCCGCCGTAGCGCCCTGCATCCGGTGAACCTCCGCCAGCAGCCGGTGACGCCGCCCCTGACTGCGGGGGTTGGGGTCGGGGCGGAGCGAGCGCAGCAGGTCCACAGCCCGGGCGAGCTCCCCCTTGCCATGGAGGTGATGGGCGATCCCGATGGCGAACGCCCCGCCCTGGGTGCGCGACAGCCCCAGTTCGGCCAGACGCTCCTCGGCGGCGCGATTGGTGTCCATCGCCTCCTCGGGACGCCCCGCATGGTCGTAGGTGGCCGCCAGGTTGTTCCGGCCGCGCAGCTCGACCGAGAGGGCCCCGGCCTCGCGCGCCAGTCGGATCCCCTCCGAGATGGCGGCGACGGACGCGTCGGTGTCGGGGGTGTGCGAGAGCAGGCTGCCCAGCGTGATCAGGGCGTCGGCCTCGCTGCGGACGTCGCCCGCCTTCCGGGCGCGTTCCAGTGCGCTCTGGGCCGCACGCCCGGCCTCGTCGTCATGCCCGCGCACGAGCAGGGTGTTCGCCAGGCCCGCCGTCACCCGCGCGCGCAGGGGATGCCCCTCCGGCAGGCGAAGGAGCGCTTCGCCGTAGTCCTCCAACGCTCCGTCCTGGGACATCTCCTTGCGGGCATCGCCGCGCGCCTGCAGCAGGCGCCCCATGGCCACGGCCTCCTCCTCGGGAACGACCCGCGCCGAGCGCACCTCGCACATGCCGCTGTCCAGCCAGTGGGAGTAGGCCTTGAGCCCCTCACCCGCGTACTCGGCCGCCCGGCGCGGCGACCCGTTGTCGAGCGTGGCCTGGGAGAGCACGTACAGCAGCTCGGTACGCGGGCGGCCGATGCGCTCCTCCGCGCCGGGGACCTGCTCCCACAGCTCCAGCACGCGCTCCAGCAGGGACACCCGCTCGGGCAGGGCCGCACCGCGGTGGGCGGCCCCGGCGGCCCGCCACGCGCCCTCCAGGGCCCGGGGCAGGTCGTGGGCGGCGTAGGCGTGGTGGGCGAGCAGCATGGCGGCCCGGTCGGACTCCAGGCCCTCCACACCGGCCTCCAGGGCGTCGGCGTAGCGCCGGTGCAGGCGGGTGCGCTCGGCGGGCAGCAGGTCCTCGTGGACGGCCTCGGACAGCAGCGCGTGCCGGAAGGCGTAGGCGTCGCCGCGCGGGACCAGGGCGTTGGCGTCGACGGCGGCGCGCACGGCCGCCGCGAAGGCGTCCGGGCCGATCCCGCTGACGGCCTCCAGCAGGGCGTGGTGCACCCGCTCCCCGGCGGCGGAGGCGGCCTGGACCACGCCTACGGCGGTGGCGTCCAGTGTGCGCAGGGCACCCAGCAGCAACTCCCGGGGGCCGTCGGGGACGGGCGCCGTGGCGGCGTCGGGGTGGTCGAGGAAGGACTCGACGAACAGCGGGTTGCCGCCGCTGCGCTCGAAGAGCCGGTCGGCCTGGCGGCCGGGCAGGGCCCGACCGCCCAGCCCTTCGGCGAGCTCGGCCACCTCGTCCCGGGACAGCGGCGGGACCTCGGTGCGCACGACGCCGGGCAGGCGCTCCAGTTCGGGCAGCAGGCGCCGCAGCGGGTGGCCGCGGTGCAGGTCGTCGGTTCGGTAGGTGGCGATCACCTGCACCGGCGCGGAGTCCAGGTTGCCCAGCAGGAAGACGAGCAGGTCCCGGGTGGAGGCGTCGGACCAGTGCATGTCCTCCAGTACGAGGGTGAGGCCGCCGGGCGCGGCGGCCTCCTCCAGCAGGACCAGGACCTCCTCGAACAGGCGGGCGCGCCCCTCCTCGGGGCCCGACGGAGCGGGGCCCAGCTCGGGGAGCAGCCGCGCCAGCTCCCGGGGACCGCCCCGGCCGCCGGAGGCCGGGGCCGCCCCGTCCCGCACGAGCCGGCGCAGGGCGGCGGTGAACGGGGCGTAGGGCAGGCCTTCGACGCCCAGCTCCGGGCAGCCCCCGGCGACGGCACGGCGCATGGGGCGGACGCGGGCGTACTCGCGGAGCAGCCGCGACTTGCCCACACCGGCCTCGCCGCCGACCAGCACCGCCCCCGCACCGTCCTTGAGCGTGCGGCGGGCATGGGCGGCGAGGTCGCGCAGGTGGTCCCGGCGCCCGACGAAAACCGATCTCCGTGTGTCCACGGCGCCCAGTATGTCGGGGATTCCGCCTCCCGCACGGCCGCGCTCGGGCGTTGTGGACAACGGTTCACTCCCCCGGTCCGGGCCGCCCGGCCGGGGCACGCCGCCGGGTCCGGTCACGATGCCGACCCGCTCATGCCGCCGGGCCACTCATGCCGCCGAGCCAAAGTGCCGCCGCATGCGACTGCGCCGCTCGCGGCGCTCGTCCTCCGCCCGCTGCCGCCGGGCGGCCCGCGCGGCGCGCTCGGCCTCCGCGTCGCGGAGCAGCCTCTCCCGGTGCTGCCGGGCCAGCTCGTCCAAGTGCTCGGGGTGGTGCACGGGTGTCCTCCCTTTCGGTGGCTCACCTCCACACTCCCGCTGGAACCCCCTCCCCCGGTATCGGAAAGTCGCCGTATCTTCCCTGGTGAGTGGGGCCTTAGAGGTCCCTTAGAGGGCCTTAGGCGACGCGGTGGACGAGGCAGCCCCTAAGCGGGAGTGCCCCCACCACGGGTGGCACGAAACGGCCATGGACCGCCGGGGAACCGGTTTCCCGGCGGTGCCGTCCGATGGTGCAGGAAACCTGAACTTGGAGGCGGATTGTCCCCCCGGATGCCTTCTGAGGCCGGTTCCCCGGCCCCCTCATCCCCCCGCCCTCGACTCCACCCATCGCTCCCCGCAGGGACCCCACGGACCTTGTCCGAGGTATCGCTCGCCGACCTGGGCGTGCACCCGTGCAAACTGGGCCCCGAGGACGCGAACCCCTACATCGCGCGAAGCGTGGACGAGGAACTCCTCGCCGCCCTCCGCGACCCCGGGCACAAGGTCGTGGAGGTGGTCGCCCACCGCTTGGCGGGAGCCACACGCACCTTGGCGCACAACGCCCGCGGCCCCCTGGGCGATCACACCGTCGTGGCGTTCGTCGACGATCCGCGCGTGCCCCTGGAGGCCATGGTGGCCGCAGCCGGGCGGTATGCCCCCGGCTCCCCGGGCACGGTGCTCTGGTTGGAGCGCTTGGACACCGGACGGCTCATCGAACTGGCCGCCCTCGACCTGAATTCCCTACCGGACGGACTGCGCATTCTCGCGACCTCCGACCTGGACGCCTACGGTCCGCTGAAACAGCCGGAGCGGGACCGGCTCATACAGCGGAACACACAGGTCTTCCTCGCCGGACTGGGGAGGGACGAGTCCCCGGAGCGCCCGTCCTACTCCGCCGTCAGGAAGCGGATGGTGATCAGCGTCGTCGAGGTCTACGCCGGCCGGGAGCTGGTGGACTGGGACGGCATCCGAACGGCCCTCGACCCCCATGATGCCGACCCCGATCTCCTCGCAGTCGTCAGAGCGGTGACCGACTGGCAGCGGATCGGGCGGCCGGGTCCTCTCACCCGCGACCGCCTCTTCGAGCTTTACCGGCGCTACCGGGAGACGCTGCGCCGAAAGAAGTCCGACACCGAGGAGGGCACGCCCGGCGAGGAGGACTTCCAACGGGCGCTCGACCACGCACGGGCCCCGGCACAGGACCACCCCGCCCTCGTCACTACGGAAGGCGCCGCGAGCGACGAGCACTTCGTACCACACCCGCTCCTGACCGCCATCGCCGACGAGACCCAGTGGCACCTCTCGTTCGTGGACCCCTCGGTCGCCTCCCGCATCGGCGTGCTCACCGGCAAGCCGCTCAGCGAGGGCGCCAGCATCCAGGACATCGTGGACCCGGACATCCGGGGCTGGCCGATCCCGGCGCCGATGTGGGAGTACGTCGACGAGGCGTTCACCGGGCCGCTCCGATACGAGATCGCCAACAGGGCGATGAACGCCTTGGAGGCTCCGGCGGCGCACCGCCTCATCACCGGATCCGGAGTCGAACCCGACTCCGAGGACCGGCTCTCACTCGGCATGGGCCTCATGCTCACGAAGGACTTCGACACGGCGCGCACGCACCTGACGCGGGCCATGGAGGCGGATGACCCGGAGACCGCAGCGGAAGCCCGACTGCAGCTGGACAACTTGGAACGGCTCGAAGGAGACGCCGTCCCCTTCAGCGCGCGTCCCGCCACCGGCAAGAAGGATCCACTGAGCAGCGGCCGCGACGCCGCCCGCCGGATCGGCGGACTCGACCACATCGTGGCCGAAGCCCGTGGCGTCGAGAACGCGCTCACCGCGCTCGCGGACATCGCGCGCAATGGTGAACGCCACGCGGCGGCGAACGCGATGATCCGGGCCGGGGAGCTCGAATACGCCCGGGGAAAGGTCGACGCCGCGCGTGAGCGGTACCTGTCGGCCGTCCGCACCAGGATCGACGTCCTCGCCCCCACGGCCGCCCTGAAACTCGGCGACCTCGAACGGCGCCACGGAGAGGCCCGCGACGCGGAGATCTGGTTCTATCGGGCAATGGACTGCGGGCACCCGGCGGTGGTCCCTCTCGCGCGCTTGGGGATCGGTCGGGTCCAGCTCGCAGCCGCAAAGCACGAACACGCCTTCAGGGAACTCCTCTTGGCAACGGCGAGTCGCCACCCCGTGGCCATGCCATGGGCATTGGTGGAATCGGCCGATGCCGCTTACGAGCTCGGCGAGCATGGAACAGCTCGGACGTGCTACCAGATGGCCGCCGATACGGGTCACACCGAGTGCGCGGCGCGCGGCCTGTACGGTCTCGGCGTCATGGCCATGGACGAGAGGGACGTCGCGGTTGCGCGCGATTGGCTGATCCGCTGTGTCGAGGCCGGACACAGGGCCACCATGGCCCGCGCGCTGGTACGGCTCGGACGCCTGGAACGGACACGTGGCGACGTCGAAGCCGCCCGGAAGTGGCTGACCCAGGCCGCAGGGACGGGCATCGCCGAGGCCGCCGCCGAGGCCATGTTCCTCCTCGGCAGCCTTGAACACGGCGAGGGGCGCCTCGACGAGGCTCTGCAGTGGAGTGAACGCGCCGCGGAATCGGGGGTCGAGCCGTTCTCCTCCAAGGCGGTGCCCCTGGTCGCGCAGGGACTGAAACAACGCGGAGACATCGAGAGAGCCCTGCCCTGGTATGAGCGTGTGATCAAGGTCGGGAACGCCGGCCAGCAGGCCGTCGCCCGGCACTTCCTAGCGCTGATCGCTCGCGAGAAGGGCGACCACGAAAAAGCACGCGATGGATGGACACACCTGGTCGAGGAAGGACCGGAGAGCCACCGAGGCAAGGCCATGCTCCATCTCGGACAGCTCGCTGAGGACTCCGACGACCTGCAGGGTGCCCATGAGTGGTACAGCCGTGCCGTTGAAGAGGGCGATTCCGGGAGCAGAGGGTTCGGACTGCTGAATCTCGGCTTCTTGGCACAGAAGCGTGGCGACTTTGAACAGGCTTTGGAGCACTACGAGCGAGCCGCCCGCATAGGACACAGCGCGGTCTCCCCAGAGGCGATGTATCGATCAGCCTGTGCCTATAGAGACTGGAAGGGCGACCGTGCGTCAGCCGAGTCCTGGTTCAAGCTGTGCCTGAGAGCCAAGGGCTCGGAGTGGGCAGCGTGGTCGATGGGCCAGCTCGGCCTATCCGCAGAGGAAGACGGGGACACCGAACGAGCACGGCAGTGGTACGAGCTCATCCTGGAGTCCGGGCACGACTCCGTGGTTGTGGCCGCATTGCTCCACCTAGCGATCCTCGACCAGGAGGACGGTGACCTCGATCGGGCTCGCGAGAGATTTCTGCTGACCTTGGAGCACGACGACCCCCATCGGTCACCGTTGGCCTTGTACCGACTCGGTGAGCTCGAAGAGGAGCAGGAGGACACCGCCAAGGCGCGCGACTGGTATTCCAGGGCTGGAGAGAGCGGGCACAAGGAGGCCGCCCCGGCCGCCATGTACCGGCTCGGGCTCCTGGAGAAGTCCGAGGGCGACACCGACGCCGCGCGCACCTGGTGGCGACGCCTTCTGGAATTCGAGGGGGCAGAGGACACCGAGCTGTACACGAAGGCCAGGGCGGAACTGGCCGACATGGACCCGGACTCCTAGACCCCTGCAGCCGTCGGGGCGGAGGGGACCACGTCACGCAGGTGCGGCACCGCCGGGGAACCGGTTTCCCGGCGGTGCCCGTCCGATGGGCAGGATCCCCGATAACGGAGGTGGACTGCCCCCGGATGCCTTTTGAATCCGATCCCCCGACATCTTCTTCCCCCCGCCCACGCTTCTTCCTGCCGGCCCCCTCCGGAACCCCTCAGACCTTGTCCGAAGTGTCGCTCGGCGACCTGGGTGTGCACCCGTGCAGGCTCGGGCCCGAGGACGCGAATCCTTACATCGCCCGGAGTGTGGACGACGAGCTTGTCGCCGCTCTCCGCGACCCCGATCGCAAAGTCGTGGAGGTGGTGGCCCACCGCTTGGCGGGTGGCACACGCACCCTCGCCCACAACGCCCGCAGCGCGCTGGACGATCACACGGTCGTGGCGTTCGTCGACGATCCCCGCGTGTCCCTGGAAAGCATGGTGGCCGCCGCCGGGCAGCACTTCTCAGGCGCACCGGGCACCGTGCTCTGGCTGGAACGCCTGGGCGGCGAGCGGCTCACCGAACTCGCCTCCCTCGACTTGAACGCCCTTCCGGACGGACTGCGCATCCTCGCCACCTCCGACCTGGACGCCTACGGCTGGCTGCGGAGGTCGGAGCGGGACCGGCTCATGCAGCGGAACGCACAAGTCTTCCTCGGCGGACTGGAGCAGACCGAGTCACCCGAGCACGCGCCCTACTCCGCCGTCAGGAAGCGAGCGGAGTTCAGTGTCGTCGAGGTGTACGCCGGCCGGGAGCTGGTGGACTGGGACGGCATCCGAACGGCCCTCGATCCCCACGGCGCGGACCCCGGCTTCCTCGCACTCGTCCGGGCGGTGACCGACTGGCAGCGGGTCGGCAGGCCGGTCCCTCTCACCCGGGACCGCCTCTTCGGGCTGTACCGGCGCTACCGGGAGGCGCTGCGTCCGCACGGCTCCGATGGGGACGAAAGTGTGCCCGAGGTGGAGGACTTCCAGCGGGCGCTCGACCGGGCACGGACTCCGGCACAGGACCACCCGGCGCTGATCACCCCGGACGACGACGCGCGAGAGGAGCACTTCGCCCCGCACCCGCTCCTGACCGCCATCGCCGATGAGACGCGGTGGCGCCTATCGTTCCTGGGCTCGTCGGTCACTTCCCGCATCGCCCTGCTCACCAACAGCCCGATGCGGTTCGACGATGCCCGGGAGATCACCGATCCCGTCGTCCGGGGCTGGCCGGTCCCGGCGCCGATGTGGGAGTACGTCGACGAGGCGTTCACCGGAAGGCCCAGATACGGGATCGCCCTGAAGGCGATCGCGGCCCTGGAGTTTCCGGCGGCGCACCGCCTCATCGCCGGGTCCGGTGTCGAACCGGACGCCGGGGAACGGCTCGTCCTCGGCATCGGCCTCACGTACGCGGGGGACTTCGACACGGCGCGCATGCATCTGGCGCGAGCCATGGAGGCAGAGGACGACGACACCATTGCGGAGGCCGACCTCCACCTGAAGTACCTGAAGCGGATCAAGGGGGGCGTCATCCCCATGGACGAGCCCCCGGAGGATCCGATGCGCAGCGGCCGCGAGGCCGCCCGCCGGATCGGCGGACTCTCCGTGGTGATGTCCGAGTCCTACGGCTACCTGAACGTGCTCGCCGTACTCGAGGACATCGCGCGCAGTGGTGACCGCCACGAGGCGGGGAACGCGATGATCAGGGCCGGGGAGTTCTGGGAGGTCTACGAGGAGAGTGTCGGGCATGCGCGTGAGTGGTACCTGGCGGCCGTTCGCACCAGGCTCGACTTCATCGCGCCCATGGCCGCCCTGAAACTCGGCGACCTCGAACGGCGCCGTGGAGAGGCCCACGAGGCGGAGGTCTGGTACCGGCGGGCGCTGGACTGCGGGCACCCCGTGGTGGTCGCTCCCGCGCGCTTGGGAATCGGCGGCGCTCGGATCTCCACCGGACAGCACGAACACGCCTTCGAGCAGCTCCGCATTGCAGCGGCGAGCAATCATCCCACAGCCGCGCCAGCAGCACTATTGAAGATGGCCGAGTCCGCACACGGCATCGGCCGGCGCTCCATGGCGCGGGACTACTACGAAAAGGCGGCCGCTTCGGGCCACACCGAGTTCGCGGCGCGCGCCATGTACGGTCGAGCGGTCCTGGCCATGGACGAAGAGGACGATGAAGCCGCGCGCAATTGGCTGGTTCGCTGCGTCGAGAGCGGACGCAGGCTCCATACGGCCCGAGCGCTGGTACGGCTCGGGCGCCTGGACCGGAAACGCGGCGACGCCGAGGCCTCCCGGAATTGGCTGACCCGGGCCGCGGATACAGGCGTGGCCGAAGTGGCCGCCTTGGCCGCGTTCCTCCTCGGTGACCTCGAAGAGGAACAGGAGGACACTGAGAAGGCGCGCTATTGGTTTTCCAAGGCCGCGAAGAGCGGGGACACGGCGGACGCCCCGGCCGCCATGTACCGGCTCGGGCTCCTGGAGAAGTCCCAGGGCGACCTCGACTCCGCGCGTGCCTGGTGGCGACGACTCCTGGAATTCGAAGGCGCGGAGGACACCGAGCTGTACACGAAGGCCAGGGCGGAACTGGCCGACATGGACCCGGACTCCTAGCCTCCTGCGCCTGCCGTCAGGGAGAGGGAGGTCGGCCCCGCTCCGACCTCGGTCGGAGCGGGGGCTCTGCCGTGCGCCCCGTGGAGTGGCGCGCATCCCCCTGGCGAAGGGATGAACCCGGCCCCCTCCTGCGTTGGCCCCGACAGAGGTTCCGCCTCCCCGCGCGTGCGAGGATGGCCGCGCCCGTTTTTACCGACACCGTCCGGAGACGCCCTCGGCGCTTCGAGACACCGGAGGGAAAACACGTCATGTCCACATCCACGTCCGCTCCCGCCCTGTACGGGGGCTCCTCCACGCGCCGGGTCACCGTGCGCGACATCGCCGCCGCCAAGGAGCGCGGCGAGCGCTGGCCCATGCTGACCGCCTACGACGCCCTCACCGCGCGGGTCTTCGACGAGGCCGGGATCCCCGTCCTCCTCGTCGGCGACTCGGCGGCCATGGTCGTCTACGGCTACGACTCCACGCTGCCCGTCACCGTCGACGACCTGCTCCCGCTCACCGCGGCGGTGGCCCGCTCCACCACCCGCGCCATGGTCGTCGCCGACCTGCCCTTCGGCGCCTACCAGGCCTCGCCCGAGCAGGCGCTGGAGGCGGCCGCGCGCTTCATGAAGGACGGCCACGCCAACGCCGTCAAGCTGGAGGGCGGCCGCCGCATGGCCCCCCAGGTCGAGGCCCTGGTCTCGGCCGGGATCCCGGTCATGGGGCACATCGGGCTGACCCCGCAGTCGGTCAACACCCTGGGCGGCTACCGGGTCCAGGGCCGCGGCGACCAGGGCGCCGAGGCGCTGCTGGCCGACGCCAAGGAGCTGGAGCACGCGGGCGCCTTCTCGGTCGTCCTGGAGTGCGTCCCGGCCGACCTGGCGGCCCGGATCACCGCCGAGCTGAGCATCCCGACGGTGGGCATCGGGGCCGGCCCCGACACCGACGCCCAGGTGCTGGTCTGGCAGGACATGGCGGGCCTGAGCCCGCGCGTGGCCAAGTTCGTCAAGGCCTACGCCGACCTCAACTCCACTCTGGCGGGCGCCGCCAAGAGCTTCGCCGAGGAGGTCGTCGGCGGGTCCTTCCCGGACGCCGAGCACTCCTACTCCTGAGGCGCGACGGGGGCGCCCCTGCGGGGGCGCCCCCGCATGAGCGCCCCCGGACGCGGGAGCGCATCGGGGCCGGTGGGCGGCGCGCCGCCGACCGGCCCCGGTCGCCGGAGGCAAACCTACTCAGGGGTAGAGTGTCGCCCCGATCACGGGCGACCACCTACGGAGGCAGCATGCGCATCTCCATGCCCCTGCAATACGCCGGCGACCCCAAGGAGTCCGTCGGCCAGATCGCCGAGCTGGAGAAGGCCGGCCTGGACACCGTGTGGGTGGCCGAGGCCTACGGGTACGACAGCCCCACCCTCATGGGCTACATCGCCGCCCGCACCGAGCGCGTGCGCATCGGCGCCGCCATCCTGCCCGTCTACACCCGCACCCCCACCCTGATCGCGCAGACCGCCGCCGGCCTGGACTACCTGTCCGACGGCCGCGCCGTGCTGGGGCTGGGCGCGAGCGGCCCGCAGGTGATCGAGGGCTGGCACGGCGTCCCCTACGACCGCCCGCTGGCCCGCACCCGCGAGGTGGTCGAGATCAGCCGCAAGGTGTGGGCGCGCGAGGAGCGCCTCTCCCACGACGGCAAGGTCTTCACGCTGCCGCTGCCGCCCGAGCAGGGCACCGGGCTGGGCAAGCCGCTCAAGATCATCAACCACCCGGTGCGCAGCGCGGTCCCCGTCTACATCGCCTCGCTCGGCGAGAAGAACGTCAAGATGACCGCCGAGATCGCCGACGGCTGGCTGCCGATCTTCTTCATCCCGGAGAAGGCGGACTCGGTCTGGGCCGAGTCGCTGCGCGCGGGCAGGGCCGACCGCGACCCGTCCCTGGGCGAGCTGGAGATCTCCGCCGGGGGCATGCTCGCGATCGGCGAGGGCGAGGAGACCAAGAAGCTCCTCGACTTCGTCCGCCCGATGATCGCCCTGTACGTCGGCGGCATGGGCGCCAAGGGCAAGAACTTCTACAACACCCTCGCGCGGCGCTACGGCTATGAGGACGCGGCCGACAAGATCCAGGAGCTGTACCTGGCTGGGCGCAAGGACGAGGCCGCCGCGGCCGTCCCCCAGGAGATGCTGGAGCTGACCAACCTGGTGGGCCCCGAGTCCTACGTGCGCGAGCGCATCGAGGCCTTCCGCGCCGCGGGCGTGACCGAGCTGAACGTGACCCCGGTGGGCGACGACCCGGTCCGCCTGGTGGAGAAGGTCAAGGGCTGGCTCTGAGCCCCTCCCTCTCGTTGATCTCGGGGAACCCGTTCTTAAGGTGTCGGTGGTTTCTAGTGTTCAGTGCAACTTGTGTAGATGCGCTGGACGCTAGGAGTA
>NZ_JAQFWQ010000164.1 GCF_027706725.1 Nocardiopsis endophytica
TAAAACCGGCCTGGTAGGGGCGTTTTTCCCGAGATCAACGAGGAGCGGCACCGGGCCGATGGCCGCCATGAGCGCGGGCGGGCACGCGCCTCCGGTACCGCCTTGCCGCCCGGACCGCGAGGGGCCCACCGCCCGGCAGGCAGCGCCGGGGAACCACCCGGCTGTCGCCGTCGCCGCCCTCCACGCCGACCACGCACACGCCGCATGCCCGACAGCGCTGCCGTACGGGCCGCTGACCTTCGTCGTCGCCGCCCTCCACCCCACACCCCGACGGCCCTCCGCCCGGCCAGGACCCTCAAGCGGGGGACCTGCTGTTCCGTCAGCGCCCCGCCCCGCGCCCGGGGCGACGCTCGGGTGGAAGAAACCGCCGCCATCAATATTCTTTCTCGGCGAAATATCCACGACCATTCGCAGGTCGGGTACCGGATATGAAGCGGAATCGGCAGGCCTCTCCGCCGACCTGACGGATTCCCTCTTCGGTCGGCTATGCGGAGGAATCCGGGAACGGTTCGCCGCCGCGCCCTTCTTGACGCCCGCCTTGACGCCCGCCGTCCTCCCTCATGCCGCGCAGGCCCGGTTCCGCCGCGGCGGTGGCCGCGACCACCGCCGTGCACGCCGATCCCGCCGCCACCAAGGCCGTGGCCGGGCCCAGCAGGCCCGCCAGGGCTCCCATCAGCGATACGCCCAGCGACCCGCCCACCGTGGCCTGGGCCAGCCACACGCCGCTCACCCTCCCCCTCAGCTCGTCGGGGGTGCGGGACTGGACGAGGGCGTAGCGCAGGATCTCCTCCAGCGCCTGGCCGCAGCCCAGCAGGAGGAGGGCCGCCAGCGCCAGTGGCACCGACCTGCTCAGACCCAGGCAGGCCACCGCCGCGCCGCACAGCCCCACCGCTGCGCACACGACCGCCCCCGGGCGCGGGACGCGCCCGGTCCACCCGCTGGTGAGCGAGGCCGCGATGGCCCCTGCCGCCGGTGCCGCGTAGAGCAGCCCCGCCTCCTGGGCCCCGGCACCCAGCACCGTGTCGGTGAACTCGGGGATCAGTACCAGCGGCATGGCCAGCAGGGCCTGGGAGAACCCCAGGACCATGAGCGGCCGCACCACGGGGTCGCGCACCGCGAACAGGGCGCCGCCGAGGGCCCGGCCGACGCCGCCTCCGGTGTCCTCCCCCTGTTCGGGGCGGGCGGACGGGAGGAACAGCGAGGCGACGATGGCGGCCAGGGCGATCACCGCGGTGCCCGCGAATCCGGCGCCCACGCCGAACGCGGCCACCACCAGGCCGCCCACGGCGGGCGTCACCACCGCCCCGACCTGCGCGGTCAGCGCGAACAGGGCTCCAGCGGCGGGAAGGCGCGACGGCCCGACGAGCGCCGGGACCATGGACTGCTGGGCGATGAGGCCGGTCGTCCCCACGCACCCGCTGACCGCCGCCCCGAGGTAGATCAACTCCAGCCGGGCACCGCCACGAAGGGCGGTGTTCGCCGCGAAGAGGGTGACCACGACCGCCTCGGCGACGGCGCCGGCCAGCACCAGGCGGCGCCGGTCGACCCGGTCGGCGAGTGGGCCGCCGACCAGCGTCCCCGTGAAGCTGGACAGCCCGTTGACGACGCTGACGCTGGCGACGAGCACGGAGGAGCCGGTCAGCGCGTACACCTGCAGGGGGAGGGCCACCATCCGGTAGCCGCCGCCGAGGAGGGAGACCAGGCGGACCGCGAAGAGGACCCGGAACCCGCCCGGAGCGCGGAGAGGGCTCAGGTCCATCGCGAAGGAGGAGGGGTTCACCGGCGGCCCCCGGTCAGGGGCGCGGTCCGGACCCCGGAGCGCCATCCGGTCCGAACGCCCGGCGCCGGGGCCGACGTGCGGCAGTGCCCGTTCACGGGTCGCCGCCGCGGCCGGCCCTCTGGCCGGTGCCCGGCTCGCGCCCTGACGGAGGGCCCAGACGACGCCCCACCGCGGCGGGACACCTCTGCGGGGAGGCGGTGGACGCGGAGCGCGCTCCTCACCGACGGTGCCCGTGTGCGGGAGTTCCGGGCCTGGAGACGGGGGCACTCCCCCGGGGGCGCCGACTCACCCCTTAGTCGTGACCAGCCCACCGGGCGCGCACTACCGCTCCCCATGGTCCCCTTCGGGACGGTCGGCGAAGAACAGGGCCGCCTTCTTGTGCGGCAGGTCGACCTCGCCCTCGAAGCGTAGGCCCGCCCGTTCAGCCGCCTTGCGCGCCGCCGTGTTCGCGGCGTCGGGCTCGATGAGCAGCCTCCGGCAGTCCGCGTCAGCGGCGAAGACCGCCTCGGCCACCGCCGTGAAGACCCGCGCACCCAGCCCGCGGCCGGTGTCCTCCCGCTCCCCGATGGCGATGTGCAGGCCGACGTCGTGCGGCTCGGCGCGGTAGCACTCCCCCACCACGTCGCGGGCCGCCCGGTACAGCTCGATGTAGGCGACGTCGCGCCCGTCCTCGGACACCAGCACGGGGCGGGAGAACGTCCCCGAGCTCTGCCCGGCGATCTCCTCGGCCCAGCGCTCCCTGGTCCACGCCCGCTCGAAGAAGCGCTCGACGTGCGGCCGGTTCATCCACGCGTGCAGCTTCTCCAGGTCCTCCCCCGCCGGGCGGGCGACGCGCAGGGCGAAGGGGCCGGCCGACGCGGGGACGGGCGGCGGCCCGGCGGCGAGGGCGTCGGGGCCCACCGGGATCTCCCGCGGTGAGCGCCAGGGGGTTCGGGTGCTGTCGGGCACCGTCAGGTCACCTCCGTTGTCAGGCGCGACGGCTCGCCGCGCGCGTGCGCCCGCCCCGGCATCCTTCGCGGGGGTGCCGGGGCGGGCGCCGGTCGTTGGACCGGCCCCGGTTCGGTCCATCCGGTGGCGGGGCCTCCGCGCCCTGCCGCCATGGCCTCCGGGGTGGTGCCGGTCCGCGCCTCCTTCTCTCGTCCTCTGTTCCGCCTCCGTGCGGCCTCGCGGCCGCATGCCGCGCAGTCGATCGGGGGGAACGCAGCAGCGGCCGACGACGGCCGGCGCCGCTCCCGCCCCGGGCGGACGGCCCCGGGGGGACTCGGCAGGTCCCCCGTCCGGCTCACAGCTGCTTGAGCACCCGCTCCTCCAGCTCATCGAAGACGAGCAGGCCGGTGGTGTAGCTCATGGCGCCCACGAACGGCACCGGGTAGACGCGGTCCTCCTTCGCCGGGGTCGTCTCGTCCCACGGCCCCTGGTCCATGATCTTCTGGACCTCGGCCTCCGGGTCGCCGTTCTCCTCGGCGCGCACGATGACCGCGTCGTAGTCGTTCAGCCGGTCCAGCTCCTCCGGAGACAGGTTCTCGCTGAAGGCGCCGTCCCCGGCCTCCTCGGTGAACTCCAGCCCTGCGTCGGCGAGCACGTTCGGACCGTGCGCCTCGCGGTGCTCCAGCACCCAGCCGCCGTCGCCCCAGGCGGCGACCGACGCGAAGGTCGTCCCGTCCAGCTCGTCGGCGTAGGTCTGCGACAGCTCCTCTGCACGGGCGTCGTACTCGTCGATCAGCTCGGCGTGGGCGTCGGCCACCCCGGCCGCGTCGGCGATGCGCCCGCTGGTCTCCTTCCACTGGACCGGCGCGTCCATGGCCGCGACCGCGACCGGGGCGACCTGCTCCAGCTCGGCGTAGTCGAAGTCCATCGCCGAGGCGAGCCCGGACACGATCAGGTCCGGCTCCAGTTCGGCGACCTTCTCCACGTCGATCTCCAGGTCGGTGCCGACCGACGGCAGGGATTCGACCCTCTCCAGCTCGTCCGGGGTGAGGCTGGTGTCCTGGGTGCCGCGGGAGACGCCCACCAGGTCCGCCTCGTCCACCGAGATCAGTACGGGGACCGCCCACCCGATGGCGACGACGCGCTCGGGCGACTCGGGGATGTCCACCTCGCCGCCGGTGTGGTCGCTCTCGAAGGCGCGCGTGGCGGTGTCCGGGCCGTCGGCCGCGTCCGTGCCGCTTCCGCAGGCGGCGGGCGCCAGGGCGAGGACCGCGGCGGCGGCACCGGTGGCCAGGCGCCTGGCCGGGGACAGGGGATGTGCGGTTGCGGCGCGTCCCTCCATGGTTCTCCTGCTCCGTTCTGAAGTCATGAGGTTCGCCTAAATTTTGATAGGCGAGGCTTACCTTAATGGTCAGTGGTCCGTCCGCAATGCCGGAGGCGGGCCCGATCCGCGATCGTGACCTTCCTCCGGTGCAGCGGCCCCGGCCCGGCCGAGCCCGTCGCTCAGGGCCCGGCCGACCGCCTCCAGCCCGTCGCCGTCGAGCATCCGCAGGTGGGGGGCGGGCACCTCGGCCGTCTCCAGCGGACCAGCGGCGAACCCCTTCCACGCGTCGACCGCCCCGGTCGGGGTGTCCTCGGCGGTGAGCAGCAGGACCGGACCGGAGTACCGCGGGGCCCACGGATCGGGATCGGCCCGGAGCAGCCGGGCGGCGAGCCGGTGGTTGGCGGCGAGCGGGTCGTCCGCGTCGGCGGCGTCGCTTCCGGGGTCGGCCGCGGGCCCGCCGTCGGCACCCCGGGGCCCCGCCGCCCCCGGAAGCGGGGCGTCCAGCAGGGCCACCAGCCCGACCTTCTCGCCCTCCGCCTCCAGCAGGCCCGCCATCGCGTAGGCCACCGCCCCGCCGAACGACCATCCGGCCAGGTGGTAGGGCCCCGACGGGCGCACCGCGCGGACCCGTTCCACATAGGCGCGGGCCAGCTCCTCCACCGACCCGGGCCGTCCGCCGCCCGCCGCCGTCGCCAGGTCCGGCGACTCGATCCCGAAGAGCGGCCGCTCCGGCGGCAGGTGGTCGCGCAGCCCGGCGAAGGGCAGCGCCATCCCGCCCGAGGGGTGGACGCAGAACAGCGGGTCCTCCCCCGCTCCCGCGCGCAGCGCGACCACGCCCCGCGGGGCGCCGTCGCGCCCCCGCAGGAACTCGGCCAGGGAGGCCGGGGTCGGGTGGGCGAACAGGTCCGACACCGCGGGCGCCTGCCCGGTCTCCGCCGCGATCCGCGAGCGCAGCCGTACCAGCAGCATCGAGTGCCCGCCGGCGGCGAAGAAGTCGTCGTCGGCGCCGATCCCCTCGGCCCCCAGCACTTCGGAGAAGAGCGCGCACATCACGGCCTCGGCGCCGTCCCGGGGCGGGCGGCCCGGAGCAGGGGCCGCGGCGGCGTCGGGCACCGGCAGGGCGTCCCGGTCGAGCTTGCCGTGCGCGGTCAGCGGGAGCGCGTCCAGCGCCACGTAGGCCGCCGGGAGCATGTAGTCGGGCAGCCGCTCGGCCAGGTGCGCCCGCAGCCCGCTCGCCTCCGGGGCACCGCCGCCGGGGGCGGGCACGACGTAGGCGGCGATGCGCCGGTCGCCCTTGACCGGCTCCCACGTGTCGACGGCGGCCGCCGCGACGCGGTCGTGCGCCTCCAGCGCGGCGGCGATCTCCCCCAGCTCGATGCGGAACCCCCGCACCTTGACCTGCCCGTCGGAGCGGCCGATGTAGTCCACCGACCCGTCCGGCAGGCGCCGCGCCAGGTCGCCGGTGCGGTACATGCGCGCGCCCGGCGCGCCGGACGGGTCGGCGACGAACCGCTCCGCGCTGGTGCCGGGGCGGCCCAGGTAGCCGCGGGCCACACCGGCCCCGGCCAGGTACAGCTCCCCGACCACGCCCGGCGGGACCGGGCGCAGCCGCGCGTCCAGCACGTAGGCGCGGGTGTTGGCGGTGGGGTGCCCGATCACCGGCCGCTCGCCGTCGGCCAGCCGCGCCGACAGCGCGTCCACCGTCGCCTCGGTGGGCCCGTAGAGGTTGTGCACCTCGGTGCCGGGGAGGGTGCGCAGCCGCGCCCACAGGGTCCGCGGCACCGCCTCCCCGCCGACGCCCATGGTGAGCGGGTGGGCGCGGGAGCCGTCCTCGCCGGGGCGGTCGAGCCCGGCGGCCAGGAGCTGCACCGCGTGCGAGGGCGCGGTCTCGACGAAGTCGATCCGTTCGGCGCGCAGCCGCCGCACCAGCAGTTCGGGGTCGTGCATCTCCTCCTCGGTGGCGATGTGCAGGGCGTGGCCGTCCAGCAGCCAGAGCTGCGGCTGCCAGGAGGCGTCGAAGGCGAACGACCAGGAGTGGGCGACGCGCAGCCGGTCGCGGCCGGCGCGGCGGCGGGTGGGCCGGTAGAGGGTCTCGCGGTGGCTGGCGAACAGGTTGGCGATGCTGCGGTGCTCGACCTGCACGCCCTTGGGGCGCCCGGTGGAGCCGGAGGTGTAGATGGTGTAGGCGGCGCAGGCGGGGGTGAGCGGAGCCGTCCGGTCGGCGTCGGTGGGGGCGGTGTCCGGGCGGCCGGACGCCGTGTCCGGGCGCAGGACGAGCAGCCGGGTCGGGCGGCCGCGCCCGGCGGGGGCGGACCGATCGCTTTCGGGGGCCGAGGGGCCGCCGTCGGTACTCTCCGGGTGCACGTCCGCCGCAGGTTCGGGGGCGGGGCCGTTGCCGACCGGCTCGTCGGCCGCAGCGCCGTCCGCGCCAGGTGCCGTGGCCGGGGCGGTCGCGTGCGTGTTCGGCGCCGACGGGCTGCCGCCTCCGTCGCTTCCGTTCCGCAGAACTGCGGCGGCGGCCCCTGTCACCGTACTGTTCCCTGCCGGGTGGGCGGGGGCGTCGCCGCCCGGCACCGCCTCCGTGAGTTGGGCCCCCTCTACGGAGGACGGGGCGTCCGCTCCCGTTCCGGGCCGTGGCGCCGGGCCGCCCTCGGCCTCCTCCAGCAGGCCGGACGCCCGCTCCTCCAGTTCAGGGGCGGTGATCAGGAGGGCCGGACCGGCGTCCTCCAGCATCCCGGCGATCCGGCCGTCCGGGTAGGCCGGGTCGATCGGCAGGTACGCCGCTCCGGACTTGAGGACGGCCAGGATCGCCGCGACCGTGTCGGCCGAGCGCGGAAGCAGGAGCGCCACGAGCCGCTCCGGCCCCGCACCGCGGGTGATGAGCTCGTGGGCCAGCCGGTTCGCGCGCGCGTTGAGCTCGCCGAAGGTCCACTCCTGACCGAAGCAGGACACCGCCGGCGCGTCGGGCCCGGACGCCGCCTGCCGCTCGAACAGCTCCGGCAGGGTCACCGGATCGGCGGGCACCGCGGGCCCGGACGCGGCCTCGGCCGCCGCCCGCTCCTCCTCCGGGGCCATCAGTCCGATCGCGCTCAGGGGCGTGTCCGGCGCCGAGGCGACCGCGTCCAGCAGCCGCTCCAGGCGGAGCAGCATGTTGCGGGCGGTGTCCGCGTCGAACAGGTCGGTGGAGTACACCAGGGTGCACTCCACCCCGCCGCCGCTCCCCGCCCCGGCACCGGCCCCCCGGTCGGCGAACTCGAAGGCGAGGTCGAACTTGGCCGCGTCGGCGCGCACCGGGTGCCGGGCCACCCGCAGCCCCTCCATCTCCGGCGGGGTCGGACCGCCGTTCTGGTAGGCCACCATCACCTGGAACAGGGGGTGGCGGCTCATCGACCGGGCGGGGTTGAGCAGCTCCACCAGCCGTTCGAAGGGGATGGAGTCGTGCTCGAACGCCTCCAGGTCGGTGTGGCGCACGCGGGTGAGCAGCTCGCGGAAGGCGGGGTCGCCGGAGGTGTCGGTGCGCAGCACCAGCGTGTTGACGAAGAAGCCGACCATCTCGTCCAGGGCGGCGTCGTCGCGCCCGGCGACGGGTGTGCCGAGGGGGACGTCGGTGCCCGCGCCCAGGCGGGTGAGCAGCGCCGCGACGGCGGCCTGCAGCACCATGAACACGCTGACGTCCGCCGAGCGCGCGAGCGTGCGCAGGCGTGCCTCCAGGTCGGCGCCGAGCAACGTGCCGACCGAATCGCCGGCGCCGCGCGCGGCGGCGGGGCGGGGCCGGTCGGTGGGCAGCGGCAGCTCCTCGGGCAGGCCGCTCAGCCGCTCGCGCCAATAGGCGGCCTGGCGGGCGGCCTCGCTGCCGGGGTCGTCGTCGGAGCCGAGGACGGCGCGCTGGTGGAGCCCGTGGTCGGCGTACCGGACGGGCAGCGGCGCCCAGGACGGGGCGTGCCCGGTGCGGCGGCGCTCGGTGTAGGCGCGGCCGAGGTCGCGCAGGAGGGGGCGGGCCGACCAGCCGTCCGCGGCGATGTGGTGGATGACCAGCAGCAGGACGTGGTCGTCGGGGCCGACGCGGAAGAGGCGGGCGCGCAGCGGCGGTTCGTCCTCCAGACGGAACCCGGCGGCGGCCTCGGCGCCGAGTGCCTCCTCCAGGCCGTCGGCGGCCACATCGGTGACGGGCAGGGCGGGCCTGCCCGCCTCGGGGGTGAGGATGCGCTGGTAGGGAACGCCGTCGTCCTCGGGGAAGACGGTGCGCAGCGTCTCGTGCCGGTCGGTGAGGTCGCCGAGGGCACCCGCGAGGGCGCCGGTGTCCAGGGCGCCGGTGAGGCGGGCGCAGAAGGGGATGTTGTAGGTGGCCGATGGGCCGTCCAGGCGGTGCAGGAACCACATGCGCTGCTGCGCGTAGGACAGGGGCGGGCGCTCGGGCAGCTCGGCGCGGCGGAGGGCGGGGCGGGCCCGTTCCCCGCCGAGGCGGCGTGCGAGCCCGGCGACGGTCGGCGCGTCGAAGACCGCCCGCAGGGGGACCTCGCGGCCCAGAGCGCCGCGGATGCGCGCCACCAGGCGGCCCGCGAGCAGGGAGTGGCCGCCCAGGGCGAAGAAGTCGTCGTCGATGCCGACCTCGGGCACCCCGAGGACGTCGGCGAAGAGGTCGCAGAGGAGCTGTTCGCCGGGGTCGCGGGCGGGGCGCCGCACGGCGAGCGCGGCGAAGTCGGGCGCGGGCAGGGCGGAGCGGTCCACCTTGCCGTTGGGCAGGACGGGGAGGGCGTCCATGGGGACGATCGCGGCCGGGACCATGGCGGGGGGCAGGAGCTCCGCGAGCCGCCGCCGAAGCACGGCCGGGTCGACGGCGGTCACACCGACACCGCTGGACACGGCGGCGCCGACGCGAGCGAGGGCGGCCCGGGCACCGGAAGACGCCAACGCTTCGGGCGGGGCGGGCTCCTCCGGCGCACTCGAATCGGTCACACCGCCAACGACACCGCCCCGGCCAGAACCCGCGACAACTGCGCGCCCGTCAGCGGAAGCGGACCCCGCCGCACCGGCGCCGGCAGGACCTCCCGCACCCGGCCACATGCCGCCGGGACTCGGGTCGGCGACCTCCCGGCCGTCAAGAACGGCCGCAGCACCTATGGCGGACGAGTCCCGAGCGCCGACAGGGCCAGGGCCGGGAGCGCCCGTGGCGGCGTCGCTATGGGAGACCGTCGTGTCCGCACCGATCGCGGCGTCGGCGGCGCCGTCATGACCGGAGCCCGCGCCGTCGGCGCCGTCTGGACGACCGTGCTGCGCGGCCTCGCCTTCGGCGGGCTCGAATCCCATGGAACCGGCGCGAGCGCCGACAGGCCCGACCGCCTCGGATTCCGACCCCTCCACACCCGCCGTCCACCCACGGGCATGCGCGTCGGAACCGTGTCGCGCGGAGTCGCCGCCTTCGCCGGGGTCGGCACCCTCATGAGCCGGGACGGCGTAGCCGACCAGCATCGGCGACCCCGTCTCGTCGTGGTGGACGGCCACCGCGGCGGCCGCGACCTCCGGAAGTGCCGCAAGCGCGGCCTCGGTCTCCTCCGGCTCCACCCGGAAGCCGCGGATCTTGACCTGGTTGTCGGTGCGGCCGAGGAACTCCAGCAGCCCGTCGGCGTTCCACCGCACCAGGTCGCCGGTGCGGTACATGCGGGCACCGGGCTCGGCGGCGTACGGGTCGGCGATGAACCTCCCGGCCGTCAGCCCAGGGCGGTTCAGGTAGCCGCGGGCCAGCACCCGCGCCCCGCCCGGCCCGGGATCCTCGGCCAGGTACAGCTCACCGGGGACCCCCGGCGGGACCGGGCGCAGGCCGCCGTCGAGCACCCGGGCGCGCACCCCCGGGTCGGGGCGGCCGATGGGCACCCGCTCGTCGGCGAAGCCGGGCGGGCACACCCCGATCGTCGCGTTGACGATGCCCTCCGTGGGCCCATAGCAGTTGAACATCGGCCCGCGGGCGGCGAACCGCCGCACCAGCGCGGGCGGGACCGCCTCGGTCCCGGCGAGCACGGTCATCCCCGGCGGCAGGTCGGTGCCCTCGGGCATCGCCGACAGCAGCGCCGGGGGGAGGGCGGCGTGCGTGACGGCGTGCCCGCGCAGGAAATCGGCCAGCGGCGGTCCGGGCACCCGCAGGTCGTCGGGGACCACCACCAGGCGGCCGCCGCCGAGCAGGCCGATGCACATCTCCCAGAACGCCACGTCGAACGCGGGCGACCCCACCTGGGTGATCACCGCGCCGGGTCCGGCGCCGATCCGCCGGGCGGCGGTGGCGGCGAGCTTGGCGATCCCGGCGTGCGGGACGACGACTCCTTTCGGCGTCCCGGTGGAGCCCGAGGTGTAGATGACGTAGGCGGCGTTCTCCGGGGCCAGCGGTGCGGCCCGGTCGGCGTCGGTCACCGGTTCCGGGGAGGCGCCGGCGACCTCGGCGGCGTCGCGGCCGTCGGGCACCAGCAGCGGCGCACCGGTCAGACCGCCGACCCGCCCGGCCAGGTCGTCGCAGGCCAGCACGCACACCGGGGCGGCGTCGCCGAGCATGGTGGCCCAGCGCTCGTCGGGGTGCGCCGGGTCCAGGGCCATGTAGGCCGAGCCGGAGGCCATGACCGCCGCCAGAGCGATGATCAGCTCGGGCGAGCGCGGCACGGCCACGGCGACCGTCCGCTCGGGACCGGCTCCCCGTGCGATGAGCGCCCGGGCGAGGCGGTTGGCCCGGTCCCGCACCTCGGCGGCGGTGAAGGCGGTGTCCTGGCCGTCGGAGTCCCGCCCCTCCAGCACGGCCGCGTCGGGGGCGGCCGCGACGCGCCGCTCGAACAGGTCGGGGAATGTGGCGGCGGGCTCCCCGACCGGGCCGCCGGAGGAGAGGGCCTCCAGGTGCTCCCGCTCGGCCGCGCCGGGCAGGGCCAGCCTTGCGACCGGGGCGTCGGGGTCGTCGGCGATGGCGCCGAGCAGCCCGGCCGTCCAGTCGCCGATCCGCTCGGCGAGGGAGGCCGGGACGCGGTCCGGGCGGTGCCCGAACTTCAGGCGCAGCCCGCCGTCGGGGGCGCCGCCGGGGATCGCGGCGGCCGACAGCGGGTAGTGGGTGGCGTCGGCGGCACCGCGCACGCGCGCGCTCAACCCTGGGACGTCCTGGGCCGGGTCGGCGCCCTCCAGCGGGTAGTTCTCGACGACCAGGAGGGTGTCGAACAGCTCGCCGCCGCCGGCCGCGGTCTGGATGTCGGCCAGGCCGAGGTGGTCGTGGTCCAGCAGCTGGGCCCGCTCGTCGCGCAGGCGGGTGAGCAGCCCGGCGGCGGTCTCGCCCGGACGCAGGGCCACACGCACCGGGACGGTGTTGATGAACAGGCCGATCATGGCGTCGGCGCCGTGGAGCTCGGGCGGTCGGCCGGAGACGGCGGTGCCGAAGACGACGTCGTCGCGGTCGAGCAGCCGCGCGAGGAGGAGGCCCCAGGCGGCCTGGAGGACGGTACTGGGGGTGACGCCGTGCGCCCGGGCCAGGGCCTCCACCCGCCGGGTCAGGTCGGCGGGCAGGTCGACGGTCACACCGCGCGGCGCGTCGTCGGCGGTCCCGTCGACGGTTCCGTCGGCGATCCCCTCGGCTCCGGTACCGGCGCCCTGGGCCCGGCGTTCGGCCTGCGCCGCCTCGGTGACCCGGGTGGGACCGGGCACCCCCGCGAGCGCCTCGGCCCAGGCCTTCTCCGCGGCGACCGTGTCGCGGGAGGCGAGCCAGGCCAGGTAGTGGCGGTAGGGGGCGGGCTTGGGGAGGGACGCGGCGCCGTCGGCGGCGTAGATGCGCATCAGGTCGCGCACCAGCAGCGGCAGGGACCACCCGTCGAGGAGGATGTGGTGGTGCGTCAGGACCAGGACGTGCCGGTCGGGGCCGGTGCGGGCGAGCACGAACCGGATGAGCGGCGGCTTCGCGGGGTCGAATCGGGCCGCCCGTTCGGCCTCCAGGAGGTCCGGGAGGGCGTCCTCGGTGGTCTCGGTGTGCCGCCAGGAGGCGGGCACGTACTTGCCGACGAGGGCCGCGGGCTGCCCGTTGCGGCGGCGGCGGAACGCCGACCGCAGGTGCGGGTGGCGCACCAGCAGCGCGTCGGCGGCCCGGTGCAGCCGCTCGGCGTCGAGTGGGCCGTCGAGGTCGAGGGCGACCTGCACGTTGTAAGCGTCGGCGGCGCCGTCGCCGAGCCCGCTGTGGAACAGCAGCCCCTCCTGGAGGGGGGTCAGCGGGAGGATGTCCTCCAGCCCGGATGCGCTGCTCACTCGTGTCCGCCTTTCTGAAGCGTGCGTCGTGCAGGGTCCGCGTGGGCGGACCGGAGGTCCTCGGTGGATCGGATCACCGAGTGGCCTCGGAGGGATCTCCGGGCATCGGGCGAGGTGGAAACACCACATGACCGCTCCGGCGGTGGCCGGACCGCCACACTCAATCCCTGACCCCGACACCTTCC
>NZ_JAQFWQ010000165.1 GCF_027706725.1 Nocardiopsis endophytica
ATCACCCCCGACCCGGCGCCCGGCCCGTAGTTGCACTCACCACTTGACACCGCCGTCCGGTTCAACCCCGAGTTCCCCGAGATCAACGCGGAGGGGGCCGTCCGAGTGGTGTATACCGGGCATAACGGGCACGACTGGGGGCTTCAGTGATCCTGCGTCGTGAAACCGACGCTTTTGGGCTGATCAGGCGTCGGTTTTACGACCCAGGATGGCCGCCTCGGCGCGTGTGGCCCCAAAGCAGAACGCCGCCCCCGTTGGGGGCGGCGTTTTCGCTGAGCCGCCTGTCGGAATCGAACCGACGACCTATTCATTACGAGTGAATCGCTCTACCGACTGAGCTAAGGCGGCATACGGCTCCGCTCGTCGCGGAGCCGCACCCAGTCTAGCGCCTCTCGGCACCTGCTGTGTCCCGGCGGGCGGCCCTCGCCCGGCCGGGCCCCTCCGGCCGGTCAGGCGCCGCAGGTCAGGCCGTCCTCCGGGACCTGGTGCTCCAGGAGGTAGGCGTCGACCGCCGCGTCCACGCACCGGTCCCCCGAGCGGTAGGCGGTGTGGCCGTCGCCCTCGTAGGTCAGCAGCACCCCCGAGTCGAGGCCCCCGGCCAGCTCCTCGGCCCAGGCGTACGGCGTGGCCGAGTCCCGGGTGGTGCCCACCACCAGGACCGGGTCGGCGCCCGGGGCGTCGGCCTCCCAGTCGTCGGCGACCGCCTCCTGAGGCCAGTAGGCGCAGGTGAACGCCGCCCACGCCGACGACGGCCCGAACAGCGGGGACGCCTCCGCGGCCTCCTCCGCCGCCTTCCGGTAGGCCTCGGGGTCGCGCGGCGCCGGGGCGTCCGAGCAGTTCACCGCCACCAGCGAGGACACCGAGTTGGTGAAGGCGTCCGGGTCGTCCCGGTCGTAGAGGCGGTCGCCCAGGCGCAGCAGCGCGGTGCCGTCGCCGTCCTCGAACGCGTCGGTGAGGGCGTCGCGCACCTCGCCCCAGTAGCTCTCGCTGTAGAGCGCGCCCATGATGCCCATCTCCACCCGGGCGCGGCCCACCTCGCGGCCGTCGTCCATGGCGTTGTCCAGCGGCTCGCGCCCGGCCTCGTCCAGCAGGCCGGCGATCCGGTCCACCCCGGCGTCCACGCCGTCCTCCTCGCCGCCGAGCGGGCAGCCGTCCCGCCCCTGGCAGTCCTCCACGAACGCGCGCAGCGCCGTCTCGAACCCCCCGGCCTGCTGCACCGTGGTCTCCAGCGCGTCCAGGTCCGGGTCCATGGCGCCGTCGAGCACCATGGCGCCCACGCGCTCGGGGAACAGGTCGGCGTAGTAGGCCCCGATCAGGGTGCCGTAGGACTTGCCGAGGTAGGTGAGCCGCTCGTCGCCCAGGACGGCGCGCAGCACGTCCATGTCCCGCGCCACGTTCTCGGTGCCCATGTGCATCATGAGGTCCCCGGCGCGCTCCCGGCACCCGTCCACGAACTCCCGGACGGACTCCTCCAGCTCCTCCACCCCGGCGTCGCCGACCTTCAGCGGGTCGCCGTCCTCGCTCTCCAGGTCCGCCCCCAGGTAGTCGTCCATGCGCTCGGGCGGCAGGCAGGAGAGGGGCTCGCTGCGGGCCACCCCGCGCGGGTCGAACCCGACCACGTCCAGGCGCTCGCGCACGTCCTCGCTGACGGCGCTGGTGGCCGCCCCCGCGTAGTCATAGGCCGATCCCCCCGGACCGCCCGGGTTCACCAGCAGCGCCCCCTCCGACTCCCCCTCGGCGGGCAGCCGCTTGACGGCGATCTCCAGGGAGCGCCCGCCGGGGTCGGCGTAGTCCATGGGGACCTCGAACACGCCGCACTCGAACCCGTCGCCGCCGTCCGGACAGGGCCCCCAGTCGATGCCCTGGGTGTAGAACGGCTCCAGCGCCGCGTCGGGGGCCGAAGACCCGGGGTCCGGGGCGCCGCCCTCCTCCCTTGAGCATCCGGCGGCGATGACGACGAGTGCCGCGGCCGCGGCGGCCGCCGAGCGGAGCCTCTTCACGGGGGACTTCCTTCGCGTCGGGGAGGGGACGGCACCGAGCCTGCCACAGCCCCCGCCCTCAGCCCTCGTACAGGGCCGCCGTCATCGCCTCCAGGGCGATCTGCGGGTGCACGTTGGCGTCGATGCGGCGGCGGCACTCCATGACCGCGTCGATGCGGCGCAGCGTCGACTCGGGCGCGGAGCCGCGGGCCACCCGCTCCAGGTCGCCGCGGGCCGACCCGGTCGGCAGCTCGACCGGGGCGCCCATCTGCAGCGCCAGCACGTCCCGGTAGAACAGCACCAGCTCGGTCAGCGCCGTGTCGTAGGTGTCGCGCTTGATCCTGGTGGCGCGGCGCTTCTGGCGCTCCTCCAGGTCCTTGAGCGCCCCGGCGGCGCCCCGCACCGCCTTGGCCACGCCCTTGCCGGTGCCGCCCTCGCCGAACGCCGCCTTGACCTCGGCGCGCTCGGTCTCGTCCAGCGCCGCCGACACCGCCTTGGCCTCGGCCTCGGCCAGCTCGTACAGGCGCGCGGCGGCCGAGACGCAGGCGCCCGTGCCGTCCAGCCGGGCCGGGAGGGAGAGCACCTCAGCGCGGCGCTCGCGCGCCTCGGCGTCGCTGGCCAGCAGCCGCGCCCGGTCCAGCCGGCCCGCCGCGGCCCGCGCCGCCTCGGCCGCCGCGGACTCCTCCAGCCCGTCCCGCTCGACCAGGGCCCGCACCACCGCAGCCGTGGACGGGGTGACCAGGCGCACCAGGCGGCACCGGGAGCGGATGGTGACGAGCATGTCCTCTGCGGTGGGCGTGCACAGCAGCCACACCGTGCGCGGGGAGGGCTCCTCCACCGCCTTGAGCAGGGCGTTCGAGGCGGCCTCGGTGGCCCGGTCGGCGTCCTCGAACAGCACGACGCGGAACCGGCCGGAGGCCGGGCGCGCCGCCGCCTGCAGGACCAGCTCGCGGGTGCGCTCCACACCGAAGCTGAGCCCGCTGGGTCGCACGTACAGGACGTCGGCGTGGGTGCCGGTGAGGACCTGGTGGCAGGAGGGGCAGTGGCCGCACCCGCCGTCGGGGCACTGCAGCGCGGCGGCGAACGCGCGCGCCGCCTCGCTCCGCCCGGAGCCGGGCGGGCCGGTGAACAGCCAGGAGTGGGTCATCGACCCGCCGCCCCCGCCCGCGGCGTCGGCGGCGGCCGCGCGCAGCGCGGCCACCGCCTCGTCCTGGCCCACCAGGTCGTCGAAGACGCTCATCGCCCCAAGGATAGGGGCGGGCACCGACGCGCGGCGCCCGCCACCGGAAACCCGCCCTGGCGCCCGCGCGGACAGGCGGGTGTGCTCGGCGTTGATCTCGGGAGAAACGACGCTACAGGGCCGCCTCAAGTCTCGGGTTTTCGGTATGTGGGGGAGCACCAGCGGCAGTGACCCGCCTGGCGGGTCACTGCCGCTGGTGCTCCCTGTGGGCCGTTTTCAGGGGCGTATTTCCCGAGATCAACGACGCGGGGGCGGGGTCCGCCCCGCCCGTCCGCGGCGGCTCCTAGTCGTCGCCGTCCGGGTCGCCGACCACCGGCATCATCCCGGTGATCGCCTCGGAGTCGGAGGGGACCGGGTCGGGCAGCAGCGGCCGCAGGCGGCGCTGGATCTCCCGGGTGACCCGCTCCTGAGACTCGCGCGCGTCGACCACCAGGTAGCGCTCGGGCGCCGCGTCGGCCAGTTCGCGGAAGCCGCGCCGGACCCGCTCGTGGAAGTCCTGGGACTCGGCCTCGATGCGATCGGTGCCGCCGCCCAGCCGGGACAGCCCGTCCTCGGCCGGGAGGTCGAGCAGCACCGTCAGCCGCGGCACCAGCCCGCCGGTGGCCCAGTCGTTCACCCGGGCGATCTCCTCGGACGGCAGCTCCCGCCCGGCGCCCTGGTAGGCCAGGGTGGAGTCCACGTAGCGGTCGCTGATGACGATGGCGCCCCGGCGCAGCGCGGGCAGGATCACCTGGTGCACGTGGTCGGCCCGGTCCGAGGCGTACAGCAGCGCCTCGGCCCGCGGCGACATGCCCGTCTGCTCCTTGTCCAGCAGCAGCGCGCGCAGCCGCATGCCGAGCTTGGTGGCGCCCGGCTCGCGGGTGGTGACGACCTCGAAGCCCTCCTCGCGCAGCCACACCGAGAGCTGCTGGACCTGGGTGGACTTCCCGGCGCCCTCGCCGCCCTCCAGCACCACGAAGGTGCCCGGCAGGGCGGTGTCCTCGCCGTCGGCCGCCTCGGTGCGCACCGGCACCCCGCGCAGCGCCGCCAGCAGCTCGGTCATCAGCGGCACGTCGCCCGCGTCGGCGTTCATCTGCCGGTAGGAGACCACCGCCACCACGACCGCCAGCACCGCCGCCACCATCAGCACCGCGCCGGTGCCCAGGAAGTCGTAGGTCAGGTCGCGCACCGACAGGGTGTGGTCGCCGATGGCGGCGGCCAGCAGCGGGGACAGGGCCACCGCGCCCAGCAGCACCAGGCGCCCGGCGGCGTGCAGGAACGCGAAGGTGCGGCCGCGGACCTCGTCCTGGACCTCCTGGCCCATCAGGGTCAGGCCGATCACCCAGGCCAGCCCGGCGCCGGCGCCCACCACCGCGGTGAGCACCGCGGCCAGCACCATGTTCGGCACCAGCCCGGTGAAGAAGAGCGCCACCCCGGCCGTGCCCAGGGCCAGGCCGAACAGGCGGCGCCGGCTGAACTCGCGCAGCGTGCGCGGCCCGGCCAGCATGCCCAGCGCCATGCCCGCGAACAGGGCGCCGAACAGCACGCCGAACCCGGCGTTGCCCGCCTCCAGCTTGTCCACGAACACCCGGCCGACGCCGACCACGGCGCCCCCGGCGGCGAACGCCCCGAGCATGCCGAGCATCAGCCCGCGCACCAGCGGGGTGGACCCGGCGAAGCGCCAGCCCTCCCAGATGGTGCGCAGCGGGTTCGCCTGGCCGTCGCCGGAGGCCCGCGCGGCGCGGCGCTCGGCCGCCGCCTCCTGGCGGCGCGCCTTGGCCTCCGCCCGCTCGGCGGCCTTGCGCTCCTGCTCGCTCGGGACCGCCGGGACCTCCAGGGTGGCGGCCTGGCCGATGGGCGCGGTCAGCTCGTTGGGGTCGGCCTCCTGCGGCGGGAGGGGGACCTCCTCGGTCCGGTCGTCGTCGGCACCGGCCGGGGCCGCGGGCGCGGCCCGCTCCGGGCGGCCGGGCAGCGGAAGCGTCCAGACCACCGCCGCGGCGATGAAGAACGTGAGGCCGTTGATGTACAGCGCGATGTCGGCCTCGGGGGTGGCCATGGCCGGGAACAGCATGCCCAGCACCGTGCTGAGCGAGGCCAGCAGGGCGAACAGCCCGGCGGCCACCGGGGCGGTGCCGTAGGCGGTCAGCAGGGTGAGCTGGTTGGCCTGCTCCAGCTTCTTGCGCGGCACCAGGTTGGGCACCGAGGCGTCCTTGGCGGGCGTCCAGAAGATCGCCACGCACTCGGCCAGGAAGTTGGCCACCAGCAGCCAGTCGAGCCGCCCCACCACCGGGATGGACACGTACAGCAGGCCGCGCAGCACGTCGGCGGCGACCATGGTCAGGCGGCGGTCGAACCGGTCGGCCACCACGCCCGCGAACGGGCTGAGCAGCAGCCACGGGGCGATCTTGAGCAGCACCACGCCGCTGACCGCGAAGTACTGGACCACCGGCGAGGCGTCCATGGTGAGGATCGTCGCCAGCGACATCAGCGCCAGCAGGCTGAGCCAGTCGCCCAGGCTGGACAGCGACAGCGAGATCCACAGCCGTCGGAAGGGCGGGTTCGCCAGAACGCTGCGCGCCTCTCCGGGCGCTCCTAGAGGTGCAGATCTGCTCATAGTCGTGAAGGGTAGCGGCGCGTCCGGAAGGGGACGGGCGCGCGGCCGGGCCGGGGACTGGGGACGGGCACGGGCGCCGCCGGGGCCTGCCGGGTTCCCTTCGGGGCTCGTCGCACCGGGCGGACCCGTGCGCGGCACACTACTGCCGCGCACGGATCGGCGCCACCTCAGGAGGCGGGGCCGGAGGTCCCGCCCTTACCGCCCTTGGGCTCGCCGGTCTTCTTCGCCGACGGCTTCTTGGCCGAGGACTTCCTGGTGGTGGTCGCCCCGGTCGTCTTCTTGGCGGCGGTCTTCTTCGCCGGCGCCTTCGCGGCCGGGGCCTTCTTCGCGGGCGCCTTGGCGCGGCGCTCGGCCAGCAGCTCGGCGGCGCGCTCGTCGGTGATCGACTCCACCTCGTCCCCCTTGCGGAGCGAGGCGTTGGTCTCCCCGTCGGTGACGTAGGGCCCGAACCGCCCGTCCTTGACCACCATCGGCTTCTCGGTCGCCGGGTCGGTGCCCAGCTCGCGCAGCGGGGCCGCCGCCGCGCGCCGGCCGCGCTGCTTGGGCTTGGCGAACAGCTCCTGCGCCTCCTCCAGGGTGACCGTGAAGATCTGCTCCTCGGTCTCCAGGGAGCGGCTGTCGGTGCCCTTCTTCAGGTAGGGGCCGAAGCGGCCGTTCTGCGCGGTGACCTGCTCGCCGTCCAGCTCGCCGACCACGCGGGGCAGGGACAGCAGCTTGAGCGCTTCCTCCAGGGTGACCGTGTCCGGGCTCATCGACTTCAGCAGCGAGGACGTGCGCGGCTTGGCGGCCTGCTTGGAGCGGCCCTTGGCCTTCTTCTCGCCCTCGGGGGCGGGTTCGGGCTCGGGCACGACCTCGGTGACGTAGGGCCCGAACCGCCCGTTCTTCACCACCACGGCGCGCCCGGTCTCCGGGTCGGTGCCCAGCTCCCGGTCGTCGCTGGGGGCCGCGAACAGCTCCTCGGCCTTCTCCGGCGTCAGCTCGTCGGGGGCCAGGTCCTCGGGCACGTTCACCCGGCGGCCGTCGCGCTCCATGTAGGGCCCGTACCGGCCCACCCGCATCACGATGTCGGTGCCCGGCACCGGGAAGGAGCTGATCTCGCGCGGGTCGATCTCGGCCAGGTGGTCGCCCACCAGCTCCTTGAGGCCGGTCTCCTCGTCGTCGCCGTAGTAGAACCGGCGCAGCCAGGGCACCCGCTCGGCGTCGCCGCGCGCGATGCCGTCGAGCATGTCCTCCATGCGGGCGGTGAAGTCGTAGTCGACCAGGTTGCCGAAGTGCTTCTCCAGCAGCTGCACCACGGCGAAGGCCAGGAAGGACGGCACCAGCGCCGAGCCCTTCTTGAACACGTACCCGCGGTCGAGGATGGTGCCGATGATCGAGGCGTAGGTGGAGGGGCGCCCGATCTCCCGGTCCTCCAGCTCCTTGACCAGCGTGGCCTCGGTGTAGCGCGCGGGCGGGCGGGTGCTGTGCCCCTCGGCCTGCATCTCCTCGGACTTGAGCGGCTGGCCCTCCTCGACCGGCGGCAGCCGCCGCTCGCGGTCGTCCAGCTCGGCCTCGGGGTCGTCGGCGCCCTCCACGTAGGCCTTGAGGAAGCCGTGGAAGGTGATGATCTTCCCGGTGGCGGTGAACTCGGCCTGCTCCCCGGAGGAGGAGGCGCCGGCCACCTTGACGGTGACCGACTCGCCCACCGCGTCCTTCATCTGGGAGGCGACGGTGCGCTTCCAGATCAGCTCGTAGAGCCGGTACTCGGCGCCGGACAGCCCCGTCTGGGCGGGGGTGCGGAAGGTGTCCCCGGCCGGGCGGACCGCCTCGTGCGCCTCCTGGGCGTTCTTCACCTTGCTGGAGTAGACGCGCGGCTTGGCCGGGACGTGGTCCGCGCCGTACAGGCGGGTGGCCTGGTCCCGGGCGGCGGCCACGGCGCTGTCCGACAGCGTGGTGCTGTCGGTGCGCATGTAGGTGATGAAGCCGTTCTCGTAGAGCCGCTGGGCCACCTGCATCGTCTGCTTGGCCGACAGGCCCAGCTTGCGCGAGGCCTCCTGCTGCAGCGTGGTGGTGCGGAACGGGGCGTACGGCGAGCGCTTGTAGGGCTTGCGCTCCACGGTGCGCACCGCGAAGTCGGAGCCGGAGAGCCGCTCGGCCAGGGCTCTGGCGGCCTGCTCGTCCAGGTGCAGCACGCCCGAGGCCGAGCGCAGTTCCCCCTGGGCGGTGAAGTCGCGGCCGACCGCGACGCGCGCGCCGTCCACCGCCACCAGGTTGGCGGTGAAGGTGCCGGGGCCCTCGCCCGCGGCGCCCAGGGTGTCGAAGACCGCCTTGAGGCCCCAGTACTCGGCGGAGGTGAACGCGATCCGCTCGCGCTCGCGCTCGACCACCAGGCGGGTGGCCACCGACTGGACGCGGCCCGCCGACAGCTTCGGCATGACCTTCTTCCACAGCACGGGGGAGACCTCGTAGCCGTAGAGGCGGTCCAGGATGCGCCGGGTCTCCTGGGCGTCGACCAGGCGCAGGTTCAGGTCGCGGGTGTTCTCGGCGGCGTGGCGGATCGCGTCCCGGGTGATCTCGTTGAAGACCATCCGGCGCACCGGGACCTCGGGGGCCAGCTCCTCGCGCAGGTGCCAGGCGATGGCCTCGCCCTCGCGGTCCTCATCCGTGGCCAGGTAGAGCTCGTCGGCCTGGGCCACCAGCTCCTTGAGCTTCTTGACGTGGGACTTCTTGTCGGTGTTGACCACGTAGATCGGCTCGAAGTCGTGCTCGACGTCCACCCCGAGCCGGGCCCAGGGCTCCGACTTGTAGCGCGCCGGGATCTCCGCGGCCTTGGTCGGCAGATCGCGGATATGGCCGATGGAGGACTCGACGGTGTAGCCGGGACCGAGGTAGCCCGCGATCGTCTTCGCCTTGGCGGGCGACTCGACGATCACGAGCCGGTTCCCCCCGGTCGCCGTCCCGGAGTCCTTCGAGCCGTTCTTGCCGGCGCTGCCCTTCTTGGGTGGCACGCTCTTCCCCTACGTCTCGCCTTGCGCTGTCTGTGCGGCCCGCCGCGGAGCCTGTCGGATCCCCCGCAACTGACGGTAACCGACGGGCCCGCGGATCGCTTCCCGGTCGGCACGGCTCCGTGCCCGCCCCTCCCCCGGGCGCCCCTCGGGCCGCGGAGCCCGTGGCGCGAATCCTGCGGGAGTCGCAGAATAGGCGCAATGGTGGAGTACGAGTACCGGGAGATCGTCTTCCCGAGGGGGACGTCGCGCAGTGTGACGCGGCAGGCGTTGACCGACCACGCCGAGTACGGCCGGTGGGAACTGGCCCGTGTACGCGTCTACCGCGACGGCACCCGCAGGGTGACCGTCCGCCGGAGGATCATCCGACAGGTCCGCACGTTGTGAATTCCCTCACAGTAACCCCGGAGGGCGCTCGCGCCCCAACGGATTCGCCGGTCACGAAGGTATACCGGCAATCCCGGCCGGGTGGCCGGATCCGGCCGTGATGCCGCGCACCGGACGCACGCGGCGAGCCCCCGCGGAAGGCCGCACGCCTCCGCGGGGACTCGCCTCGCCTTCGCGCCGCGCGGGCGGCGCCCCCGGTCCCCCGCCTGTCCACCGCGTCTGTCGGAAACGGGGGTGGGAACGCGCCGCCGCGCGGCAGTCCGGTGCTACAGGCCCAGGCCCAGCCCCTCGGTGACGCCGCCGGCCACGCCGTCGGTCACGGAGGTCAGGTCCTTGGCGTCGCCCCCGGCGGGCAGGCCCGACAGCTCGGCGGGCGCCTCGGGGGCCTCGGCCGCGGGCGCCTCGACGGGCGCCTCGGGCAGCTCTTCGGCGCTCAGCGGCAGCGAGTCGGTCGCCGGCAGGTTCACCGGGTCCGGCAGCTCGTTGCTGAGCGGCAGCGCCTCGGAGCCGGGCAGCTCGGGCGCGGACGGGGCGGCGGGCAGCTCGTTGCTCAGCGGCAGCGTGTCCAGCGGGGCGGGCAGCGTGCCGGCGTCGCCGGCCTCCTGCCGGGCCGAGGACGCGTCCGAGGTCCGCACCATCTCGGTCTCGCCGTGGTCGACCCAAGCGCCGGTGTCCTCGGAGGCGGCGGCGGCCGTGCTGGCGATCCCGGAGACCGCGTTGCCCGAGACGTTCACGGGAACGTCGGCGTCGACCACGCCCTGGTTGCCGCCCAGCACCGAGCCGTTGCCCGAGGTCACGATGCCCCGGTGGTCCTCGTCCCAGACGTAGGCCCCGGTGTCCTGAGAGGTCGCGGCGGCGCTGCTGAGCACCCCGGCGACCGCGTTGCCCGAGACGTTCACGGGAACGTCGGCGTCGCCGACGATCTGGTTGCCGCCGACCACGGAGCCGTTGCCGGAGGTGACGATGTCCTCGACCTGGCCGTGGCTCTGGTGCAGCACGGGCCCGGCCTCGACGCCGTCGCCCTGCAGGTGGGTCGGCTGGGCGGCCGCGCTCAGGGTGTCGACCAGGCCCCCGGTGCCGGGCGCGAGCTGGGACAGGCGGTAGCCGTTGTCGCCGCCGTCCCCGTTGTCGCCGCCGTTGTCACCGTTGCCGCCGCCGTTCATGCCGCCGTCGGTCTCGTCGACGAACGCGCCGGTGTCCTTCGAGGCCGCCGCGGCGACCCCGCCGACGGCGCCGACCGCGTTGCCGGAGGCGTTGACCGGGACGTCGAGGTCGAGCACGCCCTGGTTGCCGCCCAGCACCGAGCCGTTGCCCGAGGTGATCGGGGCGTCGTCGCCGTGGTGGTCGATGACCCGGGCGCCGGTGTTCTTCGAGGTGGCGCTGGCGGTGCTGCCGCCCAGGGCGATCGCGTTGCCCGAGACGTTCACGGGCACGTCGGCGTTGCCCACGATCTGGTTGCCGCCGCCGATGGAGCCGTTGCCCGAGGTGATGGGCGCGGAGTCGGCGAAGGAGACACCGGCGCCCAGCGCGACGAACCCGGCGGTGAGCAGGGCCGTCTTGGCGGAGGTGCGAACCCACTTGCGCATGTGGGATTTCCTTTCAGAGTACAGCGTGGAATGAGATGGAACCGTGCGTGACCGCTCGCGCCCCGGCGCCCGTGGATCGGGCACCGGCACGTCCTGGGCCGGACGGGGGCGCGCTCCGGTCACACCCTGATGCGTGGGTGGTGCACGCCCTGTGTCAGCTCCGCTCTGGCCGAGCGGCGGCTGACGTGAACCCCGCGGACGGGCCGTGCCCGCGGGACTCGCGTCAGCCCCCGGTCCTTCAAGGACCGGGAAGCCTGGTCCTTCACGCCCTCCTGCGGCGGCGCCCGGCGACCAGCGCCGCCAGCCCCGCGCCGAGGGCCACCACGCCGGCGACGGCGGTCGCCGCCGCACCGGGGCCGGTGACCGGGAGGCCGCCCGCGGCCTCCCGGGCCGCCGCGGGCGGGGCCGCGGCGGAGGGCGACTCGGCTGGCGCGGCCGCCACGGGGGCGGACTCCCCGTGGTCCCGGCGCTCCTCGGGGGCGGCCTGCCCGCCCTCGCGCTCCTCCTCTTCAGGCGGGGCGTAGCCCTCCTCCTCCGGCGCGTAGCCGTCGGGGCTCTCCTCGGGGAAGGGCTCGTCGTAGCCGCCGTCGTAGCCGTCTTCGCCGTCCCCGCGGTCGGACCCGTCGCAGGATGCGGTGGCGCTCCCCCCGACCGCCACCGCGTTGCCACAGGCGTTGACCGGGGCGTCGGCACCGGCGCCCGCCTGGTTGCCGCCGAGCACCGACCCGTCGCCGGAGGTGGTCGGCGAGCCCGAGCCGCCGGAGGCCCCCGCGCCGGAGTCCGAGCAGCTCGCCCCGGCGGTGCCGAGCACGGCCACCGCGTTGCCGCAGACGTTGACCGGGGCGTCGGCGTCGACGCCGGCCTGGTTGCCGCCGAGCACCGACCCGTCGCCGCCGGTCGTGGCGGCGGCGGCCGGGGCGGCCGCCGCGGCGATGACGCCTGCGGCCGCGAGGGCGGCGAGTGTGGTCCTGGACATGGGTCGGATCCTTTTCCGTGGAGCGGACGTGTCGCGGAAGGTCACCGGAGCGGGGCACGGCGACGGGGCGGGGGCGCGGGGCGGCCGCGGCGCGCACGCCGGGGCCGGGCGGCGCCCGCCGCCTGGAGTGGGAGTACTAGTCGGGCGAGTACGACGGGTCGTCCGCGGCGTCGCGGACGACCAGGGTCGGGTCGCCGGGAAGGACCGCGCGCTGGGCGACGGGGCGCAGCGCGGCGCCGCGCTGCTCGAGCCCGACAACGGCCCCGGGCGCGGGGGCGGGGTCGTCCCCGGCCGCGGGCGCCGTCCCCCACGGCTGCTGCGCGGGGGCCACGCCGCACGCCTCGGGGTCGGCGGGCGCCGCACCCCCGGGCGCCGCACCCCC
>NZ_JAQFWQ010000166.1 GCF_027706725.1 Nocardiopsis endophytica
GACGCTAAAACCGCCCCGGTAGCGTCGTTTTTCCCGAGATCATCGCGGAGGGGCCTCGCGCTCGGCAAGCAGGGCCGGGGAACCGCCCCGCTGTCTCCGTCGCCGCCAAGCACGGCGACCACGCACACGCCGTACGGCCGACAGCGCTGCGGTGCGGGCCTCCCGCCTCTTCTCGTCGCCGCTGTCAACGCCGCACTCTGGCGGCCCGCCGCCCGGCCGGGGCCCTTGAGCGGGGTTCCTGCTGGTCCGTCGCTGGTGACGGCATCGTCCTGCTACCGCTCGCCTCAGCGCCGGGAGCATGGAAAACCGCGTGCTTCCGGCGACTCCGAGCGGGATCATGTCGTGGCCCGACGCAGCCTGCTGTGAGCGACTGAGCGAGGAGGATCCGACCGACGTGATCAGCCCGACCACCCCTGTCGTGCGCGATATGCGTGAGGCCGACGTCCCCTGGGTCGTCGAGGTCAGCCTCGCCGCCGACGGGATGTTCGCCGACGCCGGGATCGTGCTGCCCCCGGACGACCCCCGGGAACTCCTCGACCACGTGCTGGGGCCGGTGCGGGCCGATGGGACACGGCGCGCCCCCGAACGGTTCGGCGCGGTGCTGGTCGCCGAGGCCTCCGGCGCCGACGGGCACGAGGGCCGGGTCGCGGGGCTCGCCGCCCTGATCGAGCTGGACGGCGCCGCCCACCTGGAGCAGATCGCCGTCCACCCCGGCCTCGGGCGGCGCGGGATCGGCCGGGCCCTCCTGGAGGCCGCCTGCGAACGCGCGCGGGACGCCGGATTCGGCGCCCTCACCCTGACCACCTTCCGTGACCTGGCGTGGAACGCCCCTTGGTACGCGCGCCGGGGCTTCTCCGAGCTGCCCCGCCAGGCGTGGGGCCCCGACCTGGCCGCGCAGTGGCGGACCGAGGAGGAGGCGGGAATCCTCGTCGCCCCGCGCATCGCCATGCGGCGCCCCCTGGAGCGGCGCTAGCCACCCCGCGGCATCGCCCCCGGGGAGGTCGGCCCCGTCAGCGCCGACCTCCCCGGGGTCGGACTCATTCGGCCACGGCCGCGTACAGCTCCTCCCGGGCGTTCTCCAGGGCCAGCAGCAGCGCCCCGCGCAGGACGGGGCCCTCCACCCGGCCGACACCGACCTCCGGGGCGTTCGGGCCGATCGCGGGGACCGACTCGGCGACGCGGCGCGCCAGTTCCTCGCCGCCCGCGCGGGCCACCTCCCCGCCCAGGACCACCAGGCCCGGGTCCAGCACCACGCACACCGACGCCACGCCCCGCGCGATGCGGTCGGCCAGCTCGTCCAGGAAGGCCGCACCGGCCCCCTCCGGCTCCTCCGCCGCCGACGCCCGGGCCGCCGCGACCACCTCGGCGGCCCCGCCGCCGGTGATGCCGTGCTCACCCGCCAGCGCGACGATCTCCCGGCCGCCGACCAGCGACTGGAACCCGTGGTCGATGCCGCCGTCCTGCAGGCGCAGCGACGCGAACCCGCCGGGCCGCCCCACCTCCCGCGGGAGCGGGGCGCCGGGCACCGGCAGGTAGCCGATCTCGCCCGCGCCGCCGGACCGGCCGCTGCGGATGCGCCCGTCCAGCATGATCGCCATGCCCACGCCGCTGGACAGCCACATCAGCGCGAAGTCCCGCTCGTCGCGGGCCGCCCCCTCGGCGTGCTCGGCCATGGCGGCCAGGTTGACGTCGTTCTCGATCAGCACCGGCCGCCCCAGCTCGGTGCCGAGCGCGTCGAACACCCCTTCCAGCCAGGCGTGCAGGTCGAAGGAGAAGCGAACGGACCCGGTGCGCGGGTCGACCACGCCGGGCGTGCCGATGACGCACGCGTTGAGCCGCTCGGGCGGCACGCCCGCGCTCTCCACGAGCTTGGCCACCAGCCCGCACACCGCCCCCACCGGGTCGGAGGCGGTCGAGGGGTCGACGCTGCCCTGCTCCACCACCGTTCCGGTGATGTCGGCGACGGCGGCGGTGGCCTCGGCGGCACCCACCTCCAGCGCCACGGCGTAGGCGGCGGAGGGCACCGCCTCGTACAGCGCGGCGTTGGGGCCGCGGCCGCCGGCCTTGCTCCCCGCGACCCGCACCAGACCGCGCTCCTCCAGGCGGGAGAGCAGCTGCGAGGCGGTCACCTTGGACAGCCCCGTCTCCCGCCCGAGCTGGGTGCGCGTCACCGGCCCCGACGTCAGGAGGAGCTCCAGCGCGGCACGGTCGTTGAGCTGGCGCAGCAGCCGCGGGGTCCCCGGGCGTCGAGACATAACCGTGACACCCCCATCCCTATTAGTTAAGAAAGTTTCCTGTTAGTTTATCGCCAACGTGAACCAGGTCTCGTTCACGCCCCGTCCCCGGAACCGCCGTGGACCGGGAGCGGGGCGCGACCGAACGGCGTACCAGAGCTATACCAGCTTGCACTCAGGACGAAGCCCGCACAGCGTTCGTAGCCGACCCGGAGATGACCGGGGGCGTCTTCTTCGACGCACGTCGCGCGCGTGGCGACGCGTGAAGGGAGAGTACGAGTGAGATTCCCGAAGATCGCAGCCGTTCCGGCGGTTGTTCTCCTCGCGGCCGCCTGCGGCGGAGGGGGCGGCGGTGGCGCCGACCCCGCCGACGCGCCCGACAGCCTCACCGTGTGGGTCATGGGCACCGCCCAGGACCCCCTCGTGAAGTACTTCGAGGACATCGAGAAGCGCTACCAGGAGACCTACCCCGACACGGCCGTCGAGGTGGAGTTCGTCCCCTGGGAGGACGCGCAGGAGTCCATCACCAACGCCATGGCCGGCGGCGACGCCCCGGACGTCCTGGAGGTCGGCAACGACCAGACCTCCAACTGGGCCCAGCAGGGCGCGCTGCTCGCGCTGGACGACCACATCGCCGACTGGGAGACCACCGCCGACCTGGACCAGGGCGCCCTGGAGTACGGCCAGTACGACGGCGCCCAGTACGGCATCCCGTGGTTCGCCGGTGTGCGCACCCTCTACTACCGCTCCGACTGGCTGAGCGACCTCGACATGGAGCCCCCGGCGACCTGGGACGAGCTCATCGAGGTCTCCAAGGCGATCGAGGAGGAGCACGGCGTCCCCGGCTTCGCCGCGCCCACCGACTTCACCAACGGCATCGCCAGCTTCATCTGGAGCAACGGCGGCGAGATCGCCACCCAGGAGGGCGGCGAGTGGCAGGGGCAGCTGACCAGCGACGAGGCCAAGGAGGCCGTCGAGTTCTACGCCGGGCTCACCTCCGAGGAGGAGATCTCCCCGCAGGCCTACGTCGGTGAGAACGAGCTGGTACCGCTGGCCGACATGGCCAACGGCGAGCTCGGCATGTACATCGACGGCAGCTGGGCCACGGGCCAGATGGAGGAGCAGGCCGAGGACCCGGCCCTGCTGGAGGAGATCTCCGCCGCCCCCATGCCCGGCGCCGACGGCATCGCCCCCGCCTTCGCCGGCGGCTCGGCCCTGGGCGTCTTCTCCACCACCGAGTACCCCGAGCACGCCACCGAGCTGCTCAAGGTGATGGGCGACAAGGAGGGCGGCAAGGGCTACGCCGACGCCGCCGGCTACTTCCCGGCCTACCCGGAGCTGCTGGACGACCCGGCCTACCAGGAGGACCCCGTCAAGGCCGCGGGCGCCCAGCAGATGGAGCACACCCAGTTCTTCCCGGCCACCCCGCGCTGGAACGCCGCCGACCAGGACCAGGCGATCCTGCCCTCGGCGGTGCTGGAGATCGTCCAGGGCGGCGACGTGGACGAGGTCATGGAGAAGGCCAACAAGGACCTGACCGAGACCCTCAACGAGGAAGTGGAGTAGCGCCCGGACCCTCTGGGCCCGTTATGGGCCCTCCCCACAGGCGGGGCGGCCGCCGCCCCTCACGGCCGCCCCGCCGCCCCTCGCCCCGCGGCCGCCCCACCGGCCACGCCACCGTCGAATCGAGAAGTCCCGCCATGGCTCAGACCGTGAAAGCGGCGCCGCCCGACGACCGGGCGCCCGAGCCCGAGACCCGCCCCGGGTCCGGGCCCCGCCGCGGCCCGCGCCTCAGGATCGGCGCGCCCTACCTGCTCATCGCCCCGACCCTGGTCATCCTCGCCGTCGTGCTGCTCTGGCCCATCGTGCAGATGGCCTGGTACTCGGTGCACGGGTTCACCACCCGCCACCTGCTCCCCAACGCGCCCGCCCCCGAGTTCAAGGGGCTGGAGTACTACGGGCGGCTGCTGTCGGACCCGGAGTTCTGGACCATCCTGCGCAACACCGTGGTGGTGACCGTCCTGATGGTCGGCATCACCATGGGGCTGGGCACCCTGGTGGGCATCCTGCTGAACCGGCTGCCCAAGTGGTTCTCCGCGGTCGTGGCGGTCGGCATGATGCTCGCCTGGGCCACGCCCGCCATCAGCGCCTCGCTGATCTTCCGCTGGCTGTTCATGCCCGAGCGGGGCCTGGTCAACGTCGCCCTGGACGCCCTGCCCGACTGGCTGGTGGGCTCGGGCTGGCGGGAGTACAACTGGTTCCTCGAACCGGTCTCGCTGTTCAGCGTGCTGATCCTGGTGATCGTCTGGCAGTCGTTCCCGTTCATCGCGGTCTCGGTGCTGGCCGGGCTGAAGAGCATCCCCTCGGAGCTGTACGAGGCCGCCCGGGTGGACGGCGCCGGGGCCTGGCGCAGCTTCTGGAGCGTCACCTTCCCGATGCTGCGGCCGCTGTTCGCGCTGCTGCTGGTGCTGCAGATCATCTGGGACCTGCGGGTGTTCACCCAGCTCTACATCCTCGCCAACGGCTTCCAGAACAAGTCCGTCTACCTGCTCAGCTACTACATCTACCAGCAGGGCTTCAGCGCGAGCCCGCCCAACTACGGCATGGGCTCGGCGATCGCGGTCGTGATGACCGTCATGATCCTCGCCGTCACCGCCTACTACCTGCGCATCATGATCCGCCAGGGGGAGACCCGATGACCGCCACCGCGACCCGCGCCCCCCGCAGCCGCCGGACCCCCCGCCGCCGGCGCCCGATCTCCGCCCGCCTGCGCGGCGCCGGGCTGTACCTGGCCGGGACGGCCGTGCTGCTCTTCTCGGTCTTCCCCGTCTACTGGATGGCCGCCACCGCGCTGCGCTCCCAGGGCGAGATCTTCTCCCGCGACCAGTCGGTGATCCCCCGCACCCTGACGCTGGAGCACTTCGACCGGGTCGTCAACGGGGAGCTGCTGCCCGGGGTGAGCTTCTGGCAGTTCCTGGTCAACAGCCTGACCGTCACCCTGGGGTCGGTGGCCGTGGCGGCGCTGCTGTCGCTGCTGGCCGCGGTGGCCGTGGCGCGCTTCCGCTTCCGGCTGCGCACCGCCTTCATCATCCTGCTGATGGTGATCCAGATGGTGCCGATGGAGGCGATGATCATCTCCATCTTCATCAACTTCCGGCGGATCCAGGACGGCACCGGGATCACCATGCTCGGCAACCTCACCGGCATCTTCGTCGTCTACACCGCCGTCGCCCTGCCGATCACGATCATGATGCTGCGCGGATTCGTCGCGGCCGTGCCCAAGGAGCTGGAGGAGGCCGCCGCCATCGACGGCGCCTCCCATGCGGTGGTCTTCTGGCGCATCCTGATGCCGCTGGTGGCCCCGGGCCTGGTGGCGGCCAGCATCTTCGCCTTCATCACCGCCTGGAACGAGTTCATCGTCGCGCTGACCTTCCTGGGGCGCAGCACCGACCACTACACGCTCCCGCTCACCCTGTCCTACTACTTCGGCCGGACCGGGACCGAGTGGGGCGCCATCATGGCCGCCTCCACACTGCTGACCATCCCGGTGATGGTCTTCTTCCTCTTCGTGCAGCGGCGCATGGTCTCCGGCCTGACCATGGGCGCGGTCAAGGGCTGACCCCCGCCGTGCCCGGCCGCGCCCGCGCGGCCCTGCCCCCGCGCGGGCGCCCTCCCCTGTCCGCACCCGCTCACTCTGCGCGCCCGCGTGCGGCGCACCCGCAACGAACGGAGCCCTCATGCCTGCGGATCCGACCCTGGACCGCCTCGCCAACGCCACCCTGCTGGTGCCCTTCGAGTCGACCGCCGCCCCCCGCTGGCTCCTCGACGGCCTGGCCGACGGGATCGCCGGGGTGTGCCTGTTCCACAACAACATCGACCTGTCGGACGGGCCGGAGGCGCTGAAGGGGCTCACCCGCGCCCTGTCCGAGGCGGGCGGCGACCCGCTGGTCTCCCTGGACGAGGAGGGCGGCGACGTCACCCGCATCGGGCAGGCGGCAGGGAGCGGCTACCCGGGCAACGCCGCCCTGGGCGCCGTGGACGACACCGCGCTGACCGAGGCCGTGCACACCGCCCTCGGCGCCGAGCTGCGCGGCCTGGGCCTGAACGTGGACCTGGCGCCGTCGGTGGACGTCAACACCGCCGCAGACAACCCGGTGATCGGCACCCGCTCGTTCGGCTCCGACGCCGCCCTGGTGGCCCGGCACGGCGCCGCCGCGGTGCGGGGCCTGCAGGCGGCCGGGGTGGCCGCCGCCGCCAAGCACTTCCCCGGCCACGGCGCCACCGAGCTGGACTCGCACCTGGACCTGCCGTCCGTGGACGCCTCCGCCGAGCTGCTGCGCGAGAGGGAGCTGCGGCCGTTCCGCGCGGCCGTGGAGGCGGGCGCGCTGGCCGTGCTCACCGCGCACATCACCCTGCCCTCCCTGGGGGTGGACGGCCCGGCCACGCTCAGCCGCCGGGCCCTGGTGGAGGTGCTCCGCGGCGAGCTCGGCTTCACCGGCATGGTGATCAGCGACGCCCTGGACATGGACGGGGTGCGCCGGCCGATCGGCATGCCCGAGGCGGCGGTGCGCGCCCTGGAGGCCGGGTGCGACCTGCTGTGCCTGGGGCGGTACAGCTACGCCGACGAGGTGGCGGCGGTGCGCGCGGCCGTCACCGAGGCGGTGCGCTCGGGGCGGATGCCCGCCGAGCGGCTGGAGGAGGCCGCCGCGCGCACGGCCGGCGTGCGCCGGTGGACCGCCGCGCAGGGGGCGCCCCCGCAGATCCCCTCCGATCTGGGGCTGGACGGGGCGCGGCGCGCGGTGCAGGTGGTGGGCGAGCCGCTCGCCCCCGCCGACCTGGCCGAACCGGTGGTGGTCGAGCTGGACGCCCCGCCCGGCATCGCCGTGGGCGAGGTGCCGTGGGGCCTGTCGCCGTGGTTCCCCCAGGCCGAGCGGATCACGGCCGAGGAGGACTCCCCCTCCCGGGTGCTGGCCCGGGCCTCAGGGCGCCCCCTGGTGGCCGTGGTGCGCGACGCCCACCGCTTCCCCGCGACACGGGAGTTCGTGGCGGCGCTGTGCCGTGAGCGGCCGGACGCGGTGGTCGTGGAGATGGGGCTGCCGGTCTGGCGCCCCGAGTGCCGCACGCACATCCGCAGCCACGGCGCGGCCCGGGTGAACGGCCAGAGCGTGGCCGAGCTGCTGGGCGGCGTCCCGACCCCGGTGCGCTGACCCCGTCCCCGGAGGCCCGGGGCCGGGACGGGGCCGGGGCCCCTCCCCGGCCCCGCGGCTCGGTTACGCTGGAATGCGGACCGGTTCGGGTGCACGGCCCGAGAGGCCCCCGGCCGTCCCCCACCGCGCCCCGGCGCCCCGCCGCGCCCGCGGTCGGCGCGGCCCCGACGACGACCCCTGGAGGCGCCCCATGGCCCCGACCACGCCCGCGGCGGCGCCACACCGCCGCCCCTTTGAACCGGTCTCCCCTCGATTCACGGCATAATCGCAGCATGCGCCTTTCTGCCCGGGTCGACTACGCGTTGCGCGCCGCCGCCGAACTCTCCGCCGCCAGCGGCGGGCCGGTGACGGCCGAACAGCTCGCGCGTTCCCAGGCCATACCCGGAAAATTCCTTGAGAACATCCTCACCCAGTTGCGCCGCGCCGGCCTGGTGCGCAGCCAGCGCGGCCCCGTCGGCGGGTACTGGCTGGCCCGCCCGGCGGCCGAGATCTCCCTGGCCGACATCATCCGCGCGGTGGACGGCCCACTGGCCAACGTGCGCGGGGAGCGCCCCGAGGACGTCGACTACGACGGCGCCGCCCGGAGCCTGCAGATGGTGTGGATCGCGCTGCGCGCCAGCGAGCGGTCGATCCTGGAGAGTGTGAACCTGGAGCACCTGTCCACCGGCAAGCTCCCCGACAGCGTCCGCCGCCTGGCCGAGGACCCCGACGCCTGGATGAGCTGACCCCGGACGCACACGACGGCGGCGCCCCCGACCCCTCGGGGGCGCCGCCGTCGTCGCGTCGGGGACGCGCGGGCTCAGACGCCGACCATGTCCACCACGTCGGGGACCCGGTCGGGTACCTGGTCGATGTCGAGGCGGTCGTCGGCGGGAACGGGTTCGGCCGGGACCGAGCCGCCCAGCATCGCCGCCTCCTGGAGTTCGGCGAGCGCGAGCTGGTCGGCGACCTCCCGCAGCACCTGGGACAGGGGGACGCCGAGGGCCGTGCAGATCGAGGAGAGCAGCTCCGAGGAGGCCTCCTTCTGCCCGCGTTCGACCTCGGAGAGATAGCCGAGGGAGACCCGGGCCTCTGCCGACACCTCGCGGAGGGTGCGGCCCTGTCGCTGCCGAAGCCGCCGTAGCACGTCACCGAGCAGGTGACGAAGCAGGACCATCATTCGCGCTCCCTCCCAGCGGTAGCGACCATCATGAAAACACCGTACCTGTCCGCTGCCTGATCGTCGCACCTCGCGGCCAGCTTGTTCGCTGGAGGGGTAACACGATCTTGGTGTCGGTTTGTTCCCCGGAAGACGCGTCTTGAACGGCGAAAGGGCGCCTATTGTGGCCGATCCGGCCCGGCGGCCCTGGTCAGGGCGCGCAGGGCGAGCAGCGCGGTGGCCCGCCGGACCGCGTCCCGGCCGCCGTCCAGATCGAAGCACTCCACCCTGGTCACGGCCCCGCGCGCGGCCACCGCCGCGTACACCCGGCCGACCGGCCGCCCGTCCTGGGGCTCGGGTCCGGCGACCCCGGTGACGGCGAGGCCGAATCCGGCCGCGAGGGCGGAGCGCGCCCCCTCGGCCATCGCGGCCGCCACGTCGGGGTGCACGGCCCCCTCCCGCGCCAGCAGGTCCGCGGGCACCCCGAGGAGGCCGGCCTTGGCCCCGGTGGCGTAGGAGACGACCCCGCCCCGGTAGACGGCCGAGGCGCCGGGGACCGCGGTGACGCACGCGCCGATGAGGCCGCCCGTCAGCGACTCCGCGGTGGCGAGCGTCCCCCCTGCGGCGCCCACGGCGGCGAGCGCGGCCTCGGCGGCCGCGCGCAGCTCCCCGTCGTCCGGGCTCAGTCCTGCTCCCCGGACTCCCCGGAGCGCACCTTGCGGCGCAGCCGGTAGGCCTGGAAGACGTAGTCGCCGCCGGTCCACAGGGTGACCGCCAGGGCGGCGCCCATGACGGTGTGGGCGACGATCTGCAGCGGGTCGGGCAGCGGGAACAGGTAGACGGCGATGGCCACGACCTGGAGCACCGTCTTGAGCTTGCCGCCCCGGCTGGCGGGGATGACCCCGTACCGGATGACGGCGAACCGCAGCAGGGTGATGCCGAACTCGCGCACCAGGATGGCGATGGTCACCCACCACCACAGGTCGCCCAGCAGGGACAGCACCACCAGGGCCGAGCCGGTGAGGGCCTTGTCGGCGATCGGGTCGGCGATCTTGCCGAAGTCGGTGACCAGGTTGCGGCGCCGGGCCAGTTCGCCGTCGACGCGGTCGGTGACGGCGGCCACCACGAACACCGCGAACGCGGCGTAGCGCCACCCGGTCTCCGGGAGGAACATGAACGCCACGAACAGCGGGACCATCACCAGCCGCACCATGGTGAGCACGTTGGCGATGTTCCAGACGGGCGGCGCGGGGGCGGGCACGGATTCCTGCGCGTTCATCGGGCGTCCGAACGGTCGGCGGCGTCGGCGACCAGGTCCACGCCCATGGCCTCGACGACGGTGGCGGGCACGATGTCGCCCGGGGCGAACCCGGTGCCGCGCACCAGGGTGCTTCCGTCCACCTCGGGCGCCTGGTGGGCGGAGCGGCCCTCGAAGGTGCCGTCGCCCGGGTCGGTCTCGATGAGCACGTCCACATGGGTGCCGACGCGCTCCTCGGAGCGCTGCGCCATGAGCTCCTCGGCCAGCCGGTTGAGGCGGTCGACGCGCTCGGCGACGACCTCCTCGGGCACCTTGCCGTCCAGGTCGGCGGCCTCGGTGCCGTCCTCGTCGGAGTAGCCGAAGACGCCGACGGCGTCCAGGCGCGCCTCCTGCAGGAAGGCCTCGAGCTCGGCGAAGTCCTCCTCGGTCTCGCCGGGGAACCCGACGATGAAGTTGGAGCGGGCCCCGGCCTCGGGGGCCTTGGCGCGGACGGCGCCCAGCAGCTCCAGGAACCGCTCCCGGTCCCCGAAGCGGCGCATCCGCCGCAGCAGCGGCCCGCTCGCGTGCTGGAAGGACAGGTCGAAGTAGGGGACGACGCCGGGGGTGCCGGTGAGCACGTCGACCAGGCCGGGGCGGACCTCCGCGGGCTGCAGGTAGCTGACCCGCACCCGCTCGATGCCCTCGACGCCGGCCAGGCGCGGCAGCAGCGACTCCAGGGCCCGCAGGTCCCCCAGGTCCTTGCCATAGGAGGTGGAGTTCTCGCTGACCAGGAAGAGCTCGCGGACGCCCTGCCCGGCGAGCCATTCGGCCTCGCGCACGACGTCGTCGGGGCGCCGCGAGATGTAGGCGCCGCGGAAGGCCGGGATGGCGCAGAAGGTGCAGCGCCGGTCGCAGCCGGAGGCGATCTTCAGGTTCGCGACCGGCCCCCCGGCCAGCCGCTTGCGCGGCACCCGGGGCCCGGACGCCGGGGCCACCCCTTCGGGCAGCGGCTCGAACCCGCCGTGCCCCGGGACGTGCACACCGGAGCCCTGCCTCTCCGCCGGGCTGATCGGCAGCAGGGTGCGCCGGTCGCGCGGGTCGTGCGGGACCAGGGAGCGCCCCTCCAGGACGTCGTCCAGGCGGCCGGAGATCTCGCCGTAGTCGTCGAAGCTCAGCACCTGGGCCTCGGGCATGGCCTCGGCCAGGTCCTTGCCGTACCGTTCGGCCATGCACCCGGCGGCGACCACCTTGGCCCCGCCTTCGGCGGCGCTCAGCAGGGCGTCGATGGAGTCCTGCTTGGCGGCCTCGATGAAGCCGCAGGTGTTCACCACGACGACGTCGGCCCCGTCACCGTCGACGAGCTCCCAGCCCCCGTCGGCGAGGCGGCCGGCGATTTCTTCGGAGTCGACCTCGTTGCGCGCACAACCGAGGGTGACGAGCGAGACGGTACGTCGGGATGACATGGCTTCCAAGGTTAGAGGGATTCTGAAGAGCCCGGGGTCGCGGGATCACGACAGGCGTCCGACACGGGCGGTTCGGTTGACTCCTGTCACATACAGCATAAGACCCTGACCGGCCCCCACGACCCGCCGGTCCCCGCGGTGGCGGGATCACTCCACCCCCGATCACCGGACACCCGCAGACGGATCCGGGCCGGACACCCCCTCGCCACAAGAGGACGGAGGAGGTCAGCGACGGGACGGGTGGGCTGGTACCCCGCTCCGGGATCCCGGCCGGGCGGCGGGCCAGTGGGGTGTGAGGCAGAGGGCGACGACGACGAAGGTAGGCAGCCCGTGCCGCAGCGCCGTCGGCCACCCGGCGTGTGCGTGGTCGCCGAGTTCGGCAGCGACGGCGACAGCAGGGCGTTTCCCCGGCCCTGCCTGCCGTCCGGCGGGCCACTGGTAGCCCGGGCGGACGGCTGATCAGGTACCCCGCTCCCGGATCCCGGCCGAGCGGCGGGCCAGTGGGATGTGGCGTGCTCAGCGGCGACGAGGAAAGGTGAGCGGCCCTTGGGGCAGCGCTGTCGGGCACGGCGCGTGCAGGTGGTCGCCCTGTTGGGCGGCGACGGAGTAAGCGGGGCGTTTCCCCGGCCCTGCCTGCCGGGCGGCGGGCCCCTCGCGGTCCGGGCAGCGGCGCGGCGGGGATGGGCGGATGGTCGTTCGCGTTCGTGGCGCCCG
>NZ_JAQFWQ010000167.1 GCF_027706725.1 Nocardiopsis endophytica
TCGACAAGAGTGCTGTCAAAACCGCCGGAATGGCAGCACCTTTGTCGAGATCATCGCCAGGAAGGGGGCGCCGGGGCGGCGGCCGCCACGAACGCGGGCGACCGCGAACCCTGCCTACCGCGCCGCCTACCTGGACCGCCGGTGACCTGTCGCTCGGCGAGCAGGGCCGGGGAACTGCCCCGGTCCCGTTGTTGCTGCCCTCTCCGGTGACCGTCCGCACGCCCGCCAGCCGACAGTGCTGCGGTACGGGCCGCCCGGCTCCGTTGTCGCCGCCCCTCTGTCCGACACCCCGCTGACCCGCCGCTCGGCCGACGTGCGTAAGCGGGGGACCCGTTGTTCCATTGGCACTGGGTCCCCCTTTGTGCAGGTCAGGTGCGTGCCTGTGGTCGCAGGGACGGGGCGAGCACCGCGCACATCACTCCGGCGGCGGCCACCGCCCACAGTGCCCACGTCAGCGACCACGTGTCCGCCATCGCGCCCACCATCGGGGGGAACGCCAGGAACCCCAGGCGGCCCAGCCATCCGACCACGGTCACCCCGTCGCCGCTGCGCACGCCCGGCACCTCGCCCGCGGCCGCAAGGGTCAAGGGGAACATCGTCGCCACCCCCAGCCCCATCAGGCCGAAACCGGCCACGCCCGCGGCGGGGAACGGCACCAGCAGCGCCACCGCCATCCCGGCGGCGGCCACCAGCCCGCCCGCGCGGACCGTGTTCACCGCGCCGAAGCGGTCCGTCACCCGGTCCCCGGTCAGCCGTCCCACCGTCATCATCCCCTGGCAGGCCACGAACGGCAGCGCCGCCAGGAACGCCCCGGCCCCGCGCTCGCCCGAGAGGAACACCGCCCCCCACGTGGCCGCCGAGTCCTCCACCGCCGAGGCCCCCATCAGCAGGATGCTCAGCGCCAGCAGCGGCAGCGCCGCCCCGCGGAGCGCCCCCGCCGCCGCACGGAGCCGTTCCCGGGCACCGCCTTCGGACGGCGCCTCCGCGTCGCCGCGCTCGGCCCCCTCCGGCCCCGGCAGCAGACCCCGCGCCGCCACCAGCGAGGCCCCGGCCAGCAGGACCGCCACCAGGGTCAGGTGCGTCCCCATCCCCAGGCCCGCCCCCGCCATGGACGCACCGGTCAGGCCGCCGGCCACCGCCGCCAGGCTCCACGCCGCGTGGAAGGCGTTGATGATGCTCCGCCCGTACCGGCGCTGCACCCGCAGCCCGTGCGTGTTCATCGCCGCGTCCATCCACGCGTCGAGCGACCCCAGCCCGAACAGCACCAGCGCGAACGCCCACCACCCGGGCGCGACGGCGGCCATCGGCAGCAGCGGCGCCGTCAGCACCCCGGCGGCCGCGGCCACCCGCCCGCTGCCGAAGCGGGCGATGAGCGGCCCCGCGAGCATCCCGGTGACCAGCGCCCCCGTCGGCATCGCCGCGATCGCCGCCCCGAGGGCCGCGTTGCTCAGTCCCAGGTCCTGCTTGACGACGGGGAGCCAGGGCACCACGTTGGTGTAGGCGTACCCGTTCACGGCGAACAGGGTGAACACGGCGGCGCGCGCACGCACGGCCGCGCGGCCCGGGGGCGCCTCCTCGCCCACCCGGTACTGCGACTCCATCGGGCCTCCGTATCGATCGCGTGCCGTCATTCGGTTGCTACGCACCGTTGACCTCAGGGGTTGCGCCGAGGCGGTCGGGCGTCTTACATATGATCTTCTGGCCGAAATCGCCGACTCATCGACGCTACCGCCCGATCAGCCGGACCCCGCTCCCGGCACGTGACGATCCCCTCGACGACCGGAGTCCCGACCGATGATCGACTTGAGTGCGCTGCGTGAGAAACCGACCCTCACCGGGGAGCGGGTCCGCCTGGTGCCGCTGTCGGAGGAGCACGTCGACGACTTCTACGCCTCCGCCCAGGACGACGAGATCCGCAGGCTCACCGGCACGCACCGCAGAATCGGCTACGACGAGGCCGCCGAGTGGTGCGCCGGCCGGTCCGAGGCCCCGGACCGGCTCGACCTGGCGATCACCGCGCACCCGGAGGCGCGCTACGTCGGCGAGCTCGCCCTGATGGAGGTCGACCCCGACAACGAGACCGCCGCCTACCGCATCTCCCTTTCGGCGATCGAGTTCACCGGACAGGGGCTGGGCCGCGAGGCGACCCGGCTGCTCCTTGAGTACGCCTTCGACCGCGTCCGGCTGCACCGGGTGTGGCTGGAGGTCTACGCCTTCAACATGCGCGCGATCGCCGTCTACCGCTCGTGCGGCTTCGCGGTCGAGGGCCGCCTGCGCGACGCCCTGCTGTGGGAGGGGCGCCGCCACGACGCCCTCATCATGGGCGTTCTGGAGAACGATTTCCGGAAGACCGCCGGGCTGTGAGGGCCCGTCCGGAACCGGCGCCGGGGCGCGGCCGGGCGTGACCGGGCGCCTCCTCCGGGGCGCCCGGCCCACCGGTGCCGAAAGCGGCCGAATCATCCCCTGATGTTGGGCGGCGCCCTCGAACGGGTATCTCCACCGCACTTCGCCACCGCATCCGGGAGAGGCGATCATGAGCCCGGTACCCGTGTCGCTGCCGTTCACCGACCGCTCCGCAGCGGGCCGCGGCCTCGCCGAGCGGGTCCGCCCGCTCGTCCGGACCGACCCCGTCGTCCTCGCCCTGCCGCCGGGCGGCGTGCCCGTCGGCGCGGAGCTCGCCCGCGCCCTCGACCTCCCGCTCGACGTGCTCGTGGTGCGGCGCCTGAACCTGCAGGGCGACGCCCGGGCCCCGGTCGGCGCGGTCACCGAGGGCGGGGGCGTGTTCTTCGACGACTCCGAGCTGGCCCGCCGCCACGTGTCGCGCGACGTGCTCTCGCGGGCGGTCCGGTCCGAGCGCCAGGAGCTGGACCGGCTGCTGAAGGCCTACCGCGGCGGCCGGCCGGGTGCGCCGCTCGCCGGGCGCGACGTGGTGATCGTCGACGAGGGCGTCACCACCGGAGCCACGGCGCGGGCCGCGGTGCGCGCGGCGCGCCGCCACCACCCGGCCCGGGTCTGCCTGGCGGTCCCGGTGGCCTCCCAGGCGGCGGTCGCCGCGCTGCGGGGAGAGGCCGACGAGATCGTCGTGCTCACCGCGCCGGACAACTTCCAGGCGGTGGGGGAGTGGTACCGGGACTACGAGCGGCCGACGGAGGCCGACATCGCTGCGCTGCTGGAGGACCGCGCCGACGGGCGCCCGACGGGGCGGCCGGTGCGCGTCACCGCGGGCGGGGTCGGGCTCGACGGGGACTTCACGGTTCCGGAGACCGTGCGCGGCGCGGCGGTCATGGCCCTGGGGCACGGGCGCGCGCACGCCCAGCAGCGGGCCGCGGCCGACGCGCTGCACGACGCCGGGTACGCCCTGCTCGCCCTGGACCTGTTCACGCCCGAGGAGTGGGAGTCGGCCCAGGGGGCACCCGACGTCGGTCCGGACGAACTGGGCGAGCGATTGGCCCGCGCGGTCGAGTGGCTGCGTTCGGCGTCCGGTGCCCGGGGCGGGGTCGGGATCTTCGGTGCGGGGGCGGCCGCCCCCGCCGCGCCGGTGGCCGCGGCGCGCATGCCGGGGGAGGTCGGCGCGCTGGCGGTGCTCGGCGGGCGGATCGACCTGGCCGGGGACGAGCTGCCGCAGGTGCGGGTCCCGGCGCTGGTGATGGTTCCGGGCGGAGAGTCGTTCGTGTGGGAGCTGAGCGAGTGGGCCGCGGGCCGGATGAGCGGCCCGGTGGAGCTGCGCGCGGCCCCCGGCGCGGAGCAGCTGCTGGGCGGCACGGCCGAGGGGCGCCTGGCGGGTGAGGCCGCCGCGGAGTGGTTCGACCGCCACCTCTGATGCTGCCTCCGCCTCCGGGCGCACGGGAGGGGCCGGGGCAGGGGCGGGGACGGGACCGGCGAGCCGAGGCCGCTTCCGGCCGGAACCGGCGACGAAGGTCCGGGACGCGACATGTCCGAATGAGGGGATGAGGGGTACGCGCCGACGCATTGGTGTGCGTGGGCCCGTCGAGGGACCATCCCGGCGTATCGGGCGGATGCGGGCGTAAAGCGATGAGAGTGTCCCATTCGGGCAGTGCGGTGCACCGACCGGGGAAAACGCACTCGCCATTCCTTCCATTCGCGAGGAGGCCCGCCTCGGTGGATCGCAACATCACCATTCGGTGACGCTTGCGCAGTCATCGCCACGCTCCATGAACGATTGGAGCCGAATCCGGCGCGCCTCATTGCGCTTCGGCTGCGCGGCGGTCCTGGGCGCAGGCCCGGCCGGGGGCGACCAGGGGCGCCCGGGGTCGACGACGGCCGGTGGCCGACGAGGACCAGGGGTCGACGACGACCGGGGGCCGACCGGCGGCGACCACGAGCCGGGGGCGCCGAAGCCGTGGGCGGTGGCACCGGGCCATGGAAAAACCCGAGGCGCCCTCGACGTGTGCCGTCGGGGCGCCTCGGGTTATTCGGGCCGCATCAGCGGGGCCGGGGCCGCCAAAGGGTCGTCAGCCGTTCCAGCGCCGCGGGGGGACGGTCGCTCAGTCTGGCCGGGCCGTGTGGGGAATGGCGGTCAGGCGGCGGCGTTGGCGCGGCGCATGCGGCGCCGACGCTCGGAAGCGCGCTCGTCCTCGTTCAGACCGCCCCAGGTTCCGTACTTCTCAGGACGCGAGATCGCGTAGTCGAGACACTCGGTACGGACCGGGCACTGGGCACAGATCTCCTTGGCCTTGCGCTCGCGGATCTCCCGCTCCGGCTGGCGCTCGCCATCCGGGCCGAAGAACAGCACGAGGTCTTCGCCCCGGCACGCGGCGGCATCCTGCCACCCCCAGCTCGGGCGGGGGCGCAGCGCGGCCTGCCGACGTACCTGAGACATGGTTGAACCACCTCTGTTGAATCGCTAGTAAGCTGTTGGACAGCAAGGGTTGCTAGAACACGGTCGTGCGGCCGTGAGAGCCCGGCATGCGTAACGGCATGCGTCGCTTCGGTGTTCCCGGAGTGGTGGAGACCACGGAAGGCGCAGAAGACCGTCGAGGCCGGCAAGCGCTCACGTGAACGGCCGGGGAGGCGCTGGAGCCCTCCCTGCGGGCCGGTACGTAATCATGCCATCCCCGTTCCCGCTCGCGCACGGGGGGCGGGGAAATTCCTCGCTGAACCGTTACCGAAACTGCAGTGGCCGCGCCCTGAGGCCGGGCCTCTGCCCGAGTCGGTCACGGATTGCGAGATCCGGCCCGATGAGCCGGATGTGGAACATCGTATGGGGGATTTCGGTCCGTGCCTAGGGGTGATCCCTGATGTTCGGATCACATTCCGGTCTAGACCAGGGCGGTGCGGACCGGGGCCGGGGCGGTGTGCAGCGGGCTAGTCCAGGTCGCGTCCCCGGCCCGGCTCCAGGCGGGCGTAGTCGACGTCGGGGGCCAGCGTCGACACGAGCAGCTCGACCGCGCCGGCGCCGGTGTCGTTGAGCAGGCCGTCGTGCACGGCCAGGGCCGAGCGCGGGGCCACCGCGCGCAGGTAGTCGACAACCTCGGCGGTCTTGGACCAGGGCGCGTGCACCGGGACCAGCAGGGTGGTGACCGGGTCCTCGGGCACGGTGAAGGAGTCGCCCGGGTGGAACACGGCGCCCGACGGCGTCGCCACCCGGAACCCGATGTTGGTGATGACCGGAATGTCGGGATGGATGACCGCGTGCCGCTCGCCGTACACGTCCACGTCGAACCCGGCGATCCGGGCGGTGTCGCCGTGCGCGTGCACCACCACGCGCGCCCCGAGGTCGGCCAGTGGGCCCAGCTTCTCGGCGATGCCCGCGTGGGTGTGGATCTCCAGGTCCGGGTTGGCCTTCAGGGCCGCGTGCAGCCGGTCGGCGTCGAAGTGGTCGCCGTGCTCGTGGGTCAGCGCCACCGCGTCGGCGCCCACGGCCGCGTCCGGCTCGCTCAGGCCGCCCGGGTCGATGACCAGCGTCCCGCCGCCGTGGGTCAGGCGGACGCAGGCGTGTCCCCGCTTCTCGATCCGCATCGGCACCCCCTTCGGCCGGGTCTGGGCCCTTCGTCCACAGACGATACCCCTCCCGTCCCCTAAGGGAAGCACGCCGCGGATCAGGGAAGGGACAGGGGTGCGTCGCGGAACGCCGCCGACGGCGGGGGCGTCATACGGGACGACACGGATAGAGAAGTGGGGAGCCGCCGCGCGGACACGGTCCGGCGGCGGCCGGGAGTCGACGAGAAGGGGAGCGGCTGTGGCGCTGCTCAGGTTCATCCTCAACATCATCTGGCTGGTCGTGGCGGGCCTGTGGCTCGCCCTCGGCTACGCGCTCGCCGGTCTGATCTGCTGCGTGCTGATCGTGACCATCCCCTTCGGCGTCGCGTCCTTCCGCATGGCCAACTACGCCCTGTGGCCCTTCGGCCGCACCGTCACCAAGCGGCCGGGCGCGGGCGGCGGCAGCACCCTGGGGAACGTCATCTGGCTGATCGTCGCCGGGTGGTGGCTGGTGCTCGGGCACATCGGCACCGCCATCGGCCTCGCCGTGACCATCATCGGGATCCCCATGGCCTGGGCGTCCCTGAAGATGATCCCGGTCGCGCTGGCGCCGTTCGGCAATGAGATCGTGGCCAGCGACCAGGCGCGCGACCCGTGGAAGTTCTGCGCCGCCGGCCCCGGCCGGGCACTGCGCCCCGGCCGGGCACCCCGCCCGAACGGGCGGCCGCCCAGGAGGCGCGCACCGCGCACCTCCACCGGGACGGCAGAATGGGCCGACACCGACCATCGTGATGAAGACACCGGAAGGGGACGACGTGTGGATGAGGCGGCCCGGGCAGTGGTCCTTCGGCAGGCTCCGGCGCGCCGCGCGCCGAGCCCGGACCGCGGCGGAGGAGCCGCAGACGCCCGAGCCGGAGGCCCCCGAGGCCGAGCCCGCTGAGGACGACCTGTTCCGCAGGCTCAGCGACGCCGCCTGGCGCACCCTGCTCATCGGCGTCGTGGTGGCCCTGCTGCTGTGGGCGGTGGGCTACCTGAGCGTCATCACCGTCCCCATCATCCTGGCGGTCTTCCTCACCGCCCTGCTGATGCCGCCCACCCGGTGGATGCGGCGCCGCGGCATCGGCCGCGGGCTGTCGACCGCCATCACCTGCCTGGGATCGCTCATCATCCTGAGCGGCGTGGTGACGCTGATCGTGCAGCCGGCCGTCTCCGGCTTCGACGGCCTGATGGACAGCCTGAGCCAGGCGCTCGACAGCGTGCGCGACATCGCCACCGGCATGGGCCTGCACCCCGCCCTGGTCTCCCAGATCATGGACTCGGCCGACCAGGAGTTCAGCAACCTGCTGGCGGAGAACCGCGAGCAGCTGATGACCGGGGTGTGGACCGCGGGCACCGCCGTGCTCGAACTCCTCCTCGGGCTGGTCCTCATCCTGGTGCTGACCATCTACTTCGTGCACTCGGGCGACCGCCTCGTCGCGTGGCTGCAGGGCCTGCTGCCCGCCGCCTCCCGCCGCCCGGTCCAGGCCACCGCGGACGTCGCCTACGGGGTCATGGGCCGGTACGTGCGGGGCGTGGCGACCGTGGGGCTGATCGACGCCGTCGGCATCGGCATCCCGCTCTTCTTCCTCATCGACCCGGCCCTGGCCATCCCCCTGGTCGTGCTCACCTTCATCGGCGCCTTCCTGCCGATCGTCGGCGCCTTCATCTCCGGCCTGCTGGCCACGGTGGTCGCCTTCGTCACCGAGGGGCCGCTCATCGCGCTCGTCGTGCTGGCGGTCGTGCTCATCGTCCAGCAGCTGGAGAGCCACGTCTTCGCCCCCCGCGTCTACGGCAAGGCGCTGGACCTGCCCGCCGCGGTGGTGCTGGTCGCCATCAGCGTCGGCAGCATCATCGGCGGCGTGCTCGGCATGTTCCTGGCCACACCGGTGGCGGCGGTGCTCGCCGCCCTGCTGCGCGACCGCCCCTTCAGCGAGCAGAAGGCCGGGTCCGAGGAGGAGGCCGAGGCCGACGGCGGCGCCGAGGGGGCCGACCGCGAGCCCGCGCGGGCCGCGGCGGGCGGGGAAGGTTCGGCGGCCCCGGCGCGTTACGCGGGAGGGAGCGCCGACAACGGGTCGTCCCCCGCGCGGGCCGCCGAAAAGTCGGAGGTGGACCGGTAGCGGGTCCGCTACGCTGGCCGGGTGCCTTTCATCATTCCCGGTTGACGCGCGCGCGGCGGCCCTCCCCGTCCCCCGCGGGTCGAGGGCGCCCACCCCGGCCGCGACGTCCCACGCACGCACCTGATTCCCGATAAGGACACCCGACCTATGCTCACCGCCTCCGGCCTGGAACTGCGCGTCGGACCCCGCCTCCTGCTCGAGCCCACGACCTTCCGGGTCGCCGCCGGCGACCGGATCGGGCTGGTCGGGCGCAACGGGGCGGGGAAGACCACCCTGACCAAGGTGCTGGCGGGCGAGGGCGTCCCGGCCGCCGGCTCGGCGTCGGCCTCGGGCACCCTCGGCTACCTTCCGCAGGACCCGCGCGCCACCGACATGGAGGAGATCGCGCGCGACCGCATCCTGTCGGCGCGCGGGATCGCCGACGCCCTGCGGCGGCTGCGGCGCGCCGAGGAGCGGATGGCCGACGACGACCCCAAGGTGGCCGAGAAGGCGGTGCGCGCCTACGCCCGCGCCGACGAGGAGCTGCACGTCATGGGCGGGTACGCGGCCGAGTCGGAGGCGGCGGCCATCGCCTCCAGCCTGGGCCTGGAGCAGCGCGTGCTCACCCAGCCGCTGGGCACCCTGTCCGGCGGCCAGCGGCGCCGCATCGAGCTGGCGCGGATCCTGTTCAGCGGCGCCGACACGCTGCTGCTGGACGAGCCCACCAACCACCTCGACGGCGACTCCATCCTGTGGCTGCGCGACTTCCTCAAGTCCCACCAGGGCGGGCTGATCGTCATCAGCCACGACGAGGACCTGGTCGCGGACGTGGTGAACAAGGTGTTCTACCTGGACGCCAACCGCTGCGTCATCGACGTGTACAACATGGGCTGGAAGGCCTACCAGGAGCAGCGGGCGGCCGACGAGCGCCGCCGGCGCCGGGAGCAGGCCAACGCCGAGAAGCAGGCCGGGGCCTTGATGAAGCAGGCCGAGCGGTTCCGCGCCAAGGCCACCAAGGCGCGGGCGGCCCAGCAGATGGCCAACCGGGCCGAGCGCATCCTCGACGGGGTGCAGGGGCAGCGGGCCTCCGACCGGGTCGCCAAGCTGCGCTTCCCCGACCCCGCCCCCAGCGGGCGCACGCCGCTCAGCGCCAAGGGGCTGTCCAAGTCCTACGGGTCGCTGGAGGTGTTCACCGGGGTCGACCTGGCCATCGACCGGGGCAGCCGCGTCGTGGTGCTGGGGCTCAACGGCGCGGGCAAGACCACCCTGCTGCGTATGCTCGCCGGGGTGGAGGAGCCCGACACCGGCGAGGTCGTGCCCGGGCACGGGCTCAAGCTCGGCTACTACGCCCAGGAGCACGAGACCCTGGACACCGGTGCCACGGTGCTGGAGAACATGATGTCCGCCGCGCCGGAGCTGCCGGAGGTCGAGGCGCGCCGGGTCCTGGGGTCGTTCCTGTTCACCGGGGACGACGTGGACAAGCCGGCGGGGGTGCTCTCCGGAGGGGAGAAGACCCGGCTGGCGCTGGCCGCGCTCGTGGTGTCCAGTGCGAACGTGCTGCTGCTGGACGAGCCGACCAACAACCTCGACCCGGCCAGCCGCGAGGAGATCCTCGGAGCCCTGCGCGGCTACAAGGGCGCGATCGTCCTGGTCACCCACGACGAGGGGGCCGTGGAGGCGCTCTCGCCCGAGCGGGTGATCCTGCTGCCGGACGGCGCCGAGGACATGTGGAACTCCGAGTTCGAGGACCTGATCACGCTGGCCTGATCCGGCAGGGCGGGCGGGACCGGACGGCTCTGGCAGGCTGGCTGGGGCCGCCCGTCGGTCGGGTCCCGCCTGTCGGGCCGGTCCCGCCTGTCGGCCCGGTCACGCCCGGCCGGTCCCGGCCGCCGGGAACCGGGTTTCGGACGGCCCCGGCCCACCGGCGCGCCGCCGTTGACGAGGGGCGGGATACGGGTCAGGTTTTGTGCTGACCACAACAGGGCGCACGACCCCGGCCCGTTCCGGCCCCGTGCCGGGGGGTGGCCTCTCGCGGGTGCATGGCTGATCATGGGCACCGGCGCCGACTCGGGCACCGGGAGGCGCCGGCACGGCGTCCCCGGCGGCGGGGCGGCGCCCGCCAGTGGCCGCGAGAGTACGGGAGGTAGACGTGGCCGACACCCTGAGAAAGGGAACGCGTGTGACGGGAACCGAGCGATCCGAGCTTGCCACCGAACTCAAGAAGCGTTACGACGCGGGGGAGAGCATCCGCTCGCTCGCGGCGGCGACCGGGAGGTCCTACGGCTTCGTCCACCGCCTGCTGACCGAGGCCGGTGTCACGCTGCGCGGCCGGGGCGGGGCGACCCGGAGGACCTGAACCCCGCGCGACGCCGGGGGAGCCGGGGGAGTGGACCCCGGCCGTGAGCGCGCGGAATGCGATGAATGCGCGGAAGGTCCGGCTCCACGGCGGCGGAACGACGCCGCAGGGGGCCGCCCGGGACCGCGCACGCACGCAGGGCCCGCATCGGCGGCGAAGGGGCGGCCGCTCCAGCCGACCGGAGACTCGGCGCGGGGCCCAACGGTTCGGTGATGGTGACCTGCCCCAGCGAGATGCCCGAGTGAGCGGGCCCGATCGAGTGGGCCCGACCGGGGAAGCGCCGGTCGCCCGCTTCGGGGGCCCATGTGCCGCGATCGGCCGTGTGCCGCGATGGGGCGTGTGTCGTGGTGGCGTGATGCCGCGGGGCCGCGGCCAGGGGCGGCGTCGATCACCTGCCTCGGCAGCGGTGGAGCCGAGACGCGAGGACTCCGCCTCCGGACACGTCGACCACGCGTGTTCACCCGCGTTCACCCGCCCTGCGGTGCCGGTACCGAAACCCGTGGGGCCGTCCAGAGGTGTGCCGACCTCCCGCACCGACGGCCGTGAGACCGCGGTTCCCCTGGGCCCGGCCGCAGGTGTGAGCAGGGGCGCGGATACGGTGGTCCACCGACCGGCAGCGGGTCCGCACAGGGGTGGGCACGCCGAGCAGCGGAGGTGGGCATGGAGGATCCGGTTCTCCCCGACGGGGAGGAACTGAGCGCGGCCGGGCTGCGCCTGGAGGTGGACGGCGAGGTCGCGCGGATCGCGCTGGCGCGGCCGGAGCGCCGCAACGCGATGACCGGGCGTACGTGGCGGGCACTGGCCCATGTCGGCCAGGCGCTTCCGGAGTCCGTCCGTATTGTCGTGCTCTCCGGAGACGGTCCCTCCTTCTCCGCCGGGATCGACCTGGCGATGTTCTCTCCGGAGGGTGTGCCCGGTGAACGCGGCCTGATGGCCGACGTGGGCGACACCCCGGAGCAGCGCGCGGCGCTGGACGCGGGCATCGCGGGCTACCAGGAGGGCTTCACCTGGCTGCGCCGCCCGGACATCGTGTCGGTGGCGGCGGTGCAGGGGCACGCGATCGGCGCGGGCTTCCAGCTCGCCCTCTCCTGCGACCTGCGGGTGCTGGCCGATGACGCGAAACTGTGCATGAAGGAGCCGGCGCTGGGCCTGGTGCCGGACCTGACCGGGACCAAGCCGCTGGTGGACATCGTGGGGCTGCCGCGCGCCATGGAACTGTGCCTGACCGCGCGGACGGTGCAGGCCGACGAGGCCGAGCGCCTGCGCCTGGCCGAGCTCGTGGTTCCGGGCGATGAGCTGGCCAGGACCGTGGATGACCTGGTGGCGGCCCTGGCGGCGGTCCCGCGCGACGCCGCGTCGGCGACGAAGGAACTGCTGCAGGGGGCACCGGGCCGGACCCTCGAAGACCAGTGCGCCGCCGAGCGAAAGGCCCAGGCGGACCGGTTGATCAGCATGGCGGCCCAAATGGGCATGTGACCGCCCTCCCGGGCCTGCACGGCCCTCCCGGGCCTGCACGGCCCTCCCGGGCCTGCACGGCCCTCCCGGGCCTGCA
>NZ_JAQFWQ010000168.1 GCF_027706725.1 Nocardiopsis endophytica
CTCCCCGAAGGGGTCAGCGCGCGTAGTACTCGACGACGAGCTGCTCGTCGAAGGGCACCGGGACCTGGTCGCGCTTGGGGCGGTCGACGACCGCGCAGCGCAGCTCCTTGTGGCTGACCGCCAGGAAGCCGGCGATCTTGTCGTCGGCGTGCACGCCCTCGGCGGCCTCGACGAAGGGCACCATGTTCCGGGACTTCTCCCGGACGCCGATCACCTGGCCCGGCTTGACCTGGAAGGACGGGATGTCGACCTTCTTGCCGTCCACGGTGATGTGGCCGTGGGTGACGTACTGGCGGGCCGCGTAGATGGACGGCGCGAAGCCGGCCCGCAGCACCAGGGTGACCAGGCGCAGCTCCAGCTCGGAGATCATCTCCTCGCCGGTACGGCCCGGGCGCTTCTTGGCGTTGTCGTAGACCCGCGCGAGCTGCTTCTCGGACAGGTCGTAGTACCAGCGCAGCTTCTGCTTCTCGGCCTGGCGGACCGCGTAGTCGCTCGTGGAGCGGCGGACGCGGCGGCCGTGCTCACCCGGAGGGTAGGGCCGCTTCTCGAAGTAGCTGACCGCCTTACGGGTCAGCGGGGTACCCGCGCGCCGGGACAACCGCACCTTAGGTCCGGTGTAGCGCATGCTTTCCTCTTTCCGCTTCGTGAGTGGAGGGAATCCCAGGTAAGGCTCGCCTAGTTCTGGGAGGGGGCCCACAGGCCCCCCGGGTCGCGGCGGCGTGGCCGCCCGCGCGCCGTTCCCCGCCGGTGCGGCCGACCCTGGCCGCGTGCCGGTGGTGGCGCGTGCGGAGGGTGTCCCGTCCGCACGAACGCCGCCGCGCGTCTCAGCGCGGCGGCCGGATCACCCGCCCGGACGGCGCCGGGCGGGCGGGGTCGGTGTCCTACTTTACGCGGTCGGGCGGGGTGCCCGGGCCACGAGCCCCAGCGCACGGCGTCCCACCCCGCCGTCGCTGGGCCCGCGGCCGGTCCCCGCCCGGGTCCGGCGCGTATCCGGTGGCTAGGCCAGGTGCGGCTCGACCTCGCCGGCGACCTCCGCGCCATAGCTGGCGGTGATCCGCGCGAGCAGTCCGGCCTTGGTCAGCTCGTACTCGGTCGGGCCGTTGACCTCCAGGCTGTGCACCGCGATGGAGTTGCCCACCTGGGCGGCGCGCTCCAGGGACAGGCCCCAGGAGGTGGCGGCGAGGAACCCGGCGCGGAAGGCGTCGCCCACGCCGGTCGGGTCGACCTTCTCGGAGACCTCGGCGACGTCGACGCTGACCGGCGGCTCGCCCTTGCGGTCGATCCGCACGCCCTTGGCGCCCAGGGTGGTGACCCGGATGCCGACGCGGTCGAGGATCTCCTCGTCGCTCCAGCCGGTCTTCTGCTCGGCCAGGCCCTTCTCGTACTCGTTGGTGAACAGGTAGGCCGCGCCCTCGATGAGCTTGCGGATGTCGCCGCCCTCCATCAGCGCGAGCTGCTGGGAGGGGTCGGCGGCGAAGGGCAGGCCGGTGCGGCGGCAGTCCTCGCTGTGCCGGAGCATGGCCTGCGGGTCGTTGGCGCCGATGAGCGCCAGCTCGACGCCGTGCTCGGCGGCGAGCGCGGCGAGGTCGATCTCGCGCGCCTCGGACATGGCGCCGGCGTAGAACGAGGCGATCTGGTTCTGCTCGCGATCGGTGGTGCACACGAACCGGGCGGTGTGCCTGCGGTCGGAGGTGCGGACGCCGGAGGTGTCCACGCCGTGCTGCTCGAGCCAGGCGCGGTACTCCGCGAAGTCGGCGCCGACGGAGCCGACCAGCAGCGGCTTGAGGCCGAGGCGGCCCATGCCGTAGCTGATGTTGGCGGCGACCCCGCCGCGCCGCACATCGAGCTCCTCCACCAGGAACGACAGGGAGACCTGCTCCAGCTGGTCAGCGATCAGCTGTTCGGCGAATCGCCCGTCGAAGGTCATCAGGTGGTCGGTGGCGATCGATCCGGTAACCGCGATGCGCACTCGGAGTGCTCCTTGGGTCGGGGAGATCTGAACGAGGCACAAGCCTACCCACGGGTTCCCCGCCACAGGGAAGGACCCTGCAGGCACCCGGTGTCCGTGCACGTCCGAGCGCATACAAGGAAAGCCCCGGCGGCGGGGGCCGGAAGGGGGACGGCACCCGCCGGGTGAGCTCGGCGGTCACGACACCGGCCACCACGGTGGACCGACTGGTCGGTCGCGCACACGGCGGGTCGTGCACGTGCCGCCCTCGGCGGGACACCGTCCGCCGGTGTGCCAGGCGAGGGGTGGCGACGGCACAGGGGCACCGGTCGAGTCCGGCCCCCGCGCGCCGCGAGGACGGCGAGGGTGGTGGTTCCACCACCCGATCGGCCCTGGGACGGCCATTTCAGCACGCTGGATGCTCGAACCGTCGACACGTGCCCGGTATGCCCGGAACAGAGGAGGGTGTCCGCTGGAATGGCGTGGCCTTCGTCGGTCGCGACCGGCGAAAGTCGTGCCTCACGGTGGGACACCGTCCACCTCTCCGGGGACCGGGGGCGGCCACACCCGAAGGCGGTGCGCGTCCCCCCTTCCTGGAGACGACGACGGGCCCGCCCCGGCGTGTGCCGGGACGGGCCCCAGACCTTCGGCGGCGGCGCCGCGGGGCCTGCCGCGCGCGTCGGCCCCGCGGGGCCGGACCCCTTAGTTGAAGGAGTCGCCGCAGGCGCAGGAGCCGGTGGCGTTGGGGTTGTCGATGGTGAAGCCCTGCTTCTCGATGGTGTCGACGAAGTCGATGGTGGCGCCCATGAGGTAGGGGGCGCTCATCCGGTCGGTGACCACCTCGACGCCGCCGAACTCGGCCGTCACGTCGCCGTCGAGCTCGCGCTCGTCGAAGAACAGCTGGTAGCGCAGGCCCGAGCAGCCGCCGGGCTGGACGGCCACGCGCAGCCGGAGGTCGTCCCGGCCCTCCTGGTCAAGGAGCGCCTTGACCTTGCCCGACGCCTCGTCGGTGAGGATGATCCCCTGCGCCGTGGCCTCGTCGCTCTGAACCGTCATCTGCAAGCTCCTCCAAGAAGGCGTGTACGTCGGCCCCCCGGTCGCCGGGCGGCGCCGGTGGCCGTCCGGATCCCCGCACGGCCGCGCACGGGTCCCAGTGGTCCTCAGCGGTCCCAACACCGAGGTCCGACAGTGCATTCCGCCCCGCCCGGGGCGCCTCGGTGCACCACCTCCAGGTTAGGCCCTGCGCGCGGCCCCCGCCATCGCGGCCCGGGGGCGTGCGTCACACGGAGGCGCCGCCGCGGCGCCCACCCGTCCATCCCCGTTGATCTCGGGGAAGTCGGGCTTAAGCGGGCCGTCTTAGAGCCGGCGCGGATAGGCGGGCGGACCGCAGGATGCCCAGCCTCGACGACTCCGCCGCCGAATGCCGCCCCTGCGTCGTTGATCTCGGGAAATGCGCCCCTAAAAGCGGCCCGGTAGCGTCGTTTCTCCCGAGATCAACGCCGAGTGTGCCCGCCTATCCGCGCGGGCTCTTAAGCCCGGCTTCCCCGAGATCGACACGGGAGGACTCTCCGGCGCCGGGCCTCAGGCCCTCTTCCCCGCCTTGTCGACGTGGGGCCAGGCGCGGGCGATGGCGGCGGCCAAGGCGCGCAGTTCCTCGGCGGAGCGGGACATCGCGGCCTCGGTGGACCCGGCGGACTCCACCAGCGAGTAGGCGGCCGTGACCCCCGCCTTGGCGGCCTCGTCCGGGTCGGCGGAGACCGCCCCCGCCGTGACCACGCACGGGACGCCGTGCCGGGCGGCGGTGCGGGCCACGCCGTGCGGCAGCTTGCCGCGCAGCGACTGGAAGTCGAACGACCCCTCGCCGGTGACGACCAGGTCGGCGTCGGCGGCCAGGGCGTCCAGGCCGACGGCTTCGAGCACCCGGGAGACGCCGGACTCCACCGTCCCGCCGAGGAGCACCAGGCCGTACCCCAGTCCCCCGGCGGCGCCGGCGCCCGGGGTGGCGCGCAGGGTGCCGTCCGGGTCGGTGGCGTCGGCGAAGTCGGTCAGCGCGGCGTCCAGGGCGCGCACCGCCCCGGGGTCGGCCCCCTTCTGCGGGCCGAACACGGCACTGGCGCCGTGCTCGCCGAGCAGGGGGTTGTCGACGTCGGTGGCGGCGATCAGCCGCACGCCGTCGACGGCGCGCAGGGCGGGCGCGGTGTCGGCGGACTCCAGCCCGGCCAGGGCCCCGCCCCCGGCGGCGAGCCGGTCGGTGGGCCCGGCGCCGAGCGCGGCGAGCATCCCGGCGCCGCCGTCGTTGGTGGAGCTGCCGCCCATGCCCACCACGACGGTGCGCGCCCCGGCCTCCACCGCGCGGGCGATGAGCTCGCCGACGCCGCGGGTGGTGGTGCGGGCGGGGTCGCGCTCGGCGGCGGGAACCAGGTGCAGGCCGCAGGCCAGGGCGCTCTCCACGTAGGCGGTGTCGCCGTCGAGCAGCACGTCGGCGCGGACGGGGGCGCCGAGTGGGCCGGTGACCTCGCAGCCGAGGAGCCGCCCGCCGATCGCGGCGTGCAGCACCTCCACGAAGCCGGGGCCGCCGTCGGAGAGGGGCACGGTCCGGGTGTCGGCACCGGGGTGCACGTCGCGCCAGCCGGTGGCGACGGCCTCGGCGGCCTCGACGGCGGTCAGGGTGCCGGCGAACTTGTCTGGGGCAATCACGATTCGCACCCGACCAGTCTGCCCCCGGCCCCCGTGCCCGGGCCAGAGGAACGGGCAGATTTTATCCGCTTCGCGATAACTCGTTTCCGGGAAACGGAAACCGTGGCTTCCCCTCCCGCGCCGCCGCGTCCGCGCCGCGGCGGCCGGTCAGAGTCCGGGGGCGCCGTAGACCGGGAACCAGCGGCTCTTGTCCTGCTCCATCGGCAGGTCCCCGCCGATGGCCGCGGCCACCTGCAGCTCCAGGGCGTTGTCCCGGCGCTGGCCGCCCAGCGGGGCGAACGGGTAGAAGGTGCCCCGCTTGTACAGGTACACCAGCGCCACCGAGCGGCCCTTGGCGTCGCCGAACGCCGTGAGCGAGCACAGCAGGGAGGGGCCGAAGCCCGCGTGCTCCAGGCTGGAGTTGACCGCGTGCACGTCGGTCACCAGGTCGGAGATGCCGCTCTCGGTCGAGGAGCGCAGCACCAGCCAGGTGTAGCCGTAGTCGTCGGCGGTGGTCTCCACCGGCGGGCCGCCGTCGGCGTCGAGCAGCGCGGTGACCTCGCGCTCCAGGTCGGCGAAGGCCTTGCCTTCGGCGGCGCGGAAGGCGACCGACCCGGTGCCGGTCGGGGTGAAGCCCGCCGCGGCCTCCAGGGTCACGGCCGCCGAGGGCAGTGCGAACAGGGCGTCCAGGTCGGGACGGGCGGGCTTGGATCGCCCGAGCAGGGCTCGGAAGAAACTCAACGCGGCTCCTCAGTGCGTGCGGCGGTCGTCCGGAGACTACCCCTGCGGCCCTCGCCGTCCGTCGCTCCCATGCGCGCGTCCGTCCCTTCGCCGTCCCCGCCGTCCCCGCTGTCCGTCGTCCCCGCCGCCGCCCGCGCCCGTCCGGGCTAGGCGCCGGTGCCCAGCTGGCGGGAGATCGAGGAGAGCTGCTCCAGGCGGCGCTCCACCGGAGGGTGCGTGGCCAGCAGCTGGCCCATGTTGAACCCGCTCTTGGAGAAGGCCGGGGTGAAGAAGAAGGCGTTGAACGGCTCGGCCTGGCGCAGGTCGCGGCTGGGAATGCGGGCCATGTCGCCGGTGATCTTGGTCAGGGCGCTGCCCAGGGCCGACGGGCGGCCGGTGAGGTAGGCGGCGGCGCGGTCGGCGGCCAGCTCGCGGTAGCGGGACAGGGCCCGGGTGAGCAGGAAGCTCAGCGCCCACACGATCGCGCTCACCACCACCACGGCCAGCGCGATCATCGCCGGGGAGGGGCCGTTGCTGTTGCGGTTGCCCCCGCCGCCGAACGCGGCGAAGCGCAGCCCCATCTGGGTGAGGAACCCGGCCACGATCCCCAGGAACCCGGCGATGGTCATCACCATGACGTCGCGGTGGGCCACGTGCGACAGCTCGTGGGCGAGCACCGCCTCCAGCTCCTCGGGCTCCAGGCGGCGCAGGATGCCGGTGGTCGCGCAGACCACGGCCTTCTTCTCGTTGTGGCCGGTGGCGAAGGCGTTGGGCACGTCGGTGTCGGCCACGGCCACGCGGGGCTTGGGCATGTCGGCCATCGCGCAGAGCCGGTCGACCACCGCGTGCAGCTGCGGCGCCTGCTCGGGGGTGACCTCGTGCGCGCCCATCGCGTACAGGGCGATCTTGTCGGAGGTGAAGTACTGGACCACGGCGAATCCGACGACCAGCACGACCACCAGCGGCCAGGGCAGGCCCACGAGGATCAGCGCGATGATGAACGCGACGTACACAACGCCCAGCAGCCCCATGGTCAGCACCATGCGGGCGGTGAGCCCCCGGTCGGGCGTGAACTTCGAGCCTGCCACAGCGTGCCTGCCTTCGTCTGGTTTGCCCCTCGCCGCCCAGTCTAGGCGGGACGGCCGCGGAAAAGGGTGAGAGCCAGGTGAGACACGCGGGTCCCGGCGGTGGCGGTCCGGTGGGACCGGGCGAAGGGGGCGGCGGGCCCCCGGCACGGAGGCCCGACGGAATACGCGGGGGCCGCCGCGGCGTACCGCGGCGGCCCCGGGTGCCCTGTCCGGACAGGGCGCGCGCTCACCGGAAGACGGGCGAAGGGTCAGGAGACGTCCGGGATGAGCCCTTCGTCGCCGAGCATCGCCCGGACCTCCTCCATGGAGGCGTCCGAGGGGGGAAGGACGAAGTCCGAGGGCTGCAGCGAGTCCATCGGCAGCGGCTTGCCGTCCTGGCGGACCCGGTCCAGCAGGCTGGACAGGGCCTCGCGGAACCCCGCCTCGTCGCCGGACTCGATGGCCGCCTCGAGGGTGGTGTCCACCGAGTTCAGCAGGTCCATGTCGGCCTCGGAGAGGTCGAGCTGGCCCTCCCCCATGATGCGGACGATCATGCGCCCTCCCCCTGCCGGTTCGGCTGGGACTGGGAGTCGGAGCCGCTCTCCAGCTGCGGGGCCGCGCCGCCGCTGCCCTGGCCGAGCTCCTGCTTCATCTTCTCCAGCTCCAGCTCGACACCGCTGGAGCTGGCCATGCGGTCCAGCTCGGCCTGGATGTCGTCCTTGGAGCTGCCCGAGACGTCGTCCAGGGCGCCGGACTCCAGCAGCTCGTCCACGGCGCCGGCGCGGGCCTGCATCTCGGCGGTCTTGTCCTCGGCGCGCTGGACCGCCATGCCCACGTCGCCCATCTCCTCGGAGATGCCGGAGAAGGCCTCGCTGATCTGCGTCTGGGCCTGCGCGGCGGTGTAGGTGGCCTTGATCGTCTCCTTGCGGGTGCGGAAGGAGTCGACCTTGGCCTGCAGGCGCTGCGCGGCCAGGGTGAGCTTCTGCTCCTCACCCTGGAGCTGCTCGTGCTGCTGCTTGAGCCCGTCGATCTGGGACTGCAGGCCGGAGCGGCGGGTCAGGGCCTCGCGGGCGAGGTCCTCGCGCCCCTGCTGGAGCGCGGCCCGGCTCTGGTTCTCCAGCTTGCCCGACTGCTGTTCGAGCTGCTGGATCTGCAGCTCGACGCGCTTGCGGGAGGTGGCGACGTCGGCCACCCCGCGCCGGACCTTCTGCAACAGTTCCAACTGCTTCTGGTAGGAGTAGTCGAGTGTTTCCCGAGGGTCCTCGACGGAGTCCAGGGCTTTGTTCGCCTTGGACTTGAAGATCATGGAAAGTCGCTGAAACACGCTCATCGGCGTGGCCGTCCCCTTCTCGGTCCGTACGATCGGCTGTTCCCGGCGGGCGCTGTGCTCCAACCCTACGCGCTCTGACCGGCCCTCGCCATGCAGCGCCATCCACACCACGGGGAGCCGATACCCTGATGGATGTGTTCCGACGTCGCTCCGCTTCCGAATCCAAAGAGCCCGCCGTGACCGGTGCCGCCGAGTCCGCCGAGGGCTCGCAGCAGAAGGGCCTCACCCCGAAGAAGGGTGTGCCCACGCCCAAGCGCCGGGACAGCCAGGCCGAGCTCCGCCGTCCCCTCAACGCGCCGCAGACGCGCAAGGAGGCCTACCGGCAGTACCGCGAGCGCCGCGCCCGCGAGCAGCAGCGCACGGCCCAGAAGTCCGGCGCCCCCAAGGGCGAGGAGCGGTACTTCCGCCCCCAGGACTTCGGGCCCGCGCGCGCCTACGCGCGCGACGCGGTGGACTCCCGGCGCAGCCTCAGCGAGTACTTCCTGTACTTCTCGCTCGTCATCATCGTGATGCTGATCGCGGCGCCGGTGGAGATCCAGGCCGCGATCACCTACATCGCCTGGCCGGTCATGATGGTCACCATCGTGGTCGAGGGCATCTTCATCGCGCGCCGGGTCAAGAAGTACGCCGACGAGCACTTCCCCAACGACGACAACCTGCGCGGCATCGGGCTGTACGCGGCCACGCGCCAGCTGCAGATCCGGCGCCTGCGCCTGCCCAAGCCGCGGGTGAAGCCGGGCGAGCCGATCGGCAAGGCCGCCAAGGGCTGACCGCCCGGCTCATCCCCTCGGAACGGACGCGCGGGGCCCACTCTGCACAGGGTGGGCCCCGCGCGCATATCGTGCCTCCATGGAATTCCGTCACCTCGGCAGCAGCGGTCTCGTCGTCAGCGAGATCTCCTACGGCAACTGGATCACCCACGGATCGCAGGTGGAGGAGGACGCGGCCGTCGCATGCGTGCGCGCGGCCCTGGACGAGGGCATCACGACCTTCGACACCGCGGACGCGTACGCGCGCGGGCGCGCGGAGGAGGTGCTGGGCCGGGCGCTCAAGGGCGAGCGCCGGGACGGCATCGAGATCTTCTCCAAGGTCTACTGGCCCGTGGGCGATGGCAAGAACGACCGGGGACTGTCGCGCAAGCACATCGTGCGCGGGTGCGAGGCGTCCCTGCAGCGCCTGGGCACCGACTACCTGGACCTGTACCAGGCGCACCGGTTCGACTACGAGACGCCCCTGGAAGAGACCATCCGGGCCTTCGACGACCTGGTCCGCCAGGGCAAGGTCCTGTACGTGGGGGTCTCGGAGTGGCGCGCCGACGAGATCGAGCGCGCGCTGAAGATCGCCGACGACATGGGGTTCGACCGGCTGGTGTCGAACCAGCCGCAGTACAACATGCTGTGGCGGGTCATCGAGTCGGCGGTGGTGCCGGTGTGCGAGCGCGAAGGGCTCGGGCAGATCGTCTGGTCGCCGATCGCGCAGGGGCTGCTCACCGGCAAGTACGCGCCCGGCGAGGCCCCGCCCGCGGGGTCCCGCGCGACCGACGAGTCCGGCGGCGCGCAGATGATGGCCAAGTACATGGAGGACGAGGAGCTGCTCCGCCGGGTGCAGCGGCTGCGCCCGATCGCGGACGAGGTGGGGCTGAGCATGGCGGCCCTGGCGGTGGCGTGGGTGCTGCAGAACCCGAACGTCTCCTCGGCCATCATCGGCGCGAGCCGCCCGGAGCAGGTGCGCGACAACGTGCGGGCGTCGGGCGTGATCCTGGCGCCTGAGGTGATGGAGAAGATCGACGAGGTCCTGGGCGACAGCATCCAGCGCGACCCGGGCCTGACCCTGAGCCCCGAACGCCGTCCGTAGGCAGGCCGGGGCCGGGAGGCGCCTGCGGGTCGCCGCCCCGCCCCCGGGTGGCTGCACCGGTCATGGCCGTCCCATCGGGCGCGGCCGCCCTCCGGGCTCCGGCGCCCCGAGTGCCGGGGCCCGGGGCCGGCCGCCGTCTCCAGGCCCGGGCACGGACGATCGACCAGTGGGCCGAAGACCTGCGAGGCCCCTCCCCCGGGCGTCCGAGCCCCGGCGGACGAACGGCCACCGGGGCGGCGCCCCGGGCCTCAGGCCTCGCCGAGGCTCATCGTGTACTGCACACGCTCGTCCTCCAGAAGGCTGACCTGCTCCACGCCCGCCTCACGCAGGTCGCGCCACTCCTCGCCCAGCCAGCTCTCGGCGTCCCCGCGCGAGGGGAACGTCTCGGCGGGCAGGTCCTCGGCCTCCAGGACCGCTCCGCCTTCCTTCTCGTAGCGCCAGCTCCAGGCCATGGGGCTCCTTCCTTCAGCCGCGCCGGGCCGGGCGGCCCGGCGGTGCCGAGCCTACGCGTCCTGGTGTTCACTGGCGGGCATGCGCATTCGATTCATGGGGACCGCCGCGCCCCAGGGCTGGCCGGTGCCCGAGTGCCGGTGCGCCTCTTGCCGCCGCGCCGCCTCCGAGCCCCGGCGCCCGCTGGCCGTCCACGTGGAGGGGTCGATCCAGACATCGCGGCGCCCTGAGGGCTTGGCGTTCGATGGGGGCGGCCCGGTGCTCCTGAAGTGCGACGAGCCTGACCCCTCCTCTTCGGCCCCCTTCCCCGGCCTGGCCGACGGCGAGCGGTCCGGCCTGGGACGGCAGGGTCCCGGTGCCTCGCTTCCCCCCGATGTCGTCGTGGTCCACGCCGACGCCCCCGAGGCCATAGGGGACCTGCGGCGGCGCGGGGCCGTCCACGACCGGACGCGCTTCCTCCTGGTCGGCGGGGGCCACGGGGTGCACTCCCCCGCCGAGCTGCGGCGCCGTGCGGCGCTGTGGGGCGCCGAACCGGTGACCGACGGGCAGGTCGTCGAGGTGGCCCCGTTGCCGGAGCCCGTCGGGCCGACCGCCCGGCGGGTCCTGGTGACCGGCGGAGCGCGCTCGGGCAAGTCCGCCGAGGCCGAGCGGAGGATGCTCGCCGAACCGCACGTGGTCTACGTGGCCACCGGCCCGCGCCCGGAGGGGGACGCGGCGTGGGCCGAACGCGTGGCCGCGCACCGGTCCCGCCGCCCTTCGTGGTGGAGGACGGAGGAGACCGGAGACGCGGCGGCGGCACTGGACAAGGCTGCCGCGACAGGTGAGGCGGTCCTCTTCGACTGCGCGGGCACGTGGCTGGCCGGGGCGATGGAGGAGTGTGGCATGTGGTCCGACACCCCGCCTCCGGATGCACAGGAGCGCCTCGACCGCCGCATCGGAGAACTCCTCGACGCGTGGCGCCGCTTCCCCGGCCACTCGGTGGCGGTGACCAACGAGGTCGGCTCGGGCGTGGTCCCGGCGACGCGGAGCGGTGGCCTGTTCCGCGACATGCTGGGCCGGTTGAACCAGCGCCTGGCCCACGAATCGGACGAGGTCCTGCTGGCGGTGTCCGGAAGGATCATCGAGTTGCCGTAGCTCGATGATCTCGGGGAACTCGGGGTTGAACCCGACACCTCAAGTTTTGCGTTCTCGGCGTGAGAGCGGGCGGCTGAGCCGGTGCCCCGCTTCAGGACCCCGGCCGGGCGGAAGGCCGTCGGGGTGTGGGGCGCAGGGCAGCGACGAGGAGAGGTCGGCGGCCCGCACCGCAGCGCTGTCGGGCGCGGCGCGTGCGGGTGGTCGCCGTGGCTGGCGGCGACGGCGAGAGCGGGGCGATTCCCGGGCCCTGCTTGCCGTCCGGCAGGCCGCTCGCGGGTCCAGTGGGCGGACGACTGAGCAGGTACCCCGCTCAAGGGCGCGGGCGGCGCCGGCGCCGTCGGAACCCGGCGAACCGGACACCGGGGCGGTAGCGGCTCGACCAGAACCCGCCTTCTGGGCACCACGGCCATCCTGCGTCGTGAAACCGACGCCTGATCAGCCCAAAAGCGTCGATTCCACGACGCAGGATGCCCGAGCCCCTCTCCCGCCGCCCGTTATGCCCGGTATGCGCCGCCCGGGCGGCCCCCTCCGCGTTGATCTCGGGGAACCCGGGGTCAAACCGGACGCGATAAGCCCGACTCCCCCGAGA
>NZ_JAQFWQ010000169.1 GCF_027706725.1 Nocardiopsis endophytica
GCGCCGGCAGGCGGCATGACATCCCGGCCCCCGCCGCCCCGCAGGGTGACCGCCCTGACGTGCGACGTCACCGCCACGCAGGGTTGCCCCACCCTTCACTACGACCCGATAACGGCATGAACCCGAGTCGGCCGCAACGGATCCGGCCTTCTTCCGAAACCACCACGAACCGAATTAAGCTCCGCTAACGCAGTCGGTTAAGCGCGACGGACGGACCACCGGTCCGCCGGGCGCGCACCCGCTGAGCCGACCGCCGACCTCGAACCGAACCAGCCGGTTGAACGGAGAGACCTGAATGCCGAGCACCAAGGCCCTCAGCCTCACAGCTGCGGCCGCGGCCCTCACCCTGGGCCTCGCCGCATGCGGCGGCGACGGCGGCAACGGCGGTGGTGGAGGTGGCGAAGACGCCCTGCAGTTCGGGTACGTCTTCCCCCAGACCGGCGACCTGGCCCACCTGGGCCCACCCCAGGAGTCGGCCGCCAAGTACGCCCTCCAGCAGATCAACGACGCCGGCGGGGTGAACGGCTCCGAGCTGCCCGACTTCATCGAGGGCGACGAGGCCAACGACGCCGCCCAGGCCAACGACGCCGCCCAGCGCGAGGTCGACCAGGGCGCCGACATCATCCTGGGCGCGGCCGCCTCCGGCATGACCCAGGCCATCATGGACACCGTCACCAGCAACCAGGTCGTCCAGTGCTCGGGCTCCAACACCGCGCCCGGGCTCGCCGAAGAGGACGACACCGGGTTCTACTGGCGCACCGCCCCCAGCGACCTCCTCCAGGGCCCCGTGCTCGCCGAGAAGATCGCCGCCGACGGCCACCAGAGCGTCGCCATCACCTACCGCGCCGACGACTACGGCGAGGGCCTGGCCAACGCCGCCGCCGACGCGCTGGAGGAGAACGGCATCGAGGTCTCCTACAACGAGGGCTACGACCCCAACGCGCCCAACTTCGACGCCGTGGTCAACGAGATGGCCAACGCCGAGGCCGACGCCAACGTGCTCGTCTCCTTCGAGGAGGGCGTGCAGATCATCACCGGCCTCATCGAGGACGGCGTGAACGCCGACCAGATGTACGCCACCGACGGCCTCAACGACGAGAACCTCGCCGAGAAGGTCGACTCCAGCGACCCGAGCACCATCGCCGGCTTCCAGGGCACCGCCCCCGACGTCGGCACCGAGGACTTCATCGGCGGGCTCACCGAGTACGACTCCGAGCTCGAGGTGTTCCAGTTCGCCGGCCAGGTCTACGACTGCGCCATCGTCACCGCCCTGGCCGCCGAGCAGGCCGGCACCAACGACCCCGCCGAGTTCGTCAACGAGGTCGCGGCCGTGTCCAAGGACGGCACCGAGTGCAGCACCTTCGAGGAGTGCAAGCAGCTCATCGCCGACGGCGAGGACATCGACTACCAGGGCGTCAGCGGTCCCATCGACTTCGATGACGACGGCAACGTCACCACCGCGACCTTCCAGGTCTACGGATTCGACGACGAAGGCGTCCACGAGAAGCAGGACGCCATCACCGTCCCCTAGCCCAGAGGGCGAGGGGCCGACGCCCACCTAGAGGGGCGGACGCCGAAGGCCCCCGCGCGGCACGCCGCGCGGGGGCCTTCACCATGCCCGGAGCACCCCGGATGCCCGGAGCACCCCGGAACGCGCCGGCAGGCGGCATGACATCCCGGCCCCCGCTGAGGAGGCGGAGGACAGGCGCCCCGGCCCACCTCGCCCGGAACAGACGGGCCCGGCCCACACGCCACCCCGCCGCCCGCCCTCCGGCCGCCTGGGGGTGGAAGAAGACCGCACCGCTCCAACAGACGCGCCCCCGCCCCCGCCGACCCCCACTGCTCGGCGGCCGCCCCGGACGGACACCCCGACGCCCCCACACACACGGCGAACGGGGGCGGCGCCGCACGGCGCCGCCCCCGCGAAAAGCAGGAAAGACCCTCAGTCCGCCTTCGCCAGCGTCCCCAGGTACAGCTCGATCACGTTCGGATCCTCCAACAGCTCCCGACCCGTACCCGTATAGGCGTTCCGCCCCTGGTCCAGCACATAGCCGCGGTCACAGATCTGCAGGCACCGGCGGGCGTTCTGCTCCACCATGATCACCGACACCCCGGCCGCATTGATCTGCTTCACCCGCTGGAAGACCTCGTCCTGATAGATCGGCGACAACCCCGCCGTCGGCTCGTCCAACAACACCACCGACGGCTCCATCATCAGCGCCCGGCCCATCGCCACCATCTGGCGCTCACCGCCCGACAGCGCACCCGCCTTCTGCCGGCGCCGCTCACCCAACAGCGGGAACAGCTCCGCCACCACCGCGAACCGCTCCCGGAACGCCTTCGGCCGCAAGAAGACCCCCATCTCGAGGTTCTCCTCCACCGTCAGCGACGGGAACACGTTCTGCGTCTGCGGGACGTACCCCACCCCCCGCTCCACCAGCTCGTGCGCGCTCAGGTTCGCGATCGACGACCCCCGCAGCACCAGCGCGCCCTCACGCACCGGCAACAGCCCGAAGATCGTCTTGATCAGCGTCGACTTGCCCGCCCCGTTCGGGCCGATCACGCCCACCACCTCGCCCTCGCGAAGCGTCAGCGTGCACCCGTTCAGGATGTTCACCTCGGGGATGTAACCCGCCTTGACGTCATCGGCCACCAGCAGGAACTCCGAATAGTCCGCCACCGGACCCGTCCCGGCGTGCTCCAGCACCTCCTCACGGGCCTCCTGGCGCGCCTCCTCGTCCGCCGGGCCCGGCCCGCCGCTCCCTGCCATCAGGCCTCCTCCCCCGAACCCGGGGCGCTCGCACCCGGCTCGTCATGGTGCGCACCCAGATAAGCGTCCACCACCTCCTGGTTCGACCGGATGTCCTCCGGCCGCCCCTCGGCGATCACACTCCCCTGCGCCAACACCACGATCCAGTCGCTGATCCCCATGATCACGTCCATGTCGTGCTCCACGAAGAGCACCGTCATGCCCTCGTCCCGCAGCGACGTGATGTGCCCCAGCAACGACTGCACCAGCGCCGGGTTCACCCCCGCCATGGGCTCGTCCAGCATCACCATCGACGGATTCACCATCAGCGACCGCGCCATCTCCAACAGCTTGCGCTGGCCGCCCGACAGGCTCCCCGCCAGATCATCCCTCTTCGCATCCAGCTTGAACCGCGCCAACAGCTCCATGGCCCGCTCGCGGTTGGCCTCCTCCTGGTGCCGCCACCGCGGACGCAGCAGCGACCCCACGAAACCCTCACCCGACTGGCCCGGCGCCGCCAACAACATGTTGTCCAGCACCGTCAACCGCGTCAGCGCCTTCGTCAACTGGAACGTGCGCACCATCCCCTGGCGCGCCACCCGGTGGCCCCCCAGGCCGTTCAGCCGGCGGCCCTCGAACGACCACTCGCCCGCGTCCACCCGGTCGAACCCCGTCAACAGGTTGAACAGCGTCGACTTGCCCGCACCGTTCGGCCCGATCAACGCCGTGATCGTGCCCCGCTGCACCTCCAGGTGCCCCACGTCCACCGCCGTCAGGCCGCCGAACGACCGGCGCACCCCCGACGCCTTCAGGATCGGATCCGGCTTCGCCACACCCGCCGCGGGCTCCACACCGGCCATCCGATCGCGCACCGCCCCATCGGCGGTCCTCGACTCACTTGACATTGACCAGCATCTCCTTGCGGTCGCCGATGAGGCCCTGCGGCCGGTACACGATCAACACCACCAGCGCCAGACCCACGAACGCGTGCCGCAGCGCACCGATGTCGCTCCCGTCGATGAACGGCAGCGCCCCCGCCGCCACCAACTGGCGCAACGACTCATCGAACGCCGTCAGCAGGAACCACAGCAGCATCGGACCCAGCACCGGGCCGAACGTCCGCGCCGCACCGCCCAGCAGCAGCATCGCCCACAGATAGAACGTCACCTGCGGCATGAACTGGTCCGGGGTGATGTTCTGCTGGTTGATCGCCAGCATCGCACCGGCCAGACCACCCAGCACACCGCCCAGCACCAGGCTCTGCGTCTTATAGACGAACACGTCCTTGCCCAGGCTGCGCACCGCGTCCTCGTCCTCGCGGATGCCCTTGATGACCCTGCCCCACGGGCTGTGCATCAGCGCCGCCGTCAACAACAGCGCCAGCCCCACCAGGCTCCACGTCACCAGCATCAGCCACAACTGGTTCGCCGAGAAGTCGAAATCGCCCACACCGTAATCGCCCGGCGGAATCGGATTCGCCTCATAGAACCCCGCCGCCAGGCTCTGCCGCCCGTACACGCCGCCCGTCAGCGGCCGCGCGAACTCCGCCCGGTACAGCAGCCGAGCCGCCTCAGCCACCGCGATCGTCGTGATCGCCAGATAGTCGGCCCGCAGCCGCAGCGTCGGAATACCCAACAACAGCGCCAGCACCGCCGCACACGCGATGCTCAACGCCACCGCCACCCACAGCGACAGCCCGAACGTCCCCACGCCGACGCCCACACCGTAGGCGCCCACCAGCATGAAGCCCACCTGGCCGAAGTTCAGCAGGCCCGTGTACCCGAAGTGCATGTTCAGCCCGATGGCCGCCAGCACGTACACCGCCGCGATCGGCCCGATCGCCGTCTCCAGGGAGATCGTCAAGATGTCCATCGCGCAATCCCCCTAGCCCACTCGCTCACGGCGGCCCAGGATCCCCTGGGGCCGGACCAGCAGCACCAGGATCATGATCCCCAGCGCCCACACGTTCATCAGCTGCGGCGAGAACCACAGCGTCGACAGCATCGCCACCAGGCCGATCACGATGCCGCCCGCCATCGCCCCGTAAGCGGTCCCCAGACCACCCAGGATCACCGCGGCGAACATCAGCAGCAGCAGGTGGAAGCCCATCTGCCAGTGCACCGTCTGGTTCAGGCCGTACAGCACACCGCCCAGCGCCGACAACGCGCCGCCCAGGCCCCACACGTACAGCGTCACCCGGTCCACATCGATCCCCGACGACTCGGCCAGGTCCCGGTTGTCGGCGACCGCGCGCATCGCCTTGCCCATCCGAGTGAACTGCAGCATGCTCGCCACCAGCACCAGCACGACCACCGCGATGAACAGGATCGCCGCATCGCGCGGCGTGATCGACAGCGGCCCCAGCTCCCACGGCTGCTGGATGCGGAACTGCGCGTACTTGTCGCGCCGCGCACCGAAGACCACCAGCAGCACGTGCCGCAGCACCAGCGAGAACCCGATGGTCACGATGAACATCTGGATCAGCGCCACGTTCCGCCGCCGCAGCGGCCGCCACAGGAACCGCTCCAGGCCCGCGCCGAGCACCGCGCCCAGCACCACCGCCAGGACCAGCCCCAGCACCAGCGGGTTGAACACGAAGTCCAGCACCGGGACGCCCTCGAACACCCCGTGCAGCGACGAGAACAGCGTCATGTTCGCGAACATCATCGCCATGAACGCGCCGAAGGTGACCATGTCGCCGTGCGCGAAGTTGATCATCCGCGTGGTGCCGAAGATCAGCGACAGGCCCACCGACGAGACGGCGATGATCAGCCCGAACGTCAGGCCCGCGACCGTCAGCTGAAGGACCTTCTCCCCGAAGGAGGTCCCCGGCTCCACACCGGGCACCGCGGCGTCCTCCTCGCCCTCGGCGGCGTCCCCGCCGCCGGCGCCGCCGTCATCGTCCTGGGTCGCCTCCTGCGAGGCCTCCTTGGACTCCTCGGCCGCCTCGGCGGGCGTCATCAGGCGGAAGACCACCGTCCGCTGCTGGTCCGGGCGGACGCTCACCTCCAGCTCCGACCCCGGCTTGTCGGGGACCACGTATTCGTCGGGAACCGTGTCCTCGTCGAGGACCACGCGGTAGTCGCCCGGACCGGGCAACCCCACTTCCCACTTTCCTTCGGAGTCGGTGGTGGCCTCACCGATCACCTCGTCGCCCTCGAACCCTTCGTAGACCGTGATCTCCAGGCCTTCGATGGTGGTCGGCTGACGAATCTGACCGTTGAGGTTCTCACCGCCCTGGGCGTCTGCCGCTGCCGTTCCTGGGATCACCATGAGAGCGGCGATCACGGCGAGCAGCACAGTCACGAGGCGTGTGCGCACGCGCGCTCCTTGCGCATCTGAGAACTGGACCGGTTCCGGGCGGTTCGCCCGGAACCTGCTGTTTTCCGTCGGTGGCGTGAGTTTAGCCCGGTTTAGGCAGGCTGTTCAGCAGGTCTAATGCGACGTGATCCAACCGGTACCCCACCGTGCGGATCTGTGACCGGATCGGAACGGGACACCGGTTGACCAGCGGGAGGGATGGGGCGGTAGGGGCGGGTGGGGAAGGGTGCCCGGAGGGGGCGGGGGTGTGTGGAGCACGGAGCGTAGTCGGCGGGAGGCCGGGAGGCGCCGGCGCCGGGGGCCGCCACCCCGCCCGCCCCTTACCCGCGTCCGTACAGGACACCGGGCACGAGAAAAGCCCCGCCGCGTATGCGGCGGGGCCTGGACCTGGACCGTATCGGGGTTCGGCGGCCGTCCGGGGATCGCCCGGGCGGCCGCCGTACCCCGCGTCAGCCCTGCTGCTCCTGTTCGAGCGTCTCGACCACGGTCTCGGCGACCTTGCGCATGGTCAGCCGGCGGTCCATGGAGTTCTTCTGAATCCAGCGGAAGGCCTCCGGCTCACTGAGCCCGTGCCGGCTCTGCAGCAGCCCCTTCGCCCGCTCGACGAGCTTGCGGGTCTCCAGGCGGTCCTGCAGCCCCGACACCTCGGCCTCCAGGGCGGACAGCTCGGCGTACCGGCTGACCGCCATCTCGATGGCGGGCACCAGGTCGGACTTGCTGAACGGCTTCACCAGGTAGGCCATCGCCCCGGCGTCCCGCGCGCGCTCCACCAGCTCGCGCTGCGAGAACGCCGTCAGGATGACGACGGGGGCGATGCGCTCGGCGGCGATCCGCTCGGCGGCCGACAACCCGTCCAGGACGGGCATCTTGATGTCGAGGATGACCAGGTCGGGCTTGAGCTCGGCGGCCAGGCGTATCGCCGTCTCACCGTCCCCCGCCTCGCCCACGACGGCATAGCCGTCCTCCTCGAGCATCTCCTTGAGGTCCAGCCGGATCAGGGCCTCGTCTTCCGCGATCACCACGCGGCTCTGCGTCGTCGTCACGAACACGAGGGTACCGAGATCCGCTACGATGGTCTGCACCGCCTGCGGCGCGCGCTGGGAGCGCGGATGGGACACTCCCCCTGGAGAACCCACGTCGAGCGATAATAGAAAATCGCCCCATTGGGCATAAAGGCCCCGATATTCCAATAGGAAGAGAAAGCGAGCTCAAACCTCGTACAGTGTGGGTTCGAATCCCACTCGGGGCACTTCCTCTCAAAAGCCATCTTTCGGATGGCTTTCTTTTTTTCTGTGAAACTCGAACACACATACGACCTCACAGGCGATACTCGAACGCATGTATCCCCGTGAAGTCGTGGACGAAGCCCTGCGCCTGCATGCCCAGGGGTGGACCGACCGACAGGTCGCACAGAGCATCGGCGTGTCGATCTGGACCGTCCGGCACTGGAGAACAGGGCGTCGGCGAGGCCCCAGACAGGAGAGCTACCGTGCAGACAGGACTACGTACTGCCCCTCCTGCGCCGGCGCCCCTCTCGATGAGAACGCCTATGCCTACCTTCTCGGCCTGTACCTAGGGGACGGCCACATCGTTCGCACTAAGAACGGGACCTACTTATTGGCGATCTATTGCAGCGCCATCTACACGGACCTCGTCGAGGAGTGTCGTAGGGCGGTGGGGTCCGTCTTTCCCGTCACGCCCTTTACTCGCGAGAAGCCCGGGTGCACGGTCGTGCAGGCGGTGTCGAAGCACTGGCCGTGCATATTCCCCCAGCACGGGCCTGGCCCAAAGCACTCCAGATCGATCGAGCTCGAGGACTGGCAGCAGGAAGTCGTGACGGCCCACCCCCGTCAGCTGATCCGAGGGCTCTTCCACTCTGATGGCAGCCGAGCCACCAACAGGGTCCGTCGAATGGTGGCAGGTGAGTGGAAGCACTATGAGTACCTGCGGTACTCGTTCAGCAACACCTCTAAGGACATCCACAGCATCCTCGGAGGAGCACTGGACCAAGTAGGAGCCAAGTGGAAACTGGTCTGGGTGCCGAACAAGGTCGCGCACCACCAGGACACCGGCACCCTCTCCGTCGCCAGGAAGGACTCCGTCGCCCTTCTGGACACCTTCATCGGCCCGAAGAGCTGATCCGGCCCATCCTTATCCTCCGCCTACCTCCACGTCACTCCCTGTGGTCACATCACGGCCACAACCTGAGCACAACACGTGGGTTTCGTCGCCATGACGGCCCCGAGTCCCCGATGCTGGAAGCCGGGAGTGTCGCGGACGTACGCCCTCCGGCGTCGTCCGGTGCGAAGGGAGTGGGCGGTGCTGACCGCGGTGGCCGGGATCCTCGGGATCCTGGTGATCGGTTCCTGGGCGGTGGTCGCCTGGGGCTCCAAGCGGCGGCAGCCGTGGCTTTTGGCCCCGCTGGCGCTGCTCATCGTCGTGCTCGTCGCCACCGGCCAGGGCGGCTGGGCGTTCCTGCCCATCGCCGCCCTCATGGGCCTTTCCTTCGCCGAGCTCGTCATCGGCTCCCGCGAGGCCCCCGCCCTGCGCGCCCGTGACCGGGACGGCCCATTGAGCACCGAGCGCTGGGCGGCGGCGGTCGCCGCGCCGTTCCGGGTGGCGGTCGCCGAGCCGTGGGACGTCATCTCCCGCCCGCAGCTGCGCCGCCGGTACCGCAAGGTGCTGGAGGAGGAGTGGGGCATCACCGACCGTGCGGGCCTGCTGGCCACGGTCGAGTCGCTCTGGGAGGAGCTGCATTCGGCCCCGCACCCGGACCTGCTGATCGACCTGCGCACCGGGGTGGCGCGCACGCGCCCGCCCGAGGGGGCGGGGGCGGCGGGGGGCGCGGCGCCGGAGCAGCGCGTGCGCCTGACTCCGGAGCAGGTGGAGCGGATGCGCGAGGTGACCGGCGCCGAGGAGGGTGTCGGCTCGGTGGTGATCGGCTCCTATGAGTGGTGGAAGTCGGCGCACCTGGTGCGGTTGGCGTGCGGTGGTGCGACGCTGAGCTGGCTCAGCCGGGCCGAGACGCAGAACCTGCTGCGCCGGGTGGCGACGGATCTGCAGCGCCGGTTCTCGGGTTGGGACCGGTTGTCGGCGGCGTTCCACGGGGGGTACCTGCTGTGGCGGGGCGGTGCCGGTGGCGATGGTGAGCCGGACCGGGTGTGGACGGCGCTGGGGATCTTGACGACGGACGATGACAGTCCGTGGCGGCTGCTGCCGTGGGACATGCCGTTGGAGCGGGTGCCGTACGAGCCGGCGGGCACCGGCGAGGGGTCGTACGTGCTTCCGGGTGCCGTGGCGGGTGTGCCGTCGGAGGGCGCTAGGCCCGGTGGTGAGGCGGTTGAGGCCGCCGGGGGTGTTCCGGTGGCGGCGGACGGTGCCTCCGGCGGTGAGCGCGGCGGCGGCGCGGAGGGCGCTGACGGGCTCGTGGGTGGCGCGGCGGCGGGCGACCCGGTTCTGGCGGAGCACGGGGTCGGCGACCCTGAGCTCGATGAGGTCGTCTTCGATGACGTCGATGGTGTCGCTGTCGATGGTGTCGCCGGTGCGGATGGTCTGGACCGCCCGGAGGTGGGGGTCCGCGGGTCCGGCCGTGCCGAGGCCGGGGCGTTGGGGCCGGTCGATGGCGCCGGGCCGGTCGGGGAGGGCGCGGTCGACGGCGGCCGGGGCGACGGCGCGGATGGCGCGGAGGATCCGCCTCGGCCGCGTGAGGCGGTGGATGAGGGGGCCGCGCCGGAGGCCGGTGAGGCGGGCAGTGGGCCGGGCGGTGAGCCGTTCGGCGGTGTCGAGGGGGGTCAGGCGGGCGCGCGTCGGCGCTGATGCCGATGGGTGCGCGGCTCTTGGCGCTCTGTTCCGGATGCCGTCGGTTCCGGATGCGGTCGGGACGGCGTCCTCGTCTTGAGCGCGGTGTCCCCTGTTCCCCGTCTGCTCTGTTCCCCGTCTTCTGACGCGCTCGCCCACTGCTCCCCCGCTCTCCGCGGGGAGGGGCTTGGTATTCGCTGCGCCGGGGGGGGTGGGGGCGGTCGGCAGGCGCGTTGTGCGCCTGTTGGCCGGTCCGCCGCCCCCTCAGGCCCCCGCCCGGGAGTCGCCCTGGGGGCGTTCCCGGGTGCGGGGCCTGTCGGCGGGGCGTCGTCGGCGGGGACGGTGTGCGTCCCTCGGCCGGTGCCCCTGCCGGTTCAGCGGCGGATCACTTCCCGTGCGTGATGGCGTCGCCGATGCGGTGCACGCGCAGGGAGTTGGTGGAACCGGGGGTTCCGGGCGGGCTGCCCGCCACGATGACGACCTTGTCGCCCTTCTGGTAGATGCCCATTTCGAGGAGCTCGGTCTCGACCTGGCGGACCATCTCGTCGGTGTGGTCGACCCAGGGGACGCAGTGCGAGTCCACGCCCCACTGCAGGGACAGGCGCCCGCGGGTGCTGTCCAGGGTGGTGAAGGCGATCAGCGGGATGGGCGAGCGGTACCGGGCCAGGCGGCGGGCGGTCTCGCCGGACATGGTGAAGGCGACGAGGGCCTTGGCGCCGATGGTGGCTCCGACTTCGGCGGCGGCGCGGGCGATGGCTCCGCCGGTGGTCTCGGGCACCCGGTTGAGGATGTGCGAGGCGCGCAGGGATTCCTGTTCGGCGGCGACGACGATGCGGTCCATGGTGCGGACCGTTTCGACGGGGTAGGCGCCGACGCTGGTCTCGCCGGAGAGCATGACGGCGTCGGCGCCGTCGAGGACGGCGTTGGCGACGTCGGAGGCCTCGGCGCGGGTGGGCCGAGGCGCGCTGATCATGGATTCGAGCATCTGGGTGGCGACGATGACCGGTTTGGCCTTGTCGCGGCAGCGCTCGATGGCGCGCTTCTGCACCATGGGGACGTTCTCCAGGGGCAGTTCGACGCCGAGGTCGCCGCGGGCGACCATGACGCCGTCGAAGACCTCGATGATGTCCTGGAGGCGTTCGACCGCCTGGGGTTTTTCGATCTTGGCGATGAGGGGGACGCGCACGCCCTCCTCGTCCATGATGGCGTGGACCTCGTCGGCGTCGGCGGGGCTGCGCACGAAGGACAGGGCGACCATGTCGACGCCTTGGCGCAGGGCCCAGCGCAGGTCTTCGGTGTCCTTGTCGGTGAGCGCGGGGACGCTGACGGCGACGCCGGGCAGGTTGAGGCCCTTGTGGTCGGAGACGGGGCCGCCGATGACGACGCGGGTGTGCACGTCGGTTCCGGTGGTCTTGGTGCACTCCAGGACGATGCGTCCGTCGTCGATGAGGACGCGGTCGCCGGGGCGGACGTCGCCGGTGAGTCCCTTGTAGGTGGTGGAGACGCGGCGGGCGTCGCCGGGGACGTCGTCGACGGTGATGGTGAAGGGGTCGCCGGGGGTGAGTTCGATGGGCCCGTCGGCGAAGGTGCCCAGGCGGATCTTGGGGCCTTGGAGGTCGGCGAGGATGCCGACGTTGCGGCCTTTCTCGTGGGCCGCCGCGCGCACGTTTTCGTAGTTGGCGCGGTGGTCGTCGTGGGTTCCGTGGCTGAGGTTGAGTCGTGCGACGTCGAGGCCGGCGTCGACGAGCTCGCGGAGGATCTCCGGGCTCGCTGTGGCCGGGCCGAGGGTCGCGACGATCTTTGCTCGTCGTGTCACTCTTCCCACTCTAGAGCGTTCGTGGGCCCGGGTGGTCTAAACCAGGT
>NZ_JAQFWQ010000170.1 GCF_027706725.1 Nocardiopsis endophytica
CGGCTACCCCGGCCGACCCGGCTACCCCGGCCGACCCGGCTACCCCGGCCGACCCTGACACCCCGTCCGACCCTGACACCCCGTCCGACCCGGCCGGGCAGCCGCCGCGGTGCGCGTCCAGGTGCCCGCGCAGGGCGCGGAAGGCCAGGCCGCGCTCCTCTCCCAGCACGAAGGCCTTCACCCCGGCCTCGCGCCATGCCTCGTGGTCCTCCGGCGTGCGCGGCAGGGCGCAGTACGGCACCCCGTGCTCCACGCATGCGGCGTGGATCCGCCGCAGCGCGTCCACCACCACCGGGTGCCGCGTCCGCCAGGTCACCCCGTAGGACTGCGACAGGTCGGCGGCGCCCTCCAGGACGAGGTCGATGCCGCCCCCGGCCAGGATCTCCGGCAGGGCGTCGACCCCCTCGGCGTCCTCGATCATCGGGACCACCATCACCTCCTCGTTGGCGCGCCGCACGTACTCGGCCAGGTCGATCAGGCCGAACCCGGGAACGCGCCCGCCGTTGAGGCTGCGCATGCCCTCGGGCGCGTACCGGGCCGCGCGGACCGCCGCGTCGGCGTCCGCGCGGGTGCGCACGTGCGGGACGACGACCCCCATGGCGCCCGCGTCCAGCACCTTGAGGATCGCCCCCGGATCGTTCTCCGGCACCCGCACGAACGGGGTGAGGCCGACGGCCTCGGCCGCCCGCACCAGGTTCTCCAGGCCCTCGGGGTCGACCAGCGCGTGTTCGGCGTCCAGCACGACGAAGTCGTATCCGGCGCAGCCGATCATCTCCACCAGCACCGGGTTCGGGATGGAGCAGAACAGGCCGTACACCTCCCGCCCCTCCCGCAGGGCCGCGCGGACCGCGTTGGGCTTCAGCACCGCTCCGCCCCCGTCCCGGACAGCGGGTTGGGCACCGCGTGCACGCGGAGCTCGGTGTCGGGCAGCAGCCGTCGCGTGGTCAGCTTCTCCACCTCCAGGGTCGGCTTGAAGACGTCGAACAGGGCGAAGCGGTCCTCCATGCCCTCCAGGCCCGCGAACCGCTTCTGGTAGGCGCGCACCTCGTCCCGGACCAGCGACCAGAACTCCTCCTCGTCGAACCCGTAGGCGTCGTCGAGGAACAGCGCCAGCTCGCCGACGTTGACGAAGAACAGCGCATCCAGCAGGAAGTCGGCGACCTGGGCCGGGTCGTCGGTCTCCAGGAACGAGTTGGCGTTGACGTGGTGGGGCGGCGGGGCGGCCAGGTCGGGCCGGTCCCCGGGGCGGGCCAGGTGGCCGGGGGAGAAGCGGATCCCGTCGTGGAAGTCCTTCAGCGCCACCCGCTCGGGCACCCCGTCCCTGTGCACCAGCACCATGTTCTGGGCGTGCGCCTCGCACGCGATGCCGTGCCGGAACAACAGGTGCAGCAGCGGCAGCACCCCCGCGCGCACCACCCCGCGCACCCACGGACGCACGCCCTGCGCCCGCACCCACGGGTCGACCACCGGGGTGCCGTCCAGCTCCCGGGCGGTGAGCGCGGTGAACGGCACCGCCCGCTCGTCCGCCCGCAGGAACGGGTGGATGCTCTCGCGCCAGATGCAGGCGAGCGCGCCGTAGGTGTCCGAGCGCACCATCTCCGCCGCCGGAGGCGGGTCGACGGAGGCGCCCATCACCTCGCCGAGCACGATGGTGCGGCACTCATCGCGCAGGTACGCGTCGCCGTCGGCGACGCCGCGCAGCCAGTCCGACACCAGGGGGGCGTTGGCCACCGTGTGCGGGGCCAGCACCCGGCTCGTGGAGGTGTTGACGATGGACAGCGCGAGCTTGAGGTAGGGGCGCTCGGGCGCGTCCCGGCAGCTCAGGGTGCGGATGGACTGCTGGGCGGCGAACGCGTGCGGGTCCTCGCCCAGCGGCACGACCTCCTGTCGGCGCAGCTGGGCGGCCCACAGTGGCGCGATGTGCTCGCGCCACTGCCACGGGTGGACGGGGACCAGCGTGTAGTCGCCGGGGTCCAGCCCGTCCGCGGCCAGGTGCTCCCGGAACGCGGTCGCTGTGTCCTCGCCGAGCTGCCCCTCCAGGAAGGCGTCCTCGTCCAGCCCGGCCGCCGCCGACACCCGGGCGACGTCCCGGCGGGCGGCCACCCACAGCGGCCGGACCGGGTTCAGGAACTCCGGGCCGTAGGCGGCGTGGTCGTCCAGGTCGAACCCGATGCGGGACTTGTAGGCCGGGTGGTACCGGTGCCCGTCGGTGACCGTCCCCTCCAGGGTGTCGTAGTCGTGCCGGGCCATGACGTCGCCCCGCTCGGCGCGCACGTACTGCGCCAGCGTGTCCTTGACCAGCGTCGCCTCAAGCTCCCGGGCGAACCGGGCCAGGCAGTCGGGGTCGGCCGTGAGCGCCGGCCGCGCCTCGGCCAGGAACCGGGCGGGCGAGTCGGCCTCGGCGGAGGCGCCCCCTGCCTCCCGGCGGACCGGTTCGGGGCCGAGGGCCACGCGGCCGAAGCCGTACCGGCGGCGGGCGGTGAACACGTACCGCACGGGCTCCCCGCGGTCGTCCGCGCCCTCGACGGCGACAGTGCCGCCGCCGATGTCGGCGGTGCGCACCGCGTCCTCGTACAGCAGCGACTCCACCAGCTGGCGGAACACCCGACGCCGGACCGCGTCGTGGGCCGGGGCGCGCAGAGCGGCGGCGACCGGGGGCTCGGGAACGGGCGGGGCGGTCATCGGTTCACCTCGAACAAGGGGTTGGGGACGTCGACGTACAGGGGGTCCTCGCCCCGCCCGGCGAACCGGCTGACCAGGTTGGCCTTGGCGGGCAGGGAGGGGCGGGAGAGCAGGTCGGCGGCGCGGGTGCCGGGCCGGCCGGCCAGGACCGCGCGGACCGTGCTCCAGAGCGCGGCCTCGTCGGCGCCGGTGTGCCGTCCCAGCACGGCGACCACATGGCCGAGCTGGTTGGTCACCGCGTAGTAGCGCAGCCGCAGCCAGGCCTCGTCGTCGCCGTAGAGCAGCGGGCTGTCCGGGGCCGGGCCGGTGCCGGGGCGCAGGCGGTCCCGGCTGACGGCGGTGCCCTCCATGTCCCGCACCCGGAAGGCGGCGGGGCGGCCGCCGTCGGTGGCCAGCAGGGCGTTCTGCGCGTGCGCCTCGAAGGCCACGCCGTCGCGCTCGAACACCTCAAGCAGCGGGACCAGGGACACGGCGAGGTAGCGGCGCAGCCAGTCGGCGGTGTGGTCGGCGCCGGGGCGCGTGCCGGGGTCGGGGGAGCAGCAGCGCACCTCGCGCACGAGGCCGGGCTCCTCGCCGTCGCGCTCCTCCAGGAGGGCGGCGAGCACCTGGGGGGCCTGCCGCCCGTCGGCGGTGGGGGAGTCGCGGTAGAGCACACCGAGGTCGGCGGCCAGGTCGTCGCCGACGGCGGCCGGGTCGAGCGTGCGGAAGCCGGTCTCGGCGAGCGCGGCGAAGCCGGGGTGGTCCCACTCCGGGGCGAGCGCCGCGACCACGGCCGCGGCGTCGGCCGCCCGCACCAGGTGCGGCACGGGGTTGGTGCGCACGAAGTTGGTGATGCGCACGTGCAGCGGCAGCTTCCAGGAGGTGGGGAAGCGCGGGTCGCAGACGGTGCGCACCGAGGAGGTGGGGTAGACCCGCGCGCCGAGTGGGCCCAGGTCGGTGAGCAGGCCGTCGGCGGTCAGGCGCGCGACATCGGTGCGCGAGGCGAGGTGGCGGGCCTGCCAGGGGTGGACCGGGATCAGGGCGGAGGCGCCGTCCGGGGCGGCGCCGCCCAGGGCCTCCCGCGCCGCGGCGGCGACCGGGTCGGGGGTCCACGGGCCGGGGCCGGTGCGGCGCTCCAGCAGGATGCTCCGGTCCACCGCGAACCAGTGCGGGACGAAGGAGGCGCCCAGTTCGGGGGCGTAGGAGGCGAGTTCGTCGCCGAACCCTTGGACGCTCTTGGGCGTGGGGTGGAAGGGGTGGCCCAGGAGGACGGACTGCTCGGCGGCGCGGGTCGGGTCGTCGGGTACGCCGGTGCCGGTGCGGGCACTGGTGCCGGTGTTCCGGTGGTGCTCCAGGTACCGCGTGGTGGCGTCGACGCTGCTCCGGATCTGCTCGGCGAGCGCGCGCTTGCGGTCGTCGGCGTCGGGGACCGGGCCGAACACGCGGGCGGCGATCGCCTCCACCTCGTCGAGCACCAGCCGGACCAGGTCGTCCAGGTGGACGGGGGCGGAGGCGCCGCGCGAGGGCTCCAGCCGCAGGGGTGCGCCGTAGGCGTGGTGGCCGAACACGGAGCGGTGGACGACGGGTACGACGAGGGAGGCGTCCGCGACGGGGAGGGCGATCCGCGCCCGGTCGCCGCCGTCCGGGACGAGGGGGGTCCCGGATTCACGGAGGTAGGTGTTGAGGAGCCGCTGCACCGCGGCCCGCTCGGCCTCGGCGCGGGGGTCGGCGTGCGTTCGTGCGCGGTGCTCGGGCGCGGTGGTGATGGGCGTCATCGGACTCGTCCTCGGGGTGCGGAGGCCGCTGGGGCGTGTGCCTCGGGTGGTGTTCGGTGGGCGGTCGGTCGTCGGCGGACACCCATGGGGATCGCCGACGGTGCCGGAGGGGTGTCGTCTCCGTTCGGCGGTCTCGGCGTCGGCGTCACGGTTTCGGCCCGGTCCCGTCGTCCCGTCGGGGCCTTGCCCGGCGGCCCGCCCATCAGCGGGCGGCCGAGGGCCGCCGTACGACTCCGGTGGACGCCGTCGTGCCGGGCGGCGTCCGTGTGTTCCTGCCGCATCTGCGGGGGAGAGGTCATTTCCCTGCTCCAGGTCTGCCGTGTGAAGGCGGGGCGGTCGCCGACGAACACATGGGCGGTCGGGCCGGGCGTCCGTACACCGGCTCTTGACCTCGTCTTCCACAGCGCTGTAGCGGGGGCGGCGGAGGACGGCCAGGGGGCAGGGGTGACCGCCGGGACGGGGCGGCCAGGGGCCGCCGGACCGTTGGGGACGCGGCCGCGAGAGCCGACGACCGGTCGGACCGCCCTGCAGGCTGTTCGCGTCACAGGTCTGGATGTCATCTCCCACCTCGCTCACGGACGGGACGGCGCCAGCCGGTCGGGGACAGGACTCGGGGCGCCGCCGCGCACGCCCCACGCCGCCAGGCCCGACGCCGCGAGCAGCAGTGCCCCGATCGCGGCGAACGCCGCGGGCGCCGGGAGGAGCCCGGCCATGAGCGCCCCCAGCAGCGGGCCGATCACCTGGCCGGTGTCGACCAGCCCGTTCGCCGTGCCCAGCGCCGCGCCCCGGCTCTGCTCGGGCACCACGCGGCAGACCGTGTGCTGCACCGACTGCACCAGCGCCGCGAAGCAGAACCCCTGCGCGGCCCGCAGCGGCAGCAGCGCACCCGCCGACGCGGGCACTCCCTGCAGCGCCACCGCCACCCCGCACCCCGCCGCCGCGACGGCGAAGCTCACCGCCGGCCGCCCGCGGTCGTTGCGGGCGCCCCACCACGGGCCTCCGGCCAGGGACGCCGCCCACGTGGCCGCCTGCAGCACCCCCACCCACACCGACGCCGCCGCCACCGACCCGGTCAGCTCGGCGACCCGCGGCGCGAACACCACGACCAGCGCGAACACCGACGCCTGGCCGAGCATCCCGGCCGCCACCAGCGACCGCCCGCACGGGTCGGCGGCGATCCGCCCGATCGTCGTGCGCAGCCCCGGGCGCGCCGGGCCGCCGGCCGCCGGGCGCGCGGCCCGCCGGTTCGGCAGCAGCACCGCCGCCAGCGCGGCGGCCACCACCAGCAGCGCGGCCACGCAGCCGAACAGCGCGCCGAACCCGAACCGACCGGCGAGCACACCGCCGACCAGCGGCCCCACCAGCGACCCCGCCCCGGTGGCCCCGAACAGGGTCCCCAGGGCGCGGCCGCGGCGCCCGTCCTCGGCCAGCGTGCTCGCGTACGTCGCGGTGGCGCCCACCACCCCGCCGCAGGCGCCCTGCAGCAGCCGGCAGGCCAGGAAGAGGGCCGGGCCGTCGGCCAGCGCCATCAGCCCCACGGCCAGGGCGAGCCCGGCGTGCGCGCGCACCACCATGGCCTTGTGGCCGTACCGGTCGCCGACCATCCCCCACAGCGGGGCGGCGGCGAGCTGCGCGACCGCCGGGGCGGCCAGCGAGACGCCGGTCCACCATGCGACCTCGGCGGGCCCCAGCCCCAGGGACGCCAGGTAGAAGGGGAGGAGCGGCACCACGACGGTGAGCCCCGCGACGGCGGCGAACTGGCCGAACCACAGGGTGCGGAACGCCCGGCGCTCCGTCTCGGGGACGGGCGGCGCCATCACCGCACCACCGCGGGGGCCGGGAGCAGCGGGTTGGGCACCCGGCCGGTGTCGGCGGGCATGCTCACGCCCGTCGAGCGGCCGCGGCGCAGCAGCGGCGCGAGCACCCTGCGGTGCGGCCACTCCCGGGCGCGCAGCACGTGCTCCTCGACCAGCGCGGCCACCGGCCCCGGCAGGTCGAGCCGGTCCAGGCAGGACTCGACGGAGGCGCGCAGCGCGCCCCAGAGCACCCGCTCGTCGGTGCCGGAGTGGCGGGCCAGCGCGTCGGCGATCCCGTACAGGTTGACCTGGAAGCCCAGCGTCTGCAGGTAGCCGAGCAGTTCCTCGGGGCGCTCCAGGCTCAGCGACTGCGGCGCGCCGGGCTTGACCCGGTACCCCGGGTCGGGCGTCCCCGCGGCGGCCATCAGCTCCGGGCACAGCCGCAGCGTGTCGTGGTCGCGCAGGACGAACCGGCGCACCCCGCCGTCGGCCAGGACGGCCACCGTGTTCTGCCCGTGCAGCTCGGGCAGGACGCCGTGGCGCAGGAAGGCCAGGCCCATGGCGCAGAACGCCTCGGCGACGGTGCGGAACAGGCCCACCGGATCGCCGGGGTCGAATCCGGCGGCCGCCAGGGCCGGGCCGAGCACGTCCCAGTCGTGGGCGGCGAGCGCCCCCATGGGCAGCACCAGCGCGTCCGGATCGGCGAACAGGCCGGGCGGGTAGCGGCGCACCTGGGCGGCCAGGTGGCCGGGCCGGTCGGCGAACGTGTCGTCGGCGCCGGGCGCCGACCACCCGCACCAGGTCCGCTCGTCGCACACCTCGACCAGGGCGCCGAGCACGGGGTCGGCCCCCAGCAGGTGCTCCATGCAGGACTGCGCCCGCTCGCCGTTGTCCAGGTAGCGGGGCGGCAGCAGCCGGGCGGCGGCCAGTGTGGCCGCGCCGACCGGGAGCTTCAGGTGCGGCCCGGGCTCGGGGGCGGAGGCCAGGGTGCGCAGGGAGGAGGTCGGGTGGAAGCGGCCGATGTCCGGCCCGAGGGGGACGATGGTGCGGTCGGCCAGCTCGCGGGCGAACTCGGTCGGCAGGACGCGGTCCCACTGCCAGGGGTGGACCGGGACCGCCGTGTAGGCGTCGTCGTCGGTGCCCGCGGCGCGGGCCAGTGAGCGCAGCGTCTCGCGGCCGTCGTCGTCGAGCAGCGCGGCGGCCGGGTCGGCGGAGTCGGGGCCGGAGCCGAAGCGCAGGTGGTCGCGGCGGACCGCCGCCCAGTGGACGCCGAGCGGCTCGGCGCGCACCGGTCCGTAGCGGGCGACCTCGGCGGCCGACCAGCCGGAGACCGCGCGCGCCGTCGGGTGGAACGGGCGGTTCCGGGTGGCGGCCAGGCGCTCCCCGGCCAGCAGCCCGCCGGGGCGGGGCGCGCGGTCGGGAAGGGCGCCGGCGCCGCGCAGGACGACGCCGGCGTGGGCGACGGCGTCGCGCAGGTCGTCGGCGGCGTCGTCGGCGGCGGGGCCGTCGGCGAGCGCGCGGAGCGCCTCGTCGGGGGCGAGGGGGCGGGGCGCGCCGGGGGAGCCGACGTGCCAGACGGGCCCACGGGAGAGGCGGAGCCGCTGGAGGGCCCCGCCGTCGACGGCCCGGAAGGCGAGGTCCCCCAGTCGGCACCAGGCCTCCCCGGGGGCGAGGTCGGCGCCGGGGACGGGCGGTGCGTCCGCGGGGACGGCGTCCTCCGGGGCGTCCGGGCGGTGCACGGTGCGAACACCCTCGGAGGGGGAGGGGGCCGCCCCCGGTGCCGGGGCGAGATCCGGCACCGGGGACGGGAGCGTTCCGGACACGGCCTCCGGGGCCGACTCCGCCCCCGGGGCCGCCCCTTCCCTCAGCGCCGTGTCCACCAGGTCGCGCAGCACCAGCTCAGCGGGGTCAGGGCAGGTCATGGCCGCACCGTCCTCAGTACAGGTCCAGCCGGGTGCCCGCGCCCGCGGCCAGGGCGCGGCGGTACACCTCGGCGGCGCAGGCGATGTCCTCCACGGCCATGCCCATGGGGTTCAGCACGATGCGCTCGGTGTCGTCCTCGCGGCCCGGGCGGGTCCCGGCCAGGATCTCGCCGAGCTCGGCGTGCAGCGCCTCCCGGGAGAACCGGCCCTCCAGCACGAGCTGGTTGATGACCTTCTTCTCGCGGTTGCTCTGCTCCCAGTCGTCCACCACGACCTTGTCCGCCGCGAGGAAGACCTCCTTGTGCACGTCCATGATCGACACGTTCGCCAGGAACGACCCGGGCTTGAGCCAGTCCGCCTCGATGTAGGGGCTGTCGGTGACCGTGCACGGCACCACCACGTCCCCCGCGCGCACCGCCTGCTCGGCGCTCCCGGCGACCACCGCCTCCAGGTTCGGGTGCTCGGCGGCCAGGCGGGCGGCCAGCGCCTCGGCGGCGTCGCCGCGGGTGTCGTACAGGTGCACCGTCCCGATTCCGCCGAACTGCTGCAGCAGGGCGGCGATCTGCGTCGACCCGATGAGGCCGCAGCCGACCAGGGCGACGTCGGTGAAGCCGGGCCGGGCCAGGTGCCGGGCGGCCAGGGCAGTGACAGCCGCGGTCCGCCACGCGCTGATCAGGCCGCCCTCCATGATCGCCACCGGGTAGTTGGTGGCCGGGTCGTTGAGGACGATCACCGCGCTGGCCCGCTCCCGGCCGGTGCGGGCGGGGTTGTCGTGCTTGCTGCCGATCCACTTCAGCCCCGACATCCCCGGGTCGCCGACGTGGGCGGGCATGGCGATGATGCGGTCGGCGATGTGCCCCGCCTTGCCCCGGGCGCGCAGGTAGGGCTTGAGCGGCTGGACCGTGCGCCCCAGCGCGTGCTGCTGCAGCGCCTCGTCGAGGGCGCGGACGTACAGGTCGGAGCGGTCGCCCCCGACCGAGGCGACGTCGCCCCGGCTCAGGTACAGGATCTCGGGCTTGTCCGCGGGGGCGGCGTTGGGGTCCATGGGTGGGTCCTCCGGGGTGGGAGCGGCCGGGCACTGCGCCCGGCCGGGGCGGGAATCGGTCGTGCGTGTACGGCGGTGGAAGCGGGCGGCGCCCGGACGGCTAGAGCACGGCGGGGGTGCGGCGGCGGGCGCGCATCTGCTCCAGCCACGCGTCGTCGTAGACCATGTCGAGGTAGCGGTCGCCGCGGTCGGGGAAGATCGCGAGCACCCGGTCGGCGGGGCCGAGCCGGGGCAGCGTGCGCCGGATCGCGGCGACCACGGCGCCGCTGGACCCGCCGGCGAAGACGCCCTCGGCGGCCAGCAGCTCGCGGCAGCTCTCGGCGGCCTCCACGTCGTCCACGTGCACGACCTCGTCGATCTCCTCGGGGCGCAGCAGCTCGGGGACGCGGCTGGAGCCGATGCCGGGGATCTCCCTCGGGGCGGGCGCCCCGCCGAAGATCACCGACCCGACGGCGTCCACCGCGACCACGCGCAGGTCCGGGAAGCTCTCGCGCAGCCGGCGCGCGCAGCCCAGGATGCTGCCGCTGGTGCTGACCGGAGCGAACAGGTACGACGGCGGTCGGACGAGCTGCCGGGCCAGCTCCGCGCCGGTGCCGTGGTAGAAGGCCTGCCAGTTGCGGTCGTTGGCGTACTGGTTGACCCACACGGCGCCGGGGATCTCGGCGGTCAGCTCGCGGACGCGGCGGATGCGGGTGTGCAGGTAGCCGCCGGCCTCGTCGGGCTCGGTGACGGTCTCGACGGTGGCGCCCAGGCGGCGCAGCAGGGCCTTGTTGGCGCTGGTGGTCTTGGGGTCGACGACGCAGACGAAGCGCAGCCCGTGGACGAGCGCGGCCATCGCCAGGGCGATGCCGAAGTTGCCCGAGCTGCTCTCGACCACGGTGCCGCCGGGCCGGATGGACCCGTCGGCCAGGCCGGCCTCCACGATGTGGCGGGCCGAGCGGTCCTTCATGCTGCCGCCGGGGTTCATCAGCTCCAGCTTGGCCAGCACTTCGGGGCCGGGCCCGGGGAAGAGGCGCCGGAGGGCGACGACCGGGGTGTCGCCGACGCAGTCGAACAGGGATTCATGGACCGATTCGCGGGAGGGTTCAGGGATCGGTTCGCGGATCGGAGGCGGGTGCGGGAGGCCGGCGGCCTTTTCGGCGGTCACGGTGCTCCTTCGACTCTCGTGCCCGGTCCAGGGGCGCGGAGGACGCGGTGGGCAGGGGGAACGGGGCGTGCCGGAGCAATATAAGGGCAGCCTTCCCTAAACCGTCAACACCGAACACGGTGGCGGCGGGCCGGTCCGTTCCGGTATCGCGCGCGGCCGCGTGTGCGGGCCCGCCGCGGAGGGCGGGGAGGGCCGCGCGCGGTGTCGTCTTCGTCGCATCCGGGCGACACCGCGTCGGCGCACCGGGACGGCGGGGGCGCTGCGCCCGCCGGTCGCCGCGTCGGCGCATCGCGCGTCCCACCTGCGGATTCACGGTCCCGGCCTGCCCGTGGGCCGCGAGGGCGGACCGGGTGCGCGCCCGGTCCGCGGGGGTGGCGGGGTGTCCGTACCAGTCGGTAGGCATTCCTGGATCGCACCCGTACGGACCTGGTCTGTCATGATTTCGTGCTCGGACGGGCACCTGTACCGGACGCCCCGGCCCGCCCCGATCGCTCCCTGGAGAGGCCGCACGTGACGAAGCCCACTTCGCCGCTGTCCGACTTCATTCGCCGCACCCTCGACCACCACCGGATGAGCTACCGGCAGCTCGCCGAGGCCGCCGTCGACCCGGAGACGGGGGAGCGGCTCGACCACCGGTGGCTCAACGGCCTGGTGAAGGGCCGGTACACGACTGCGCCCGCACCGGCGCGCCTCCGGGCGCTCGCGGCGGGCCTGCGGGTCCCGCCGGTGGTGGTGAAGAGACTGGCCGCCCAGCAGTTCCTGGACCTGGAGACCGACGGCGGGGAGGACGTCGGCGACGACGCCTACCTGATCTACCTCCAGGCCAAGCGCCTCCTGCCGGAGGACCGCGCGGTGGTCCGCGACCTCGTCCGCCGCCTGGCCGACTGCGCGGCACCGGCCCCGCCCGCCCGCCGCTGACCCACCGCAACGCCGCCGGGGTGGCGAGGCGGCGAGGCGGAAGGGACCACGGTCGGGAGGCAGGTCAGCGGAGTGTGGCGTGGAGGGCAGCGACGAGGAGAGGTCGGCGGCCCTCGGCGCAGCGTTGTCGGCTGTCGGGCGTGTGCGTGTTCGCCGTGATGGGCGGCGACGGGGTGAGCCGGGCGGTTCCCCGGCCCCGCCTGCCGTCCGGCGGGTTCCTCGCGGTTCCGGGCGGCGGCGCAGAGGCGCGCTGTCGTTGATCTCGGGGAAGTCGGGCTTATCGTGTCCGGTTTAACCCC
>NZ_JAQFWQ010000171.1 GCF_027706725.1 Nocardiopsis endophytica
TACTGCCTCCATGGTGTGGGGTGGGAGAGTAGGTTGCCGCCGCATTTTCTTTGATAGGGGGAGGACCCGTGGGGTCCTCCCCTTTTTCGTTGTCTACCTTGTGAACATGTGAAACGGCATTGGTGTGCGCTTCCGTGTGCTGCTGAGAAGCGCGACGGTCAGCCTTCACTCCCGCCGCCCGACTTCCGTGCTCGCAGGGCCCGGACCTTGCTGCGGTTGCCGCATCTCTCCATCGAGCACCAGCGGCGCTTCCCCGGTCGCGACATGTCGATGAAGACGAGCATGCAGTCGTCGGCACCGCACTTTCTGATCCTCTCCGCCCATGGGCCGGTGAGCAGGTCGATGGCGTCCCTGGCGATGTACGAGGTGACCTGCGCGGCCTCGATGGGGGTCGCCCAGGTCGCCCGCACCGCCTGGCCGGCCTCGGTGACCGCGGCCGGCTCCACGCCGCCCCCGGTCGCCTGCATGCGGGGCACGAGCGACGGGTGCGATGCGGCGTGGTTGACCGCCTCCAGATCCCCCGGCTCGGCACTCCCGCGCCCGAGGCGCTCGTGGACGAGCCTCCACAAGGCGTCGCGCATGCGCCGGGCCTCCCCGACATCGGCAGGGCTCGCCCGGATGTCGGCGGGCTCCAAGCGGAGACGTGTGCGGGAGAACCAGGACCGGAGGTCATCCGGGGTGTTCAAGGACTCCCAGCGGGCGATGGGCCCCGGTCCTCCGGACAGCATGAAGTCCAGGAACAGAGCCCCCGGGTCGAACCGGTAGGCCTGCCCGTCCCGGGGGACGAGGGTGATCCCGTTCGCGTCGTCACTTGTGCCGTCAGTCACGTAACCACTATAACTGGTGTCATCGGGGGTGGTCGGGCCGCCCTCGTCGATGCAGGTCGAGGGGGACGGACATGGACGGCGCGATGCCGATCAACTGGCAGCTCACAGTGGACAGCGCGGACCCGCACGAACAGGCGGACTTCTGGGCGGAGGCGCTCGGGTACGTGGTCGAGGACCACGATGCGTTCATCGGAGGCCTGATCGAGCAGGGCCTCCTCGCCGAGTCCGACTACAAGGTCAGGGACGGGCGGCGCGTGTTCTGCAAGGGGGAGGGGATCCACCACCCGGACGACCCGGCCGAGCGCGGGGCGCCCAAGCGCCGGATCCTCTTCCTGAAGGTGCCCGAGTCCAAGCAGGTGAAGAACAGGCTGCACATGGACCTCTCCGTCGGGCCGGAGCGCCGCGAGGCCGAGGTGAAGCGACTCGAAAGGCTCGGGGCGAGGATCCTGGCCCGCGTGGAGGAGCCCGAGGGGATTCATGTGACCATGGCCGACCCCGAAGGCAACGAGTTCTGCGTGCAGTGACCGCCCCCTGGGCGAGGCAGGACCGGGGAGGGCGGAGGCCGGCGGTCGGAGAGGCGCCGGCCTCCGCCCTTTCCCTTGTCGCCCTCAGGCGGCCCAGGGCGGCCGGATGAGGGATCCGTCCGCCATGACGGCGGCCAGGCCCGCGGACGTGGTCACCCACACCCGGGCGGAGGCGTCGCCCGGGTTGTCGAGCCGGATCCGCGACAGGGCCGGGACCAGGGCCACGTCGCCGGCCGCGAGCCGCTCGGACCGGCCGTCGATGGACAGGACCGGCTCCCCGTCGAGGACGAGGAACACCTCCTCCCGGGTGACGGTGTGCTCGGCGCCTTCGGTGCCTCCGGGAACATCGAGCCGCCAGGCGCGCAGTTCGGCGGCGCCGGTGGCGGAGTTCGCGAAGCTGGTGAATTCGGCGCCGTGGAGGCGGTGGACAGGGGCATCGCCGGAGCGGATGAGGGGCATGGCGTTCTCCAGGTCGTCGGGAGGCCGTGTCGTCGTGCGGGGATCGTGCGACCGTTCGGCCATTGGTCAAGTAGCTTGACCGAATTCACCCCTGATGGTCAAGCGCCTTGACCATTGCGTCAAGATGGAGGCATGGACCCTTCCACGAACGAGGACGGTGTCGGCCTGGCCTTCGCGCTGTTGGCGTCGGCGGCGCGGATGGCCGAGCGGATCGACGAAGGGGTCGCGCGCCGCGGATTCAGCGGTCTGCGGCCCACCCACGGGTTCGCGTTCGCCTACCTGGCCCCGGCCGGGGGCACGGTCACCGGGCTGGCCGCGCACCTGGGGGTGACCAAGCAGGCGGCGGCCCAGCTCGTGGACGAGCTGGAGGCCAAGGGGTATGTACGGCGCGGCCCGCATCCGCGCGACGCGCGCGCCCGGCTGGTCGAGCTGACCGAGGCCGGGCGTGCGTGCACGCGGGCGGCGGAGGAGGCGGCGGCCGAGGCGGCGGGCGCGTGGTCCGAGGCCATCGGGGCCGACCGGATGGCGCTGCTCCGGCGGGACCTGGAGCGCATGGCCGAAGGGGGCCCTATCCGTCCGACGTGGTGACCTGCGGCCCGCCGGGGGCGGTGCCCACGACGACGGTGCAGTCCCACTCCTCGCACGACTCCACGACCGCCTCCAGGCCCGCCCCGGACACCGCGGCGGCCGTGGTCTCGGCCTGGCGTCCGCTGGTCTCGATCAGCAGGTGTCCTCCGGGCGCGAGCCAGGCGGGGGCGCCGGCGGCGACGCGGCGCTGGACGTCGACGCCGTCGGGGCCGCCGTCGAGCGTGGGCAGGGGCTCGTGCAGCCGGGCCTCCGGCGGCAGGAGGGCGATCTCCGCCGAGGGGACGTACGGGGCGTTGACCACGAGGAGGTCCACCCGCCCCCGGAGGCCGCGGGGGAGCGCGGAGTAGAGGTCGCCGGTGTGCGCCCGGCCCCGAGAGGGGGAGATGTTCCGGCGGGCGTAGTCGACCGCGACCGGGTCGGAGTCGGCGGCGTGCAGCTCGGCGCCGGGGAGCAGGGATGCGACGGCGGCCCCGATGCCGCCCGCGCCGCAGCACAGGTCCACGACGACCGGCGGGGGCGACGACGGGGAGGACCGGGGGGCGTGTGCGGCGGCGCGTTCCACGAGGAACATCGAGCGCGGGCGGGGGACGAACACCCCGGGGCCCACGGCGATCCGCAGGCCGGTGAACTCGGCCCAGCCGAGCAGGTGTTCCAGCGGGATGCCGTCGCAGCGGCGGTCGACGAGGCGGGAGAGGTCGCGGGGGCCGGCCGCGGCTCGGGCGAGCAGGTCGGCCTCGTCTTCGGCGAAGACGCAGCCGGCGGCGCGGAGCCGTCGCACGGCGTCGGCGACGACGGGGGAGGGGAGTGTCGGGGACACGAACACCTTCCAGGGAGCGTGGGCGCTCGCCTAGGTGCGGCGGGACGGTCGGCGTCCGCCGTGCTCACCGGGGAGGAGCGCCCGGGCGTGTGCTGCGAGTACGGGGCTCACCTCCTCCGATGCGTCGTGCCCGTCCCGGCCGGGGCGTCCGGCCGGGGAATGCGTTGCCCGCCGACGTTACCTCAGATCCGGGACGGGGCCGACCACCTGGGGGGCGGCGGCCGCGCCGACTTGGTGGGTGCACGCGCGCGGTGCTATCCTGGTCCCGTTCGAGACTTCCGCGCCCCTCCGGGGGTGGCGGTCTAGAGTTTCGGCGGTCATAGGTGGAGGGAAACACCCGGTCCCATTCCGAACCCGGTCGTTAAGCCTCCATTCGCCGATGGTACTGCCTCCATGGTGTGGGGTGGGAGAGTAGGTTGCCGCCGGACATTCTTCCGAAGAGGGGATCCGCCAGGATCCCCTCTTTCGTATTCTCGGGAGGGTTCCAGGTCGGCTCGGACCGGGGCCGACCGAGGACGCAGAGGTGGGCGGCCATGCCTCCGAGCACGCCGGATCCGCAACCGAGTGACGCGTTGGGGGCCGCCGGGTCGGGGGCGAGGGCATCGGCGGCGGCCTCGTCACGTCCTCCCACGCGCCGGGGCAAGCACGCCGGGACGGTCCGACTCCTCCGGTGCCGCATCGAGCCGATCCTGCCGTCGGGCCTCGCCCCGTACGAGGTCTCGTCGATCGCACTCTCCGATGACGAGCACGACTACGTCACACCCGACCTGGCGATCCTTCCCGTCGAGTGGGACGAGGACGAATCATGGCTCGTATCCCCCCGGGACGTCGCTCTGGCGGTCGAAGTGATCGCGTATTCGGAGACGCCCGAAAGCAGCGGCGGAAATAACGGCCGGTACGCGCGAGCGGGCGTCGAGGTCCTCCTCGTCATCGACCCCGGTGCCGGTGAGTGGAGCCTGTTCACCCGCCCGAAGGACGGGGTGTACCAAGATCGGGTCGACGGCGTGTACGGGCAATTGATCGAACTGCCGTCCCCGCTCCCTTCTCCTCTCGGAACGTCCGCCCTGCCCATCTACGGCTCCTGACGGGCCGTTGCGGTCCTCTCCCGGGGCGCCCGACGCGGCGCCGCGCTCCGCCTTCCCATGCGTTCGACGGCCCATACCGCCGCGACGACCACCGCGCACCCGGTGAGCTGGAGCAACGACAGCCGCTCACCGAGGAAGACCGCGCCGACCGCCAGTGCCATGACCGGCGGCAGCACCATGACCGCCGCCCCGACGCCGGGTGCCAGCCGCGGCAGCGCCGCTCCCACCAGCAGCCATGTGAGTACCTGCCCGAGCAGCGCCACCGCCGTCAGCCACGCCCACCCCGAGGCGTCCAGTGCGCCGGGGTGCAGCCCGGTCCACAGTCCTCCGATGGTGGCGGCGGACACGGCGGCCGCCGCCGTGGAGGTGCACACCGGCGTCGCGGTGTGGCCCTTGCCCCCGCCGAGCCGGGACAGGAACAGGTACCCGGCGTAGGCGGTCCCCGCCCCCGCGCCGAACAGCGCCCCGATGACGGCGTCGGCGCCCCCGGACGGGGCGAGCGCCCCCGACGCGAGGGCGAGCCCGGCGAGCATCGCCGCCGCGGCGAACCCGAACCCGCGCGGGGTGCGCTCACCCGAGGCCACCCGGGCCAGCAGGGGGAACACGATGATCTGCACGTTCAGCAGGACGGTCGCCACGCCCGCGCCGAGGAGTTCGATGCTCGCCGCCCACAGGACGAAGTCGGCGCCGAGGAGCAGCCCGGCCGCCGCGTCGGTGAGCACGAACCTCCGGGGGCGTGGACCCACACTGCGCAGTTCGGCGGCGGCGAGCAGCGCCAGGGGCGGCAGGGCCAGCGCGCACCGGAGGAAGGCGGCGGTCCCGGCGTCGGCGCCCGAGGCCTTGACGAAGGGGGCCGACAGGGATGTGCAGGCCGCCCCGGCGAGGGCGAGCAGCACCGGGTCGATGCGGCGGAGGAGCATGCCTCCACTGTGGTGCCGGTGAGCCGGAAACAAAAGCGATGATTCGTTGGCGTGATTCGGTAGCGTTGCTGTCGTGTTCAGTACCGACCGCCTCCGCGCCCTGGCCGCGGTCGCCGAGCACGGCTCGGTGGCGGCGGCCGCGCGAGCCCTGCACGTGACCCCGTCGGGCGTCTCCCAGCAGCTGGCCAAGCTGGAGCGGGAGGCGGGCCGCCCCCTCCTCGAACCCGACGGCCGGACGGTGCGGCTGACCCAGGCCGGGCGGGTGCTGGCCGGGCACGCCCGGCGGGTGGCCGAACAGCTCCGGCGAGCCCGGGCCGACCTGGACGACCTGGGGGAGGAGGTGCTGGGCCCGCTGCGGCTGGCCGGCGTCGGCTCGGCCCTGCGCACGCTGGTCCCGGCCGCCCTGGCGTCCCTGCTCGCGCGGCACCCGCGGGTGGAGCCGTCGGTGCGAGACGGGGAGGCGGTGGAGCTGCTTCCCCCGCTGATGCGCGGCGACCTGGACGTGCTGGCTGTGGAGAGCTGGTCGCCGCGCCCGCTGGCGCTCCCGGCGGGGGCGGGCGTCGACCGGCTGATGCGCGAGGAGGTCCGCGTGGGGCTGGCGGCGGACCACCCGCTCGCGGGGCGGGAGCGTGTGGGCCTGGAGGAGCTGTCCGAAGAGGCGTGGGCGAGCTGCGCCCCGGGGACGGAGCCGTTCGAGAGCCTGGTCCAGGTGGCGCGCGCTTCCGGGTTCGACCCCCGCATCCCTTACACGCTCACTGAGATGCCCACCCAGCTCGCTCTGGTGCGTTCGGGCCTCGCGGTCGCCCTGGTGCCGGAGCTGGCGCGGTACCCGGAGCCGCCGGGGGTGCGGTTCGTGCCGGTCGAACCGGGGCTGTCCCGCGACATCACCGCCATTTGGCGCGAGGGCGCGGAGACCCCGCCGGTGCGCGCCTTCAGGGAAGCGCTGCGGGAGGCCGTGCTGCGGGAGCCCGGATAGGGGCCGTGCGTTCTCCACCCCGGCCTCCACCGTGATCTCCACCCTTCGTCGGTGCCGCGGGCGGGGGCCGCGCGGCCAGGATTCCCTCCATGAACGAACGCGACGGCCGGACCGGCGGCCTTCTGCCGCTCCTCATCGACGCCCTGCGGGGCCGTCCGGGGAGCAGGACCGGGCTCGCGCGTCTGGTGATCAACGCGGTCATCGACCGGAACGGAGGGAAGATGAACGGGAAGGCCATTCTGGTGGTCGCCGGGATCGGGGGCCTGGTCGTGCTGGGGTTCCTGGCGTACCGCATGCTCATGGTGCAGATGGTCATGGGGCTGGCCGGGAACTGAGGCGGTGGTGCCGATCCGGGGCGCGGACGGTGTGAGGCGGCTGTGGCGGGCCGCCGTGGGGCTGTGGGTCTCCGACGACCCGGAGACCGGGAAGGTGATCCGGGTCGCGGCGACCGGGATCGTGCTGTGGGGCCTGCTCACCGGTGCGCCCGAACACGCGCCGGTGTGGGTGTGGGGCGCACTGGGGGCGAGCCTGACCTGCTGGCTCGTGTTCGCCGTGGGCGACCGGGCGGTGCCGCGCACGGCGATGGCCTGCCTCGCCCTGTCCACGGGCCTGGCGGCGGCCGCGGCCGGACCGGCGGGCAGCGCCGCGACCGTGCTGGTCTACGTCGGCATGGGTACGTACGCGCTGCACCTGCGTCCCTCCGTGCGGAGCGTCCTCACGGTGTTCGCGGTCGAGTTCGCCATCGCGCTGGCGAGCATGTGGCCGGTGGAGCAGCGGGTCGAGCCGCTGGTGCTGCACGCGGCCATCCAGACGGTCCTGCTGCTCTTCGGGCTGCGGCGGCGGCAGTACCGGTTGCAGGCGTTGCAGACGGAGCGGCTGCTGGAGCAGACCCGGGCCGCCCAACAGGAGCGCGAGCGCGCCGCGGCCCTGGACGAGCGTGCTCGCATCGCCCGCGATCTGCACGATGTCCTGGCGCACTCGCTCGGCGCGCTCGGCGTTCAGTTGGACGTCGCCGAGTCGCTTCTGGCCCGGGGCGGCGACGTGGAGGGCGCCGCGGAGCGGGTGCGAAGGTCCAGGGCGATGGCCGCCGAGGGGCTGCGGGAGGCGCGCGCGGTCATCGCGGCGCTGCGGGCGGACCCGCCCTCCTCGCTCCCCGAGTCGGTCGGGGCGATCGCCGCGGCCCACCGGGTCGGGCACGGGGTGCGGGTGGACGTGGACGTCACGGGGACGCCGCGACCGCTGACGCCGGCGGCGGAGCTCGCCCTCAGCGGCGCGGCGCGCGAGGCGCTGACCAACGCGGCCCGGCACACGCCGGGGGCACCGACACGTGTCGTCCTCGCCTACACGGACGCGGGTACCTCTCTGACCGTGGGAAGCGGCCCCGCCGAACGGCCGGGGGCCGTGGGAGGCGGCGGAGGGTTCGGCCTGGCCGGGATGGCCGAGCGGCTCGCCGCGGTCGGCGGTACGCTGCGGGCCGGTCCCGAAGGGGACGGTTCCGGCGGGGAGGGCCCACACGTGTGGCGGGTGGTGGCGGAGGTGCCCGAGTGAGCGGTCCGATCCGGGTGGTGGTCGCCGACGACCAGCAGGTCATGCGCGAGGGCCTGGTGGCACTCCTCGGGCTGGTCGACGGCATCGAGGTGGTGGGCGACGCCGGTGACGGCGAGGAGGCCCTGCGCGCCACCGCGGACCGGCGGCCGGACGTGGTGCTGATGGACCTGCGCATGCCCGGCGTGGACGGTGTGGCGGCGACCGGGCGGATCGGCAGGGAGCACCCCGGGGTCGCGGTCCTGGTGCTGACCACCTACGACGATGACGCGTCCATCACGGCGGCGCTGCGGGCGGGCGCGTGCGGATACCTGACGAAGGACACCGGGCGGGACGGCATCGAGGCCGCGGTCCGGGCGGCCGCGGCGGGGCAGGCGGCGTTCGCGCCCGGGGTGTCGCGCCGACTGGCCGAGGCGATGGCCGGGCGGGAGGGGGCGCGGGATCCGGACTCCGAGCGGGATCCGGACTCCGAGCGAGGGCCGGAGCCCGCGCGGGAGCCGCCGGACGGCCTCACCCGCCGCGAGGCCGAGGTGGTCGGCCTCATCGCCCGAGGCCTGAGCAACGCCGAGATCGGGCGGTCCCTGTTCATCGCCGAGTCGACGGTGAAGACACACGTGAACAACGCCTTCGCCAAGACCGGCCTGCGCAATCGCACCGAAGCCGCCGCCTACGCGCGCCGCAACGGGTTGGACCGGTGACCCGTGTTCACCCCGGCGTGGTGGGCTCCGTGGTCCCGTCGGTGCCCGTGCGCAGGAGGCCTCCGCCCAGGCGCCAGACCGTGTCGGCGGAGGCCAGCCGCTCCGGGCGGTGGGTGACGATCACGACCGTGCCCGGGAACTCGGCGATCACCTCGTCGATCACCCCGGCCGCCTCCGTGTCCAGGTGCGCGTCGGCCTCGTCGAGCAGCAGCACCCGGGGCCGGTTCAGCAGCGCCCGGGCCAGGGCCACGCGCTGGCGCTGGCCCGCCGACAGGCCGCCGCCGTTCTCCCGCACCGGCGTCTGCAGGCCCAACGGGAGCTCGGCGATCAGCGGGTCCAGGCCGCCGGAGGCCACCGCCGCGCGGAAGCGCGCCCCGCCCACCCGCGGGTCGGCGTAGCGCACGTTGGACCCGACGGTGCCGCGCAGCAGCGGCAGGTCCGGCCCGACCACGCCGATGGCCCGGCGCACCGACGCCGCCCGGCAGGTGTTCACGTCGCCGCCGTCCAGCAGCACCCTGCCGCCGTCGGGCGGCAGCAGCCCCGCCAGCACCGCCATCAGCGTCGACTTGCCGCTGCCGTTGGGCCCCGTCACGGCGACCACCGACCCGGCGGGCACGTGGGCGGTGACCGGCGCGAAGACGCCGTCCACCCGGACCCCCTCCAGGTCCAGGGCGCCGCCGCCGTCCGGCAGGTCCGGCGCGCTCGTCCCCGGCCGGCGCCGCTTGGGCCGGGCCAGCTCGGTGCGGATCTGGCGCATCGCGACCGCGCACCCCGAGCGGTACTCGCTCACCCGGCTCAGGTCGCGCAGCGGGGTGACCATGATGCCGACGACCGCGATCGCCGCCGTCGCCTGGGCGGGCCCCGTGCCCGCGGCGGCGGCCGCCACCAGCGCCGCCGCGGTGGCCGCCAGCGTGGTCGCCTCCCCGACGGCGCGCACCGTGCCCACCGCGCGGGCGCGCCGCACCTGCTCCCGGGCCAGTTTCTCCGAGCGCCGCGCCAGCACCCGCCGCTCGGCCCGCTCCCGGCCGAAGGCCTGCACCACCGGTGTCTTGCCGATGCGCTCGTCCACGTGCGCGGCGACCCGGGCCTGGCGCCGCCGGGCCGCCCGGTGGGCCGAGCGCAGCCACGGCGACAGCGCCACGGTGGCGGCGAGCCCCGTCCCGGCGACCGCCCCCACGGCCGCGGCCACCGGCGGGGCGATGATCGTGAACGCCGCCAGGCAGCCCGCCAGCAGCGGCACCGCGACCGCGAGGCGGGCCAGTCCCAGCCCCGCCCAGCGGCGCAGGGCGCTCAGGTTGCCCATCATGCGCAGCGACGCGCCGCCGGTGGAGCGGCCCCGGCCGGGCTGGCGGGCGGGGGCCGCGGTGGCCCGGCGGAACAGGGCGGTGCGCACGTCGGTCACCCACGACTGCCCCAGGCGCTCGGCCAGCACCCGTTCGCCGAAGACCAGGGCGGCGGTGGCGGCGACCAGCCCGGCGGCCCACGGCAGCAGGGCGGTGAGGGGGGCGGCGGCCCCGGCGAGCCGCGACACCAGGGCGGCCCAGGCGACTGCCGCGCCCGCCTGCGCGAACCCGACGGCGACGAGCCCGGCGAAGATCCACCGGCGGCGCCCGGCCAGCAGGCGCGGCGGCTCCTCGGGGCGCGTGTCCAGGGCGGTCGTGGCGGTGGCGGCGGTCCTGGCGTTCCCCGCGTTCCCGGCGGTTCCGCCGCCGACGGGAGCCGCCGGGTGCACGGCGGTGGTCACGCCGTCCGCCCCTGCACGGCCCCGACCAGGGGGCGCGCGGTCAGCCCGGCGGCGACCGCGGCGTCGGCGAGCTCGTCGCGGCTCAGCACCGGGACGTCCAGCAGGCCGCCGGCCTCGCGCGCGGCCAGCGGGGAGGCGGTGAACCGCCCGGCGACCCCCACCACCGGCAGCCCGGCGGTGCGCAGCCGCTCGCGGCCGTACAGGGCCCCGGCGGCGTCCCCGGCGGCGAACACCCAGCCGTCCACGCGCGAGCGCAGGGCGCCGTCGCGCAGCAGCGCCGCCGTCTCGGGCTGCATGAGCCCGTCGGCGACCTCCAGCACCACGGCCTGCGCCCCGGCGGCGGTGAGGCGGTCGTGCAGGGCGGCGGCCCCGCGCGCCACGCGCTCGACGGGCACCCGGTAGGTGGTGGCCAGGCCGTCGTCGGTGAAGTCGAGGACGGTGTCGGCTCCGGCGTCGTGGAACATCCACCGGTCGCCACCGGCCCCGGTGCCGGTGACCTTGGCGGCGCCGACCCTGTAGCCCGCCGCGGCCAGGCCGCGGACCAGGTGGGCGACGCTGGTGGTCTTCCCGGCGTTCATGGAGGTCCCGACGACCGCGATGGTGGGGACGCCGTGCAGCGGCGCGGGCGGGGCGGGGGCGGCGAGGTCGGCCATGGTGGTGCGGCGGCCCTCGGCGTCGGCGGCCAGCCCGATCGGGAGCAGGCGGGTCGGCTCGGGGACGTCCTCGTGCGCGGTGGAGACGAGGCCCGCGATGCCGCCGGCGGCGACCAGGTCGCACGGCCCCAGGTCCGTGGGGGCCTCGGCCTCGAACTGGTCGGGGGCGTAGCGGGCGCCGTAGGCCACCAGCACCTCGTCGCCGGGGAAGAGGTGGCGGCGGCGCCCCTGGGCCGATTCCAGGCGGGTGTGGCGGCCGATCTCGGTGACGGTGGCGACGACGAGGTCCCCGGGGCGCGGACGCACATCCGGCCCGGCGAGCACGTGCGTCGGCCGCCGCCCGTCGAGGGCGCGCGCGGTGTAGGAGACCTTGAGGCCGGCGCGCCGGGAGGGGGTGAGCTCGGTGAGGGAGGAAGCGGGCATGAGGTGTACGTCTCCCGATCGTCGGTGGAAGCGGTGGCCCGTGTCCGAACCACTGGAAATCCTCCGGTGTGGGGATGAGTCCCTCCTGAGCACGTCATGAGGAATCCTTCATGCCGGGGAAGGACATGAGGCCCCGGTCATCCGATCGCTCCGGCGACGAGGAGAGGTCGGCGGCCCACGGCGCAGCGCTGTCGGCCGTGGGGCGTGTGCGTGGTCGCCGTGGAGGGCAGCGACGGCAGAAGCGGGGCGGTTCCCGGTCCTGCCTGCCGTCCGGCAG
>NZ_JAQFWQ010000172.1 GCF_027706725.1 Nocardiopsis endophytica
CGGGAAAAGCGCCCCTAAAAGCGGCCCGGTAGCGTCGTTTCTCCCGAGATCAACGAGGGAGCAGCGGCGCAGGGCGCACCCGCCTGTCCGCGTGCGTTCTCAGATCAGCCCGGCGCCCCACATGGCGGCGACGGCCGCCATCGAGGTGGTCCCTCCGACCAGGGTCACCCCCGAGTAGCAGGTGAGCGCCTGGCGCAGGTTCAGCTCCGACAGGGAGGTGCAGACCCAGAAGTAGCTGGCGTTGACGTGTTTGACGACGACGGACCCGCACCCCGCGGCCAGGACCGCCGCCTCGGCGGACAGCCCCAGGGCGCCGAGCATCGGCGCGGTCAGCGACGAGGCCGTGATCACTCCGACGGTGGACGAGCCGGTGATCAGGTTGGCCAGCACGCCCAGGACGAACGGCAGCAGCAGGGTGGGCACCCCGGCGCCCAGGGTGGCCTCGGCGATGATGTCCACCGCCGGGGTGGCCTGCAGCAGTTCGCTGAGCGCCCCGCCCAGCCCGGTGACCACGATGATCATCGCCGATCCGCGCAGCGCGTTCTCCACCCAGCCCTGGCGCAGGTCCTCGGGGTCCTCGACGGCGCCCGAGCGCCAGGCCAGCACGTAGGAGACGACCACACCGGCGCCCATGGCGACCACCGGCCACCCCAGCAGGGACGCGACGCCGTGCAGGGCCGACCCCTCCTCCAGGGTGAAGTCGGCGACGCTGCGCCCGGCGATCAGCACCAGCGGCACCAGGATCGGGGCGTAGGACCAGCCCAGCGGCGGCAGGCCGCGCCCGTCCCCGGACCGCCCCCGGTACTCCTCGGACGGGGCCGCGTCCACCCGCGGGCCGACGATGCGGGCGTAGACCCACCCCATCACCGAGCCGAACAGGGTCGCCACCGATCCGGCCGCGATCACCGTGCCCAGGTCGGCCTCCAGGACCGCCGCGGCGGCCAGCGGCCCCGGGGTCGGCGGCACGATCGCGTGGGTCAGCTGGATCGACCCCACCAGGCCGGTGGCCATGACCGCCATGCCGGTGCCCGCCTCCAGGGCCGCGACGTGCACCAGCGGGTTGAGGATGACGTAGGCGACGTCGGAGAAGACGGCCAGGCCCACAACGAACCCGGCCAGCGTCAGGGCCAGCGGCACGTGCCTGCCGCCCACCACGCGGATCATCGAGCGGGTGATGCGCTCCACGGCGCCGCTGGCCCGCAGCGCCTCGGCGATGAGCGTGCCCAGCACGATGACCACCGCGATGGACCCGACCGTGTCGCCGAACCCGGTCTCGAAGGCCGCGATGAAGGCCGCCCGGTCCACGGTGGGGGCGAAGGCCAGCAGCGCGATCGGCACCAGCAGGGCGGCGAACACGTGCCAGCGGGCCTTGGCGATGAGGAAGAGCAGCAGGGCGATCACGGCCGCGAAGCCGGTGAAGGCCACGACGGGGCTGGTGGTGACGGCGTCGTCCATGGCCCGTCCTCACCGCGGCGGCGCGTCGGCGAGCACGCGGGCGGCGGCGTCCGCCCCGCCGGGCTCGTGGGGCACCCCGGCCAGCCGCAGCCCCGCCTCGATCCCGCCCAGGGCCCCGAGCAGGGTCAGGTCGTTGAGGTCGCCGAGGTGGCCGATGCGGAACACCCGGTCGGACAGCCGCCCCAGGCCCGCGCCCAGGGACATGTCGAAGCGCTCCAGCACCGCGGCGCGGAAGGCGTCGGCCCCCTTGTCCTCGGGCATGAGGACGGCGGTGAGCACCGGGCTGTACTCCTCGGGCACCCGGCACAGCACCTCCAGGCCCCAGGCGCGCACGGCCGCCCTGGTGGCCTCGGCGTGCCGGCGGTGGCGGGCGAAGACCCGCTCCAGGCCCTCCTCGTGCAGCATGCCCACCGCCTCCACGAGGCCGTAGAGCAGGTTGGTGGGCGGGGTGTAGGGGAAGTACCCCGACTCCCCGGCCTCCAGCATCGGCGCCCAGTCCCAGTAGGAGCGGGGCATCCCGCCGGCGGCGGAGGCCTCCAGCGCCTTGGCTCCGATCGCGTTGAAGGACAGGCCCGGGGGCAGCATGAGGCCCTTCTGCGAGCAGCCGACGGTGACGTCCACGCCCCACGCGTCGTGCTCGTACTCGACCGAGCCCAGTGAGGAGATGGTGTCCACCAGCAGCAGCGCGGGGTGGCCGGCCCGGTCCATCGCGGCGCGGATCTCGGGGATCCGGCTGGTCACCCCGGTGGAGGTCTCGTTGTGCACCACCGCGACGGCGGCGATGGCGTGACCGGTGTCGCGGGAGAGGCGCTCCTCCAGGGCCGCAGGGTCGGCTCCGCTGCGCCAGTCGCCGGGCACGACCTCGGGCTCCAGGCCCAGGCTCCGGGCCATGCGCGCCCACAGGGTGCTGAAGTGCCCGGTCTCGAACATCAGCACCCGGTCTCCGGGGCTGAGCGTGTTGACCAGGGCGGCCTCCCAGGCGCCGGTTCCCGAGGCCGGGTAGATCACCAGGTCGGCGCGGGTGCGCACGACCGACTTGAGGGCCCCGAGCGCGGCCGCGCCCAGGTCGGCGAACTCCGGCCCCCGGTGGTCGATGACGGGGCGGGCGATCGCGTGCAGGACCCGGTCGGGGACGTTGGTGGGACCGGGGATCTGGAGGAAATGCCGTCCGCTCGGCACGGCCATCACCTCTCCTCTCAGGGGTGTCGGAAAGGGGGTGAGCGGCAGTCTTTGTGGCGTGCGTCACAGGGTCAAGGTGCGTGTGGAATCTTCCACATTCCGCATGGCGAACTCTTGTTGCCGGAATCCGGAGGTTTCTAAGGTCCCGCGGTAGCGGCCGGGAGCACCGAGCGAAGGGGAGGACCGGCGTGACCGAGGTGAAGCCGGAGGGAGCCGCGCCCGAGCGCGGCGCCCGCAGGGAGCTGGAGCGGGCGATGCGCGGCGCGGTCGGCGGGGAGGTGCGCTTCGACGCCTACACGCGGCACATCTACGCCACCGACGCGAGCATGTACCAGATCACGCCGGTGGGGGTGGTCTTCCCCCGCGACGCCGCCGACGTGGAGGCCGCCGTCGCCACCGCCCGCGCGCACGGCGCCGCGGTGCTGCCCCGCGGCGCGGGCACCAGCCACTGCGGGCAGACTGTGGGCGAGGCCGTGGTGCTCGACTTCTCCCGGCACATGAACCGGGTACTGGAGCTGGACCCCGGAGCCGGGCGCGCCCGCGTCCAGCCGGGCCTGGTCCAGGACGAGCTCAACCGCGCGGCCGCCCCGCACGGCCTCTTCTTCGCCCCCGACACCTCCACCGCCAACCGGGCGACGCTCGGCGGGATGATCGGCAACAACTCCTGCGGGTCCCGCTCGGCCGCCTTCGGCATGACCATCGACCACGTGCACGGGCTGAACGCGGTCCTGTCCGACGGCGCCTCCGTGCACCTGGGGGCCGAGGACGCCGCGGAGACCGCCGCGCGCGCCGCGTCGGGCGGCGTCGACGGCGCCGTCCACCGGGAGCTGCCGCGCATCCTGGAGGAGGCCCGCGGCGCACTGGCCGAGCAGGAGGCGACGTTCTGGCGGCGCGCCGGGGGCTACCGCCTGGACCGCCTGGCCGAGGGCCCATTCGACCTGGCGCGCTTCACCGTCGGCTCGGAGGGCACGCTGTGCGTGGTCACCGAGGCCGAGGTCGGCCTGGTGCCCAAGCCCGCCGCCACCGCCATGGTGGTCGGGCACTTCGCCTCCACCGCCGAGGCCATCGGCGCCACCGAGGAGGCGATGGAGGCCGGCGCCTCGGCCATCGAGCTGGTCGACGGCTTCATCCTCGACCTGGCCCGGCGCTCGCCCGAGCACGGCCACCTGGTGCGGCGCCTGGAGGGCGAGCCGCGGGCCCTGCTCTTCGCCGAGTTCTACGCCGAGGACGCCGGAGAGGCGGCCGCCGCCGCCGAGCGGCTGCGCGGCCTGTGGCGCAAGGCCGGGCGCGGCTATGCGGCCCCGCGCGCGGCCACCGACGCCGAGCAGGCGCCGTTCCGGGCGCTGCGCAAGGCCGGGCTCGGCCTGCTCATGGCGGCGGGCGGCCCGAACGAGCGGTCGCTGGCCTTCGTCGAGGACACCGCCGTGCCGCCCGAGCACCTGGCCGAGTACACCGCGCGCTTCGCGGAGATCCTGGACCGGCACGGGCTCCGGGCCGGCTTCTACGGGCACGCCTCGGCCGGGTGCCTGCACGTGCGGCCGTTCATGGACCTGTCCCGGCCCGGCCAGGTCGCCACCATGCGGGCCGTCGCCGAGGAGGTGATGGAGCTGGCCCTGTCCTACGGGGGCGTCAACTCCAGCGAGCACGGCGACGGGCTGGCCCGGGGCGAGTTCAACCGCAGGATCTTCGGCGACCGCGTGTACGCGGCGATGCGGGAGGTCAAGCGGGTCTTCGACCCCGACGGGGTGCTCAACCCGGGCAAGGTCGTGGACGTACCGCCGATGACGGAGAACCTGCGCACCCCGCGGCTGCCGGTCGCGCCGCCGCTGCGCACGCACTTCGATTTCGCCGCGGAGGGCGGCATGCGCGCCGCCGCCGACCGGTGCGGGCGGATCGGGGCGTGCCGCAGGCCGCACACGTCCGGCGGGGTCATGTGCCCGTCCTTCATGGCCACACGCGAGGAGGAGCACTCCACCCGAGGGCGGGCCAACGCGCTGGTCAAGGCGCTGTCCGAGGCCGACCCGCGCGCGGCGCTGGCCGAGGAGCGGGTGCAGGAGGTCCTCGACCTGTGCCTGGAGTGCAAGGCCTGCAAGAGCGAGTGCCCGATGTCGGTGGACATGGCGACCTTCAAGAGCGAGGCGCTGTCCGCCCACTACGAGGAGAACGGCGTCCCCCTCCGCGCGCGCGTCTTCGGGGCGATCCGCACCCTCAACCGGCTGGGCTCCCGCACGGCGCCGCTGTCCAACATCCCCGGACGCATCGCGCCGCTGCGCGCGCTCATGGAGCGTGTCGTCGGCATCGACCGCCGGCGCCCGCTGCCGGTGTTCCACTCCAGCGACCTGGCGCGCCGGTACCGCCGCCGGGCGCCCGCAGGGGGAGGGGGCGCACCGATGGGGGAGGTCGTCTTCCTCGCCGACTCCTTCACCGGGTACACCGAGCCGCACATCGGCATCAAGGCGATCCGCCTCCTGGAGCGCGCGGGATGGAGCGTCCGCCTGGAGACGGGGGTGTGCTGCGGACGCTCCAAGATCTCCAAGGGGCTGTTGGACGGTGCGCGCAAGGACGTCACCCGCCTGGTGGAGGCGCTCGCGCCGGACGCGGAACGCGGGGCGTACATCGTCGGGTGCGAGCCCTCCTGCGTGACGACGCTGATGGATGAACACCCGGACCTGCTGCGGGGCGACGAGCGCGCCGCCACCGTCGCCCGGCAGGCCCGCCTGGTCGACGACCTGCTGGCCGACGCGCTGGACGAGGGGCGGCTGACCGTGCCGGGCGACGGGGACGGGCGTCGGGTCCTCTTCCACGGGCACTGCCACCAGAAGGCGGTCACCGGCACCGCGGGCACCATGCGGCTGCTCCGCCACTTGCCCGGCGCCGGGGTCGAGGAGCTGGACGCGGGGTGCTGCGGAATGGCCGGATCCTTCGGCTTCGAGGCCGAGCACTACGACCTGTCCATGGCCATCGGCGGGCAGCGCCTGTTCCCCGCGGTCCGGGCGGCCCCGGATGCGCGGGTGTGCGCGACCGGGGTGTCCTGCCGCCAGCAGATCTCCCACGGCACCGGCCGCACGGCCCTGCACCCCGTGGAGCTGCTGTACGAGGCCGTGTTCGGGCCCGAGGAGGGCTGACGGGGCGGCGGAGGCGGTGTCCCGCCGAGCGGGCGCCCCCTCGTCGTTGATCTCGACGAAAGTGCTGCCAAATCCGCCGGAATGACAGCACTTTCGTCGAGATCAACGTCTGAGATGCCGGGGTAGGGGGAACTCCGGACAGAACCTAGCGGAGCGGCGGAGGCGGGCCCGGCGGGGTCCCCACGGGGTCCCGCCGACTGCCGTGCCGGTGCCCTTGACAGGGCACGGGGCCGCGCGGATGCTGCGGAATGTCCGTTCGGCCTGCAGGGGAGGACGACGATGCCGCAGACGACCCCGCCGCCGCGCACGCCGCCGACCCCGCCCCCGTCTCAGCACCTGCCCCAGCCCCCGCCCCGGGGGCGCCCCTCCGCGCGCGTCGACGACCCCGCGGCGCTCCGCCTGCGCCTGTGCGCCTCGCCCCTGCTGTCCGGGCTTCCGCCCGAGGTCGCCGACGACTTCCTCGCCTCGGCCCGCCTGCGCGGGTTCGGGGCCGGGGACCGGCTCTACACCGAGGGGGAGCCGGGCGACTGCGTCTACCTCCTGGTGTCGGGCAAGGTGAAGATGACCCACCGCGGCCCCGGCGGGTCCGAGATCCCGCACGCGATGGCCGGGCCGGGAGAGCTGATCGGGGAACTGACGGTGCTCACCGGCGGCGGACGGAAGGCGACCGCGACGGCCGTGTGCGCCACGGTGGCGGCCAGCCCGGAGCCGGGCGGCCTGGAGGGGTGGCTGGAGCGGCACCCGTGTGCGGCGTTCCGGATGATGGAGCTGCTGATCGGCCGGGTGCGGCGGATGAACGCGCTGATGGACGTGCAGCTGGGCGCCGACGTGCCCACGCGGGTGGCGCGGTCGCTGGCCGAGCAGGCCGCCCGGTTCGGCCGGCCGACCCCCGAGGGGCTGCGGTTCCGCCTGGACCTGCGCCAGGAGGAGCTGGCCCGGCACGTGTGCGCCTCGCGGGAGCGGGTCAACCAGGTGCTGGTGGACCTCTCCCGCCGGGGCTGGATCCGCAGGGACGGCCCGGACCTGGTGGTCCTCGACCCGGAGGCGCTGAACCGCCGCGGCCGCGTGCGCTGAGGCCGGGGCGGCCCGGGGATGCGTCAGGCCGCTCCGCCGACCGACTCGGCCGTGCGCACGAGCCAGGTGCGGAACCCGTCGGCGTCCCGGAGCAGCCCGGCCGACACGGCGGCGTGCAGTTCGTCCTCGGTGCGCCGTTCGGCCAGGGTCTGGGCTTCGGCGAGGGCGACCGCGTGCACGGTGAGGCGGTGGCCGCCGGGCAGGGCGCGGCGGGCCTCCGCGGCGGTGCCGCGTACCTCCGGGGCCATCAGCAGCTCGGCCAGTGCCCGCTTGGCGCCGCCGTCCCACCAGGTCCGGAACGGCGGCCAGGCGGCGCGCAGATGCGCGGCGAGCCGCTGGCCGCCGCCCAGGGAGGAGAAGTGCGGCGGGTCGCACCCGGTGGGGGCGCCGGACTCCGGGGCCCCGCCGGAGCCGGGCGGCCGGTGCCGGATGCGGGCGCCGCCGCGGGCGGCCTCCCGCCACAGGTCCTTCCGCCACGCGCGCCACTCCTCGTGGAGGTCCTCCCCGGGCCGGGGCGGGGCGTCCCGGTCGCGGGGCTCGGGTGTGAAGTCGGCGCCGCCGCGGCCCGGCTCGGCGAACCAGAGCCAGTTCAGGCTCCACGGGGCGTCCAAGGCGATCTCGGGTGAGGAGGGGCGCATCCGCATGGCGTCACGGCGCTTCCGTCGGGGGCGGGGGGCGGCGGGCGGGCGCCCGCCGGTGGCACTCCGGCCGCTGGGAGCGGCCGGAGGCCGGGCGGCAGGTCACTGGATCCATTGGGTGTCATTGGGCCCGAGGGCCGTGCAGATCTGGAGGTTCGACAGGAAGGCCCAGCCGTTGTCGACCATCCCGTCGTACAGGTCGGTGGCCGGGACCATGCCGTAATAGTCCTGGCTCCAGTCCTGGGAGTCCAGCACCCCTCCGTCCTCGAAGGTCTGCTCGTACCGGGTGTCTCCGGCGCCGATCACGGCCGACTCCCAGCCGTAGAACCAGGCGTTCTGGTTGACGTGGAAGCCGGTCCAGACCATGTAGCCGCGGTTCCCGGTGCTGAACAGCCACAGGAAGGAGTATCCGCAGTCGCCGACGACCAGGTCCTTGGTGGCGACGTCGTCCTTGTTCTCCGTCCAGTGGTCGTAGGCCTCCTCGGTCAGTTCGATGCTCTGCCCGTTGTCGAGCCGGGCGGTGGCGCCTTCTCCGTCGGTGTCGGGGGCGGCCGAGACGATGTTCGCCGCCTCCATGGGGACCTGGACGACCTTCGCCGGGGCGGCCTCGGGCAGGTCCGGTGCGGAGGGCGCCGGGGCGGCGGAGGCCGGTGCGGCGGCCGCGAGGGCGAGGCACGCGCCGGACAGGGCGACCGCGACGGCGGACCGGCCGATGGGGGATTCCGGTGAGGGCATCGGGGGCTCCTCTTCTCGATTCCTCGGGTGGGGGACGTGGAGCGGAGAAGGGCCTCCCCGTCCACGGCGACCGACTCTAAAAGGATTGTTCGGAGCTGGGGAGGCCTAGCGGCTTTTCCTGGAGAAACATTGCCGAGATGCTTTCTCTTGCGGTGTCCATGCAGGTCGAAGCGGATTTATTGCAATCTTTAAGTTCAATCGCTCTCATTTAGAAAGGAATTCGCAATGCGTGGAAGATGGTGGCTGGGGACCTTTTTCGTGAATGGTCGATCCCTGGTCGTCCCGCCGTGAACCGGACCGCGGTGCCCCGGTGGCCGGATGCGGACGCGGACGCCCCTCCGCCATGGGTCCGCACGGTCCTACGGTGATCGGTCCGTGGCGGCGCGCATCACGGGTGGGCCGCGGGACGGCCGAGCCGGACGGGGAGAAGGGCGGCGGTGGGACGCCGGACCGGGGACGGAACCTAGGACGCCGGGCGGCCGTCCCCCGTGTCCAGCAGGATCCAGGTGTCCGGCGGCAGTTCGGGGCGGCCGGGCACCTCGCGGCGCTCCTCGCGCCAGGCGTCTCCGGCCGCCGCGTCGGCGACGCGGCGCCAGAAGCGTGCGGCGCCGGGGTTGTCCTCCTGGAAGGCGATCGACCAGCGCCCCGGCCGCAGGCGCAGGAGGGCGAGCGCCGCCCGCAGGCCGACCCGTCCGCGCCGCAGGCCGCGCAGGATGAAGAAGGCCCCGATGGAGGTCGACCCGTCGGGGAGGGGCCGGGTGAGGGCGAACCCGGCGACCGCGCCGTCCGCCCGGATCAGCAGGACCTCGCGCTCGGGCTCGTCGAAGAACAGGGGCAGGCGCGGGAAGGGGAAGGTGCCGTCCTCGCCGGGGACGCCCCCGCGGAACTCGGACATGTCGTGCCGCTCGAACTGCCCGAGCCGTTCGACGAGGTCACGGGACTCGTCCCCGACCGGCTCAACGGTGACGACGGGGGCGGAGGGTGCTGGTGTGTCCATCGATGCATGATCACATGCCCCCGGACCGGCGCCGTGCTACCGCTGGTCGGGGGCGGGCCCATCGAGCGTCCGCGCGGTTTCGGCGAGCACCTCCAGGAACGCCTCCACCGGGGCCGGGAGCGGGGGTGCGCCGAAGGTCACCGCCTCCACCAGGCGCACCGCGCCCGTCGGCTCCGTGCGCAGGCCGTCGCCCCGGTGGGCGCGCAGGGCCAGCTCCGGCAGAGTGCTCACGCCCAGGCCCGCCGCCACCAGCGCCTGCACCGCCACATAGTCGTCGGTGGCGTAGGCGACCTCCGGCTCGAAGCCCTCGGCCGCGCACGCCCGGAGCAGCTGCGCCCGGCATCGCTCGCACCCGGTGATCCACCGGCCGTCCGCGAAGTCCCGCAGGCGCGGTGGGCCCCGGCGGCGGCCCCGGGCCGCCTCCGGGACCACCAGGTGGACCGGGTCCTCCATCAGCCGGACCGTGTGGAACCCCTCCGGCGGGGGCTCGTCCTCGTGGCGGAAGACGACCGCCGCGTCCGCCTCGCCCCTGCGCACCGCGGCCAGCGCCTCCGGCGGCTCGGCCTCGACCAGGGCCGCCTCCACCCCCGGGTGCCGCTCGGCGAACCGCGCCGCCGCACGCGGCACCAGCACCGCCAGCGCGGAGGGGAAGGCGGGCAGCCGTACCCGCCCCCGCGTCAGTCCGGCGTGCGCGGCCAGCTCGGCGCGGGCCTGGTCGATGCGGCCCAGGATCTCCTCGGCCCGGACCGCCAGCGCCGCGCCCGCATCGGTGAGCCGGATCCCGCGCCCGCTGCGCCGCACCAGCGCCACCCCCGCCTCGGCCTCCAGGCGGGCCAGGTGGTGGCTGACCGAGGGCTGGGCGTAGTGCAGCGCCGCCGCCGCACCGGTCACCGACCCCTCGCGGGCGATCGCGGCGAAGACGCGCAGCCGGGTCTCGTCGAACACGTGCCCACGGTACCGGGCGCTATAGACCTCCCCTATGGATCCACTCGGAACCGGCATTTGTCCTATGGGACGGCCCGGCCAAGGATGGAGGGCATGACCAGCGCACACGCAGCCACCGGGTCCGGCGCCGCCACCGGCGCGCCCGCCCCCGGCATCACCGACGTCCTCCTCGCCCGGCGGCTCCTCCGGGGCCGCCTCGCCCCGACCCCGCTGCGCTCCTACCCCGCGCTCGACCGCCGCCTGGGGGCGCGGGTGCTCGTCAAGCACGAGAACCTCCAGCCGACCGGCGCCTTCAAGGTCCGCGGCGGGCTCGTCCTGCTGTCCCGGATGACCGAGGCCGAGCGCGCCCGCGGCGTGGTCACCTACTCCACCGGCAACCACGCCCAGTCGATCGCCTACGCCGCCCGCGCCACGGGCGCCCCGTGCACCGTCGTCGTGCCGGAGGACCCCAACCCGGTCAAGGCCGAGGCCGTCCGCGCCCTCGGGGCCGACCTGGTCGAGGCCGGGAGCGACCTGGACGGGGCGCGGGTCCGGGCCGAGGCCGTCGCCGCCGAGCGGGGCGCCCGCCTGGTGAGCCCCGGCGACGAGCCGGACCTCATCGCCGGTGTCGCCACGGCCTACCTGGAGCTCTTCGAGGAGGCCCCCGACCTGGACGCGGTCATCGTCCCGGTGGGCGGGGGCAGCGGCGCGGCCGGGGCCTGCATCGCCGCGGCGGCGGTGGCGCCGGGGTGCCGCGTCATCGGCGTCCAGTCCGACGCCTCCCCGGCGGCGCACGACTCCTGGCGCGCGGGCGCCTGCACGACCCGCCCGAACCGGACCCGCGCTGAAGGGCTGGCGACCGGGCGCGGATTCGCGCTCCCGCAGTCGGTGCTCCGCGACCGGCTCGACGACTTCGTGCTCGTCGGGGACGAGGACATCCGCCGCGCCCAGTGGTGGGCGATGGCCGAGGCCGGGACGGTGGCCGAGGGGGCGGGCGCGGCGGCCCTGGCGGGAGCCCACGCGGTCGGCGACCGCTTCCGCGGAGGCCGGATCGCCGTCGTGTGCACCGGGGGCAACGCGAGCCCCGAGGAGCTGCGCCGCTGTACCGCCTCCGAGTAAGGGGGCACGCAGACCGCGCGGACAGGCGGGCGGACCGCCGCCCCCGTGTCGTTGATCTCGGGGAAGCCGGGGTAAAAACGGACAGCA
>NZ_JAQFWQ010000173.1 GCF_027706725.1 Nocardiopsis endophytica
CGGGCTTATCGTGTCCGGTTTAACCCCGACTTCCCCGAGATCATCGCGGAGGGGGTCTCCTGTGTGGCGCATACCGGGCATAGCGGGCGGCGGGAGGGGGTGCGGGCATCCTGCGTCGTGAAATCGACGCTTTTCGGCGGATTGGGCGTCGATTTCACCACTCAAGATGACCCCGGGGTGCCTGAGGCGCCCGAAAGGTGGGTTCCGGGCGAGCTGATACCGGCACGGTGCCCGCTTTGCCTGGTTTTCGGGATGCTGGCCCCCTCCTGCGCCCCGTTCGACGCCTGGACCGGCCTTGCGGGCAGTGCGGGTGTGCGGTCATCGCGATACCAGAACGGGATTCGGTTCCAGGAGGGCCCTAAGCGGCGCACCGGGGCCGTTTGTCGGGCCTGGTGTCACCGTGTGTAGCCGATATCGGTCCATCGTGGCCCGCAAGTGTGCAGCCGGAGCGCCCGGGTGGCGGTGCGGCCGCCCCGGGTGGCGAGTGGAGCCGCCTAAAGGGGTGTAAAACGGGCATTGAGTTCCCGAATCCCGTTCTGGTGTGGCCGTGATCGTCGCGCCGGGGTCTGTGCGGGCGTCGCCGAGCGCTCTTCCCGCCCGCCGTCACCCTTAACGCGGAGTGTTCGCCCAGGTCAGGGAGTTGTAGGGGTTCGCAGGGTGGGTCCGGGGCGCCTCCTGGGCGACGGAGAGCGCGGACCCTGCCCGCCGCACCGCCTTCCCCGGCCTCCCGGCGGACGGCAGGTGGGGCCGGGGAACCGCCCTGCTCCGGCCGTCGCCGCCCGTCACGGTGACCATCCGCACGCCCCACGGCCGACGGCGCTGCCGGAAGGGTCGCGTGCCTTCGTCGTCGCCGCCTTCCGCGCCGTACTCCGCCAGGCCGCCGCCCGGCTGGGGCCCTGAAGTGGGGTTCCTGCTCGGCCGCCCGGCCACCCGGACCGCGAGCGGCCCGCCGGACGGCAGGCGGGGCCGGGGAAGCGCCTGGCTCGTTCCGTCGTCGCCGCTTCACGGTGACCATCCGCACGCCCCATAGCCGACGGCGCTGCAGGAAGGGGCGCCCGCCTCCTTCGTCGCCGCTGTCCTCGGGGACCATGCACACGCCCGTCGGCCGACGGCGCTGCCTCAGGGGCGCGCGCCTTCGTCGTCGGTGGGGTGGTGGGTGCCCTGCCTCACTCCCCGGGGTCTCGGGGGTCTCCCTCCACGGCCTCGAAGATCCTCTCGGCTGCGCGGTCCAGGTCCGGGAACCGGTGTTCCGGCAGGTCGAGCAGGGTGTGCCCGGCCGCCCACGGGGCCGCCTCGGCCACTGAGCGCCTCGCCGTCTTCTTGTTGACCGACCGGCCCTCCTCCGCCGCCACCGCGATCAGCGCCTCCCGCATCACGCGGGGGAGCGGCCCATGGGCGCGTTCCCGGCAGCGGGCGCGCAGGCGGTCCGACGGCGGGGCGTCCGGGCCGGGCGGGGACGGTGCGGCCTCCACCACCATCAGGCGGCTCCCGGGCCCGCCCCGGCGGAAACGCACCCCCACACCCGGGCCGAGCAGCGCCGCCAGCGCCCGCTGCCCCGCCTCGTCGCGCACCTGCGGCGCCGACGCGGGGACCACCGCCCGCACCTTCATCCCCCCGGACGCCAGCAGCGCCCGCCCCAGCAGCGCCTCCCAGCCGCCGGTCAGGTTCACCACCGCGTCCTCGGCCTCCACCGGGGTCGACATCCACGTGCCCAGCCGCACCCGGTGCACCCCCGCACGCGCCGCGGTCGCGGGCCAGTCGCCCACCACCGTCTCCGGCCCCCCGTCCGACCCCGGTTCGGGCAGCGCCGACGAGCCCGCAAGCTCCTCCAGCTCGCCCGAGCGCGCCGCGGCCGCCTCCTTCGCGTTGCCGCCCTGGCTGTAGATCCGCGCCGCCTCCGGCCCCCGCCCGGCCGCCGCGCGCGCCAGCGGTCTCAGCACGTACAGGTCACTGGCGGCACCGATGGCCTCGGCGCCCGAGTAGCGGTTGAAGTCCGGGTGCACCGCCTCGAACACCAGGTCCATCCGGGCCAGGCGCGCCTGCGTCTTGGCGACCAGCCCCGGGGTGGTCTCGCTCGCCCCGTAGGCGACCACCACCCGCCCCCGGCGGGGGTCGGCCATGCCCTCCAGGCCCCTGCGCACGAACAGCTCGACGCCCTCCGGGGTGTACGGCGGGTCGGTGAAGACCACGTCGCACGCCCCGGCCACCGCCGGGGGCAGCCCCAGGCGCAGGTCCGCGAAATGGCACCGGACCCGCAGGCCCAGCCGGTCCGCCGCGGCGCCGATGTAGGCCAGCATGCGCTCGTCCACGTCGACCACCACCGCCTCGGCCTCCGGGCGCACCAGCAGCGCCGCCAGCGACGTCAGGTCGTGGTCGCCCACGCACAGCAGCCGCCGCCCGGCCAGGTCGAACCGCTCGTCGAGGAAGACCCCGCGCCGCAGGGCGGTCCGGGCGGTGGCGGCCACGTGGTCCAGGTCGGTGCGGGACGGCGGCGCCTCGGCCACCAGGCGGCGCAGCTCCTCGGCCGCCTCGGGGCGGGCCTGGATCAGCGGCGCCCACGGGTCGGCCGCGCGCGGGCGGTCGAAGGCCGCGTAAGGGCCGGTCCGGACCAGGCGGACCCGCTCCTCCGCGCCGCTCGAATCCCGCTCCAGGTCGGGGCCGAGCGCGTCCAGGACCGCCGAAGCGGTGCGGTGCGCCACCGCGGTCGCGCGCACCAGCTCACGGGGGCTCCACCAGGCCCCGTCCGACAGGGCGGCCAGGACGCGGTGGGCACGGGCGGCGTCGGCGCCCTGCGCGTCGAGCAGGGCGGAGAGCTCAGGTGGAAGATCGTTCACCGTCCGATCCTCCCATTCCCCAGGTGGGGGAGGGGGCGCCCGCCGTGCGGCCCGCGAGGGCGGCTACTGCGGGCGATCGGGCGAGTGAGATGAAACACTCCCTTAACAGTCCTGGGCCACGCCTCCCCGTGTCCCCCTTCACCTGCGCAGATGTACTCCCCTCCGGGGGGCGTCGCGGGGCCGGCGGCCCATGGTCGGCGTCCCCGGTGATCACCTATCGTGGACCCCCGGTGGAAACACCGCGGCAGCCGTGTTGTTACTCTGCCGTCCGGTGGTTTCATCCGCTTTGCGAATGTTTGCCGCCCCACCCGGGGGGAAGACCCTCCGCTAGCCCGGCACACCGGGCAGGGGGCACGCCGACCCCGGGCAGGGGAGGGCGGACACCGCATCCGCGCCGCACCGAAGCGGCGAGGGGTCGGCGGAGGCGCGAAACGATTCGCGCCGCCCGCGACCAGGATGTATAACCTGACCACCGACAGGGGCAGGCACCCGGCGCACCGAACCGGTCCACGAGGACGTGACACCCGGCCGGACGGCGCGCCCGCCACCCGCCCCTGGCACCCCGCCGCGCCCCGGCCACCCGGGACCGCGATCGGGCCACAACTCAAGACCGCACCGCCGCAGCAGGGCCAATGTCGTCCCGAATGCGCTTTGTCCAAAAGCCCATCGCACGACGACAGGAGGGTAGATGCCTGCTGGCCAGGTGCGGCGTTCCGCCGCCCGCACGAACGCCCGAGTCACCCCCAACGCGGCCGCCCGCGCCACCGGGGAGGGCCTCTACGACCGGTCCTTCGAGCACGACGCCTGCGGCGTCGGCTTCGTCGCCGACCTCACCGGCCGCCGCACCCACGACACCGTGGGCAAGGCCCTCACCGTCCTGCGCAACCTCGACCACCGCGGCGCCTCCGGCGCCGACCCCGACGACGGCGACGGCGCGGGCATCCTCACCCAGATCCCCGACGCCCTCTACCGCGAGGTCTGCGGCTTCACCCTGCCCGAGGCCGGCGCCTACGCCGCCGGCATCGCCTTCCTGCCCGCCGGCGAGGCCGACCGCGCCGCCGCCGTGCGCACCATCGAGGCCCTGGCCGCCGACGAGGGCCTGACCGTCCTGGGCTGGCGCGACCTGCCCGTCGAGCCCTCCTACTGCGGCCCCGCCGCCCGCGAGTCCATGCCCCACTTCGGGCAGCTCTTCGTCGCCGGCGCCCCCGGCGGCCCCGCCGAGGGCACCACCGGCATCGAACTGGAGCGCCACGCCTACTGCCTGCGCAAGCGCGCCGAGCACGAGGCCGGGGTCTACTTCCCCAGCCTCAGCCCCCGCACCATCGCCTACAAGGGCATGCTCACCACGCCCCAGCTCGAGCCGTTCTTCCCCGACCTGTCCGACCGGCGCTACACCTCCGCGCTGGCGCTGGTGCACTCCCGCTTCTCCACCAACACCTTCCCGTCGTGGCCGCTGGCCCACCCCTTCCGCTACGTGGCGCACAACGGCGAGATCAACACCGTCAAGGGCAACCGCAACATGATGCGCGCCCGCGAGGCCGACCTGGTCAGCGACGTGCTGCCCGGCGACCTGTCGCGCATCTTCCCCATCGTCGACCCCGAGGACTCCGACACCGCCTCCTTCGACGCCGCCCTGGAGCTCCTCCACCTGGGCGGGCGGTCCCTCCCGCACGCGGTGCTCATGATGATCCCGGAGCCGTGGGAGAACCACACCGAGATGGACCCCAAGGTCCGGGCGTTCTACGAGTACCACTCCATGCTCATGGAGCCCTGGGACGGCCCCGCCTCGGTGTCCTTCACCGACGGCAGCCTCGTCGGCGCCGTCCTGGACCGCAACGGCCTGCGCCCCGGCCGCTACTGGGTCACCGACGACGGCACGGTCGTCCTGGCCAGCGAGGCCGGCGTGCTCGACATCGAGCCCGAGCGCATCGTCCGCAAGGGCCGCCTGCAGCCCGGCCGCATCTTCGTCGCCGACACCGCCTCCGGGCGCATCATCGAGGACGAGGAGATCAAGGCCGAGCTCGCCGCCGAGCACCCCTACGCCGAATGGCTCGAGCAGGGCGTGGTGCGCCTGGCCGACCTGCCCGCCGCCGAGCCCGAGGCCCCCGCCGGCCGCGACCTCACCCGCGAGCAGCAGGTCTTCGGCTACACCGAGGAGGAGCTGCGGGTCATCCTCACCCCCATGGCCCGCACCGGCGCCGAACCCATCGGCTCCATGGGCACCGACACCCCCGTCGCCGCCCTGTCCACCCGGTCCCGCCAGCTCTTCGACTACTTCACCCAGGGCTTCGCCCAGGTCACCAACCCGCCGCTGGACGCCATCCGCGAGGAGCTGGTCACCAGCCTGGGCACCGCACTGGGCTCCGAGGAGAACCTGCTCACGGCCACCCCCGAGGACTGCAAGCGCATCGTGCTGCCCACCCCCGTCCTCGACGACGCCGAACTGGCCGCCGTGCGCGCCGCCGGAGCCCCCGACGGCAACCCCGACTTCCGGGTGCACGTGCTGGCCGGCACCTACCCCGTCGCCGGGGGCGGCCGCGCCCTGCGCCGCCGCCTCGACGAGATCTGCGCCGAGGCCGACGCCGCCATCGCCGGCGGCGCCCGCATCCTCGTGCTCAGCGACCGCGGAGCCGGCCCCGACCTGGCCCCCGTGCCCTCGCTGCTGCTCACCGGCGCCGTCCACCACCACCTGGTGCGCGAGAAGACCCGCAACAAGGTCGGCCTGGTCGTGGAGGCCGGAGACGCCCGCGAATGCCACCACATGGCCCTGCTGCTGGGCTACGGCGCCTCCGCGGTCAACCCCTACCTGGCCCTGGAGACCGTCGCCGACCTGGTCGAGCGCGGCGTCATCGGCGGCACCGACACGGCCGCCGCGGTGCGCAACACCGTCAAGGCCTACGGCAAGGGCATCCTCAAGATCATGTCGAAGATCGGCGTGTCCACGGTGAGCTCCTACACCGGCGCCCAGATCTTCGAGGCCCTGGGCCTGGGCGCGGAGGTCATCGAGCACTGCTTCACCGGCACCACCTCCCGCCTGGGCGGGGCCGGGTTCGACGTGCTCGCCGAAGAGGTGCGCCTGCGCCACACCGCCGCCTACCGCCACGACCGGCCCGACCACCGGCGCCTGCCCGTCGGCGGCGAGTACCAGTGGCGGCGCGAGGGCGAGCCCCACCTGTTCGACCCCGAGACCGTCTTCAAGCTGCAGCACTCCACCCGCACCCGCCGCTACGAGATCTTCAAGGAGTACACCTCCAAGGTCGACCGGCGCGCCGGGGAGCTGATGACCCTGCGCGGCCTGCTCAAGTTCAAGGACGGGGCCCGCACCCCCGTGCCCATCGAGGAGGTCGAGCCGGCCTCGGAGATCGTCAAGCGCTTCTCCACCGGCGCGATGAGCTACGGCTCCATCTCCGCCGAGGCCCACGAGACCCTCGCCATCGCGATGAACCGCCTCGGCGGCAAGTCCAACACCGGCGAGGGCGGCGAGGACCCGCGGCGCTTCACCCCCGACGACAACGGGGACCTGCGCCGCAGCGCCATCAAGCAGGTCGCCTCCGGCCGCTTCGGCGTCACCTCGCACTACCTCACCAACGCCGACGACATCCAGATCAAGATGGCCCAGGGCGCCAAGCCCGGCGAGGGCGGCCAGCTGCCCGGCCACAAGGTCTACCCGTGGGTGGCCACCACCCGCCACTCCACCCCCGGCGTCGGGCTCATCTCTCCGCCGCCCCACCACGACATCTACTCCATCGAGGACCTCGCCCAGCTCATCCACGACCTCAAGAACGCCAACCCGCAGGCCCGGGTCCACGTCAAGCTGGTCTCCGAGGCCGGGGTGGGCACCGTCGCCGCCGGCGTCTCCAAGGCCCACGCCGACGTCGTGCTCATCTCCGGCCACGACGGCGGCACCGGCGCCTCCCCGCTGACCTCGCTCAAGCACGCCGGCACCCCCTGGGAGCTGGGGCTGGCCGAGACCCAGCAGACCCTCATCCGCAACGGCCTGCGCGACCGCATCGTCGTCCAGGCCGACGGGCAGATGAAGACCGGCCGCGACGTCGTCATCGCCGCCCTGCTCGGCGCCGAGGAGTACGGCTTCGCCACCGCGCCCCTCGTCGTCTCCGGCTGCGTCATGATGCGCGTGTGCCACCTGGACACCTGCCCGGTGGGCGTGGCCACCCAGAACCCGGCCCTGCGCGAGCGCTACTCCGGCAAGGCCGAGTTCGTGGTGAACTTCTTCGAGTTCATCGCCGAAGAGGTCCGCGAATACCTCGCCGAACTGGGCTTCCGCAGCCTCGACGAGGCCATCGGCGCCGTCGACGCCCTCGAGACCGACGACGCGGTCCGCCACTGGAAGACCCAGGGCCTGGACCTGGCCCCCGTGCTGCACGCCGAGAGGCCCTGGGAGGGCGACCACGTCCGCCGCGTCCGCGGCCAGGACCACGGCCTGGCCAAGGCGCTGGACAACACCCTCATCCAGCTCGCCGAGGGCGCCCTGGACTTCGGCCAGAAGGTCACCCTCGACCTGCCGGTGCGCAACGTCAACCGCACCGTCGGCACCATGCTCGGCCACGAGGTCACCAAGCGGTTCGGCGCCGACGGCCTGCCCGACGACACCGTCGACATCACCTTCACCGGCTCGGCCGGACAGTCCTTCGGCGCCTTCGTCCCGCGCGGGGTCACCCTGCGCCTGGTCGGCGACGCCAACGACTACGTCGGCAAGGGCCTGTCCGGCGGCCGCATCACCGTGCGGCCCCCCGCGGAGGCGCCCTTCCCCGCCGAAGAGCACATCATCGCCGGGAACGTGATCGCCTACGGCGCCACCTCCGGCGAGGTGTTCCTGCGCGGCGTCGTCGGCGAGCGGTTCTGCGTGCGCAACTCCGGCGCCCTGGCCGTCGCCGAGGGCGTGGGCGACCACGGCTGCGAGTACATGACCGGCGGGCGCGCCGTCGTCCTCGGACGCACCGGCCGCAACTTCGCCGCCGGCATGAGCGGCGGCACCGCCTACGTGCTCGACCTGGACCCCGAGCGGGTCAACGGCGAGATGGTCGACCTGGAGCCGCTCGACGACGCCGACCGCGAGTTCCTGCGGGACGTGCTCGCCCGGCACCGCGCCGAGACCGGCTCGGCCGTCGCCGAGAAGCTGCTGGCCGGGTTCGACACCGAGTCCGCCCGCTTCACCAAGGTCATGCCGCGCGACTTCAAGCGCGTGCTGGCCGCCCGCGCCGAGGCCGAGCGCACCGGAGCCGACGTCGACCAGGCCGTCATGGCCGCCGCGCAGGCCTAGCCCCGCGCCGAGAGAGGAGGGACCACCCATGGGCGACCCCAAGGGCTTTTTGAAGATCACCGAGCGCGAGCTTCCCGCGCACCGGCCCGTCGACGTCCGCATCCAGGACTGGCGCGAGGTCTACCAGGACTTCGACCGCGGAACCGTCACCAAGCAGGCGTCCCGCTGCATGGACTGCGGCATCCCGTTCTGCCACAACGGCTGCCCGCTGGGGAACCTCATCCCCGAGTGGAACGACCTGGTGCACCGGCACGACTGGGGCGAGGCCATCGAGCGGCTGCACGCCACCAACAACTTCCCCGAGTTCACCGGGCGGCTGTGCCCCGCCCCGTGCGAGTCGGCGTGCGTGCTGGGCATCAACCAGCCCGCCGTGACCATCAAGAACGTCGAGGTGTCCATCATCGACCGCGCCTGGGAGGAGGGCTGGGTCCGGCCCCTGCCCCCCGAGGTGCGCACCGGGAGGAAGGTCGCGGTCGTCGGCTCGGGCCCGGCCGGGCTGGCCGCCGCCCAGCAGCTCACCCGCGCCGGGCACGACGTGACCGTGTACGAGCGCGCCGACCGCATCGGCGGGCTGCTGCGCTACGGCATCCCCGAGTTCAAGATGGAGAAGCGCCACCTGGACCGCCGCCTGGCCCAGATGGCCGCCGAGGGCACCCGCTTCCGCACCGGCATCAGCGTGGGCACCGACATCACCGCCAAGGAGCTGCGCGCCGAGAACGAGGCCGTGGTGCTCACCGGCGGGGCCACCCAGGCCCGTGACCTGCCGGTGCCCGGGCGCGAGCTGGACGGCGTCCACCAGGCCATGGAGTACCTGCCGCTGGCCAACAAGGTGCAGGAGGGCGACGCCGCCGAGCCCGCCATCACCGCCGAGGGCAAGGACGTGGTCGTCATCGGCGGCGGCGACACCGGCGCCGACTGCATCGGCACCGCCCACCGCCAGGGCGCCCGGTCGGTCACCCAGCTGGAGATCATGCCCAAGCCCCCGGCCAAGCGGCCCGAGGGCCAGCCCTGGCCCACCATGCCGGCGGTCTACAAGGTCACCAGCGCCCACGAGGAGGGCGGCAAGCGCGTCTACTCGGTCAACACCGTGGAGTTCCTCGGCGACGACCAGGGGCGGGTGCGCGCGCTCAAGCTCGTGGACGTGGAGCGCACCGCGAACGGGTTCGAGCCGGTGCCCGGCACCGAGCGGGAGATCCCGGCCCAGCTGGTCACGCTGGCGATGGGCTTCGTCGGCCCGGAGAAGAAGGGCCTGCTGGAGGACCTGGGCGTGGAGCTGGACGGGCGCGGCAACGTCGTCCGCGACGAGGACTACGCCACCACCGTGGACGGTGTCTTCTGCGCGGGCGACATGGGGCGCGGCCAGTCCCTGATCGTGTGGGCGATCGCCGAGGGCCGCTCGGCGGCCGCGGGCGTCGACCGGTACCTGGGCGCGGACACGGCCCTCCCGACGGCCATCCCGCCCACGGCGCGGCCGCTGGTGTAGCAGCAGGCGGACGGGGGCCGCGCACCGCGGCGCGGCCCCCGCACCCCGTCCGGGGCCGCCCCTCGCAACAGCGCCACCCGAGGGGCGGCCCCTGGCCCGGCGTCCGGCCGCCGGTTACCGTCGACGCATGGGGTACCGGCTCCTCGGGGAGGCGGCCATGCTCCTGCACTTCGCCTTCCTCGCCTACGTCACCCTCGGCGGCCTCCTCGCCTGGCGGTGGCCCGCCCTGCTGTGGCCGCACGCGCTCGTCGCCGCCTACGCCCTGGCCATCACCCTCGTCGGCTGGGACTGCCCCCTCACCCACGTCGAGGACTGGGCGCGCGTGCGCGCGGGACAGGCCGGGCTGCCGCCGGAAGGCTTCATCGAGCACTACCTGACCGGCGTCATCTACCCGGCCGAGCACCTGCTCACCGCGCAGCTGGCGGTGGCGGCGGCCGTCGCCGCCTCATGGGCCGGCGCCGCCGTCCTGGCCGCCCGCCGCCGGGCCCGGCGCCGGGCCCGCGGGGGGACCGGACCCCGGTGGCCCGGAGCCGTTAAGGAGCGGCGCCGGAGCCGTTAAGGATTCGTGAGAATTCGCCTCTTGGGCGAGAATTTACGTCCGTTTTGCCCAAGTATAAATGCGGCAAAATCCCCAAAATCGGGCTTGCTGGGCGGGTTCGCCCCAGGCCCCCGGGTGCACAATCGGGGCATGACCACCGTGAAAGCCGACGCGCTGCACGCAGCGGAGCACTTCATCTCCCGCTCCGCCCGCCTCCTCGACCGCCACCGCTTCGCCCACCTCTTCACCGGCGGCCCCGCCGAACCCGTCCGGACCGTCCTCGACGGCTACCGCAACGTCGACGGCGGCTACGGCAACGGCCTCTACCCCGACCTGCGCGGCCACGGAAGCCAACCCCTCGCCGTCAAATACGCCCTGCGCATCCTCGACGAACTCGGCCCCATCGACCAGGACCGCGCCAACGCCATCACCACCTACCTGACCAGCGTCAGCCACCCCAACGGCGGAGTCCCCCCGGTCACCCCCGCCGCCCGCCACACCGAAGCCGCCCCCCACTGGCGCGCCACCGCCGCCGAACACCCCCAAGGCGCCCTGCGCCCCACCGCCGCCATCGCCGGACTCCTCCACAAGCACCACACCCCCGGAGCCTGGCGCGACCGCGCCACCGCCTTCTGCTGGACCCGCATCGACGCCCTCCACTGGACCGACCCCGACGAGGCCCAAGCCGTCTGCACCTTCCTCGAACACGCCCCCAACCGCGCCCGCGCCGAAGCCGCCATCGACCGCCTCACCCCCATGATCCGCGCCGTCATCGAAACCGACCCCCAGCGCCCCGGCACCGTCCGCCGCCCCCTCGACATCGCCCCCCACCCCCGCAGCATCGCCCGCCGCATGTTCACCGACACCGAGATCGAAGCCAACCTCGACCTCCTCGAAGCCACCCAGCAACCCGACGGCGGCTGGGACACCGCCCGCGAACACTGGACCGAACTCGCCACCCGCGAATGGCGCGGCATGGCCACCATCCGCCGCCTGCTCACCCTCCAGGCCTACGGACGCCTCACCACCGGCGCCCCCGACCGCAACACCGGCCCCTGACCCGACACCGGCGCCCACGGCGGGGCCCGCTGAGGGGCCGACACCCCGGCCCCTCAGCGGGCC
>NZ_JAQFWQ010000174.1 GCF_027706725.1 Nocardiopsis endophytica
GAGGGTCGGGCGCGCCCGACCCGGCGGGGCCGGGCGCCCACGGCTCCTGACGGCTACCCGGTCAGTCGCACTTCTTCCACGAGAAGACGTAGGTGGTGGTGATGCTGGCGTCGGTGGAGTCCATCGCCATCCAGCTCAGCCGGTCCGGGTCGGTCCCGGCGTCCACCCGCAGCTCGGTGTTGATGTTGAAGTTGCGCTCGGCGTTGCAGGGGGCGTAGATGGCCACGTCGGCGCGGTCGTTGAACTGCCAGTTCTCCTGGTAGGGGCCGGGCAGCTCGTGGGTGACGGCCTCGGTCTCGGGCATGCCCTGGAAGTAGTAGCTGGCCTTCTGGGTGCCGGTGGCGCCGGCGGCGAGGTCGGCGTAGCCGCGGTACTCGGCGCGGGCGATGGCGTAGGTGTAGCCCTGCGGGACGCTCACCAGCACGGCGAGCTGGCAGTTCTTGCGGCTGTCGGTGGGGCTCGACCCGCCCCCGGCCTGGGCGAGGTACTCGCTGTAGGTGACGGTGAACGCGGTCTTGTCGGGGGCCACGGAGGCGGCGGCGGTGCCGGGGGCGCAGCCGGAGCCGTTCGCGTTGACCAGGTCGATCTCGACCCGCCCGGGCGGCGGGGGGTCGGTGGGCGGGAAGGGCACGACGTCGTCGGGCCCGTCGGAGGCGGCCGCCGGGGCGGCGGACAGGGCCAGGGCCGCGGCGAAGGCCGCGGCGGTGGATGCCAGGCGGGTTCTGGGCATGGGGGACCACCTTCGGGGGATGGGAACGGGGACGTCCGGCACGGGTCGGAGCACCGGGCGCGTGGGGGGCGCGGGGCGTCTCCGCCGGTAGGGGGATGGGGGATTCGGAGCGGCGCCGGACGAACGCTTCCCTTGGGAAGGTAGGCACCCGGATACGGAGCGTCAATCCCCTGATTCATGATCCTTTTTCACAGTAGACGGGACCAAGAATGTGAATCCGCACCGGAGCCATTCCGGGCCCACTTTGTCGGCGGATTCAGGGAATCATCCTGTTTCCGGACGAAGGGACGGGGCCGGGCCCCGGCCCACGCCCCGGCCGCCGCCCCGTCCCCTGATTCAGGTGGCCCGCCACTCGGCGGCTGAACTACTATTTCCGAACCCGGTCGGACGGCTGCGGCCCCTTTCCGCCCCTCCGGCGATGGGATCGCCGCGCGCCCTGCAGAACGGCGCCTGGCCGCATTCTCCTTTTTCGACCTTTTCCGGGAGGCCGCCATCCGACTCCACGAAAGCGTCCGGGACGACACGCGTTCCGCGGCGGAGGACCACCACGCCGAGACCGTCCGGGCCTACTCCGCCTACGCCGACTGGTATGCGCACAAGACCAGGGGGTTCACGCCCTACTCGCCGTTGCGGACGGAGATCCACGAGTTCTGCAGGATCACCTCCGGAACCGTTCTGGACGCCGGGGCCGGGTGCTGCCGCGACGCCGTCCAGATGGCGCGGGGCGGGCGCGACGTCGTGGCCGTCGACGCGGTCCCCGCCCTGCTGGAGGCGGGGCCGCCGCACGCCCGGGTCCGCCCGGTCGCCGCCGATGTCCGCGACCTCCCGCTGCGCGGCTCCTCGGTCGGCGCCGTATGGTGCTCGGCGGTCCTGCTCCATATGGACGCCACAGGCCTCGTCACGGCGCTCGGCGAATTCCTGCGCGTTCTCACCCCCGACGGATTCGCGCACATCTCCCTCAAAGAAGGGGACGGCCGTTCCGTGGAGCCGATGGCCGACAGCACCGAGCACCGGCGGCATTTCTTCGCCTACCCGCTCGGCCGGCTGAGGGATCTGTGCGCCGATGCCGGTTTCGGTGTCGACCGGACCTGGACGGGGGAACAGGCCGACTCCGGAGGGACCGTGCAGACCTGGCGAAAGCTCCTTCTGCGCCCCCTGGGCTGACCCCTCCCGAACACCCCACAACACTCCCGAACCGGGGCATTGCGGACTGGTAGCGTGAGCCCGGACGGAGAGGGCGGTCGGGCGTGCGGAACCTGGGGCCGGATGATCCCCGTGAGACCGGCGGCCACCGGCTGCTGCGCCGGATCGGGGCGGGCGGGATGGGCGTCGTCTACCTCGGGCGCGCCCCGGACGGGGCCCTGAGCGCCGTCAAGGTCGTCCGTTCCGAGTACGCCGACGACGAGGAGTTCCGGGCGCGCTTCCGCCGCGAGGCGGCCGCGGCCGGGCGGGTGCACGGCCCGTTCACCGCGCGGGTGCTCGACGCGCGCACCGACGGCCCCGTGCCCTGGATGGCGACCGAGTACATCCCCGGGCTGAGCCTGGACCGCGCCGTCCGCGAGGTGGGCGAGTTCCGCGGGGAGCCGCTGCGGATGCTCGCCGCCGGGCTGACCGAGGCGCTCCGCGCGATCCACGCGGCGGGGCTGGTCCACCGCGACCTCAAGCCCTCCAACGTGCTGCTCTCCGAGCGCGGCCCGCAGGTCATCGACTTCGGAATCGCCCGTGCCGCCGACGCCACCGCTCTCACTGGCACCGGGCAGGCCCTGGGGACCCCCGGCTACATGGCGCCGGAGCAGGTCACCGGCGGCGACGCCGGGCCGCGCAGCGACGTCTTCGCCTTCGGCGGCGTGCTGCTGTTCGCGGCGACGGGCCGCAGGCCGTTCGGCGGCGGCGACCCCATGGGGATCCTCTACCGCTCGGTGCGGGAGGAGCCCGACCTGAGCGGCCTGGAGGGGGAGATCGCCGAGCTGGTCCGCGCCTGCCTGGCCAAGGACCCCGCAGACCGGCCCGGCCTGGACGAGGTGCGCGCCGCGCTGGCCGCGCCGGGCGCGGACGAGATCGCCCGGACACTGCTGCTGCCCGCCGGGCTGGCCGAGGGGATCACGCGCGGCGCGGCCGAGGCCGACCGGATCCAGGAGGAGCCGCCCTCCAGGGCCCGGCCCGCCCTGCCGCCCTGGGCGTGGGCGGGCGCGGCCGTGCTCGCCGTGGTGATGCTGGTGGCCGGGGCGTTCGCCGCCTCGGCCGGGGACCTCCTGGGCGGACGCCCACTCGGCCCGACGGGTCCGGCCGACGAGGGCGGGGCCGCTGCGCCCCTGAGCGGAGGCGTCCCCACCGACAGCGTCATCGGCGACGCCGGGGAGACCGAGGCCGCGCGGGTCGCCGACGGGCTCGCCGGGCTGGAGTGCTCCGGCGCGCACGGGCCGGTGCGGGTCTACGGGGCGGCGTGGGTGGGGTACGGCCCGGAGCTGCTGATGCTGTCGGACTACGGCCTGTCGCTGTTCGACACCGAGCGGGGAGAGGAGGCCGCCCGGCTGAGCGGAGGCGGCGGCGCGTGCCACGGCTACGGGGATGAGGACGGCACCGGCACCGGTCGGCGGATGGACGTCAGCGACGACGGACGCATCGCCGTGCAGATCGCCCCCGGGGGCGACCGGATCCTGGCCTGGGACCTGGAGGCCCGCGAGGAGCTCGCGCCGATCGAGGTGGACGGCGGAGACGGCGGATTGGACGAGCCGGTCGTCGCGGTCAGCGGCGACGGCCGGACGGTCGCCGTCACCGGCGCCGCCGACGACGGGCGGCGCCTGGAGGTCTTCCGGACGGAGGGCGGGGAGCCGCTGCTGAGCGAGGACTCCCCCTACTTCGACATCGACCTGGACGCGGACGGCGGCCGTCTGGCGGCGGTCACCGGTGCGGGGCCGAGGGCGGTGGCGCTGGTCGACACGGCGTCGGGCCGTGCCGAGACGAGCTATCCGGTGCGCGAGCCGAGCGGGGACCGGTACGCGTCCCGCGTGGCCTTCGGCCAGGGGGAGCTGCTCGCCTACACCACCGGCGGGGCGGTCGTGGTGTGGAACCCAGACACGGAGAGCGTGCTGCAGGAGTTCTCGTACACGCCCAACGGCGGGCCCGTGGACGGGCTGGCGTTCACCGGGGACTCGACGGTGGCGCTGGCGTTCTCGCCGCAGGCGTCGGAGGCGCCCGGCGGGCTGGTGCGGCGGTGGAGCATCGCCGACGGGTCGGAGATGTCGTCGCTGGAGGGGGCGGGGTGGCGGTTCCCCGCAGTGCACCCGGGCGCCCCGGACCGGGCGCCCGAGGTGGCGGCCTTCCGCACACCGGCCCAGGCGGCGGACGGGTTCGCCGTGGCGGTCGTCCGCCCCGAATCCGGCCAGGACGCGACCCGGTGGCTGCCGTGGGGGCCGGCCGACCTGGCCGGATTCGCCTAGGGGCCCACGGCCCCGTCAGTGGGAGACGCCGCGCTTCCAGTAGCCGCAGAAGAAGACGCGCTCCTTGTCCATGCCCCGGCCGGAGACGAGGTGGCGGCGGAGGGACGTCGCCAGTGTCGACTCCCCCGAGATCCACGCGTAGTCGAGCGGGCCGACATCGCGGCCCTCAAGGTGGGCGAGGGCGGCCTCGCCCGGCTCGGCGCCGTCGGCGGGGTGGAGGTGGACCCGCTCGACGCCGGGGTGGGCGGGGAGCTCGGGGGCGCTGCCGGGGCGGTACTCCAGGATCGCCAGGGCGCGCACGTCGGCCGGGAGGCTCTCGATGATGGCGGCGAGGGCGGGCTGGGCCGTCTCGTCGGCGACGAGGAGCAGGTCGGCGGCGTCGGCCGGCGGGGCGTACCCGGCGCGGTCGCTGAGGACGCCGATCCCGTCACCGGGCCGGGCCGCGGCGGCCCAGGCGGAGGCGGGGCCGGCGTTCTCGGCGTGCAGGACGAAGTCGACGTCGATCTCGGCGCGGGCGCGGTCGATGCGCCGGACGGTGTAGTTGCGCACGCGGGGGCGGTCGGGCTCGTCCATGGCCTGGATCTCCTTCCACCAGCCCGACGACGAGCGCGGAAGGTTGAGCACCCCGGTGGCGCCGGGCAGGAGGAGCCGGATGAGGTGGTCCGGGCCGTGGTAGGGGAAGCGGACCGGGTCGGCGAAGGAGGGGTGGGCGAGGACGACTCGGACCATGTGGTCGGCGACCCGGGACGTCCGCACCGCTCGGGCGGCGACTGCGGTGACGTCCGACGTCTCGGTACGGGCCTGCACGGGCATGCGGTCCACTCCTCGTCCCCAGGGTCCGGCGGCCCCCCGGGGACGGAGGCGGCCCATGGCAGTTGGGCCCGCCCCCGGGGCATCACCGCTGCGATGCACGTCCTAAGGTAAGGCTTACTTTAACGTCGACGCAATGGGAGGGAGGCCGGGCGCCCCGCAGGGGCACCCGGCCCTTGTGCGGATCAGCAGTGTGCGGCGCGCTCCTCGGAGGTCATCGGCCGCGTCGACTGGGTGATGGTCCCGCTCTGGTCAGCGGTCGGGCCCGTGGCCTCGAAGGGGACGTACCAGTAGTAGTGGCCGTAGTACCGGTCGGGGAAGTGCAGCTCGTACGTGCCGTTCACGGTCTGCATCCTCGGTCCGACGTAGACCCGGCCGACCTCGCCGGGCGCCGCGATGACCGTCGTGGTCTGGGACTCGGTGTGCGAGTTCTTCCATTCGTGGCCGTAGGTGGCCTCGAAGGAGACCTGGAAGACCTCGCCGAACTTGTACCCGCCGCCCAGCGACAGGCCCACGCTGTTGGACTCGCTGGTGGTGTCGGACCAGCCGACCGTCATCCACTGCTCCCGGTCGGTGCAGTTGTAGACCGGGGAGCCGACCACGTGGCGGGCCGCCTGGTGCTCCCGCACCGGCCCCTCGGGGTGGAAGACGCAGACGTCGGTGCCGTTGTTGCACAGCTCCAGGAGCTGGCGCGAAGTGGGCGTGTCCTCGTGGTCGGCGTGGGCCGGGGCGGCGAGCCCGGCCGTGAGGGCGAGTGCCGCCGCGGCCGAGCCGCAGGCGATGGTGGTCCGGCGGAGCGCCGTTGCCATGGTCACGGGCACGCGTTCCTCTCAGCCTGGGTCATGGGACGGGTCTTCTGCACGATCGCCTCGTCGCCGCCCGGCGCGGGACCGGTGGCCTCGAAGGGGACGTACCAGTAGTAGTGGCCGTAGTAGCGGTCGGGGAAGTGCAGCTCATAGGTGCCCCTGACGCGCTGCATCCGGGGCTGGCGCTCCACCCACCCGACTTCGCCGGGGCCGGTGAAGACCGTGGTGGTCTGGCTCTCGGTGTGCGAGTTGGTCCAGGTGTGCTCGTAGGTCGCCTCGAAGGTGACCTTGAAGACCTTGGCGAAGCCGTACTCGGCGCTCAGGGAGAGGCCGACGCTGTTGGACTCGGAGGTCGTGTCGGACCAGCCGACCGTGGACCGCTGCTCGCGGCCGGTGCAGTTGTAGACCTCCCTGCCGACCTGCCGCTTGGAGCCCGAGACGTATTCGGGGCGGCCTTCGGGGTGGAAGACGCAGACGTCGGTGCCGTTCTCGCACAGCTCCAGGAGCTGGCGCGAAGTGGGCGTGTCCTCGTGGTCGGCGAGTGCGGGGGCGGGGGCGAATCCCACCATGAGCGCCGCGGCGATCATGGCGGTGCGGAGGATCCATCGTTTTCGCATGGGGGGATTCCGTCTTCCTCTCAGAAGTGGGGACGCGTGCTTCAGAGGTGGGGGCACGCGCTTCAGAGGCGGGGGGAAGGCGTCAGCTGAAGCCGATCGAGTCGGCGCGGTCGTTCATGAAGTCGCCGACGTAGCCGGTGTTCTCCTTGTAGGGGCCGTCGCGGTCCCCGCCGAGGCCGACCTCGGGGTAGAGCCAGATCCAGCAGTCGGCCCACGGCTGGACCGAGGAGATGTCGTTGGCCAACGGGGCGAACTCCCCGGTGAGGTCGAACTCGTAGTCCATGACGCCGTTCTTGACGCAGGGGGCCTCGGCCGTGACCGTCAGGGAGTCACCGCCGTAGTCACGCTCAGTGAAGAAAGTGCCCACGATGACGTCGTTCCGGGCGTCGGCCTCGGCGCTCAGGGTGGTGAGGCCGGAAGGGGCGGTGCCCTCCTCAGCGGCGGCGAGGGCCGCATCCAGGGTGGCGAAGCACTCCTGCTCACCGGTGTCCATGTCGGCGACGCAGTGCTCTCCTTCTTCGGCGGCCGCCGTTCCGGAGGTGAGCGTCGCGCCCAGCAGGAGGACCGCGCCGCCGACGGCGGCGCGGGGAAGCGTTCTCTTCACCTGACCACTCCTTGTTCGCATTGGTCGCAAAAGGCGCGGTCACCTTAACGTCGCCCTGGGTGACGGGATACAGGTGCGCAAGGGTGGCCCGCTTCACGGGGTTCGGCGCCGTCGCGGCCCGTTCGCGGATGTGCGCCGGTCACGGATGAAAATGAAAATCTACTCCCGCGTATACCAATTGGTAGTGTGAGCGCAAACACAAGTGGTCGCCGTTCTGCCGCCGATTTCCGGACAGCACTCGGCCTCGGCACGGCCGTCCGAAAACCGCCTTGGAGAACAGGAAACCGCCCCGCCATGATCCGGCGGGTCCACACCTGAGCACCTCGGGCACGGCGGGTGCGGCTGCGTGGTCGCAAATTAAGTAAAGAATGCAGCCTTTTCAGTCAGTCGGAGGGGTGTCGGCGATACGGCCGCAAAGTGGGCCCCTCCGGCGTCAACCCGCCACCCGGTCGACCTCGGTGCGCAGGGCGTGTTCCGCCTCGGCCGCCGATAGGCCCCCGATCAGCACGCGCATCGTCAGCCCGTCGGCGGTCGCCATCATCGACCGGGCGGCCTGTCGGGGGTCGGCGATGCCGGGGGCGATGCGCTCCAGGAGCCTCGCCGCCTCGGTCTCGGCACCCTCCTTGGCCTCGGCCAGCATCGCGGCCAGCCCCGGGTGGCTGATGCCGGCGCCCACGTACTGGTAGAACACCGAGACCATCGCCCGCGACGACTCCGCCAGCGGGATCGGCCCCGCGATGAGCCGCCACAGCGCCTCGCGGTCGTCGACCCCCTCGGTCCCGGCCGTGTGGCGCTCGCCGGCCCCCGCGACCATCGCCTCCAGGCTGGCCCGCAGCAGCTCGTCCTTGCTGCGGAACCAGTACTGGATCCGGCCCACCGATACCCCGGCGGCCGCCGCCACGTTCCGCATCGACACCGCGCCCATGCCGCTCTCGGCGATCACCTGCCACACCGCGTGGATGATCGCGGTCCGGCGCTCGTCGGGTTCCGTACCGGCCATGCCTCCATCCTAGCGGTGATCAATACGACCGTATCGATCGGTGTGTACACTCGCACCGAGCGATCAATACGACTGTATTTGCGGGGGTCTCCATGAGCACCGAACCGAGCGGCCGGCCCCGGAGCCGCCGCGCCCTGAAGGCCCTGAAGGTCCTCGCGGTCCTGGTCGCCGCGTGGCTCGTGATCGACAAGGCCGTCGCGATCGCCTCGCCCGCGCCGCAGGTGGGCCACTGGCGCAGCCAGGAGGGGTATGCGTCCTACCGCGCGGCCTACGACGCCGCGATGGCGGACCTGCCCGAGCCGACCCGCACCCACGACGTGCCCACGGAGTTCGGCACCGTGCGCGTCTACGAGTGGGCGGCCGACGGGGGTGGCGACAAGGGGAACGGCCTCCTCCCGGTCGTGTTCGTGCCCGGGATCAGCTCCGGCGCGCCGATGTGGGGCGACAACCTGCCGTCCTGGATCGGCGACCGCACCCTCTACGCGATGGACGCCATCGGCGACTCGGGGATGTCCACCCAGTCCGTGCCCTTCGACTCGTTCGCCGACCAGGCGGAGTGGGTGGAGCAGATGCTCGCGGGCCTGGACATCGACCGCGCGCACATGGTGGGGCACTCGTTCGGCGGGGCCGTCGCCGCGAACCATGCGTTGGACCACCCCGGGCGGGTCGCCTCACTGACGCTGCTCGAACCGGTGGTGGTGCTGGAGGCGCTGCCGGCCTCGATGTACCTGTGGTCGTCGCTGCTGATCCTGCCCGCGCCCCAGTCCTGGAAGGACCGCGCGCTCGCGGAGATCGGCGGCACGACGCTGGAGGAGGTGCGCGAGCGCACGCCGATGTCGGTGATGGTGGACGAGGGGGCCGGGCACTACGTCTCCCCGACGCTGGTGCCGAGGACGCTCACCGACGACGAGTGGCGGTCGATGGAGATGCCGGTGCGGGTCGACATCGCGGCGGAGAAGTCGCTGGCGGGAGGCGAGGAGGCGGCGAAGCGGGCCCGGGGCCTCGGCATGGACCCGGTGACCGTGTGGCCGGAGACCACGCACTCCCTGCCGATGCAGGCGGCAGAAGACTTGGGCCCCGAGCTGGAGGAGTACTGGTCCACGCACGACGGATAAGAGCGGCGGCAGCGCCACCTTTCAGAGGAGGTCGCGACCGTCGTGGGCGCGGACGGCGGGCGGGAAACCCGGGGTGAGCGCGTCGAGGAGGCGGCAGGCGTAGGCGGGCGCCATGCGGGCCTCGATCTCGTCGGGGGTGAGCCAGTCGACACCGGTGGTCTCGTCGGTCAGGTGCGGCGTTCCCGAAGCGAGGGCGCAGCGGAAGACCAAGGCCACGACGTGGGCCTTCATGTTCTTGTAGACGCCGGTGAGGGGGCCGACGTGCACGTGGAGGCCGGTCTCCTCACGGATCTCGCGGCGAACGCCCGCCTCGATGTCCTCCCCCGCCTCAAGCACACCGCCCGGGGGCTCCCAGTGCCCGTTGTCGGCACGGCGGATGGCCAGGATGCGGCCGTCTTCACGGACGACCGCACCGGCGACGGAGACGGAGTGCAGGGGAGGCAATGGCGGGCTAGAAGGCGTCCCGCTTGGCGGCGTCGACGAAGGCGCGCCACTCAGGAGAGCCGAAGAACAGGGCGCCGAGGTCACGGTGCTTGGTGTCACGCACGGCACTGGCGCCGGGGGCGTCGGCGACCTCGACGCACTCCCCACGGTCGGTGCTGTAGGTCGATGTCCGCCAGGCCCAATCCGCGCTGGTCATCGGAACTCTCCTCTTACTTTCTCGATTAGCTGCCGCGACTCCGGGGGCGGCAGCGCCGCTCCTCGGAGGTCGGCGAAGCGTTCACTGAACTCTTTGAGATCTGCAGAATCCTGGATCAGGATGCCAGCTTGCGCATGCTCCAGATACAGAACGTCGGTCCCATCGTCCGCCCGGACGAGCCGGAACGCACCGGCCAGCCCAGGGTGCTGCTCGGTGCGGAACGGCACGATCTGAATGGTCACCCTGGCCTCGCTGTCCACTTCCAGAAGCCGTTCGAGTTGGTCGGCCATGGCTTGCGCCCCTCCGACCGGCCGCAGTCCAGGTGGGCGGGCGGATCAGCAGGTCCCCCGCTTCAGGGGCCCCAGCCGAGCAGCGGACCACCAGGGTGTGAGGCGGGAGGGCGGCGACGAGGACAGGCTGGCGGCCCTTGCGGCAGCGTTGTCGGCCGCAGCGCGTGTGGGTGGTCGCCGGAGTGGTCGGCGACGGAGCGAGCGGGGTGCTTTCCTGGCCCCACCAGCCGGGCGTCTGGTTGCTGGCGGTCCGGGTGGGCCGCGCGGTGGGGAGGGCGGGTGGTCGTCCGCGTTCGTGGCGGCCGCCGGGCCTGCCGGGCCCTTGTCCGCGATGATCTCGACGGAGGTGCTGTCATTCCGGCGGTTTTGACAGCACTTTCGTCGAGATCATCGCCGAGGGGCCCGATCATGCTCCGGGGTGCGGGCATGCGGGGGCACCGGCGCGCCGGTCCGGGCGTCGGGCGTGGCGGAAGAACCGCTTTGGAGCAGGCCGGGTGGCGCAACCGCCATCCTGGCTGGCCCCGGGGCGGGGGCCTGTTCGGGCTCTTGGGGTTGTGTCTTCGGGGGGCCTATGCGGCCTTACCTAGGGAGGAGTCCCCGTCGTCCCCACCCGACTCCTTGCCGGTGCGGGCCTGGTGGCGGCGGGCGCGGTAGTGGGCCTCCAGGCGGCGCATGTGCTTCTCGCGGTTG
>NZ_JAQFWQ010000175.1 GCF_027706725.1 Nocardiopsis endophytica
GGCCCCGGACCCGGCGCCCGGCCCGTAGTTGCACTCACCAGTTGACACCGCCGGCCCGGTAGCGTCGTTCCTCCCGAGATCAACGCCGAGGACACCCGCCGATCCGCGCTTTCCTGGAGCGACGGGGGTGCCCCTATGAGTGGTCGGGCAGGGCGATCTGTACGGAGGCGCGGTCGGCCAGAAGAGGGCGGATCAGTGCGAGCGCCGCCTGGTGGTCGGGGTGGTCTCGGTAGGTCGCCAGCCCCGCCTCGTCGTCGACGTCGGCGGCCACGCCGAAGTCATAGGTGCCCTCGGAGATGCCGAGGTCGGGTCCGAAGGTGTAGGCCCGCAGCTCCGGGATGCGCCCGGGCAGCAGGGCGAGCGCGTCGCGGATCCGGTCCACCTTCTCGGGGGTCGCCTCGCCGTTCCAGCGGAACAGCGCGATGTGCCTGATCGCCATGGTGCAGAACCTACCGCCCGGGGCGGCGCGGGCCGCGCTCCGCCCCGCGTCGGAGGCGGCGTAGGCGCCGCGCACACACAGCGCGCACACCGCGCGGGCTCCATGCCGGAGACGCCGCGCGCACCACGCGGACGGCGGCTCCGGGACGGCCGCCGGGGACGGTCGGTGCCTGGCCGGGCCCCGGCCGTCCTGCTAGGCTACCAAGCGAACGCTTGGTAGATGTCCGGTCCGCGGTCCGTCCGCGAGGGAGGATGCGGCCTTGAAGTTCTCCACCTTCCATCTCTTCCACCGCTTCCCCGGCCAGTCCGTCACCGAGGTGTACGACCACCACGCCGAGCTCATCGAGCTGGCCGAGGAGCTCGGCTTCCACGGCGCGCGCGTCGCCGAGCACCACTTCCGCGACTACGGCACGGTCCCCTCCGGCCTGGCGTTCCTCGCCCACATGGCCGGGCGGACCGAGCGCCTGCGCCTGGGCACCGGCATCGTCGTGCTCCCCCTGTACAACCCCGTGCACGTGGCCGAGCAGGCCGCCATGGTCGACGTGCTCTCCGGCGGGCGGCTCGACCTCGGCGTCGGCCGCGGCTACCAGAGCTACGAGTTCGACGGGTTCGGCGTCGACCTGTCCCAGGCCCGCGCGCGCTTCGACGAGGCCCTGGAGACCGTGCTGGCCCTGTGGGGCGGCGAGCCCGTGCGCCGCGAGGGCGCGTTCTCCGCCGTCGCCCCGGACCTGGACGAGGGCGTCACCCTGATGCCCCGCCCCCTGCAGTCCCCGCGCCCTCCGGTGCACGTCGCCGCCGTCAGCCCGGAGACCGTCGAGCGGTACGCCGCGCGCGGCCTGCCCATCCTCGCCGACCCGGCCGCCCCCTTCTCCCGCGTGGCCCGCGCCGCCGAGGCCTGGCGCTCCACCGCCGCCGCCCACGGGCACGACCCCGACGCCGCCGAGCTGGTGGTCGGACGCTCCGTCCACGTCGCCCCCTCGGCCGGGCAGGCCCGCGAGGACCTGGAGCGGTTCGAGGCCTCCTTCGACCGCACCCGCATCTTCAACGAGCGCAGCGCCCCGCTCGACCGGCGCACCGGCGAGATGGCCCAGGGCTTCGAGTACTGGCAGAACCGGTACATGAAGGGCGCCGAGGTCGGTACCGACGACCGCTGGGAGCGCCTGGAGGTGGTCGGCGACCCCGAACGGGTGGTCGGTCAGGTGCGGGCGCTCCAGGAGATGGGCTTCGGCCACCTGCTGTGCGACTTCGGCAGTACCCGGCGGATGCCGCTGGAGGAGATGAAGAAGGTGCTGAAGTTCTTCGCCGCCGAGGTCATGCCCGCATTCGCCTGACACCGCACCACCCCGGACCCGCCGCCCCTCGGATCCGCCGCATCCGCCCCCCCGACCCGGCCCCGCCCCTGAACCGGAACCGGAACCGTGCCACGCCCCCCACGGAGGCCCGATGTCCGCCGTCCATGCCCTCACCATCGCCGACATCCTGCGCGAACACCGCCGCTCGCGGCCCGCGACCACCGCCGCCGTCGACGGGCCGGTCCGCCTCACCTACCCCGCCCTCGACGCCCGCACCTGCCGGCTGGCCCGCGCGCTGGCCGACGCGGGGACCGGGCCCGGCGACCGCATCCTCTACATCGGCCGGAACTCGGTGCGGCTCCAGGAGGGCCTGCTCGCGGCGGCGCGGCTCGGGGCGGTGTTCGTGCCCGCCAACTGGCGCCAGAGCGCCGACGAGCTGGCGTTCGTACTGCGCGACCTCGCCCCCGCGGCGGTCCTCTGGCAGGGCGGCGACCTGGAGCCCGCTGTGCGCGCCGCCCGTGAGGCCGTGGCCGGGGAGCGCGCGCAGGAAGGCTGCCTGTGGGTGCGGTGCGACGGCCGGGCCGACGGGGACGCGGCGGGCGCGGACCCCTACGAAGAGCTGATCGCGTCGGCGGCGGAGGAGGATCCGGAGGGCGACACCGACGCCTCCCTCCCCGTCCTGGGCCTGTACACCGCGGCGTTCGACGGGCGCCCGGCGTGCGCGCTGCTCAGCCACGCCGCCCTCATCGCGCACGACGCCGCCCTGTTCCAGGTGCGCAGGATCGGCCCGGGCTTCACCTTCTTGAACAGCGGGCCGCTGTTCCACGTCGGCACCATGATGTTCAACCTGGCGACGTTTCACGCCGGCGGCACCAACGTCTACATGCCCGCCTTCGACGCCGCCGAGGCGGCACGGCTCATCGAGGCCGAACGCGTGGACCACATGTTCGGCTTCGGCCCCATGCTCGACGCCGTCGCCGAGGCCAACCGGGACGAGGACGGCAAGCCCCGGCACGACCTGTCGAGCCTGCACTTCGCCTCGCACTCCCCCGCGTGGGACGCCCAGGTCACCGTCGGCACCGACCCTTGGAGCGTCTCGGGCATGGGCGGCTACGGGCAGACGCAGGCGTGCGGCATGCTCACCTACCTGGCGCTGGCGCCGGGCGGCGAAGGGGCGGCCGGGCGCCCGTCCCCGATGGTGCACGTGCGCATCACCGGGCCCGGTGGCGAGGAGCTGCCCGCCGGGGAGACCGGGGAGATCACGGCGCGGGGGCCGAGCCTGTTCAGCGGGTACCACGCCCGCCCCGAGCTGACCGCGCGCACGCTGTCCGGGGGCTGGCACCGCACCGGCGACCTCGGACGCCGGGAGGCCGACGGAACGATCACCTTCATCGGCCCGCGGCTGCGCATGATCAAGACCGGCAATGAGAACGTCTATCCGGCCGAGGTCGAGCGCGCGCTCAAGGCCCACCCGGGGATCGCGGACGCGGCGGTGATCGGCGTGCCGGACGAGACGTGGGGGCAGAGCGTGGCCGCCGTGGTGCAGTGCGAACCCGGGGCGCGGCCGACCGAGGAGGAGGTCGTGGCGCACGTACGCGGCCTGCTGGCCTCGTATAAGAAGCCGCGCCGGGTGGTGTTCACCGACGCCGTGCCCAAGGACGGCCACCTGCCCGACTACGCGGAGCTGGACGCCCTCTACGGCGGGGGCGGGTACCCGGGCGAATGACCCGTCGGTCCATCGGGTCCGTTCCGGCGGCTCGCGGGGTACCGCGACGCGGAGCGGACCCGTCAAGGACGCGGAGCGGCTCCATCAAGGGGGCGGAGCGGCTTCGCCGAGGGCCGTCGAAGGCCCGGAACGGCTCCGTCGAAAGCGACGGGCGGGCGGGCCACAGGCGCCGGGGGAGGGTGCCGGGCCCAGGGGCGGGGGACAGCCCCTGGGGCCGGCCGCGGGGGAAATCCGCGGCCGTCACGGCTTCCATGCGGACGTGGGGGTCCTGGAAGCCCGGCCGGGTGCGGTTCTCGGGATTCGGCGCCCTGGGGGGCGGGGCCGCACCGCCGAGAAGAACCTAACGGCGCTCCGGTCACGCATCCGAACTATTCCGGTAACCGGAATGTCTCGATTCCTCCTCACCGGCCTCGCCTGTGGCCCGCATGAGCAGTCACGATAAACGCGGGATAAGCGACCCGCCAGAGGGACCCGGCGTCCGGATCCGGCCGCACGCGGGCGGTTCACAGCACCGCGAGGGGGTTGACGGGGCTGCCCGTGCCCCCTCCGACCGGCAGCGGCGCCACCACGAGGAGGAAGTCGGCGCGGCCCGCTCCGGCCAACTCGGAGCCGAGCCCCTCCAGCCGGGCCATCTCCACCAGCGGGACGCCGTGCCGCCACAGCAGCACCAGGTGGGCGTCGTCCTCGGGCGCGTCCACCGGCCCCCCGTCGGCACCGAGCGCCTGCACACCGGTGTTGTCGCACACCACCACCGCCGCGTCGCGGGCGGCCAGCCAGCGCACCGCCGAACCGTCCAGACCCGGCTGGGCGCCCCGGTACAGGCCGGGGTCCTCCTCCCAGGCCAGCGGCCAGCCCGTGCGCACGACGGCGGCGTCCCCCGGGGCCAGCAGCCGGGCGCCGGGCATGGCCTCCAGGTCCGCCGCGCCGACGCGGTCGTCCGGGCCGAGGCGGGCGGCGCCGCGGTGCCGGGCGGCGTCGAAGAGCACGCCCCGGGTCAGCACGCCGCGCGCCGCCGCGTGCTCGACGCCGAGCCGGGAGGCGCCGCGGCTGCCCACCCGGCCCGCGGGGTGGCCGTTGTACATGCGCTCCCCCGCCCACATGTGGCACAACGCGTCCATGTGCGTGGTGGTGCCGTGCGGGGAGAGCACGAGCGCGTCGTCGGCGACCCGGCGTCCGCCGGGCAGGGACGGTGCACCGGCCGCCTGGTCGCCGCCGTCGACGGCCATGTAGTGCTGCGGGAGGGGGCGCCCGGCCATGTGCGGCACGCGGGCGGGGCGTCCGCTGGCGGTGGCGCCCTCGATCGGCTGGGCGAGGCTGAGCACCCGGCCCTCCCGGGCGGCGGCCAGGCCGCGCATCACGGCCCCGGGGGTGATCAGGTTGAGGGCGCCGAGCTGGTCGTCCGGCCCCCATCGGCCCCAGTTGTGCGGCCCGTGCGGGGCGTGTTCCCGTGCGTCGTCCACGGCGGCTCCTCTCCGACAGGTCGGGTGATCACATGTAGGCGGGCGGCCGGTAGCATGCGCGGGTCGCCCGAGATCGGGAAAGGCAGGGGGCAGTGTCCGAGGAGACCGAGGTCCACGGCGTGTGCGCGCCCGGGTTCGAGCGGGTGCGCCGCGTCTTCGAGAACAACTTCGCCCGCGGGCTGGAGGTCGGCGCCGCCGTCACCGTCTTCGCCGGGGACGAGCGGGTCGTCGAGCTCTGGGGCGGCTGGGCCGACCGCCGCTCCGCGCGCCCGTGGCGGCGGGACACCCCCTGCTTCGCCTTCTCCTGCACCAAGGCGGTGACCGCGGCCGCGGCGCTGCGGGTGGCCGAGCGGGGCGGGCACGACCTGTCGGCGCCGGTCGCCTCCTGGTGGCCGGGGTACGACGCGCACGGCAAGGGCAAGACCACCGGCGAGCACCTGCTGTCCCACCAGGCGGGGCTGCCCGCCTTCGACACCCCGGTGAGCGCCGTGGAGGCCGCCGACCCGGCGGCCATGGCCGACCTGCTGGCCGCCCAGGCCCCCGCGTGGGAGCCGGGAACGGCCCACGGCTACCACGCCTTCACCTACGGCTGGCTGGCCGGGGAGATCGTGCGGCGGCTGGACGGGCGCACCGTCGGGGCGTACACGGCCGACGAGATCGCCGGGCCGCTCGGGCTGGACCTGTGGGTGGGCGCGCCGGACGGCGTCGCCGAGCGGGCCGCCCGGCTCACCCGGCACGCGGGCGGCGGCCCCTCCCGGTCCGCCGACATCGCCGATGGGCCCTCCGACGACCCGATCGCGCGGATGGCGCGGGCCGCCCGCGATCCGGAGAGCCTGTACTCGCGCTCCTTCCGCAACCCCGACATGGCCTCGGTGCCGGGCGGGTTCAACGACCGCGGCGTGATGGCGGCCGGCTGGCCCGCGGCGGGGCTGACCACCACCGCCACCGGGCTGGCGGGGTTCTACCGGGACCTGCTGGCCGGGCGGATCGTCTCCCCGGAGACGCTGCGGGCCGCGGTGGCGCCGCGCGTGGAGGGGGATGACGCCGTCCTGCACCTGACGAGCGCGTTCGGTCTGGGGTTCATGCGCCCGTCGCTGGTGTTCGCGGTGCCCCGGGCGGCGCAGGCGGGGGCGTTCGGCCACACCGGCTCCGGCGGTTCGATCGGGTTGGCCGACCTGGACCACGGCATCTCCATCGGGTACGTGATGAACGGCCTGGGAGCCGAGCTGTCGGGGGGAATGCGGTCGATGCGCCTGGTGAAGGCGGTCTACGACAGCCTGCGCTGAGGAACGGGGGGGCGTCGGGGTCCCAGCCGCCCGAGGACCACGGCCTTCACACAGATGGTGGCCGCCGGGATGGTGGCCGCCGGGTCGAATGGGCGTCCTCCCTCTCGAAGGCCGGGGCTTCCGTCACCGGAACTCCCGTAGCGGGCGATCGGCGACGGGCGATCGGTGACGGGCAGTGGGCGGTGGCACGGTCAGTGCATCGTGATGCCTCCGCTCACCGAGAGGGTCTGGCCGGTGATGTAGGAGGCCGACGGGTCGGCGAGAAAGGCCACCGCCGCGGCGACGTCGGAGGCCTCGCCCAGGCGGCCGGCCGGGATCCTCCGCACCAGCGCCTCCACCATGCCCGGGTGCTCCTCGGAGACGCGGCGCAGCATGGGCGTGTCGGTCGGCCCCGGGCACACGGCGTTGCACGTGACCCCCTTCCGCGCGTACTCCCTCGCCAGCGACTTGGCCAGGCCGAGCAGCGCCGCCTTGGTGGCCGAGTAGGCGGCCTCCCCTCCGGCGCCCGCGCGGGCGCTGTCGGAGGACACGAAGACCACCCTCCCGAAGCCGCGCTCGGCCATCCCCGGCAGCAGGTCGCGGGTGAGCAGCATGGGCGCGCGGGCGTTGACCCGCCACATCAGGTCCCAATCGGCGGGGTCGCCGCGCGCGAACGGGCCGACGGTGCTCACCCCGGCGTTGTGCACCAGCACGTCCACGCCGCCCCCGGCCGCCTCGCACGCCCTCCCGGCGGCGGCCGCCGCCTCGTCCGGGTCGGCCAGATCGACGCCGATCGCGCTCGCACCCGGGAGGGCCGCGACGGCCGCCCGCGCGGCGGCCGCGTCCAGGTCGGCCGCCACCACCCGGGCTCCGGCGCGGGCCAGGGCGGCGCACACCGCCCGGCCGATGCCCCCGGCCGCGCCGGTGACCAGCGCGGTCCGGCCGCCCAGGCCGACGGGGCCGAGGGGGCCCAGCGCATCCCCGGGATCCTCGGCGCCTTCGGTGTCCTGGGGCCGGTGCACCACGGGGCCTCCTTCCGGCGGCGCGCGGACCGCCCTTGCCGGTCGACCAAGCATACGCTAGCTTGACTACACGCGGTTGTCACGGGACCCGGGAGGTCGCGGTGGCCATGGACGCGGACGGCGGGCGCCCGCACCCGGTGCCCACTCCCCTGACCGAGCCCTACTGGCGCGCGTGCCGCCGGGGCGAGCTGGTGATCCAGCGCTGCGCCGCCTGCCGCCGCTACGTGCACTTCCCCGAGCCCGCCTGCCCGTTCTGCGGCGGCGCCGGCCTGGCCTTCGAGCCGGTGTCGGGGCGCGGGCGGGTGGTCACCCACACCACCGTGCACCGGTCGTTCGCCCCGGGGTTCTCCGACGCCGTCCCCTACACCCTGGTGTGGGTGGAACTCGCCGAGCAGGCGGGGCTACGCGCCTTCGGCGGGCTGCACGGAACCCCGCCCGGGGGTCCCCGCATCGGCCTTCCGGTGCGGGTCGCCTTCACCGACCTGCCCGGATTCGGCCCGATCCCCGACTTCCGAGCGGACACGGAGGACGCATGAGCACTGAACCCTCCCACGGACACGATGGCCCCCAGGGGGCCGAGGGGCCGACCGGTGGCGCGCACGTGCGCGGCGTCCTCTACCCGGCGAAGGACCTGACGGCGTCCCTGGCGTTCTACCGCGACGCCCTCGGACTGCCGGTGCGCTTCACCGACGGCGGCCGGTACGCCGCCCTCGGCGACGGCGGCACCTCGTCGCTGGCCCTGGCCTCCGGCACGGAGGCGGCGGTCGGCGCCCCCGCCGCGACGGTGCGCGTGCCCGACGTGGCGGCCGCGGTGGAGGCGGCCGTCGCGCACGGCGCCCGTGTGCTCGCGCCCGCCGAGGCCGGGCCGCACGAGGTGCGGGCCGTCGTGGCCGACCCCGACGGGCACCCGGTCGTGCTGTACGCGCCCGCCCCCGGGCCCTGACCGTCACCGGCCGCGCGCCGGAGCACCCCCCCAGGAGGCCAGGTGGAGCAGAACACGCAGGCGGCCCCGGCCGCCGACCCCTTCGGCAACTACGGATACGCGATCCTGACCGCGGGCGCCCTGGCCGCCCCCGACCGCATGGCCCTGACCTACATGGGCGAGCGCCGTTTCACCTACGGCGAGCTGAACCGCGCCGTCGACCGCCGCGCGCACGCCCTCGCACGGGCGGGCGCCGTGCCGGGGCGCCGGGTGGCGGCCCTGCTGACCGAGACGGTGGCGGTGGCCGAGGTCTACCTCGCCCTGTTCAAGTCGGGCGCGGTCACCGCCGCGCTCAACCCCTACTGGGAGGCGGACGTCCTGGCCGAGGTGGTGTCCCGGTCGGGCGCCACCGCGTTCGTGTACGACGCGGGGGCCGAGGAGCTGGTACGCACGGTGCGGCCCCGCCTGCCCGGCATCGCGTCCTGGATCCGGGTCGGCGGCCCGGCCGAGGGGGACGCGGGGACGGTGGACCTGGACGCCCTCGGAGAGGACGTGCCGGACACCGAGCCGCCGGTCCACGGAAGCGGGGACGACCCGCTCGCGCTGTTCTACACCTCCGGCTCCACCGGCCTGCCCAAGGCCGTCGTGCACACGCACGCGAGCGCGCTGGCGACCGCCCGGCTGTGGCAGGACATCCCCGGCGGCCCGGACGGGGTATTCGGGACCGGCGCGATCATCTGGGGCATCGGCTTCCCGGCGATCGCGGGACCGGCGCTGTACGGGCGCATGCACCTGGTCCTGGAGCAGGACTGGGGGCCGGAGAACTTCCTCCGGGTCGTCCCCCGGGAGAAGGTGACGCACGTGAGCCTGATCCCCGGGTTCTTCAGCGCGCTGCTGGCCGACGCCGAACACGAGAAGGCCGACCTGTCGTCGCTGACCACGGTGGTCCTGGGCGGGGAGCCGATCGCGCCGGCGCTGCTCGCGCGGATCAAGGACCGGCTGCCGCAGGCCCGGGTGTACGGCTACTACGGGCAGACCGAGGCGCCGTACTCGGTGTGCGGTCGGATCGACGACGGGACGTGGGACCGGCGCTCGTCGGGGCGGGCCCGTACCGGGTTCGCGGTGCGGGTGACGGACCCGGACGGGCGGCCGGTCGTCGGCGAGGCCGGGGAGGTCAACCTGGCGGGGCCGCACCGGATGGCCGGGTACGACGGACTGCCGGAGGCGACCGCCGAGGTGCTGCGGGGCGTCTGGTACGTCGGCGGCGACCTGGGGGTGCTGGACGCCGAGGGGAACCTCCAGGTGCTCGGGCGGCGGTCGGACGCGATCCTCAAGAAGGGGGTGTGGACCCAGCCCGCGCGGGTCGAGGAGGCCGCGCTGGAGGTGGAGGGCGTGGCCGACTGCGGGGCGGTGGGCGTGCCGGAGAACCCCGACGGGGCCGAGGCCGCGGAGCAGCGCATCCTGCTCGCGGTGGTCCCGAGGGCGGGCTCGGCGGTGACCCCGGAGGGCGTTGGGCGGGAGCTGGCCGGCCGCCTGCCGGAACACCTCCGCCCGGACGCGGTGGTGGTGGCCGACGGCCTACCGCGCACCCAGGACGCCTCGGGCGGTCCGGGCAAGCTGCTGCGCCGCAGGATCAGGGAGCTCTACGGGCACCGCGCCGGATGAGCACGGTGGGGCGCCTGTTCGCCGCCGCCGGGGGTCCGGGGAGGGGGTCGGCCCGAGGATGCCGCCGGTGCGTGAGAGCACGGCGGGGGTGGTGCACGGACGAGCCGAGCGGCGGCTCCGGGCGGTCGCGGACGCACCGGCCGTCCGATGGTGTCCTGCCCGGTGGTGTGCCTCTCGCCGACCGCGGCAGCCCTCGTCGGGCGGCCGGAGACCGCCTCACCGAAGGGCGGGGTGCCGGCCGGGGACGGGCCGGTCCCGTTCCGTGGCCGTCACCGGCGGGCCGACCTGGGCGGAGGGAAATCACACCGCTCCAAGGGACACGGCCGGCCGTCCGGCCGGGGCCGGACTCGGCGCCACCCGCCCCACCGCATCCGCCGACGGTGCGCTCGACGGGGCACCGCCCCGGTGCGCCGGGGACCATCACCCGCCGGGACCGCACGGTGGGCCCCGTCCAAGCCCCTGTGCGGTCCCGGCGGGTCCGGGCGAGCGGCGGGCACCGGGGCCGTTCCGGGTCTCCGTCCTACCCGCTACGGCCCCCGGACGCCCGGGCCCGGGGACGCGTCCCCGG
>NZ_JAQFWQ010000176.1 GCF_027706725.1 Nocardiopsis endophytica
CGCCGCCGTCCCCTCGTTGATCTCGGGGAAAAGGACGCTAAAACCGCCCCGGTAGGGGCGTTCTCCCGGGATCGAGGACGGGGTGCGTCAGCCGGAGCGGCGGCGGCGGACGGGCAGGGCCGCGGTCAGGGCCTCGGAGACGTCGTCGACGCCGACCACCTCGATGCCCTCGACCGGGACCTCGCTGTGCCGGGGCACGACCGCGCGGGTGAAGCCGAGCCGCTGCGCCTCGATCAGGCGGCGCTCCACGCCGTCCACCGCGCGCACCTCGCCCGCCAGGCCGACCTCGCCCAGGGCGCACAGCCCGCGCGGCATCGCCTCGTCCCGGGCCGACCCGGCCACCGCCAGCGCCAGCGCCAGGTCGACCGACGGCTCGCCCAGCCGCACCCCGCCCACGGTGGACAGGTACACGTCCGCGTTGGCCAGCCGCACCCCGGCCCGCCGCTCCAGCACCGCCAGCACCATGTTCACCCGCGCCTGGTCCAGGCCGGAGGTGGCCCGGCGCGGCTGCGGCAGGTTGGTCGGCGCGACCAGCGCCTGGACCTCGGCGATCAGCGGGCGGCGCCCCTCCAGGGTGACCGTCACGCAGGTGCCCGGCACCGGCTCGTTGCGGCGGGTCAGGAACAGCCCGCTGGGGTCGGGCAGGCCGATGATCCCGGCCTCGCCCAACTCGAAGCAGCCGATCTCGTCCGTGGGCCCATACCGGTTCTTCACCGCGCGCAGCATCCGCAGCCGGGAGTGGCGGTCGCCCTCGAACTGCAGCACCACGTCGACCAGGTGCTCCAGCATCCGGGGGCCGGCGATCGAGCCGTCCTTGGTGACGTGCCCGACCAGCACGGTGGCGATGCCGCGCTCCTTGGCGATGCGGATCAGCGCCCCGGCCACCTCCCGCACCTGCGTCACGCCGCCGGGCACGCCCGACACCTCCGGGGCGCTCATGGTCTGCACCGAGTCGACGATGAGCAGCGACGGGGCGACCGCGTCCACGTGCGAGGCGACCGCGCCGACCGTGGTCTCGGCGGCGAGGAAGAGCTTGGGGGACAGCGCCCCGAGCCGCTCGGCGCGCAGCCGCACCTGGCCGGTGGACTCCTCGCCGGTGACATAGAGCACCGGCCCCGCGTCCGCCGACAGCGCGGCGACCTCCAGCAGCAGCGTCGACTTGCCCACACCGGGCTCGCCCGCCAGCAGCATCACGCCGCCGGGGACCACCCCGCCGCCGAGCACCCGGTCCAGCTCGTCGAGCCCGGTGGGGGAGGCGTGCGCGGTCTCCACGTCGATCTCGGTGATGGGGCGGGCGGCGGTGGCCACCCGGGTGGGGGCCACGGCGGTCGGCGCGGGCGCCCCGGCCTCCTCGACGGTGCCCCAGGCCTGGCACTCCCCGCAGCGGCCCACCCACTTGAGCGTGGTCCAGCCGCACTCGGTGCACTGGAAGGAACTCTTCGCGCTCTTCGCCATGGTTGCACGCTAGCCCCTCGGGACGACAGGACGCGCCCGGCCGCGCGGCCTGTGGACGGAGCCCGGGCGCCCGGGCGGGCGGGGCGGACGGATCCGGAACCAGGCGGCGCACAGGTGAGTCAGACCGGGCGAAGGGCCGGGTGCGGGCAGGCGCCCGGCGCGCGCCGCGGCGCGCGGGCGCGCACGAGGCACCTGGGAGAGGACGGCCGTGGAACCCCCGATCAGAACCCTGGCCCGAAGGGCGGCGCTGGCGCTGGCCTGCGCGGGCACCGTGGCCGCCTCGTCCGCGTGCGGCCTGGTCGCCTATCTCAAGGACGGTGAGCTGCCGCCCGACCGGGACGGCGCGGCGCCGACGGTGCCGAGCCCCTCGCTGTCCGGGTCGCCCGAATCGCCGGGAGGGTCCGCCCCGGACGGCTCCCCGCCCGGGGACGGCCCCTCCGGCGGTGCCTCCCCGGAGGACGAGCCCCCCGCCGGGGAGTTCCGCACCGGGCAGGTCCCGGCCGAGGAGCCGGTCTTCGACGAGCGCAGCCTGGGGCCCGCGCCGCCGCCCGACGACTTCACGGCGTCGGTGGAGTACGAGATCAAGCGCTTCGTCAACGCGTTCGGGATGGAGTACGACCCGGAGTCGGCCGTGGAGTGCGGGGACCTGGCCCCCGAGGACGGAGCGACCGGCTCCTGCGAGGCGTCCTACATGGGGTACGAGGCGGTCTTCGAGGTCACCGTGACCGGCCCGGAGACCTTCGAGTACGAGACCGGGCGGCTGCCGGTGTCGCGGGCGGCGGTCGAGGAGCGCTACCGGTACCACACCGGACAGGAGGAGGTGCGGTGCGAGATGGACGAGTACACGATGGTGACCTCGGCCTCCAGCGGCATCGAGTGCGTGTCGGCGGCCGGGGACCGGGCCGTGGTCGAGGTGTCCTCGGACGGGTCGGGGGTGGCCTTCGATGAGCGCTGAGCACGGGGGGACCGCGCCGGGGGCGGCCCGGTCGGCGGCGGCCCGGTCAGTACTCGCGCCACCACAGGTTGACCGCGTAGTCGACCTCCAGGCCGGGGTGGGCCGCGATGATCTCGTCGGCCAGGCCCCGCGGGAACTCGATGCGCACCACGGCCTCGAAGTCGGCCCGGCGCTCGAAGCGCCACCGGATGTCCAGCGGCTCCCGGGAGAACCCCTGCGCGGCCCAGAAGCGCTCCACGTCGTCCGGGTCGTAGCGGGGCAGGAAGCGGCGGAACCAGCCGCCGAAGGTGCTGCGGGAGGCGTCGTTGTCGATGATGAACGCCGCGCCGCCGCGGCGCATCACCCGGGACAGCTCGCGCAGCCCCGGCTCGCAGCCGCGACCGAAGAAGTAGGCCCACCGGGCGTGCGCCACCTCCACCGACGCGTCGGGCACCGGCAGGCGCTGCGCCACACCGGTGCGCACCTCGGCGTTGTCCAGCCCGGCGGTGCGGGCGCGGGCGGCCGCCGCCAGCTCCCCGTGCGGCTCCACCCCGGTCACGTGCGCGGCGACGGAGGCGAAGGCGGGCAGGTGGTAGCCGGTGCCGCAGCCGATGTCGAGCACCCGCGCCCCGGCCATGGGGCGGATGCGCTCCATGGCGGCCCGGATGCGGCCGTCCGGGTCCACGGCGGCGTTCTCCAGCTCGTAGACGCCGGGGCTGTGCCAGATGTTGGGGCTGGGGATCGCCCCCTGAAGTGCGGCTCTCACCCCGGGCAGGCTAGCCGCGCCGACGGCCCCCGGGCCAATCCGGCCCCCCACCGCATAGGGTTGATCGGGTGAGCGCTATCGAGGTCCCCGACGCGCCGGTGGTCCTGTCGACCGCCTCGGTCTTCCCGGAGAAGACGCCCGCCGCCTTCGAGATCGCCGCCGAGCTCGGCTACGACGGCATCGAGGTGCTGGTCTCCTCCGACCCGGTCAGCCAGGACACCGACATGCTGCGCCGGCTCTCCGACTACCACGGCGTCCCCGTCACCGCGGTCCACTCCCCCTGCCTGATCTTCACCCAGCGGGTGTGGGGGCGCGACCCGTGGGAGAAGCTGGTCCGCTCCAAGGCGATGGCCGAGGCGCTGGGCGCCACCGCGATCGTGGTGCACCCGGCCTTCCGCTGGCAGCGCGAGTACGCCAAGGCCTTCGAGGAGGGCATCGCCCGCATGCAGGAGGAGACCGACGTGGTCTTCGCCGTGGAGAACATGTACCCGGTGCACATGGGCGACCGGGAGGTCGTCCCCTACGCGCCGAGCTGGAACCCGCTCGACCGGGACTACCCGGACGTCACGCTGGACCTGTCGCACACCGCGATGTCCCGGTCGGACGCCATGGACATGGCCAAGCGGCTGGGCGGGCGGCTGTCCCACGTGCACCTGGCCGACGGGTTCGGCGGGCAGAACCTGGACGAGCACCTGATCCCGGGGCGCGGCGCGCAGCCGTGCGCGGAGGTGCTGGAGCACCTGGCCACCACGGGGTACGAGGGGCAGATCGTCCTGGAGGTCAACACCCGCAAGGCGGCCGACCGGGAGGCGCGCAAGCTGGAGCTGGCCGAGGCGCTGGCCTTCAGCCGGCTGCACTTCGCGGGGGCCGCGGACGGCGGCCCGGGCGGCGCCCCCGGACAGGGCCGCCCGGACCGGCGCGAGCGCATCGCCATGCGGCGGCGGGAGCCCGCCGCGCCGGAGCGCACGTTCATCGTCGGGCCCGGGGGCACCGCCGAGGAGGAGCGGCAGGGCGGCGGGGGCGGCTGAGCGCGCTCGGCCGCCCCCGTGCGCCGTCCGCCGGTCAGTCCTCCAGCGTCGGTCGGTCCTCCAGGCGCGGGTAGTCGGTGTACCCGCGGTGGTCGCCGCCGTAGGCGGTGGCGGGGTCGGGCTCGTTGAACGGGCCGCCCGCGCGGACGCGCACGTCCAGGTCGGGGTTGGCCAGCCAGTCGCCGCCGACGGTGATCGCGTCGGCCAGGCCCTCCTGGAGGGCGTCGGCGCCCGCGTCCACGGTGCGGCGCCCCTCGGCCCTGGCGGAGGTGGGGTTGAGCAGCAGCGTGCCCGGCCAGGCGTCGCGCACCGCCTTGGTGACCGCCCGGTCGCCGACCTCCATGACGTGCAGGTAGGCCAGGCCGAGCGGGGCGAGCTCGCGGGCCAGCGCCGGGTAGAGCTCGGCGGTGTCGCTCTCGGTGATGCCGTTGAAGGTGTTGCCGGGGGAGACGCGGAACCCGACCCGCTCGGGGCCGATCGCCTCGGCGACGGCCGCCGCGGTCTCCAGGGCGAAGCGCATCCGCCGAGCGGGGGAGCCCCCGTAGGCGTCGGTGCGCCGGTTGCTGCCGTCGGCGAGGAACTGGTGGATGAGGTAGCCGTTGGCGCCGTGCAGCTCCACGCCGTCGAACCCGGCGTCGACGGCGTTGCGGGCGGCCTCGGCGAAGTCCTGGACGGTGGCGGCGATCTCCTCGGCGGTCAGCTCGTGCGGGACGGGGTGCTCCAGCATGCCCTCGGGGGCGAAGAGGGACTCGCCGGAGGCGATGGCCGAGGGGGCCACGGGAAGGGCGCCGTCGGGGTAGAGGGAGGGGTGGCCGATCCGGCCGCTGTGCATGATCTGGAGGAAGATGCGCCCGCCGCGGGCGTGGACGGCGTCGGTCGTCTTGCGCCAGGCGGCGACCTGCTCGGCGGTGTGCACGCCGGGGGTGTCGATGTAGCCCTGGCCGATGACGCTGGGCTGGGTCCCCTCGGTGATGATGAGCCCGGCCGAGGCGCGCTGGGCGTAGTACTCGGCGGTGAGCTCGGTGGGCAGCCCGCCCTTGGCCCGCGAGCGGGTCATGGGGGCCATGAACAGGCGGTTGGGGAGTTCGAGCGGGCCGATGGAGACGGGGTCGAAGTAGCCGGGCACGGCAGGTCCTCTCGGGATGCTCGTGGTCGTGGTCTGGGCCGGGCGCGGGGTGCGGGTCCGCGCTCCCGGCACACCCCAAGGTGCGGGAGGGGCCTCGCCGGGCGCTTGCCGTCCGCTTGCCAAAGGGCGACAGCGCAGGTCGCCGCGGTGATCCCGGGAGAGGGGCCGCGCGAGCCATCTCGGGGGCGCGCCGCGGCGGAGCGTGTTCACCGTCGACGACCGCTGGGGCCGGGTCTCCCTGGATCGGCGCGGAGCGGTGCCGCTCGCGACGGACCGCCCGCGCGGCACGCCCTAGCCTTGGTGCCATGCGATTCGGAGTGCTGGGGCCGGTCGAGGTGCGCACGGACGACGGGGAACAGGTCGCCGTCCCCGGGGCGAAGGTCCGTGCCCTGCTCGCGGCCCTGCTGGTGGCCGAGGGCGAACCCGTGTCGGCCGACCGGCTCCTGGAGGACCTGTGGGGCCCCGGCGCCCCCACCGGGGCCGCGCCGCTGCAGACCGCCGTCTCCCGGCTGCGCCGGGCGCTGGACGCGGCCGAGCCCGGCGCCCGCGAACGCGTGGAGTCCGGCCCGTCGGGCTATCGCCTCCGTGTGGCCCGGGGCGAGCTGGACGTCCACCGGTTCGCCGACCTGCTGGAGCGCGCCCGCGGCGCCCCGGCCCCCGCCGACGCCGCCGCCGCGCTCGACGAGGCCCTCGGCCTCTGGCGCGGCCCCGCCCTGGCCGACCACGCCGACGCCCCGTTCGCCGCCGCCTCCGTCGCCCGCTGGGAGGAGCGGCGCGCCGCCGCCCGCGAGGAGCTGGCCGAGGCCCGGCTGGCCCTGGGCGAGCACGCCGCCCTCGTCGGCGACCTCGACCCGCTGCTGCGCGCCCACCCGCTGCGCGAGCGCCTGCGCGCCGCCCACATGCGCGCCCTGTACCTGTCCGGCCGCCAGGCGGAGGCCCTGGAAAGCTACCGCGACTTCCGGGCGCTGCTCGCCGAGGAGATCGGCGTCGACCCCGGCCCCGAACTGGAGCGGCTGCACGCCGAGATCCTCGACCGGTCGGTCGAGGGGGCCGCGGACGGCGGCCCGCCGTCCCGCAAGGGCAATGTCCCGGCGCCGATCATCGAGCCGGTCGGGCGCGACGAGGACACCGCCCGGATCACCGCCCTGCTGGACACGGTCCGGCTGACCACCCTCACCGGCCCCGGCGGGGTCGGCAAGACCACCCTCGCCCTGCAGGTCGCGGACCGTTCCCGGGACCGCTTCCCCGACGGGGTGTGGCTGGTGGAGCTGCCGGAGCGGGACCGCGTCGGCGCCGAGGGCGAGCGGCTCGCCGAGCACGTGGCGGCGGCCCTGGAGCTGCGCGACGAGCGCACGGAGCCGGGCATGCGGCCGGCCGCCGACCGCCTCGCCACGGCGCTGCGCGACCGCCGCGTCCTCCTGGTGCTGGACAACTGCGAACAGGTGAGCGCCGCCGCCGGGCGGCTCGTCGAGCGCCTGCTGGGCGCCGCCCCGGAGCTGAGGGTGCTGGCCACCAGCCGGGAGCCGCTGGGCGTTCCCGGCGAGTCGCTGTACCGGGTGCCGGTGCTCGCCCCCGACGACGCGGTGCGGCTGTTCGCCGAGCGGGCGTCGGCCGCCGCACCCGGGTTCGTGCTGGACTGGCGCAACGTCGACGCGGTCGCGGCGATCTGCCGCCGCCTCGACGGGCTGCCCAAGGCCGTGAAGCTGGCCGCGACCCGCATCCGCGGCATGGGCGTGGCCGAGCTGGCCGAGCGCCTCGACGACCGGTTCCGCGTGCTCACCGACCCGGCCTCGCGAGAGCACCGCCGGACGCTGCGGGAGGTGGTCGACTGGAGCTGGGACCTGCTCGACGGGCGGGAGCGCACGGTGCTGCGGCGGATCAGCGTCCAGGTGGGCCCCTTCCCCGCGGCGGCGGCCGAGGCGGTGGCCGCCCCCGGGGCCTACGGGGAGCGCGAGGGCGAGGGCGACGAGCGCGTCTGGGAGGTGCTGGCCCGCCTGGTGGACCGCTCCCTGGTCGAGGTGGAGCACCGGCCCGACGGCACCGCCCGCTACCGGCTGCTGGAGACCATCGGCGCCTACGGGCGCGAGCGCCTCGCCGAGGCGGGGGAGGACGGGAGTGCCCGCGCCCTGCACATCGCGCACTGGACCGCGGCCGCCGAGGACGCCGCCGCGCGCCTGCACGGGCCGGGCCAGCGCCGGGCCCTGGAGGACCTGGACGCGGGCGGCCCCAACCTGGGGGCGGCGGTGGAGCGCGCCGTCGAGGACGGCGACGCCGGGTCGGCGCTGCGCCTGGCCGTGGCCCTGGGGTGGTACCGGTACCTGCGGGGGCGCAACGGCGAGGCGGTGCACGACCTGACCCTGGCCCTGGGGGCGGACGGGCCGGCCCCGGAGGGGCTGCGGGCCCGCGCCCTGGGGTGGAGGGCGGTGCTCGGGCGGATGTGCGGGTGCGGGGAGGAGTCGGCCGCCGACGCGCGTGCCGCGCTGAGCGTTCTGGAGGCCGAGGACCTGCGGGCGGACCTGGCCGAGGTGCGCACCCTGCTCGCCCTGGTGCCGTCGTTCTCGGACGGCGCGGACGGGGTCCCCGGCGCGGGGGAGCTGGCCCAGGCGGCCCTGGACGGGTACACGGGACTGGGCGACACGTGGGGCAAGGCGTTCGCGCTGTACGCGCGCGGCTGGGACCTGCTGCGGCGGGGGGAGCTGGACGCGGCGCGCAGGGACGCCGAGGAGTGCCACCGGCTGTTCCTGCGCACCGGCGACCCGTGGGGCGAGTCGCGCGGGGCGGGGCTGCTCGGCGTGCTCGCGACGATCGCAGGCGACTACGCGCAGGCCCGGCGCCGCCAGGAGCGGGCGCAGCGGTCGGCAGAGGAGGCGGGGCTGTGGGCGGCCGCCGCCGAGGAGCTGGTGCGGCTCGGGCGGCTGGCGCTGGCCACCCGCGACCTGGCCGGCGCCGACCGCTACAACCGGCAGGCGCTGAGCCGCCTGGGTGCGGACCGGTGCACCGGACCGGCGACGCTGGCCATGGGGGGTCTGGGGATGGCGGCCCGGCGCCGGGGCGACCTCGAGGAGGCGGAGGCGCACCTGCGCCCGGTGCTGGAGGTGCACGAGGAGGAGGGGTACCAGGCGGGGCGGGCGTCGGTCCTGGCGGAGCTGGGGTTCGCTGCGGAGATGCGCGGCGACGCGGCGGAGGCCCGGCGGCTGCACATGGAGGGGCTGGAGGCGTCCAGGGCCACGGGGGACCCGCGCGCGGTGGCCCAGGCCCTGGAGGGGCTGGCCGGCACCGACGTCCTGGAGGGGGCGGCCGAGAACGCGGCCCGCCTGCTGGGAACGGCCCAGGCGGCCCGCGAGGCCGCGGGGGCGCCCCAGCCGGCCCCAGAGAGGTTCGACGTCGACCGCATCACCGCCGCAGCCCGGGCGGCCCTGGGCGAGGAGAGGTTCACCGCCCTGCACGCAGAGGGCAGGGGCCGGTCCTTGGAGGAGGCGTCCTTGGTCCCGCGATAGCGGCGAACGGATGGGTGGGTCCCCCGCGCGGACGGGCCTAAGCCGGGCGGCAGGTGGAGAGCGGCGACGACGAGGGTCGGGCGGCCCGTGCGGCAGTGTTGTCGGCCGCCGGGCGTGTGCGCGCTCGCCGTATCGGGCGGCGGCGGGCGCTGGGGGAGCGTGGGCGGTTTTCCTTGATCGGCGTTCAGGCGGTTGGGGTTCGGGTTCTATCCCCACCGTCCGTGGGTGCATGGTCGCTGCTGCTTGGCGGGCCCACCCCACCCCAAGGGCACGTGGTGGTGCAGGTCGCCGGTCCCCTCGGTGTCCCGGTAGCCATTCGGCCCAGCAGGTACCCCGCTTGCGGGCTCTGCCCGGGCGGCCGGCCGCCGGAGTGCAAGGTCGCAACGGCAGCGACGAGGAAGGGCAGCGGCCCTCGGCGCAGCGTCGTCGGCCGCCGGGCGTGTGCGTCGTCGTCGTATCGGGCGGCGACGGAGAGAGCAGGGCGGTTCCCCGGCCCTGCCTGCCGTCCATCAGGTTCCTCGCGGTCCGGGTGGGGGTGGCTGAGCTGGTCCCCCGCTCCGGGCCTCGGCCGACCGTCAGGTCGGCGGAGTGTCAGGTAGGAGGCGGCGACGACAACGGCCAGCGGCCCTACCTGCAGCGTTGTCGGCCGCGGCGCGTGCGGGTGGTCACCGGGCTTGGCGGCGACGGAGCGAGCCGGGCGGTTCCCGGGCGTTGCCTGCCGTCCGTCAGGTTCCTCGCGGTCCGGGTGGGCAGGCGGCTCGACTGGTACCCCGCTCCGGGCCTCGGTCGGGCGGCAGGTCGTCAGGGTGTGGCGTGGTCAGCGGCGACGAGGACAGGTCAGCGGCCCTCGGCGCAGCGTCGTCGGGCGCAGCGCGTGCGGGTGGTCCCCGGAGAGGGCGGCGACGGAGCGAGCGGGGCGGTTCCCGGGCGCTGCCTGCCGTCCGGCGGGCCGCTCGCGGTCCAGGTAGGCGGCTGGGCAGGTACCCCGCTCCCGGCCTCCGGCCGGGCGGCGGGCCGACGGGTCGTGAGGTGGAGGGCGGCGACGACAAAGGCCGGCGGCCCATGCCGCAGCGCCGTCGGCCGCGGCGCGTGTGCGTGGTCGGCGTTGATGGCGGCGACGGCGACAGCTGGGCGGTTCCCCGGCCCTGCCTGCCGTCCGGCGGGCCGCTCGCGGTCCGGGTGGCGGCGCGGCTGGGTGGGTGCGCGCTCGCCCGCGCTCGTGGCGGCCGTGGGCCCGGTGCGCCCCTGCCCGGCGATGATCTCGACGAGGGTGCTGTCATTCCGGCGGTT
>NZ_JAQFWQ010000177.1 GCF_027706725.1 Nocardiopsis endophytica
GGGAAGCCGGGGTAAAAACGGACAGAATAAGCCCGACTTCCCCGAGATCAACGACGAGCACTCCTGCGTGTCCGCGCACCTTCCAGGGCCGCACGGAGACCGCGCGGCGGGTGACGCGCCTTTGTTCACCGGACCGTTCTCCTCTCCGGCGCCCGTACCCGCCCATCGCATGATTCGATGGGGCGAACGGAGAAATATGAGGACGGTCCCGCCCGGAGCGCTGTCGGCCCGGGCGCGACCGGCCCCGAGCGAACAACGGCGATCGATCGCAAGGGAGCGCCAGTGCCGGCCGACACCCCCATCATTCCGCAGCCGGAAGCGACCCCCGAGGCACTGCGGGAGGCGGTGTCCGTCCTCGCGCCCGAGCGGCTGGGGGAGTTCCAGCGGGAGCTGTCCAGGGCCGAGGCCGACCAGCGCGCCTCGCCGGGCATGCAGCCGTTGCGGGTCTTCTCCGCCAAGTGGTCGCAGTTCGCGGCCCTGCACCGGTTCCCCGAGCGCAGCGAGCGCATGCGCAGCCTGGAGGCCAGCCTCGCCACCGAGGCCGACCCGGCCAAGAGCCGCGAGGCGATCCGGGCGATCTCCGACCTGCTCGCGGAGGTCGACGCCGAGATCACCTTCGGTGCCCGGAGCGCCCGGCCGAACGCCCACTGAGCCCCGGGGAGGCGGGACGACGCGCCGCCCCGGCCGGGCGAGGGCCTGCGACGCGCTCCTGACGAGTCCGGCGACGTGCCGGTCCCTCCGGTCCCTCCGCTCCCTCCGGTCGTGCAGGGAGCGCTCCGGCGATCCTGCGCGGTGGAATGGACGCCCTGAGCATGATCAGGTGTCGGTTCCACCCCGCAGGATGACCGGGGCCCCGGACCGCGCCCTGAACGTCCGAAATGAATGCGCCACCGTCGAGATCATCACCGGGAAGGCCGGTGCCCCGGATCGGCGGACGCGACCGGCGCCGGATCGCGCCGTGGCCGACGCGGAGTGCCGGGGGAGCGGCGGGCAGCGGCGTCGACGGCCCCCACCCCGACCCCGACCGGCGTCACAGAACGCGTCGTCGGATTGTCGTTCTAGGGACGGCATCCCGCGACGGGGTGCCCGGCACCCCTACCCCCTCGCGGAATCGGAGACGCCGTGTTCGCCGCCTATGCCACGGTCACCGTCCTCGGAGCGCTCTTCAACGGCGCCGCCGCCGTCGTCTACCTGATCGGACACGAGTACCCCAAGACCCAGGCGGACATGAAGGGCGTGCCCCGGACCTGGGTGCCGGTGCTGGGCCTGCTCCTCGCTGCGGGCGCCGTGGGGCTTCTGGCCGGATTCGCCGTGCCGCTCCTGGGCGTCCTCGCCGCATCGGGCCTCGTGCTCTACTTCATCGGCGCGATCATCGCCCACTTGCGCGTAGGGTCCCGCGATATCGTCGGGGGGATCGTGTTCCTCGCGATCGCGGTGGCCGCGCTGGTCCTGGGCCTCCTCGTCCACGGCGCCGGGTGAGCGCACACGGACGGGGGAGCGGGCGGCCCGGTCGGCCCTGCGCGCCCCTCAGACCAACCCCGCTCAACACCGACCCCGCTCACACCAGCGCCCGCTCCTGCGCGTAGTGGCATGCGGTCAGGTGGCCCGGCACCCGGGCCTCCAACGGCGGCTCCTCCTCCACGCACCGCGCGCGCTCCCGCTCGCTCAGCTCCGCCGCGAACTTCGGGCACCTCGTCCGGAACCTGCACCCCGACGGCGGCGCCGACGGGCTCGGCACGTCCCCCCGCACCAGGATGCGCTGCCGCCGCCGCTCCTTGCGCGGGTCCGGCAGCGGGATCGCCGATACCAGCGTCTGCGTGTACGGGTGGGCCGCCGCCGCGAACACCCGGTCGGCCGCGCCCGTCTCCACCACCTTGCCCAGGTACATCACCGCCACCCGGTCGGCGATGTGCCGCACCACCGACAGGTCGTGCGACACGAACAGGTACGCCAGCCCGAACTCCTCCTGCAGGTCCTCCAGCAGGTTGATCACGCCCGCCTGGATCGACACGTCCAGGGCCGACACCGGCTCGTCCAGGATGAGCGTGCGCGGCCGCAGCGCCAGCGCGCGGGCGATCCCGATGCGCTGGCGCTGCCCGCCCGAGAACTCGTGCGGGTACCGCGCCGCGTGCTCCGGGCCCAGCCCCACCGTCCGCAGCAGCCGCTCCACGTCGGCCGCGCCGCCGCGCTCCCGGTACAGCCCGTGGATGCGCAGCGGCTCGGCCACGATCTCGGCCACCGTCATGCGCGGGTCCAGCGAGGCGAACGGGTCCTGGAACACGATCTGCATGTCCTGGCGCAGCCGGCGCAGCTCGGCCCGGGGCAGCGCGGCGATGTCGGCGCCCTCGAACTCCACCCGGCCCGCGTCCGGGACCAGCAGCCGCAGCAGCAGCCGCGCCGTGGTCGACTTCCCGCAGCCGGACTCGCCGACCAGCGCCAGCGTCTCGTGCTCCCGCAGCTCCAGCGACACCCCGCACACCGCGTGCACGTCGCCGATCCGCCGCCGCACCACCCCCTTCGACCGCACGGGGAAGTGCTTGACCAGCCCCTCGGCGCGCAGCAGGGGAGCCGCTGACGGGGCGGGCGCGGGGGAGGGGGCCGCGCCGTGCCGCGCGCCGGGCTCCCCGGAGCGGACGAACACCTCCTGCGGGGTCCGCCCCTCCAGCCGCTCGGCGAAGTGGCAGGCGGCCAGGTGCCCGTCGCCGGTCGCGCGCAGCGGCGGCTCCTCCTCGGTGCAGCGGGCCTCGGCCATCGGGCAGCGCGGGGCGAACGGGCACCCCGGCGGCGGGGCGAGCAGCGTCGGCGGGGCCCCGGCGATCGGCGCCAGCCGCACGCTCCGCCCCTCGTCCAGGCGCGGCTGGCTGCCCAGCAGCCCCAGCGTGTACGGCATCCGCGGGCGCTCGAACACCTCCTCCACCGGCCCCTGCTCCACCAGCCGCCCGGCGTACATCACCGCCACCCGGTCCACGTGCCCGGCCACCACCCCCAGGTCGTGCGTGATCAGCACCAGCGCCGCCCCGGTACGCCGCCGCGCCGCCTCCAGCGCCTCCAGCACCTGCGCCTGCACCGTCACGTCCAGCGCGGTGGTGGGCTCGTCGGCGATGATCACGTCCGGCTCGTTGGCCATCGCGATCGCGATCACCACCCGCTGGCGCATGCCCCCCGACAGCTCGTGCGGGTAGCTGCGCACCCGCTCCTCGGGCCGCGGGATGCCCACCGCCGCCAGCAGCTCCACCGCCCGCGCCAGCGCCTCGCGCTCGCCCACGGCCCGGTGCGCCCGCACCGCCTCGGCGATCTGCCGCCCCACCGTGTACACCGGGTTGAGCGAGGTCAGCGGGTCCTGGAACACCATGGCGATGCGCTCCCCGCGCACCCGGCTCAGCTCCTCGTCGCCCAGGTGCAGCACCTCCCGCCCCGCCACCCGCGCCGACCCGCTCACCTGGGCCCCGCGCGGCAGCAGCCCCATGACCGCCAGGGACGCCACCGACTTGCCCGACCCCGACTCGCCGACGATGCCCAGCGCCTCCCCGGGCCGCAGCTCCAGGCTCAGGCCCCGCACCGCCCGCACCCGCCCGTCCTCGGTCGGGAAGGACACGTGCAGGTCCTCGATCCGCAGGACGGCCCCGCCCTGCCCCACCGCTCCGGCCACCGCTTCCTCCGCCGTCATCCGCGCACCATCGCCTGCCGGGGGTCCAGGGCGTCCCGCAGCCCGTCCCCGATGAAGTTGATGACCAGGGCGATCAGCACGATCGTCAGGCCCGGCGGGTAGAAGAGCCACGGCCGGGTGAACGCCGCCGTCTTGGCGTTCTGCACCATCAGCCCCAGGCTGACGTCGGGCGCCTGGATGCCGAACCCGAGGAACGACATCGCCGCCTCCACCAGGATCGCGACCGCGATCAGCAGGGTGGCCGCCACGATGATCGGCCCGGCGGCGTTGGGCAGCAGGTGGCGCAGGATGATACGGGCGTGCGAGGCGCCGGCCGCCCGCGCCGCCTCCACGAACTCCTGCTCGCGCAGCGACAGCACCACCCCGCGCACCACCCGCGAGATCGGCGTCCAGGAGAACGCGGCGATCACCAGCGCCACCCCGTACCAGGTGGTGCCGCCGCGCACGTTCCCGCCGACCGCCGCCACGACCACCAGCAGCGGCACGATGAGCAGCACGTCCACCAGGCGCATCATCACCGCGTCGACCCACCCGCGGAAGTACCCGGCCACCGCGCCCCACACCGACCCCAGCACGGTGGCCAGCACCGTGACGGTGAAGGCGACCTTGAGCGTCTGCTGCACCCCGCGCATGAGCTGGCCCAGCACGTCGTTCCCGGCGCTGGTGGTGCCCAGCGGGTGCGCCCCGCTCGGCTCGGCGCTGCTCGGGATGTCCGGGGAGACGGTGTGGTCCCACTGCCACAGCAGCGGACCGGCGAAGGCGAAGAGGGCCAGCGCCGCCAGCACCGCCAGGCTCGCCACCGCCGGGCGGTGCCGGGCGAACCGCGCCGCGATGGTGCGGAGCTGCCCCCGCGGCGCGGGCGCCGCGCCGCCGGTGCCGTCGGCGCCTCCCGCGCCCGTGATGCGCTCACTCATAGCGGATCCTCGGGTCCAGGACGCCGTAGAGCAGGTCCGCGGCGAGGTTGGCGAGCACCACCAGCGTCCCGGCCAGCATCAGCCAGCCCATGAGCACGTAGGCGTCGCTGGTGCGGATGGCCTCCACCAGCAGGGTGCCCAGCCCCCGCCACTGGAAGACGGTCTCGATGAGCACCGTCCCGGCCAGGATCTCGGCGATGGTCACCGCCGCCACGCTGGTGAGCGGGATGAGCGCGGTGCGCAGCGCGTGCCGCCGCATCACCGTGCGCCGCGGCAGCCCCTTGGCGTGCGCCAGGCGCACGTAGTCGCTGTTGAGCACCTCCAGCATGGCGGTGCGCTGGTACCGGCTCCAGGCGGCGTACCCGGTGAGCATCAGCGCCAGCGTCGGCAGCACCAGGTGCCCTCCGGCGTCGGCGATGCGCTCCCACAGGCCCATCCCGCGCGTGTCGGCCGAGCTGTCGCCGATCGTGTAGAACACCGTCGTGCCGAGCCGCCCGTTGGCCCACACCCCGGCCTCCTTGATCAGCGCGCCCAGCCAGAACGTGGGCATGGCCAGCGCCAGGAAGCCGATGAAGGTCAGCGTGTAGTCCAGCGCCGAGTACTGGCGCATGGCGCTGACCACCCCGGTGGCGACCGCAAGCCCCAGCGCCAGCAGCACGGCCGCGGCCACCAGCCGCAGGGTGACCCCCATCCGCGCGGCGACCTCGGCGCCCACGTCGAAGGCGGGGCCGCGCACCGAGGGCCCGAACTCGCCCCGCAGCAGGCCGATGTCGCCGTTGCCGCCGATCCCGGTCAGCCACAGCCAGTACCGCTCGTGCACCGGCCGGTCCATGTACAGCCGCTCCCGCTCGGCCTCGATGATCTCCGGCGACGGCGGCGGCTGCTGCACCATCAGGTCGGCCAGCGGGTCGCCGGTGACGTCGATCAGCAGGAAGGACAGCAGGGAGGCGGCGAGCAGCACCGGCACGGTGACCAGCAGCCGCCGGATCACGAAGACGAGCATGGCTCCGCTCCCGCAACGCCGTCGTCAGTTCCCCGCCACGCCCCATTGGCCGATGTTGTAGGTGGCCCGCAGGCTGTGCTGGCGGTTGTCGCGGATGTTGACGAACCCGTCGGTGACGAAGGAGTAGCGCGGCTCGTCGACCAGCGGCAGCACGTAGGCCTCCTCCACCACCTGCCGCCCCGCCTCGTTGGCGGCCGCGGCGGCCTCCTCCAGCGTGGTGGCGCTGCCCATCCCCTCCAGGGCCTCGTCCACGTCCTCGGAGTCCAGCCCGCCGAAGTTGCTGCCCGACCCGCTGTGCCACTGCTGGCCGGGGTTGATCACGAACCAGGGGCTTCCGCTCCAGCCGAACTGGACGATGTCGTAGTCCTGGTCGCCCAGCACCCCGCCCAGGTCGTCGATGGTCTCGATCTCGGTGGCCACGCCGATCTCCTCCAGCTGGGACTGGATGATCTGCAGCGAGTCCTGGCGGACCTGGTCGGCGGTGGCGCGCAGCCGGAACGGCCCCACCTGCTCGCCGTCGCGCATCAGCGTGCCGTCCGAGATCTCGTACCCGGCCTCCTCCAGCATGCGGGTGGCCTCCTCGACGTCCCCGGTGCCCTGCGGGGAGTCGGCGTACAGGTCCTCGTGGTAGGGGCTGTCGGCGGAGAAGGTGTGGTTGGTCTTGCGCTGGACGTCGGGGAAGGCGGTGCCGTAGCCGCGCTCGGCGATCTCCTGGGCGTCGATGGCGGTGAAGACCGCCCGCCGCAGCTCCACGTCCTGCAGCCACTCGTTCTCGGTGTTCAGGTCGATGTGCTCCCAGCTCGCGCCGGGCCCCACGTCGACCGAGACCGAGGGCATGCCGCGCATCTGCTCGATCACGTCGTTGTTGATCTTGGCGGGGCTGCCGCCGTCGATCTCGCCGTTGGTCAGCGCCGGGACCCAGGTGTCCTCGGCGTCGTTGAACTGGATGACGACGGTGTCCAGCGTGGGCTGCACCTCGCCGTACCAGTTCTCGTTGGGCTCCATGATGACCTGCGTCTCCAGGTCGCCCTCGACGATCTTGTAGGGGCCGCCGGAGTACTCGGGCACGGTCTCGTTCAGCCACTCGAAGTAGGCGCCCACGTCCTCGGGCTCCTCCAGGTCGTAGCCCTGGTCCTCGGCCAGGTGGGCGGGCAGCAGGCCGCCCGCGATCTGGTGCGCGTCGAGGAAGCCCTGCCACTCGGGGTTGGACCGGCCCTCCTTGAGGGTGATCGTGACGGTCCTGCCGTCGTCGGAGGCCTCCATCTCCTCCACGTCGTCGTAGATGCCGGGCTGCCGGGAGCGGCACCCCTCGCACCAGCCCTCCTCGTCGCTGGTGGACATCTTGACCGTGGCGATGAAGTCGTCGGCGCCGATGGGCGTGCCGTCGTCCCAGACGGCCTTGTCGTTGAAGGTGAAGGAGAAGGTGAACGGGTCCTCGGAGACCAGTTCCGGCTCCTCGGCCAGCAGGTCCATGTTGAACTCGTAGGTCTCGCCGTCGGGCGACCACTGGCCGGTCCTGGGCAGGATGCCGGAGAGCATCTGCAGCGTGTACACGCTGCCGCCCTCGGGGGAGACGGCCGTCCAGGCGCCGGGGAAGTCGCTGACCACCCAGGTGATCTCGCCGCCGTCCGCGGCCTCGCCGGAGTTGCAGGTGTTGGGCTCGGCCTCGCACTCCTCCCAGACGCCTCCGGCGCCGGTCCCGCCGTCGCCGCCCCCGCCGCCGGTGCACGCGGTCGCGGCCAGGGCGAGCGCGGCCAGGGCGGCCGCCGGGCCGGTGAGTCTCGAACTGTTGCGCACGGTCGCCATCCTTCTCCTCGCCGGACGTGCACCCGGGGGCGGTGCGCCGGAACCGGGCGGGCGGTCACCGACAGCAGAACACCGGGGACGGTGCGGATATAAGACCGTGCGTGCGATTTGTGACGAACCTGAAACCGCATTCTTCGTGAAATGTCCCGACCGGGCGCAGGGGTGGAGGCCGGGCGTTTCGGGAGGGGTGTGCGGTGCTGATTCCGCAGTTCACACCGGATGCGGTGTTTTGCGGAATTCAGGGCATCCGCCCATTTGGGGAAGGCCGGGAAAATCGGGGAGGGGGTCGCCGCGTGTGGCCGGTGGTGCGGCAGGGAAAGGCGTTCTGTGGAGGGGAATGGGCGATGGAAGAAGGGGCGGGCGCATTCGCGCCCGCCCCTTTCCGTTCCGGCTTCTCGTGCCGGCTTCCCGTGCTGGTTCCCGTTCGGTCCGTCGGGCTCAGCCGCGGCCGGGCCGGTCGTGGCCGTAGCCGTGGCCGCCGCCCTTGCCCGGCTTGCCGTACCAGCGCCTCTGCTCCTTGCGGTCGGTCTTGGCGTCCCCGCTCAGCGGGCGGAACCGGACCACCTGCGGGTCGTGGTCGCTGACCTGGTCGTGGAACTCGGAGTTGAGCCGCACGATGTCCAGCCGCGCCCGGCCGGCGAGCGCGCCGGAGACCAGCATGTGGTCGAGCGCCTGGGAGTTGCCGTCGTAGACGTAGGTGTAGCGCTCCTCGGCGGGCAGGTCCTCCATCGGGTTGTGCAGGGCGCCGCCGTCGGTGAGCGTGCCCAGCGTCTCGGAGAACCAGAAGTCGTTCAGGTCGCCCACCACCAGCACGTTGGCGTCCGGGTTCGCCGCCTGCAGCTCGTCGACGAACGCGCGCACCACCTCCGCCTGGGCGTGCCGCTGCACCTCGGAGGACCGCTCCGGGGGCTGCGCGGTGCCGTGCAGCGCCTGGTCACCGCCCTTGGAGGCGAAGTGGTTGGTCACCACGAACACGGGCCGCCCCTCGAACGAGAACTCGCCCACCAGCGGCTTGCGGCTGTCCTCCCAGGCGGCGTCCTTCGGGGCGATCCGGCCGGGCGACACGCTCAGGCGCGTCCCGGCGCCCTCGCCGACCACCTCCACCGGTGTGGTGGCGTCGCCGCCCGGCCGGTCGGTGAAGGACACCCGCTCGGGGTCGAACAGCAGCGCGTTGCGGATGTTGCCGCCCGGCTGCCCGCCGTCCCGCTTGTCCTCGGGGTCGATGAGGCGCCACTCGTAGGAGGGGCCTCCGGCGGCCTCGACGGCGCCGGTGAGCATCTCCAGGGTCCGCTCGGCCGACACGGTGCCGTCGTCCGCCGGGCCGCTGTCGTCCTGGACCTCCTCCAGGGACACGATCGCCGGGGAGGCCAGCCCTTCGGCGATCCCCTCGCCCAGCCGGTCGAACTTGGCCCGGTCGTCCTCGGGCGACAGGTTCTCCACGTTGTAGGCGGCCGCCGACAGCTCCCAGTCCTCGGCGGGCTCGGCGGCGGTGCGCTCCAGGCCGTTGTCGACGTGCGCGCCCAGCTCGGTCGCCTTGAGCACGTAGCCGCCGAAGCGCGTGTAGTACAGCGGCCCCTGCGTGGTCCCGGCCAGCTCGTCGCCGGTGTCCACCTCGGGGAAGGGGCGCTCGGAGAAGGGGATGAGCGACTCGACCTTCAGCCGCCCGGAGTTGGGGTCGTCGTAGCCGCCGTAGACGGTGCCGCCCCGGGGCGAGGCGTTCCGCCCGGGCTCGGTGGTCACCCACAGCCCGTTGTAGGCGTCGGTCGGGCCGACGGTGCGGGCGTCCTCCACCCGCACCACCATGTGCTCGCGGGACTCCCAGTAGTCCAGGGCGAACGCGCCGGGCTCCAGGTCGTAGCCGCTGATGTCGTCGCCCTCGGGGGCGTACTCGGCGGGGACGGTCCCCGGCTCCAGGACGACCGCTCCCGGCACCTCGGCCGTGCCGGTCACCTCCCAGGAGGCGTCGGCGATCTGGGTGACGGTCTGCAGCCCGTCGCCGGGGGAGTACTCCTGCACCCGGCCGCCGACGGCGACCGTGTCGCCCGGGGCGACGTCGGGCGTGGTGCGACCGGTGAAGACGAACAGGGCCTCGCTGGTGCGCGGGTCGCCGTCGCCCTCGGGGTCCTGGAACCAGAACCCGCGGGCCGACCCGAAGGCGTTCACGGCGGTGACGGTGCCGGTGACGCCCGCGACCTCGCGCCCGTCGAAGGGGGAGAGGCGGGTGGTGCCCTGGATCTCGTGGATGCGCGGCGCCGCGTCGGCCTGTGCGGCGGCGCCGCCGGAGGCGGCGAGGGCCGCGGACAGCGCGACGGCCGCCAGGGGGCGGGCGCTGCGGGGGAGGGGGAGGCGGGGTGTGGGGGCCCCTCCGATCGGC
>NZ_JAQFWQ010000178.1 GCF_027706725.1 Nocardiopsis endophytica
TGCGGCGCCTCAGGCGTCGCGGAGCATGCACGTCAGGCGGGAGGTGCACACCCGCTTGCCGTCGTCGCGGGTGATCTCGATGTCCCAGGTGGCGAGGGTGCGCCCGGCGTGCACGGGGGTGGCCGTGCCGGTGATGTGGCCTTCGGTGGCCGCCCGGTGGTGGGTGGCGCTGATCTCGATGCCGACGGCGATGCGGCCCTCCCCGGCGATGAGGGCCGAGCCGACCGAGCCGAGGGTCTCGGCGAGGACGCAGGAGGCGCCGCCGTGCAGCAGCCCGTAGGGCTGGGTGTTGCCGTCGACGGGCATCCGCCCGACCACGCGTTCGGGGGAGGCCTCGACGAGCTCGATGCCCATCCGCTCGCCGAGCCCGCCGCCGGGGTTGGCGGCGCCCATGAGTTCGGAGAGCTGCTCGGCGTTCAGGGTCATGGCGGGGTGCCCCTTTCCAGAGGACGGCGCATCGCGGGTCGGACGGGTGCGGCGCGGCCGGATGGCCGCGCGAAAAGTCCGCACCGCATCCTAGGATTCCCCTGTGGCGAACACACAGGAGACCCCCGGTCAGAGCAGTGCAGACGGCGCGTCGGCGGCGGGCGGCGGTGGCCGCCTGCTTCTGGTGGACGGCCACTCGATGGCGTTCCGCGCGTTCTTCGCGCTGCCGGTGGACAAGTTCGGGACGACGACGGGCCAGTCCACCAACGCGGTGTACGGCTTCACGTCGATGCTGATCAAGCTGCTGCGCGAGGAGGAGCCCACGCACATCGCGGTGGCCTGGGACGTGTCGGGGCCGACGTTCCGGCACGAGGCCTACGGCGAGTACAAGGACGGGCGCGCCGACACCCCGCCGGAGTTCCCCTCCCAGGTGGAGCTGGTGCAGGAGCTGCTGCGGCTGCTGGGCATGGTGTCGGTGTCGGTGCAGGGCTTCGAGGCCGACGACGTGATCGCCACGCTGGCGCACCGGGCGGGCGCCGAGGGCATGGAGGTGCTGATCGCCTCGGGGGACCGGGACGCCTTCCAGCTCGTGGACGGCGGGTGCACGGTGCTCTACCCGGGCAAGAGCGTCTCGGACCTGACCCGGATGACGCCGGAGCGGGTGGAGGAGAAGTACGGGGTCCCGCCGGAGCGCTACCGGGACCTGGCGGCGCTGGTGGGGGAGAAGGCCGACAACCTGCCGGGGGTGCCCGGTGTGGGGCCCAAGACCGCGGCGAAGTGGATCCTGAAGTACGGGTCGGTGGACGCCCTGGTGGAGCACGCCGACGAGCTGACGGGCAAGGCGGGGCAGAACTTCCGCGACCACCTGGACGACGTGCTGCGCAACCAGCGGCTGAACCTGCTGGTGGGGGACGTGCCGCTGGAGGTGGGGCTGGAGGACCTGGTGCCCGGCGCCGCCGACCGGCAGGGCGTGAACACCCTGTTCGACGACCTGGAGTTCGCCTCCACCCTGCGGGACCGGCTGTTCCAGGTGGTGGACACCGAGGGGGCCGGGGAGGCCGCGCAGGGCCCATCGGGCGAGGACTTCGACGGCAGCGTGTCGGTGCCCGGGCCCGGCGCCCTGGGGGCGTGGCTGGAGGGCCACACCGCGCAGGGCCGCTCGGGTGTGGCCTTCTCGGGCACGTGGGGCTCGGGCACGGGGGCGCTCACGGGGGTGGCCGTGGCGGCCGCGGACGGCGCCGCCGCCTACATCGACCCCTGCGCCCTGGGCGAGGAGGACGAGCGCGCCCTGGCCGCGTGGCTGGCCGACGGGGACAGGGCCAAGGCCGTGCACGAGGCCAAGGGGCCGCTGCTGGCGGCGTTCGCGCACGGGTGGGACCTGCGCGGGGTCACCGGCGACACCGCCGTGGCCGCCTACCTGGTGCAGCCGGGCCAGCGCAAGACGGGCCTGGAGGACATGTGCCGCCAGTACCTGAACAAGGAGCTGGTGCGGCGCCAGGAGGAGGGCGGCCAGCTGTCGCTGGACATCGGCGGCGGCGAGGGCGGCGACGAGGGCGAGGCGGTGCGCGCGGACCTGGCGGTGCGGGCGCGCGCCACCCTGGAGCTGGCCGACCGGCTGGACGCGCTGCTGGAGCAGCGGGGCGGGTCCGGGCTGATGGCCGACGTGGAGCTGCCGCTGGTGCGGGTGCTGGCGGGCATGGAGCGCGTGGGCATCGCCGCCGACCGGTCCTACCTGGACGGGCTGGAGGGGGAGTTCGCCGCCGAGCAGCGCCGCGCGGTGGAGGAGGCGCACCGGGTGGTGGGCCGCGAGTTCAACCTGGGCTCGCCCAAGCAGCTGCAGCAGGTCCTCTTCGACGAGCTGGGCCTGCCCAGGACCAAGAAGATCAAGACGGGCTACACCACCGACGCCGACGCGCTGGCGTGGCTGGCGGGGCAGACCGACAACGAGCTGCCGTCCATCCTGCTGCGCCACCGGGACCAGACCCGGCTGCGCACCACGGTGGAGGGCCTGATCAAGACGATCGCCGAGGACGGGCGGATCCACACCACCTTCAACCAGACGGTGGCGGCCACCGGCCGGCTCAGCTCGGTCGAGCCCAACCTGCAGAACATCCCGGTGCGCACCGACGCCGGGCGGCGGATCCGCCGGGCGTTCGTGGTGGGCCCGGGCTACGACGCGCTGATGACGGCCGACTACAGCCAGATCGAGCTGCGGATCATGGCGCACCTGTCGCAGGACGCCGCGCTGATCGAGGCGTTCCAGACCGGGCACGACTTCCACGCCGAGATCGCGGCCCGGGTGTTCGGAACCGACCCCGAGCGGGTGGGGCCCGAGGAGCGGGCCCGGATCAAGGCGATGAACTACGGGCTGGCCTACGGGCTCAGCGAGTTCGGCCTGTCCCAGCAGCTCGGCGTCACCCCGGGCGAGGCCCGCACCCTGATGGAGGACTTCTTCCAGGTGTTCGGCGGGGTGCGGGACTACCTGCAGGCGGTGGTCGAGCAGGCCCGCCGGGACGGCTACACCGAGACCATCCTGGGGCGGCGCCGCTACCTGCCGGACCTGACCAGCGACAACCGGCAGCGGCGGCAGATGGCCGAGCGGATGGCGCTGAACGCGCCGATCCAGGGGTCGGCGGCCGACATCATCAAGGTGGCGATGCTGGACGTGGACCGGGCGCTGCGCGAGGGCGGCCACCGGGCGCGGGCGCTGCTTCAGGTGCACGATGAACTCGTGCTGGAGGTGCCCGAGGACGAGGTGGAGCCGGTTCGGAAACTGGTTTCGGACAGGATGGCCGGCGCCTATGATCTGCGCGTGCCCCTGGCCGTCTCGGTCGGCCTGGGGGAGAACTGGCGCGACGCCGCACATTAGGCCGGCGCGCGGCCCCGGCCCCGCCCTGTGGGGCGGCGCGGCCGGGGCCGTGGCGAAACCGGCGTGCCTTTCGGCGTTTCGGCCGCTACGCTCTGAGCGGAATCGAGGGAGGGACACCGATGGCGGACAAGGGCGCCGCGGGGCGCGGCCCCGCACTGCCCGAGGCGGAGCTCACCTGGCGCTTCTCCCGTTCGGGCGGGCCGGGCGGCCAGCACGTGAACACATCCGACACGCGCGTGTCGGTGTCCCTGGACGTGGCCGCGACCTCCGCGCTGACCGGGCGCCAGCGCGAGCGGGCCCTGGAGCGGCTGGCCGGGCGGCTGCGGGGCACGGTGCTGACGGTGACCGCCTCGGACACCCGCTCCCAGGCCCGCAACCGGGAGCTGGCGGCCGAGCGGCTGCGCTCGGCGCTGGCCGCCGCGTGCGCCCCGCCGCCGCGCGAGCGCCGGGCCACCCGGCCCAGCAGGGCGGCCGAGCGCCGCAGGGTGGAGGGCAAGCGCCGCCGCTCGGCGCTGAAGCGGTCGCGGTCCTGCCGAAGCGACGACTGATCCGGCCCCCGGGCGCCGTTTCGGGTCCGGCGCGCGGGGCGGGGCGTCTTTCCGCTCGCGGGCGCGGGCGGGTAGCATGCCCAGAATGGGGACTTGGCCCGTTAGCGGGCCCGGATTCCGATTGACCAGGGGGCGCGGGTCTCATATTCTGGCCGGAGCGCTGTGGCCACCCGTGCGCACCGCGGTTCTCTCACGACCGCACGAACCATCGCAGACGGGCGGCGACGGCGTGACCTTCTAGCCATTGTCCGTATCCGGAGTCCACCCACACATGACGAGCAGCACCGAGGCAACCTCGACACCCCAGGTAGCGGTCGACGACATCGGGTCCGAGGAAGCCTTCCTCGCGGCGATCGACGAGACCATCAAGTACTTCAACGATGGGGACATCGTTGAGGGCACCATTGTGAAGGTCGATCGAGACGAGGTCTTGCTCGACATCGGCTACAAGACCGAAGGGGTCATCCCCTCCCGGGAGCTGTCGATCAAGCACGACGTCGACCCGGGCGAGGTCGTGGCCGTCGGCGACCACGTCGAGGCCCTGGTCCTCCAGAAGGAGGACAAGGAGGGCCGGCTGATCCTGTCCAAGAAGCGCGCCCAGTACGAGCGCGCCTGGGGCACGATCGAGAAGATCAAGGAAGAGGACGGCGTCGTCACCGGCACGGTGATCGAGGTCGTCAAGGGCGGTCTGATCCTCGACATCGGCCTGCGCGGGTTCCTGCCCGCCTCGCTGGTGGAGATGCGCCGCGTCCGCGACCTGCAGCCCTACGTCGGCCGCGAGCTCGAGGCCAAGATCATCGAGCTGGACAAGAACCGCAACAACGTGGTCCTGTCCCGCCGCGCCTGGCTGGAGCAGACGCAGTCGGAGGTCCGCCAGACCTTCCTCAACACCCTGCAGAAGGGCCAGATCCGCAAGGGCGTGGTCTCCTCCATCGTCAACTTCGGCGCCTTCGTCGACCTGGGCGGCGTGGACGGCCTGGTGCACGTCTCCGAGCTGTCCTGGAAGCACATCGACCACCCGAGCGAGGTCGTGGAGGTCGGCCAGGAGGTCACCGTCGAGGTCCTGGACGTCGACATGGAGCGCGAGCGCGTCTCCCTGTCGCTCAAGGCCACGCAGGAGGACCCCTGGCAGCAGTTCGCCCGCACCCACCAGATCGGGCAGGTCGTGCCGGGCAAGGTCACCAAGCTGGTGCCGTTCGGTGCGTTCGTCCGCGTCGAGGAGGGCATCGAGGGCCTGGTGCACATCTCCGAGCTGGCCGAGCGCCACGTGGAGATCCCCGAGCAGGTCGTGCAGGTCGGCACCGAGATCTTCGTCAAGATCATCGACATCGACCTGGACCGCCGCCGCATCAGCCTGTCGCTCAAGCAGGCCAACGAGAGCGTCTCCCCCGAGCAGGAGGAGTTCGACCCCACGCTCTACGGCATGGCCGCCGAGTACGACGAGCAGGGGAACTACAAGTACCCCGAGGGCTTCGACCCCGACACCGGCGAGTGGATGGAGGGCTTCGAGGCCCAGCGCGACGAGTGGGAGCGCCAGTACGCCATGGCGCACTCCCGCTTCGAGGCGCACCGCAAGCAGGTCGCCGAGGCCCGTGCCGCCGAGGCCGAGGCCGAGGCCGGCGGCGGGTACGAGGAGGAGGCCGCTCCGGTGAACACCGGCGGCGGGTCCGCCTCCAGCAGCGGCTCCGACTCCACCGGCGGTGCCCTGGCCTCCGACGAGGCCCTGGCCGCGCTGCGGGAGAAGCTCGCGGGCGGCGGCGAGTAGCCGACCCCGCACCGGGACTCCGGACCCGGACAGCGAACCGCCGAGGGCCGCTCCCCGCACGGGGGGCGGCCCTCCGCTATGCTCGGCGCGCACCCGGACGCGAGAGGGAGGCCATGCGCGCCCACACCCCGCCCGAACCGGCCGCCGCCCCGGTCCTGGCCGCCGCCTCCCCCGAGGACGCCGGCGCGATCTGGACCCTGCAGCGCGCCGCCTACGTGTCCGAGGCGCAGATCTACGGCGACCCCTACCTGCCGCCGCTGGCCGAGACCGAGCAGCAGGTGCGCGCCGCCTTCGACCGCGGGCCGGTCCTCACCGCGGTACTGGGAGGGCGCATCGTGGGCGCCGTGCGGGGCGCCGCCGCCGAGCGCGCCTTCCTGGTCGGCCGGCTGGCCGTGGCGCCGGACGCGCGGCGGCGCGGCATCGGCCGGGCCCTCATGGCCGAGCTGGAGCGGCGGGCCGCCGCCGGCCACCCGGCCCTGGAGCGCTTCGCCGTGTCCGTCGGGCACGGCAGCGAGGCCGCGCTGCGGCTGTTCCGGAGCCTGGGCTACACCGAGGCCTCCCGGGAGCGCATCGCCGACCACCGCACCCTGGTGCACCTGGGCAAGGCGGTGCGCCCGGGCGGGGCTCCCGCCGCCGCGCCCGAGGGGGCGGTGCCGTAGTCTCGGCCCCATGCTTCGAGTGGGACTGACCGGGGGCATCGGCTCCGGCAAGAGCGAGGTGGCGCGGCGCCTGGCCGCGGCGGGCGCGCTGGTGGTCGACGCCGACGCGATCGCCCGCGAGGTCGTGGAGCCGGGCACGCCCGGCCTGGCCGAGGTGGTGGCCGAGTTCGGCGAGGGCGTGCTGGACGCCGACGGGCGGCTGGACCGGCCCCGGCTGGGCGGGATCGTCTTCTCCGACACCGCCAAGCTGGAGCGGCTGAACGCGATCGTGCACCCCCGGGTGGCCGAGCGCACCGAGGAGCTGATGGCGCGGGCGCCCGAGGACGCTGTGGTGGTCTACGACGTGCCGCTGCTGGTGGAGAACGGGCTGCAGTCGATGTACGACCTGGTGGTGGTCGTGGACGCGCCCGAGGAGCTGCGCGTGCGGCGCCTGGTGGAGGACAGGGGCATGCCCGAGGAGCAGGCGCGCGCCCGCATCGCCGCGCAGGCCTCCCGGGAGGAGCGGCTGGCGGTCGCCGACATCGTGGTGGAGAACGCGGGCCCGATCGGGGACCTGGACGCGCGCGTCGCCGAGGTGGACAAGGAGCTGCGGGCCCGCGCCGATCGGTCCTGACGCCCGCCGCAGGGCGCCCCCGGGGCGGGCGGCGCCGGCGGGGAATCGGCGGGCGCCCGGGCGCGTTGCACGCGGCGGTCCGGCGCTGTCGCAGGGCGGCGCTAGGTTGGAGGGGCGGGCACGTGCTGCCCGCGCTGCACGAGGCGACGATGGGGGCGGCATGCGACCGGTGACCGACATCCAGCGCAGGAAGGCGCCGTTCGAGGTGGTCTCGGACATGGTGCCCGCGGGCGACCAGCCCTCGGCCATCGCCGAGCTGGCGGGCCGGGTGAACCGGGGCGAGCGCGACACTGTGCTGCTCGGCGCGACCGGCACCGGCAAGACCGCCACGGTGGCCTGGACGGTGGAGCAGCTGCAGCGGCCCACCCTGGTGATGCAGCCCAACAAGACGCTGGCCGCGCAGTTCGCCAACGAGCTGCGGCAGATGCTGCCGAACAACGCGGTCGAGTACTTCGTCTCCTACTACGACTACTACCAGCCCGAGGCCTACGTCCCGCAGACCGACACCTACATCGAGAAGGACTCCTCCATCAACGACGAGGTGGAGCGGCTGCGGCACTCGGCGACGAACTCGCTGCTGACCCGCCGCGACACCGTGGTGGTGGCGTCGGTGTCGTGCATCTACGGCCTGGGCACCCCGCAGGAGTACGTGGACCGGATGACCCACCTCAAGGCGGGCACCGAGGTCGACCGGGACGAGCTGCTGCGCCGCCTGGTGGAGATGCAGTACACCCGCAACGACACCGCCTTCACCCGCGGCACCTTCCGGGTGCGCGGCGACACCGTGGAGATCATCCCGGTGTACGAGGAGCTGGCGGTGCGCATCGAGATGTTCGGCGACGAGGTCGAGCGCCTGATGACGCTGCACCCGATCACGGGGGAGGTGCTGAGCGAGGACGAGGAGGTCTTCATCTTCCCGGCCTCGCACTACGTGGCCGGGCCCGAGCGGCTGGAGCGGGCGGTCGGCCAGATCGAGGCCGAGCTGTCCGGGCGCCTGGCGGACCTGGAGGCCCAGGGCAAGCTGCTGGAGGCGCAGCGGCTGCGGATGCGCACCACCTACGACATCGAGATGCTGCGCGAGGTGGGCAGCTGCTCGGGCGTGGAGAACTACTCGCGGCACTTCGACGGGCGCGAGCCCGGCAGCGCCCCCAACACCCTGCTGGACTACTTCCCCGAGGACTTCCTGCTGGTCGTTGACGAGTCGCACGTGACCGTGCCGCAGATCGGCGCCATGTACGAGGGGGACGCCGCGCGCAAGCGCACCCTGGTCGACCACGGGTTCCGGCTGCCCTCGGCGATGGACAACCGCCCGCTGAAGTGGGAGGAGTTCCTGGAGCGGGTCGGGCAGACGGTGTACCTGTCGGCCACCCCGGGCCCCTACGAGCTGCGGCAGAGCGGCGGCGACGTGGTCGAGCAGGTCATCCGCCCCACCGGCCTGGTCGACCCGGAGGTGGTGGTCAAGCCCACCGACGGCCAGATCGACGACCTGGTGCACGAGATCCGCGAGCGGGCCGGTCGCGGCGAGCGGGTGCTGGTGACGACCCTGACCAAGAAGATGGCCGAGGACCTCACCGACTACTTCGCCGAGCTGGGCATCCGGGTGCGGTACCTGCACAGCGAGGTGGACACGCTGCGCCGGGTGGAGCTGCTGCGGGAGCTGCGCACCGGCGAGTTCGACGTGCTGGTCGGCATCAACCTGCTCCGGGAGGGCCTGGACCTGCCGGAGGTGTCCCTGGTGGCGATCCTGGACGCGGACAAGGAGGGGTTCCTGCGGTCGGAGACGTCGCTGATCCAGACGATCGGCCGCGCGGCGCGGAACGTGGCCGGGCAGGTGCACATGTACGCCGACACCGTGACCGATTCGATGCGGCGCGCCATCGACGAGACCAACCGCCGCCGGGACAAGCAGCTGGCCTACAACGACGAGCACGGGATCGACCCGCAGCCGCTGCGCAAGCAGATCGCCGACATCCTGGACTCGCTGGCCCGCGAGGAGGTCGACACCCAGGAGCTGATCGGCTCCGGGTACCGCCAGGCGCCGACCCCGCTTCCGGGCGGGGAGGGCCGCGGGGACGTGTCCCAGATGCCGCGGGCGGAGCTGGCCTCGCTCATCGAGCAGCTGGACGCGCAGATGCACCAGGCAGCGACGGACCTGCAGTTCGAGCTGGCGGCGCGGCTGCGCGACGAGATCAAGGAACTCAAGCGCGAACTGAGGGGCATGGACGCAGCCGGCGTGGAGTGAGCGGGGCGACTGGGCTGGTACCCCGCTTATGGTCCCCGGCCGGGCGGCCCTGGCCTGGCCGTGGCCGGGCGGCTGGGCTGGTACCCCGGTCACGGGTCCCGGCCGGGCGGAAGCCCGACGGAGCGCGAGGTCGGAGGGGCGGCGACGAAGAGAGGTCCGCGGCCCATGCCGCAGCGCTGTCGGCCGCCGGGCGTGCGGATGGTCACCGCACTTGGCGGCGACGGCGACAGGAGGACGGTTCCCGGGCCCTGCCTGCCGGGCGCGAGGTTCCTCACGGTCCGGGTGGGGCGGCTGGGCTGGTGCCCCGCTTCGGGGCCCCGGCCGGGCGGCAGGCCGATGGAGTGTGGGGTGGACGGCGGCGACGAAGAGAGGTCCGCGGCCCTTGCGGTAGCGCTGTCGGCCGCGGCGCGTGTGCGTGGTTGCTGGTGAGGGCGGCGATGGCAGCAGTGGGGCGGTTCCCCGGGCCTGCTTGCCGGGCGGCGGGTTGCTCTCGGTCCGGGCGGCGGTGCGGCGAGGGGGTGCGTGCTCGCCCGCGTTCGTGGCGCCCGCACCCCTGGTGCCGCCTCCTCGTTGATCTCGGGGAAAACGCCC
>NZ_JAQFWQ010000179.1 GCF_027706725.1 Nocardiopsis endophytica
GAGGGGGCGTTGCCGGGGGCGGGCGCGGGGGAGGCGGTGGTCATCTGGTGCGGGGTCCGTCCTGGTCGGCGGCGACGGGGGCGGTGGGGGAGGTGGGCCCGGTGGCGTCCCCGCCGGGCGGCGGGGGCCAGGCGCCGCGGGCGGCCAGGACGTCGCGCAGCCCGGTGGTGTTGTCGGTGACGATGCCGTCCACCCCGGCGTCGAGGAGGCGCTCCATGACGCCGGTGTCGTTGACGGTCCACACGTGCACCTGCATGCCCAGCCGGTGGGCCGTGGCGATCAGGTCGCGGCTGAGCACGGGGAAGCCGTGCATGCGGGTGGGGATCTGCACCGCCTGCACGCCGCGGCGGGCGAGCGGGCGCAGGACGGCCTGGAGCGAGGCGACGCGCAGGCGGGCGACGTCGACGGGGCCGCAGGAGGTGGCGACGCGGGGGCCCACGAGCCGCCGGACCCGGTCCAGGCGGCGCTGGTCGAAGGAGCCCAGGCAGACGCGGTCCCAGGCGCCGGTGCGGCGCAGCACGTCGGCGAGGGGCTCGACGGCGGCGTCGGACTTGACGTCGATGTTGAAGCGCGCCCGGGGCCAGGCGTCCAGGAGCTCCTCCATCACCGGGACCGGCTCGCTGCCGCCCACCCGCGCGCGCCCGACCTCGGCGTAGGGGAGGTCGGCGATGGCCCCCTCGCGGTCGGTGGCGCGGTCGAGGGTGTCGTCGTGGAAGGCCACGAGCACGCCGTCGCGGGTGGCGTGCACATCGGTCTCCAGGTAGCGGTAGCCCAGGTCGACCGCGTGCTGGAAGGCGGCCGCGGTGTTCTCCAGCTCGGTGCGCACGTTCCCGGAGGCGTCCCGGAGCCACCCGCCCCGGTGGGCCAGACCGATGGGGGCGGGGAGGTCGAGGTAGCGGTGGTTCACACCCTGCAGTATGCCGTTCGGCGGCGACACGGGCACCACCGCCCGGCGACGGTCCCCGCCCGGGGAGGCGAACACGGAAGAAGCGGTGTGGGCATGGCCGGGGACGGGCGGCGCGCTTCGAGGCACGCGCCGCCCCTGCGCCGTTGATCTCGGGAAATGCGCCCCTAAACGCGGCCCGGAAGCGTCGTTTCTCCCGAGATCAACGCCGAGTGCCGGCCTTTCCGCGCGCCTTCTAACTCTTGCCGACGTCGGTCTCCAAGTCGGTGCACACCCACATCCCGTCCTTGCGTGCGACGCGGAAGGCCAGGACGCGGTGGCGCCGGCCGCAGCCGATCAGGGCCGCCACCTCGGCCGCGGACGGGCCCTGCGGGTGCACCCATGTGCGCACCACCCTCGGCCGGGTGCGCCCGCGGAAGGCGCCCGCCCTCCGGCAGAGCATCGAGAACGGCCTCGGTTCGAGGAGGGGCTCCACCTGCAGGGCTGCGCGTTCTCCGGCAAGGACCTCGGCGGTGAGCTGGGCCAGCCGGGCTGCCTGGTGGCGCGACCAGGCGCCCTGGATGCGGTGGTGGCGAATCGCGGACGGACGCCGGGGCGGGTGCGGACGTGGCAATTCCGGCTCCTCTCGGGCACCGACGGGAGCGGGGAGGCGGCGCGGCGCCGCGCCCGTCACCTATACAGAGGGCGCGGACACCGCCCGTTGCCACGTGGAATTCCAGCTTTTTGCGCGACTTCCGCCCGTGCGTCGCCAGCGTCCTGCAATGGCCGTCCGAAACGGCGGAGACCGCCCGGCCGAAGAGGGCCTTCGGTCGGGCGGGGCGGGTTTCCAGGGTGGAGCGGATCGGAAGGCGCGGCCCCGTGGGCGTGCCCTCGACCGGGCCTGCTCGACCGTCGGGTCTGTCGTCGGGTGTCCGGCGGCGGGGCCCCGACCCGCGGTGGGATGGGGCCTTCCGGGTATGGCGGACGGGCGGGGCGAATGCGGCGGGGGAGGCCCTCCCGGAAGCGAATGGGCGGGAATCGGGGCATGTCTTCCGTGCCTTCTGCGAATATGACGCTCCGTGCCGGTATAGTGACTATGTGTTGCCGCATCGCCACTCCGAGTCGCATCCCGCCGGTGTGCGCCCCGCCGAAAGTGGCCGGCGGGGCCCAGCGCGGGTCTACCGCAACGACTGGACCGGCCTCCACCCGCCCGATCCCGGGTGCTGGACGCCGCGCCTGGCCGTCAGCACCGTCGTCACCGCCCTGGGCGGCGAGCGCCTGGACCTGACGCTCGCGGCGCTGTCCGTGCAGACCTACCCCGCGCACCTGCACGAGGTCCTCGTCATCGCCGCCGACGACGTCGCCCTGCCCGAGGACCCGGGCGGGAGCGTCCGCGTCGAACGCGTCCCCGCCGGGACGGGGGCCGCGTCCGCGTGCGCCCTGGCCGCCCGCCTCGCCGAGGGCGACATCATCTGCTGGCTCGACGCCGGCATGCTCGTCGACCCCTTCTACGCCGAGGCGCACGCGCGCTGGCACCACATGCGCCCCGACTGCGTCACCCTCGCCGACGTGCTCAGCGCCCGCGACGTCCTCGTCGACCCCGCCGACGTGGCGGTCATGGCCCTATCCGGCGACATGGCCGACACCCTGGGCGGCGAGGGCGCCTGCGCCGACCGCGACGCCCTGCTGGACGCCACCGGCGACCTCGCCGAGGCCGACGACCGCGCCCGCCGCGCCTTCACCCGCTCGGCCTGCGCCGTGCGCACCGCCCTGTACCGGGCCGCCGCCGGAGAGGACCCGGTCGGCGAGGCGGAACTGGCCGACCGCCTCTGGACCGCCGGGGCCCTCTTCCTGCCCGACCGCGACGCGCCCGCCTGGTCGACGGGCGCGGCCGGGACCGCACTGCCCGCCCCGGACGAGGGGCGGAGCCGCCCGCCCCGCGTGCGCGCGGTCGTCGACATCGGCGGCGCCGACTACGACATGGTGCGCGGGTGCGTCGACCGCCTCCTGGACGCGGGCGAGCCCGACATCGGCGTCGACCTGGTCGCCGACTGGGAGGGGGAGCGCGTCTCCGAGGAGGCGCTGCTGGAGCTGCGCCTGGTCCAGGCCGCCTACCTCGCCGACGCGCGGGTGCGGTTCGTCCCCGACCCGCCCCGGACCGGCTTCCCCTCGCCCTACCTGCTGCAGCTCCCCGTGGCGTGGGGGCTGTCCCCCGACACGCTGGGGCTGCTGACCGACCGCGCCGAGCGCGCGCACGCCGGAGTCGTCGAACTGGTCCCCGAGTCGGCGCCCACGCCCGGCGCCGGGGTCCGGCTGTGGCGCACGCGCGCGCTGGCCCGTGCCCTGCGGGAGCGGTGCGAGGGGGAGCGGCTGGCCGACGCCGTCGCGGAGGTGTACGGCCGCTACCGCATCCAGGCCGGGGAGGGCGCGCTGGTGGACCTCACCGACCCCGAGGCGTGCCACTACCGCTCGGAACCCCTGCGGACCGGGGGCGGGAACGCCGAGCCGGAGGCGTACGGGGACGGGGCGGAGGACACGGACACCCGCCCCTGGCGCCAGAAGGACGGCGGGACGGCGGACGGCCTCCGACGGGACGACGAGAACGACGAGCACGACGAGGGCGACGGCGATGGTGACCGCGATGGAGAGGACGCGGGGGACGGGCGGATCCGTTCGCTGGTCGCGGCCGCGCGCGCGTCCGTCGCCAGGGCGGCCCGCGCCTGCGCGAGCGCCTGCACGGCCCCGCTGCGGTTCATGCGTTGAGCGCGGCCCGCCACGGCGGTTGAGGAGGCGCGCCGACAGTCGGGTGCGCTCGGCGTCGATCTCGGGAGGAACGCTTCCGGGCTGTCGCACGTCCTGGGTTGCCGGTGTCCTCCCCCGGCCAGGGCGGTGGCCGGTGAGCTCCGTGGTCACGGGCGCCCAGGTGGCGACAGCGGCGGCTCGCCTGGCGGGTCATTGCCGGTGCCGCTGGTGCTCCCGGGGCCGTGGCAGAGGAGCACCGACCCGCCCTGGGGCGAGCGGCCCGTGCCCCCACACACCGAAAACCCAAAGCTTGAGGGCCGCTTTCAAGGGCCCATATCCCGAGATCAACGACGCAGGGGGCGTGGTGGCCGGTGCCGCGCCGACCGCCCGCCGGGACGCGGGCGGCGAGGCGTCCTGAGCGCAGACCCGGGCCTGGACGCAGCCACAGACCCGGGGCCGTGCCCGCGCTCGTCGAACGGTCAGGTCGTCAGTCGGTCAGCCGAACCGGGCGCCACGCGCCTCACGAGGTCGACTCGCCCGCGCCCGTGTTGATCGCGTCCAGCGTCGCCTGCAGGTCCGTGCGGATCTCCTCGGGCAGCGGCGCAGAGCCGGTCTCGTCGGAGGCCGCCTGCTGCCCCTCCGGGCTGATCACGTAGGCGAGGAAGTCCCGCACGCGCTCGCCCTGATCGGGGTCCTCGTAGTCCAGGCACGCCACCTGGTAGCTGACCAGCACGATCGGGTACACGCCCGACTCGGTCGTGCCGTAGTCCAGCTCCAGCGCGTAGTCATAGCGGCCCGCCCCCTCGCGCCTGGGGGCCTCGGCCACCACCTTGGCCGCCGACTCCGGGGACAGCTCCACGAACTCGTCGCCGACGCCCACGCGGGCCGCCGACATGTGCCCCACGTGCGAGGCCTCCACGTAGCCGATGGTGCCGTTCCCCCCGGCCACCGCCTCGGCGATGCCGCTGTTGCCCTGCGCGGCCTCGGCCGGGGGCAGCGGCCACTGGCCGCCGGGCTCGTAGGTCCACACGTCCCCGGCGGCGCTGTGCAGGTACTCGGTGAAGTTCTCGGTGGTGCCGGACTCGTCCGAGCGCGACACCGGGGTGATGGCCGTGTCCGGCAGGTCGGCGTCCGGGTTGTACTCGGCGATCTCCGGGGCGTTCCACTTCGTGATGTCGCCCTTGAAGATGCCCGCGATGGTGTCGGGCGAGAGGTTCAGCTCGTCCACGCCCTCAAGGTTGAACACCACCGCGATCGGGACCACGTAGGCGGGGATGTTCACCGCCGAGGAGGAGTCGCAGCGCGCCACCGCCTCCTCCTGCTCCTTGGGGTCCAGCGCCGCGTCGGTCCCGGCGAAGGCCACGGCGCTGTCGAGGAACTGGCTGCGCCCGCCGCCCGAGCCGATCGCGTCGTAGAAGACCAGCGAGTCCTGGCACGCCGTCTGGTAGCCCGCGATCCACGTGGTCATCGCGTTCTCCTGGGCGCTGGAGCCCGACCCGTCCAGGGTCCCCTCGAAGCAGGCCAGGTCGTCGGGGACGGGGATCGGGTTGTTGCCGCGCACGGCGTTGTCACTGCCGCACGCCGCGGAGAGGGCGAGGGCCCCCGTGGCGGCGGCCGCGAGGCAGGCGCGGCGGGTGGACGGGCGCATGCGCATGGCTGTGCTGTTCTCCCCCTGGTGGGCGCCTCGGCGGGGCGGCGTCCCGGCGGCCGCCCCCTCCGGGCACGGTACGGCCCGCCGGGCGGCCCCGAGCACGGTGCACGGGCGCGGCTGAACGAACGACGTCGAAGAATTTAACAACTGGTGGCGCGTGCTGCCGAACCGGGCCGGTGTGGGGAAGGGCTCACCCGGTCCCTACGCAGGTCATCGCGCGTTCGCCGCCTCGGCGGCGCGCGCGAGGACCGCCCGCAGGCCCAGCTCGTAGCCGACTACCCCGCACCCGGCGATGTAACCCTGCATGACCGGCGCGGTGACCGAGGTGTGCCGGAACTCCTCGCGCGCGTACACGTTGGAGATGTGCACCTCGACGCAGGGGGTGTCCACCGCGTCCACCGCGTCGCGCAGGGCGATGCTGTAGTGGGCGAAGGCGCCCGGGTTGATGACGATGCCGTCGAGCCCGGCCGCCCCGTGCACCAGGTCGACCAGCTCGCCCTCGTGGTTGCTCTGCGCACAGCGCACCCGCGCCCCCAGCTCGGCGCCGAGGTCGGTGACGCGGCGCTCGATGTCGGCCAGCGTGGTGGAGCCGTAGTGGGCGGGGTCCCGGCGGCCCAGCAGGTTCAGGTTGGGGCCGTTCAGCAGCAGGACGGTCGGGCGGTCGGATGCGTCGGGCAACGGGCGGCCTTCCGTGCGTCGGGGCGGACGGGCGGCGGGCGCCGGGCGCCCGCGCCGTACCTCGGGCTGGGGCCGACGGGGTCGGCCGGTGCGGCCAGCCTAGCCGCGGGGCGGCACGGACGGTTACCGGGGGCGCGCGTGCGGGCACGAAGGAGTGCGATGAGCACGCACACGGCGCCGTCGTCCACCTACCGCCTGCAGATGCGTCCGGCGGGCGGCCTTCGCGATGCCGCCGAAACGGCCCCCTACCTGCACCGGCTGGGCGTGGGCGCGCTGTACACCGCCCCGCTGCTGGCGGCACCCGGCTCCACCCACGGCTACGACTGGACCGACCCCCGGCGGGTCTGCCCCGACCTGGGCGGGGAGGAGGCGCGCGCGGCGCTGGCCGCCCGGCTCCGGGCCCTGGGGCTGGGACTGGTGGTGGACATCGTGCCCAACCACATGTCGGTGGCCGTGCCCGAGGCCAACGCCTGGTGGTGGGAGGTCCTGCGGGACGGGCCCGGCGCCGCGCACGCCCGCTGCTTCGACATCGACTGGCGCCGCGGCCCGCTGGAGCTGCCGGTGCTGCCCGACGACGGCGACGGCGGGGCCGCCGCCCTCGGACGGCTGGAGCTGCGCGACGGCGCCCTGGAGCTGGACGGGCGCCGCTATCCGGTGGCGCCGGGGACGGCGCCGGAGGGGGACCGGTCGGACCCGGCGCGCGTGCACGGGGCCCAGCACTACCGCCTGGTGTCCTGGCGCCGCTCCCGCGAGGCCATGTCCTACCGGCGGTTCTTCGACGTGTCCGACCTGGCGGCGCTGCGGGTGGAGGACCCGTGGGTGTTCGAGCGGGTGCACCGTGAGGTGCTGCGCTGGGCCGAGGAGGGGGAGGTCACCGGGCTGCGGGTGGACCACCCCGACGGGCTGGCCGACCCCGGGGGCTACCTGCGCCGGCTGCGGGGGCGTTTCGACGGGTGGATCGCGGTGGAGAAGATCCTGGCACCGGGGGAGGACCCGCCGCAGACCTGGCCGGTCGAGGGCACCACCGGCTACGACGCCCTGCGCGAGGTGTGCGGGGTGTTCATCGACCCGGCGGGGGAGGCGCCGCTCACCCGCCTCGCAGAGGAGCTGGGCGCGCCCGGGGAGCCGGGGCCGGTGGAGGAGGAGTGCAAGCGCCGAGCGGCCATGGAGGTGCTGGCCGCCGAGACGCGCCGGATCGCGGAGGTGGTCGACCGCGTCGGCCGGCGCGACGGCGAGGGCGGGAGCGACGGCGAGGACGGGCGCGGCGACGCGGACGGGCGCGGTGCTCCGGACAGGCGCGACGCCCCGGATGGGCCTTCGCCCGCCACGGTCCGTGCGGTGGCCGAACTTCTCGCGGCCTTCCCCGCGTACCGCACCTACCTGCCTGAAGGTGAGGGGCGCTGGGCGCAGGCGGTGCGGCGCGCCCGGAAGCGCGCCGGCGAGCCCACCGGCGAGGGCGCGGGGGAAGGCGCCTGGGGCGGCACCCCGGACGCGGCCGCGGAGGTGGACCGGATCGACGCCGCCGTCCGTGCCGATCCCGGCGGCGAGGCCGCGGTGCGGATCCAGCAGACCAGCGGGATGGTGATGGCCAAGGGGGTTGAGGACACCGCCTTCTACCGGGCGACACGGTTCATCGCGCTCAACGAGGTCGGCGGGGACCCGTCGGAGTTCGGGGTGTCCGTGGACGCCTTCCACGCGGCCCAGGCCCGGCGGGAGGCCTCGCACCCGCGCGCGATGACCACGCTGTCCACGCACGACACCAAGCGGTCGGAGGACGTGCGGGCGCGCCTGGCGGTGATCGCCGAGGTCCCCGACGCCTTCGCGGACCTGGTGCGCGAGGGGACCGGGCGGTGCGGGCTGAGCGAGCCGTCGCTGAACCTGCTCGCCTGGCAGACGCTTGTGGGGGCGTGGCCGATCAGCGCTGCCCGTCTGCGCGACCACCTGCTGAAGGCGGCGCGGGAGGCGAAGCTGGCCACGTCCTGGACCGACCCGGACCCGGCGTTCGAGGAGGAGGTGCGGGCCTGGCCGGAGCGGGTGATGTCGGACGGGCGCATCGCCTGCTCGGTGGAGGGGTTCGTGGCCCGGATCAGGGCGCACGGGTGGAGCAACGCGCTGGGGCAGAAGCTGGTGCAGCTGCTCATGCCGGGGGTGCCGGACGTGTACCAGGGCACGGAGCTGTGGGACATGTCGCTGGTCGACCCGGACAATCGGCGGCCGGTCGATTTCACCGCCCGGGAGGTGGTGCTCGAACGACTGGAGTCGGGCAGGCGGCCCCCGGTGGACGCGTCGGGCGAGGCGAAGATGCACGTGGTCCGCCAGGCGCTGCGCCTGCGCCGCCGCAGGGACCTGCGCGGGTACCTGCCGCTGCGCGCCGAGGGCGGGGCGGCGGGCCATGCGGTCGCCTTCGCCCGCGGGCCCGGCGGCGCGGTCGCGGCCGTGGCGACACGGCTCCCGGTCGGCCTGGAGGCGGAGGGCGGATGGGGTGACACGGTCCTCCCCCTCCCGTCGGGCCCGGGTCGGTGGAGGGACCTGCTGAGCGGCCGCGAGGTGGAGACCCCGGGAGGCTGCCGCTCAGCGGCCCCGAGGTTGGGGGACCTGCTGGCCCAGTACCCGGTGGCCCTGCTGGAACGGAGGGAGTGAGCAGAGGACCGGGCGAGGGCGAACGCAGCTGCTCCCCGGCCGTCGGGCTCCCGGCGTGTGCGCGGTCGCTGCGTTGGGTGGTGAAGGCCTGTTCTCCCGTGCGCTGCGCTTCTTGGTGTTCGGGGGGTTCGGGTTTCATCCCCACCGTCCGTGGGTGGGTGGTTGCTGCTGCTCGGCGGGCCCGCCCCGCTCCAGGGCGCGCGGTGGTCCAGGTCGGCGTTCCCCTCGCGGTCCGGGTGAGCGGGCGGCCCAGCTGGTACCCCGCTTGCGGTCTGCGGCCGGGCGGCGGGCCACGGGGGGTCGGGTGGAGGGCGGCGACGACGCAGGTCAGCGGCCCTTGGCGCAGCGTCGTCGGCTGTCCGGCGTGTGCGTGGTTGCCGTATTGGGCGGCGACGGTGAGAGCGGGGCGGTTCCCGGGCCGTGCCTGCCGGGCGGTGGGCCTCTCGCGGTCCGGGTAGGCGGCGGCTGGGCAGGTCCCCCGCTCCGGGCTCCGGCCGTCCGTCAGGTCGGCGGAGTGCCAGGTAGGAGGCGGCGACGACGCAGGTCAGCGGCCCTTGACGCAGCGTCGTCGGCTGTCCGGCGTGTGCGTGGTCGCCGTGATGGGCGGCGACGGAGCGAGCGGGGCGGTTCCCCGGCCAAGCTTGCCGGGCGGCGGGTTCCTCGCGGTCCGGGTGAGCGGCTGGGCAGGTACCCCACTTCAGGACCCCGCCCGGGCGGCGGGTTCCTCGCGGTGCGGGTGGGCGGCGCGGCCGGGTGGGGCGGTGGTGGCCCGTGTTCG
>NZ_JAQFWQ010000180.1 GCF_027706725.1 Nocardiopsis endophytica
CTGTGGGTTCAGCGGCCCCGGCAGCACCATCATCCACCAACAGATCTCGGGGAAGTCGGGGTTAAGAGGGCCCTCATAAGCCCGACTTCCCCGAGATCGACGCCGAAGCTCGCGGTTCCGTCCGCCGAGTGCTCCGCGGACGCCATCCGGTCCCGCAAAGAGGACCGCCCCGTGCCGACGGTGTGTCGGCACGGGGCGGAGCGGCGGCGGCAGGGGACGGCCCTCGGGGCCCGATCCCCCGAGCCCTACAGGGCCTTGTAGCCCTCGGGGTGGAACTTCGCGCCGTTGACGCGCTCGGAGACGCCGCTGTAGTCCAGGTACGGCGTGATGCCGCCCAGGTGGAACGGCCAGCCCGCGCCCGTGATGAGGCACAGGTCGATGTCGGCCGCCTCGGCGACGACGCCCTCGTCCAGCATGATCCGGATCTCCTTGGCCAGGGCCTCCAGCGCCCGGTCCAGGATCTCCTGCTCGGAGGAGGCCTTCCCGCCGCCGCTGAACAGCTCCTTGACCTCCGGGTCGAGCTGGAAGTCCGGGCCGAAGACCTGCGTCTTGCCCGCCTCGACCATCCGCCGGTGCTGGTCGGAGACGCTGAAGCGGTCGGGGAAGGCCCCGGCCAGCGTCTCGGACACGTGCAGCGCCACGGCCGGGCCGACGAGCTGCAGGAGCAGCAGCGGCGACATGGGCAGGCCCAGCGGCGCGACCGCGCGGTCGGCCGTCTCGGGCTCGGTGCCCTCCTCCACGGCGCCCAGCACCTCGCCCATGAACAGGGTGAGCAGCCGGTTCACCACGAACGCCGGGGCGTCCTTGCACAGCACCGCGGTCTTCTTCAGCTTCTTCGCGGTGGCGAACGCCGTGGCCAGCGCGGCCTCGTCGGTCTTCTCGCCGCGCACCAGCTCCAGCAGCGGCAGAACCGCGACCGGGTTGAAGAAGTGGAAGCCCACGACCCGCTCGGGGTGCTTCAGCTTGCTCGCCATCTCGGTGACCGACAGTGAGGAGGTGTTGGTCGCCAGGATCGCCTCGGGGGAGACCACGGCCTCCACCTCGGCGAAGACCTGCTGCTTGACCTCCATCTTCTCGAAGACGGCCTCGATGACGAAGTCGGCGTCGGCGAAGGCGTCCTTGGTCAGCGACCCGGTCACCTGGGCCTTGAGCCGGTTGGCCTTGTCCTGGTTCACGCGGCCCTTGGCCAGCAGCTTGTCGATCTCGCCGTGGACGTAGCCCACGCCCTTGTCCAGGCGGTCCTGATCCAGGTCGGTCAGCACGACCGGCACGTCCAGGCGGCGGGCGAACAGCAGCGCCAGCTGCCCGGCCATCAGCCCGGCGCCGACCACGCCGACCTTGTTCACCTTGCGGGCCAGCGACTTGTCCGGCGCCCCGGCGGGGCGCTTGGCGCGCTTCTGCACCAGGTCGAAGGCGTACAGACCGGCCTTGAGCTGGTCGCTCATGATCAGGTCGGCGAGGGCGTCGTCCTCGGCGGCGAAGCCCTCGTCGCGGCCGCGGTCCTTGGCGGCGGCCACCAGGTCCAGCGCGCGCACCGGCGCCGGGGCGGCGCCGTGCAGCTTGCCGTCCACCAGGAAGCGGGCCCCCGCGACGGCCTGGTCCCAGGCCTCGCCGGTGTCGACCTCGGGCCGCTCGACGGTGATGTCGCCCTTGACGACCTTGGCCGCCCAGCGCAGCGACTCCTCGACGAAGTCGGCGGGCTCGAACATCGCGTCGGCGATGCCGAGCTCGCGCACCTGCGGGCCCTTGATCATCTTGTTCTGGTTGAGCGGGTTCTCGATGATCAGCTTGAGGGCCTTCTCGGCGCCGATCAGGTGCGGCAGCAGGTAGGTGCCGCCCCAGCCGGGGACCAGGCCCAGGAACGCCTCGGGCAGCGCGAACGCCGGGACGCCCGAGGAGACGGTGCGGTAGGTGCAGTGCAGCGCCGCCTCGACGCCGCCGCCCATCGCGGCGCCGTTGACGAAGGCGAAGGTGGGCACGTGCAGCTCGCCCAGGCGGCGCATCACGTCGTGGCCCAGCTTGCCGATGGCGTGCGCCTGCTCGCGGTTCTGCAGCAGCGGCACGCCCGTCAGGTCGGCGCCGACGGCGAAGATGAACGGCTTGCCGGTGATGGCGACCGCGGCGATGTCGGTGCGGGCCGCGGCGGCGTCGATGGCCTCGTTCAGGCTCAGCAGGCCGCCGGGGCCGAAGGTGTTGGGCTTGGTGTGGTCGTGGCCGTTGTCCAGGGTGATCAGGACGGCGGTCCCGGCACCGTAGGGGAGTTCGACGTCGCGGGACAGGGCCTTGGTGACGACCTCGTCGGCGAAGAGCTCCCGCGCCTGCTCGATCGGGCTGCTCACTTGGCGTTTCCTTCCCAGTTCGTGTTCTCCCACAGCACGGTCCCGCCCATGCCCATGCCGACGCACATGGTGGTCAGGCCGTAGCGGACGTCCGGGCGCTCGGCGAAGAGGCGCGAGAGCTGCATCATCAGCCGAACGCCGGAGGAGGCCAGCGGGTGGCCCAGGGCGATGGCGCCGCCCCACGGGTTGACCCGGGCGTCGTCGTCGGCGATGCCGAAGTGCTCCAGGAAGGCGAGCACCTGCACGGCGAAGGCCTCGTTGATCTCGATGAGGCCGATGTCGTCCATGCCCAGGCCCTGGCGGGCGAGCAGCCTCTCGGTGGCCGGGACCGGGCCCACGCCCATGACCTCGGGCTCCACGCCCGCGAAGGAGAAGTCCACCAGCCGCATGCGGGCGTCCAGGCCCAGTTCGGCGGCGACGTCCTCGGCGGCCAGGATGGCGCCGGTCGCGCCGTCGTTCAGCCCGGCGGCGTTGCCCGGGGTCACGTTGCCGTGCGCGCGGAACGGCGTCTTGAGCTTGGCCAGGTCCTCCATGGAGGTGCCGGGCCGCGGCGGCTCGTCGGCGGTGGCCAGCCCGAAGCCCTGCTCGGCCGAGCGCACCAGCGTCTCGACCAGGTCCTGCTGGATCTTGCCCTCGGCGTAGGCCTTGGCGACCTTCTCCTGGCTGCGCACCGCGTAGGCGTCGGCGCGCTCCTTGGTGATGGAGGGGAAGCGGTCGTGCAGGTTCTCCGCGGTGTTGCCCATGACCAGGGCGGAGGGGTCCACCAGCTTCTCGGACAGGAAGCGGGGGTTGGGGTCGACGCCCTCGCCCATGGGGTGGCGCCCCATGTGCTCGACGCCGCCGGCGATGACGACGTCGTAGGCGCCGAAGGAGATCCCGGCCCCGGCGGTGGTGGCCGCGGTGAGCGCGCCGGCGCACATGCGGTCGATGGCGTAGCCGGGGACGCTGCGGGGCAGCCCGGCCAGGAGGGCGGCGCTGCGGCCGATGGTCAGACCCTGGTCGCCGATCTGCGTGGTGGCGGCGATCGCGACCTCGTCGACGCGCTCGGGCGGCAACTGGGGGTTGCGGCGCAGAAGTTCCCGGATGACGCGGACGACGAGGTCATCGGCGCGCGTCTCGGCGTAGAGGCCCTTGCCGGCCTTGCCGAACGGGGTCCTGGCCCCGTCGACAAACACGACATCGCGGGCGGTTCGCGGCACGATTGCCCCTCCTTCACAACCTGATGAGTGGTTTGCCCCCCTCATGCTACTCGCCGGTAACTAGTGCCGCGAGCACCGGGGGCGCGCAGTGCGCAACGGGCGGCGGGAGGGGGCGGTCGCGAGCGTGGTCGGCGCGCCGCCGACGGAGTGGAGGGGCGGGGCGCGCCGGTCGGGACGGAACGCGCCCGCCGGGGCTCGGGGCCGGGCCCGGTCGGCGGCCGGGCCACCTGACCCGGCGGCCGGTCCTCCGGTCTCGGCCCTCGCCGGTTCGGGTGGCGTGGGCGGGCTACGAGCGCGCGCTGGCCGGGAACCTCGTCGGCGGGCGCTGGTGCGGCTGTGCGGGCCGTTGGGCGGCCCCGGCGGAGGGGGCCGCCGGGCGCGTCCGGGTCAGAACAGGGACGCGGCCTCGCGGTGGCGGCCCGCGGCGCTGTAGGCGCCGGCCAGGTCGCGGCGCATCTTGAAGGTCAGCATGCGGATCTCGGGGTCGCCCACGGCGGCGAGCCCGTTCCGGTAGGCCTCCCGCAGCGTGTCGATGGCCTCCCGGTCCATCCCCGCCTGCGTGTAGGCGCGCCCGAGCCGGTGGTGGATGACCAGGGTGTCGTGGTGGCGGCTGCCCAGGCGGCGCGAGCGCTGGGCCAGGACCAGGCGCAGCTGGCGGACGGCCTCCTCGTAGCGGCCCGCCGCGCTGAGTGCCATGCTCAGCCCCACCCGCAGCCGCTCCCGCTCGACCGGGTCGGCCGCGTCCTCGATGGCGCGCTCGTAGTGGGCGACCGCCGCCTCGTGCTCGCCGGAGCGGCGCAGCGCGTCGGCCAGGCGGGTGCGGGCCTCGACGGTGTCGGAGGCCATCGGCCCCAACCGCTCGGTGCGGTGGCGCAGCAGCACCTCCCACAGCTCGGCGGCCTGGGCCGGGCGGGCGCTGTCCGCGCAGATCCAGGCGAGGTTCTCGCGGATGACGTCGGTCTGCGGGTGCTCCTCCCCGAAGACCTTGACCGCCTCCTCCAGGGTGCGCTCGAACTCCAGCCGGGCCGCCTCGCGGCGGCCGATCTGGGCGTACTTGTTGGCGAGGTTGTTGCGCGCGGCGATGGTGCGCGGGTCCTCCGAGCCGTGGCGCTGGACCTTGTCGTCCAGGGTGCGCTCTAGGGAGGCCACGCGCAGGCCGGGGGTGCGGCCGGACGCCTCCGGATCGGCGGAGGGCGCGGGATCCTGCGGCGGCACGGCCCTGCCCCGGCGCATCAGGTTCCGCCACAGCGACACCAGTCCCACCTCCCGTTCACGCTCTCCGCATCCTGCACCGGGGGTGGGCGCGGGCACAGGTCCGCCCACGCGCATCGCACCCCGGTCTTTTCCGCCCCGCAACGACAACAGCACGATTCCATAACTTAATCCGCCGGGGCGGGGTCGGGAAGCCTTCGCGGCGGGGTTCAGGCATGTGAACTCTATCACTTATCGATCTTTTAGGGGGCAATGAGGTTTAAGCAGAGAAACGTCGTGTTTGTCGTCGAGTGTGCTGATCGTGAACGGTCGTGGTGCGGAGGCGGTGACCGGAGGCGGGCGAAGGGTACGCCGTGGGGTGCGCGAGGGGGACGGGGTCGGGAGCGGTCGCCGGACAGAGGCCTCGAAGGCGGGTCGTACCCGGCCCGGCGCCGCGGTGAACGAGGCCGCCCCGGACGGATGGAGGCCCGCCGCTCCGACGGATACGGCGCCGGTACCGGGCCACCACTGCCGGGACACCACGATGGGGGCGGTGGGGGCGTCCCGCGCTGCCGCTGGACACCCCCACCGCCCCCGTCGAGCCGTGCCGAGCCCCGCCGGGCTCCCTGCAGGGCCTTGGGCCGCCGGGGCCGCCTACTCCGCCGGAGGACCGGCCTCCGCCCGCTTCAGGGCATCCGCCAGCGCCTCCGCGGTGAGGCCGATCTGCCATTCGCGCGCGCCGTTCCCGCGCAGGTGCCCGGCGACCGACTCGGCGTCCAGGCGCTCCGGCGGCGTCCAGGCCAGGCGCCGCACGGTGTCCGGCTGCAGCAGGTTCTCCGTCGGCATCACGACCCGCTCGGCGATCCCCGACACTGTCGCGCGCGCGGCCTCCAGTCGCCGGGCCGCCTCGGGGTCGCGGTCGTGCCAGCGGTTGGTCGGCGGCGGCCCGTCGCCCGGGGCGCTCGGCTGCGGCAGCTCCTCGGGGCGCATGTCGCGGGCGCGGTTCACGGCCTTGATCCACTGCGGCACGTACCGCCGGGCCAGCCGGACCGAGAACGGCTTGAGCGCCCCCAGCTCCTGTGCGCTCCGCGGCATCGACGTCGCCGCCTCCACGATCGCCGCGTCCGGCAGCACCCGGCCCGGGGACAGGTCGCGCTCCTGCGCGATGCGGTCCCGCTCCAGCCACAGCTCCCGCACCACTCCCAGCGCGCGCTGGTTGCGCACCCGGTGTATGCCGGACGTGCGCCGCCATGGGTCGGGGCGCGGCTCCTTGGGCGGCGCGGCGAGCACGGCGGCGAACTCCTCGCGCGCCCACTCCAGCTTCCCGGCCTCGCGCAGCTCCGCCTCCAGGGCGTCGCGCAGGTCGACCAGGACCTCCACGTCCAAGGCGGCGTAGGTCAGCCAGTCCTCGGGCAGCGGGCGCATCGACCAGTCGACGGCCGAGTGCTCCTTGGCCAGGCGCAGCCCCAGCACCCGCTCGACCATCGACCCCAGGCCGACCTTCTGGTAGCCCAGCAGCCGCCCGGCGAGCTCGGTGTCGAAGAGCGCCGAGGGGCGCAGGTTGACCTCGGTCAGGCAGGGGAGGTCCTGATGGGCCGCGTGCAGCACCGCCTCGGCGCCGCCGATGGCCGCGCCGAGCTCGGACAGGTCGGGGCAGGCGACCGGGTCGACCAGCGCCGACCCCGCCCCTTCGCGCCGCAGCTGCACCAGGTAGGCGCGCTGGCCGTAGCGGTACCCCGAGGCGCGCTCGGCGTCCACCGCGACCGGTCCGGTGCCCTGGGCGAACGCCGCCACCGTGGCGCGCAGCGCCGCTCCGTCGGCCACGACCGGCGGCAGCCCCTCGCGCGGGGTGCGCAGCAGCGGGGCCTGGCCGCCGCCCTGCTCCGCCTCCTGTGTGGATCCGTCCGGTTCGGGGGCACCTGTCGTTGAATTCAGCACGTTCGCCACAGCACTACGGTATGCGCTCCCGGGAGCGAAGCCGCGTGCCGAGCGTGGCCGGACCAGGGCGCCCGCGCCCCGTTCCGCCGTGTCTGCGGGCTCTTCCGGCGGGGGAGGAATCGGACGAAACGCCGCGTCGCGTCCGGTGTCGCGTCCGTTCGGGGCACCGGTTCGGAGCGTCCGGTCGGGGGTCGGTCCGGAGGTGCCGGAGCGGGGGTGTCGGTGCAGAGGTGTCGGTGCGGGGGTCAGCCCTCCGTGGGGGAGCGCCGCGACGACAGGTCGGCCACGTCGGCGGGCGGCAGCCCGGAGGCCGCCGAGAGCAGAGCGAGCCAGGCGGCCATGTGCCCGGACAGGTCCTCGCCCTCGGGCGACCACGACGCCCGCAGCTCCAGCTCCGTGCTCAGGCCCTGGTCGGCTTTGGCGGCGAAACCCTCCGTGGTCGCGCGGGTGACGGTGCCGCTGAGCACCCGGTGGTCGGCGCCGCAGGACTCCAGGGCGTCGGTGAGCCAGCTCCAGGCCACCTGCCCCAGCAGCGGGTCGGCGGCGATCTCGCTCTCCACCTCCGAGCTGACGTAGGCCACCACGCGGAAGGGGCCCGGCCAGTCGCGGGTGCCGTCGGGGTCGTAGAGCACGATGAGGCGCCCCAGCGCGGGCTCGTCGCCGCCCTCGGTGACCACGCGGGCCGACACGGCGGCGGAGTGCGGGGCCAGGCGGCGGGGGGCGGGGATGTCCTCGACCGTGATCTCGGGGCGGACCGCGGCGGAGCGCAAGCTCTCCACCGCGCGGCGGAACACGGGCGGCGCGTCGTCGACCCTACCGAGAGGGGGCATGATGGAAACGTCTGCCTTAATCATGGTCGTTGGGGAACATCCGGCGCGCGGACCGGCGGGCCGGGGGCGATCGCGGCGCGTGACGGGACCTGCTACCCGCCCACGGTGGCACGAGTCACGCCGCACGAAGCGGCGATTCCCCGGCGTGTCGGGGTTTCGTGATGATCTTGGAATCCGGGACGCGACGGAGTCGTTACGCCGAGCGCCCTCGCGCGCTCCCGGGCCGTCACCCTGCGTGCCCGCGCACCGGAGGGGCCGGGGCGGCCGGGAACGGCCGCGCCGAAGTTCCGGGCCGGGTCATGGCGGCCCCGCGTGCGTGGCACGATCGAGGGGTGACGCTCCAAGACTCTCCTTTCCTCCGCGCCTGCCGGCGCCTCCCGGTGGACCGCACGCCGGTGTGGTACATGCGCCAGGCCGGGCGCTCGCTGCCCGAGTACCGCAGGGTGCGGGCCGACGTCCCGATGCTGGAGGCGTGCGCCCGCCCGGACATGATCGTCGAGATCACCATGCAGCCGGTCCGGCGCCATGGTGTGGACGCGGCGATCTACTTCAGTGACATCGTGGTGCCGCTCAAGGCGATCGGCCTGGACCTGGACATCAAGTCCGGCGTGGGTCCGGTGGTCGCCGACCCGGTCCGCGACGCCGAAGGGATCAAGCGCCTGCGCGAGCTGGAGCCCGACGACGTGTCGTTCGTCACCGAGGCGGTGGGCACGCTCGTCGGCGAGCTCGGCCCGACCCCGCTGATCGGGTTCGCGGGGGCGCCGTTCACCCTGGCCTCCTACCTCATCGAGGGCGGCCCGTCCAAGAACCACGAGCGCACCAAGGCGCTCATGTACGGCGAGCCCGAGCTGTGGGACGACCTGATGCGCCGCCTGTCGGTGATCACGCTGGAGTTCCTCAAGGTGCAGGTGGCCGCCGGCGCCGGCGCGGTGCAGCTGTTCGACTCGTGGGTGGGCGCGCTGAGCGCCGAGGACTACCGCGCCTCGGTGCTGCCGCACACCTCCTGGATCTTCGAGCGGCTCGGCGAGCTGGACGTGCCCCGCATCCACTTCGGGGTGGGCACCGGCGAGCTGCTGAGCCTGCTGAGCGAGGCCGGGGCCGACGTGGTGGGCGTGGACTGGCGGGTGCCGCTGGACAAGGCGGCCCAGCGGGTGCAGCCGGCGACGGCCCTGCAGGGCAACCTGGACCCGGCGGCGCTGTTCGCGCCGTGGGAGGTGGTGGCCGAGCGCGCCCGCGACGTGCTGACCCGCGGCCGCGCCGCCGAGGGCCACATCTTCAACCTGGGCCACGGGGTGCTGCCGAACACGGACCCGGACATGCTGACCCGCCTGACGGAGTTCGTGCACGAGGAGTCGCAGACCTGACCGGCCCTCCGGGGGGGCGTAGGGCGGGGCGGGGGCGGCCGGAGGGCCGCCCCCGCTTGCTGCGCGGAGGGGCGGAGCTCGCGGAGAGGTGGCGGCGGCGGCCCTTGCCGCAGCGCTGTCGGGTGCGGCGCGTGTGCGTGGTCGTCGTTGATGGCGGCGACGGAGTGAGTGGGCCGGTTCCCGGGCGCTGCCTGCCGTCCGCCGGGCCGCTCGCGGTCCGGGTGGGCGGCGCGGTGAGGTGGGCGCGTGGTCGCCCGCGTTCGTGGCGCCCGCCGGCCCGGTGCGTCCCTCCCCGGCGATGATCTCGACAGGAGTGCTGTCATTCCGGCGGTTTTGACACCACCTTCGTCGAGATCATCGCCGAGGGGGTGCGGGGGCATCCAGCGTCGTGAAACCGACGCCTGATCTGCCTAAGAGCTCGCGCGGATGGGCGGGCGCGCCGCAGGGGCCGAGCCTCGCGCCCCGTCGCCGACCGCCGCCCCCG
>NZ_JAQFWQ010000181.1 GCF_027706725.1 Nocardiopsis endophytica
ACGGCCCGCGAGCAACAAGCACTCTCCTTGGCCGCTTGACATAGAAGCGTCAACGCGGAGGGGCCTTCCGAGCGGCGCATACCGGGCATAACGGGCGGCGGGAGAGGGGTCCGGGCATCCTGCGTCGTGGAATCGACGCTTTTCGGCAGATCAGGTGTCGATTTCACCACCCAAGATGCCCCCCGCACCCCATCGCCCGCCCCCTCGGCGATGATCTCGACGGAAGTGCTGTCAAAACCGCCCGGATGACAGCACCTTTGTCGAGATCATCGCCGGGCTGGGGCGCGCCGACGCGGCGGCCGCCACGAACACGGGCCACCACCGCTCCACCCGGCCACCCGGACCGCGAGGGACCCTCCGCCCGGCTCGCAGGGCCGGGGAACCGCCCGCTCCTCGCCGTCGCTGCCATCCACGGCGACTGCGCACACGCGCCGCGGCCGACGACGCTGCGGCGCGGGCCGCTGACCTCCGTCGTCGCCGCCCTTGCAACCTTGCACCCCGCCGACCCGCCGCCCGGCTAGGGACCATGAGCGGGGTACCAGCTCAGCCGCCCGACCACATGACTGTGAGCGACCAGACAGACGGCAAGCAGGGCTGGGGAACCGCCCGCTCCTCGCCGTCGCTGCCATCCACGGCGACTGCGCACACGCGCCGCGGCCGACGACGCTGCGGCGCGGGCCGCTGACCTCTGTCGTTGTCGCCCGTTCCAGGTCGGCCGCTCTCCCAGTGGCCGATGGTGTGGCCGCGCTTCCGGGCGGGCGCTTCAGGTCACTTCGGGCCGCGTCCGGCGCTTCCGGGCGGGCCTGAAGGGGCTACCAGCCCAGCCGGTCCAGGGCTCCCCTCGGGTCGGCGCCGGGGGCGGACCATGCCGCCGCGCACACCGCTCGCAGGCCGTCGAGCCGGTCGCCGCCGCCGGACAGGGCCACGCCCCCGTCCGGGCGGATGCGCGCCGTCCACCCGGCGCAGACCGCGCCGTCGGGGATCGGCTCGGCCCCGGGGTGGGACTCGTTGAGGCCGGACAGGTCCCAGGCGATGTAGTCGGGGCGGCGCTCGGGCGGTGCGGCGGCCAGCTCGCGGGCGCCGGTCACCCCCGACAGCACCAGCAGCCCCGCCGCGCCGCGCGCGTGCGCCCCTTCGATGTCGGTGTCCAGCCGGTCGCCGACCACCAGGGGCCGCTCCGCGCCGGTGCGGGCAACGCCCTCCTCGTGCAGGGGCCGCATCGGCTTGCCCGCGACGACCGGCTCCACCCCCGTGGCGTTGGCGATCACCCTGGAGAACGAGCCGTTGCCCGGCAGGATCCCCTGCCCCATCGGGGCGGTGGCGTCGGCGTTGCTGGCCACGAACAGCGCCCCGCGCCCGACCGCCAGCGCCCCCTGGCACACCAGGTCGTAGCCCAGCCGCGGCGAGTGGCCCTGCACCACCGCCACCGGGTCCTCGGCGGCCTGGGTGACCGGCCGCATGCCGCGGCGGATCAGCGCCCACCGCAGCCCCGTGTCGCCGACCACCAGCACCGGCGCGCCCGCCGGGAACCGCTCGGCGACGAGCCGGGCGGCGGCCTCGGCCGAGGTCACCACGTCGGACGCCGCGGCCGGGACGCCCAGCGCGGTCAGCCGCTCGGCGATGGAGGAGGGGGTGCGCGAGGAGTTGTTGGTCACGAACGCCGCCGCCATCCCGGCGGCCCTCGCCTTGGCGATCGCCTCGGGGGCGGCCGGGACCGCGCGGTCCCCGATGTAGACGACGCCGTCCAGGTCGAGCAGGGCGGCGTCGTAGAGCGCGTTCAGGGGGAGGTCAGCGGGCTTCATCGGTCCTCTCAGGTAGGGACTCCAGGGAGCGCAGCACCAGGCCGGTGCGCGGCTTGGGGCCGAAGGACGTGGACTTGCGCGGGGTGAGCTCCCCGCGCGCGGTCACCGCGTACACGTCCTCCACGCGCAGCGCCGGGAGCAGCACGGCGGTCGCGGGTCCGGTACGGGCGCCGGCGCGGCGCACCGCCTCGGCGGGGTCGTCGTGGACCAGCTCGGCCTCCTCGGCGCCGGTCCGCCACAGCGGCAGCAGCAGCCGCTCCAGGACGGCGGTGGCCATCGCCCGCCAGGCATCGGAGCGGTCGGGGGCGGCGGCGCGCATCGCCTCCGGGTCCACCCGGTCGATGAGGGCGAAGCCGTGCCGGTCGCCCACGGCCAGCGCCGGGCCGCTCCGGGCCGCCTCGGCCAGCAGCCGGGCCGCGTCGGCCGGGCCGGTGCCGGCGGGCAGCTCCCGTACCCGGGCGTGGGCGCGGGCCGCCTCGGCGGCCGCGCGCGGGTCGAGGCCGGGCAGCACCCGGTGGATGGCGCCCAGCCGGGGAGGGGAGGCCTCGGAGTCGACGAGCAGCGCCAGGCCCAGATCCCACGGCCCGGGGCCGCGCTGGCGGGCCTGGAGGCGGCGGTAGGCGGCGTAGCGGTGGTGGCCGTCGGCGATCAGCGCGGTGCGCCCGGCCAGGTCGTGGGCGATGCGCGCGTGCGTGCGGGTGTCGGTCAGCGCCCAGAGCCGGTGGACGACGCCGTCGCCGGTGACGGTGTCCACCAGCGGTTCGGCGCCCTGCTCGGCGGGGGCGTCGGCGGCCAGCGACGCGGCTCCCCGCTCGGCGCCCCGGCCGCCCCGGTACAGCAGCAGTATCGGCTCCAGGTTGGCCCGGGTGGCGGCCATCAGCCGGGCCCGGTCCAGGACCGGCTCCTCGGAGATGGCCTCGTGCGGGCGGACCGCGCCGCCGCCCGGAGGGGGCAGGCGCAGCAGCCCGATCAGGCCGCGCTGGCGCAGTCCGCCCGGGGTGGTCTGCTCGTAGGCGTACACCGCGGGCGAGGGGTCGCGCACCAGCACCCCTTCGCCCACCCAGCGGCGCAGCGTGCGCGCGGCGCCGGTGTAGCGGTCGGGCCAGTCGACGGTCGGCGGCGCGGTGAGCCGGGCGGCGTTGAGCGGCTCGACCCGGGTCATGCGCGCATAGGAGGCGGCGTCGACCAGGTCATAGGGAGGGGAGAGGGCGAGGGCGAGGTTGAAGTCGGGGGAGTCGATCAGGGCGCTCGCGTCGGCGCCCGCGTACCGGAGCCCGCGCAGCGGGGCCAGCTCCAGGGCGCCTTCACCCGTATCCATCGGCACCCTGGAACGATACCCGCGGCTAGAGCAGCTTGCGCATGCGCATGAGGTCCGAGAAGCTCGCCTCCAGCTTGACCCGGCCCGACAGCATCGCCTTGGCGAAGTCGAGCCGGTCCTCGGCCAGGGCGATCAGGTCGTCGGCGGTCGAGGTGATGCGCACCTGGGCCCGCTCGGCCGGGGCGGACGCGGCCCGGGAGGACACGTCGCGCAGGCCGTCGCGGGTCAGGCGCATGTCGAAGACGGTGTCCAGGTCGCTCACGGTCACGCTGACCGTGCGGTCCACGATGTGCTTGCGGCGGTCGGCCTCGTCGACCTCCATGATCCGCTCCGAGACCCGATCGATCGCGCGGCGGCAGTCCTCAACGCTGGTCATGGCCCCATGATGCCGCAGCGGCCGAGCGGTTTCCTCCCGGGCGGCGGCGCGTCCCGGTGCGTGCGCCCGCCGCTGTGCGGGGGCGGAGCGGGGCGTGCCGAGGGGTGTGCGTGGGCCCCGGGGCCCGGGGATGCGGGCGGGCGAATCGCCGCAGGGGCGGGGCGGTGCCTGATAACGTCGAGTGGTCGGTCGCCGCCGGACGGCAGGGAACGGGGCCTCTGGGCCCAAAGGCCCGCGGACACCCGGTGAGACCGGCCGGAACGGCGGCACGGGCCGGTGCAGCAGGAAGGCGTGGGCGTGCCGCTCCGCGCGGTACGGGACGGACCCCTCCGGCACCGGCCGGACGAGCGCGTCAACATCGGGCCAGGACCGAGTCGTTTTAGGAGCAGCCCCACCATGGTCGTCGATGCGGTGCGCACCTATCTGGATGCCACCAGTGGCCTCAACGAGCTCACCCGCAAGCGCGCCGTCGCCGCGGCGAAGTCGCTGATCAGAGAGACCGGGGCGGGCGAGGCCGCGCCCGGCGAGGGGCTGGGGCGCAGCATCCAGGCGCTCGCGGCGGAGCTGATCGAGACCAGCCAGGGCAACCGGGACGCCTTGGGCGACCTGGTCCGGGCCGAGGTCGCGCGGGAGATGGAGCGGCGCGACATGGTGCCGCGCGCCGAGTACGACCGCCTGGCCCGCCGAGTGGCGGAGCTGGAGCGCCGGCTGGCGTCGGTGCGCGGCGGCGCGCCTCTGTGGCCGCGGTCGGCCCCGGCGTCCGAACAGGGGGCGGCGGAGCGGCCCGCGCAGGGGGAGGCGGCGCCCGAGCCCGTGCGCGCGGCGCAGGCGGTCCCCGACGCGGCCGAGCCGGAGCCCGTGGCGGACGCGTCGGCGGTCGCGCCCGAGCGCACGGCCGAGCCGGTCGCGCCGAAGGGTGAGGCGGGCGCGTCGGACGGGGCGGCCGGGCGCGCCGGTGGGTCGTCCCCGCAGAAGCAGCAGAAGCAGGAGAAGCCGGCGAGGAAGACCGCCGGGGCGTCCGCTGGGGCGTCGGCCGGGAAGCCGGCCGCCAAGGCGGGGGCCCAGAGCGGCGAGGCCGCGGAGGCCGTTGCCGAGAGCGCCGACGAGGCCGCCGCGACCACGGTCGCCGAGGGCCCAGCTCCAGAGGAGGCCACCTCCTCCGGGGCCTCCACGCCGGAGAGCGCCGACGAAGGAACCACCGGCACCGCCGACACCTCCGGCACCGACGGTCGGCCGTCCTCCGCTCCCGAGGCCGCGGAGGACGGGAGCAAGACCGCCGGCGCCGCCACGGGCGAGGGCGGCGGCGTCGAGGACGACACGTCCGCCGAGGAGTCCGCCAAGCGCAAGACCCCTGCCAAGAAGGGCACCGGGCGCGGCAAGTCGACCGGCAAGTCCTCCGGGAAGCGCGGCACCACGCGCTCCAGGAGCGGTTCGACGGCCAAGAAGGGCGACTGACCCGTGTCCGAACCCGAGGAGTACCCCGGGGCCGCCCCCGGCGGCGCGTCGGAGGCCGCCTCGGAGCCCGCCTCCGAGGGCGCCGCGATCGCCGAGCAGACCCTGCGCAGCGTGCGGCAGCGGCTGGCGTCGCTGGACGACCTGCCCGCCGCCGACCACGTGGCCGTCTTCGACGCCCTCCACCAGGAACTGTCGGACGTGCTGGGCAGTCTGGACCGCACGGACTGACCCCGGCGCCGCCCCGGACCCGCCCGCCGGGCCCGCCCTCGGATCAGGCACGCGCGCGGATCCGGGGGCGGTATCGTCCTTAGGCAGACTTCTTCCGGATGGGCGCGATTTCAACCATGGCCAAACGCACTCGGCTCGACGCCGAACTGGTCCGCCGCGGGCTCGCGCGCTCGCGCGGGCACGCCGCCGAACTCATCGAGGCGGGCCACGTCCTGGTGGGCGGGGTCCCCGCGGGCAAGGCGGCCACCCAGATCGGCACCGACCAGGCGGTCGTGGTCAAGGCCCCCGACGACGCCCCGTCCTACGTCTCCCGGGGCGCGCACAAGCTCGTGGGCGCGCTGGAGGCGTTCGCCCTGGACCCGGCGGACCGGCTGTGCCTGGACGCCGGGGCCTCCACCGGCGGCTTCACCGACGTGCTGCTGCGCCGCGGCGCCCGCGAGGTGATCGCCGTGGACGTGGGCTACGGGCAGCTCGCCTGGTCGCTGCGGTCGGACGAGCGGGTGCGGGTGATGGAGCGGTGCAACGTCCGCGAACTCACCCCGGACATGCTCGACGGCGACCGCCCCGACCTGCTGGTGGGCGACCTGTCGTTCATCTCGCTGACCCTCGTGCTGCCGCCGCTCGCGCGCTGCGCCGCCCCCGGGGCCGACTTCGCGCTGATGGTCAAGCCGCAGTTCGAGGTGGGCAAGGACCGCGTGGGCGCCGGGGGCGTCGTGCGCGACCCGGCGCTGCGCGCCGAGGCGGTGCGGCACGTCGCCGACGCCGCCGCCGAGCTGGGGCTGGGCGTGCCGGGGGTGGCGGCCAGCCCGCTGCCCGGACCCTCCGGCAACGTGGAGTACTTCCTGTGGCTGCGGGCCGGGGCGCCGCCGCTGGGCGCGGAGGCGCTGGAGCGCGCCATCGCCGAGGGGCCGAGCTAGGGAGGACGTGTCCATGACCACCACGGGTGGGAGCGGGCGCAGCGTGCTGCTGTTGGCCCACACCGGCCGCAAGGCCGCCATGCGCAGCACCCGGCTGGTGCACGCCAGCCTCACCGAGGCGGGGCTGACCGTGCGCATGCTCGCCTCGGAGGTCGACGACCTCAAGCGTGCCGGTTTCGAGCTCGATCCGGTGGAGGCGGTGCGCGGTCCGGGTGCGGCCGAGGGCGTCGAGCTGGTGCTGGTGCTCGGCGGCGACGGCACGCTGCTGCGGGCCGCCGAGATCGCCCGCCCGGCGGGGGCGCCGCTGCTCGGGGTGAACCTCGGGCATGTGGGGTTCCTGGCCGAGGCCGAGCGGGAGGACCTGAACGCCACCGTGCGCAGCGTCGTGGAGCGCCGCTACGCGGTGGAGGAGCGGATGACCCTGGACGTGGCGGTCTACAACGGCGGCCGCGCCAAGGGCGATCCGCCGGTGCGCACCTGGGCGCTGAACGAGGCCACGCTGGAGAAGGCCACCGCGCGGCGGATGCTGGACACGGTCCTGGAGATCGACGGCCGCCCGCTGTCGCGCTGGGGCTGCGACGGTGTGGTGTGTGCCACACCGACCGGCTCGACCGCGCACGCGTTCTCCTCCGGCGGACCGATCGTGTGGCCGGAAGTGGAGGCGCTGCTGGTGGTTCCGATCAGCGCGCACGCCCTGTTCGCCCGGCCCGTGGTGGTCTCGCCGGACTCGGTGGTCGCGTTCGAGATCGTCCCGGACACCCCCGCGGGCGTGCTCTGGTGCGATGGACGCCGTATGGTCGAATTGCCCGCCGGGGCGCGGATCGAGGTCACGCGCTCCGACACGCCGGTGCGCCTGGCGCGCCTGCAGCGGGCGCCGTTCACCGACCGGTTGGTGGCCAAGTTCGGCCTGCCGGTCGCCGGCTGGCGGGGGCGCGCCGAGCGCGAGGACCTCTAGCCGCCGGAGCCGGACGGCCGCGACGCAGTCGGGAGCAGGAGAGGGTTCGGTGCTCGAAGAAGTCCGCATCCGCGGTCTCGGCGTCATCGACGACGCCGTGCTGGAGCTGTCGCCGGGGTTCACCGCCGTCACCGGCGAGACCGGGGCCGGCAAGACCATGGTGGTGACCGGACTGGGGCTGCTGTTCGGCGGCCGCGCCGACCCGCAGCGGGTGCGCCCGGGCGCCGACCGGGCGGTGGTCGAGGGGCGCCTCGCCGTCGACACGGACGGCAGGGTCGCCGAGCGCGTCGCCGAGGGCGGCGGCGAGCTGGACGAGGGCGTGCTCATCCTGAACAGGACCGTCTCGGCGGAGGGGCGCTCGCGAGCCACCATGGGCGGCCGGTCGGCGCCGGTGAGCCTGCTGGCCTACCTCGCCGACGACCTGGTCGCCGTGCACGGCCAGTCCGACCAGCAGCGGTTGCTGCGCACCGACCGCCAGCGCTCCTCGCTGGACCGCTACGCCGGGCCGGAGCTGGCCCGCGCCCTGTCGTCCTACTCGGCCGCCTACCGGCGGCACCGGGAGGTCGCCGACGAGCTGGCCGAGATCACCGAGCGCGCGCGGGAGCGGGCCCAGGAGGCCGACCTGCTCCGGTTCGGCCTGGAGGAGATCAACGCGGCCGAGCCGCTGCCGGGCGAGGAGGCCGAGCTGCTGGCCGAGGAGACCCGGCTGGCCCACGCCGACTCGCTGCGCATCGCCGCCACCACCGCCAACCAGGCGCTGACCGGCGACCCCGCCGCCGAGGTGCAGGCCGACGTCGTGGGGCTGCTGGCCGCGGCCCGCCAGGCCCTGGGGGCCGTGCGCGAGCACGACGCCGACCTGGCGTCGGTCGCCGACCGGCTGGACGAGGTGTCCTACGTGCTCGGCGACGCCGCCACCGAGCTGGCCTCCTACGCCGAGTCGGTCGAGGCCGACCCGGCGCGGCTGGCGGCGGTGCAGGAGCGGCGGGCGCTGCTGGGGCAGCTGTGCCGCAAGTACGGGGAGACCGCCGACGACGTGCTCGCCTGGGCGCGCGACGCCTCCAAGCGCCTGGCCGAGCTGGACGGCGACGATGACCGGCTGGAGGAGCTGCGCGCCGAGGAGGCCGAGCTCGCCGGTCGGATGGAGGAGCTGGCGACGGAGCTGACCGGGCTGCGTACGCAGGCCGCCGAGCGGTTCGCCGCCGCGGTCACCGAGGAGCTGACGGCGCTGGCGATGCCGCACGCCCGGGTGGAGGTACGGGTCGAGCCGGGCGAGGAGTTCGGGCCGCACGGGCGCGACGAGGTCGAGCTGCTGATGGCCCCGCACCCGGGGTCGCCGGCGCTGCCGCTGAACAAGGGCGCCTCGGGCGGTGAGCTGTCCCGGGTGATGCTGGCCATCGAGGTGGTGTTCGCGGGGGCTGACCCGGTGCCCACGTTCGTCTTCGACGAGGTGGACGCGGGCGTGGGCGGCAAGGCCGCGGTGGAGATCGGCCGCCGCCTGGCCCGGCTGGCCCGGCGGGCGCAGGTGATCGTGGTGACGCACCTGCCGCAGGTGGCGGCGTTCGCCGACAACCACCTGGTGGTCCGCAAGTCGAGCGAGGGCACGGTCACCGAGAGCGGAGTCACCCGCCTGGACACGACGGCGCGGGCCCGGGAGCTGTCCCGGATGCTGGCGGGCATGGAGGACTCCGAACTGGGCCGCGCCCACGCCGAGGAACTCCTGGAGATGGCCGAAAAGGCCCGCTCGGAATCCTGACCCGGAGCCGGGCGGCTGAGCAGGTACCCCGCTCATGGTCCCTAGCCGGGCGGCGGGTCGCCGGGGTACAAGGTCGCAAGGCAGCAACGACACAGGTCAGCGACCCTTCCGGCAGCGTCGTCGGGCGCGGCGCGTGCGGATGGTCGGCGTGGTCGGCGGCGACGGAACGAGCCGGGCGGTTCCCCGGCCCCGCGAGCCGGGCGGAGGGTCCCTCGCGGTCCGGGTGGCCGGGTGGAGCGGTGGTGG
>NZ_JAQFWQ010000182.1 GCF_027706725.1 Nocardiopsis endophytica
CCGGGAACCACCCCGCTTCCGCCGTCGCCGCCAACACCGGTAACCACGCACACGCCCACCGCCCGACAGCGCTGCCGTAGGTGCCGCCGACCTCTCCTCGTCGCCGCCCCATCACGGTGACCACGCACACGCGCCGCCGCCGACAACGCTGCGGCGAGGGCCGCCCGCCTTCGTCGTTGCCGTTCTCGACCTCACGCTTCGGCGGGCCGCCGCCCGGCTGGGGCCCGTGAGCGGGGTACCTGCTGCTCCCGCCCTGGTCGTGGCGTCGGGCGGTCGCACGACCGGTACCACGGCGCGCCCCGCATGCCTCTCGTCTCGAGGGCGACACCCCGACTCGCAGGGCCCTCCCCCGACTCCGGGACCGCCTCCCCCTCACTCCCAGGGCCATCCGCTCCGGGACGCCTCCCCCTCACTCCCGGGGCCATCCGCACGTCCCATGCCCGACCGCATACCGCGCCGGGCTCGCTCTCCGGTGCCCCTCGGTCGGCGTGCGCCCCTACACGCCGACCATGCGTCTCCTCGTGCCGTCCCAGCTGAAGTGCAGGGTCGCGATGCCGGGCTCCGCCGGGTCCCGCAGGCACTCGTAGATGTGCAGGCTCGGCACGCTCGCGAAGCAGCCCCACACCCGCTCCGAGGTGAGCACGAAGTCCAGGTCGAGCTCCACCAGCAGCCCCAGCAGGCGCCCGTGCGTGGGCTCGTCCACCTTGGCGAAGGCGTCGTCGAGCAGGATCAGCCTGGGCGCGTCGGGCGCGCTCTTGGCCAGGGAGTCGTACTGGGCCGCCGCCGCGGCGAACAGCACCAGGTAGGCCACCACCCGCTGCTCGCCCTGGCTGAGGCCGGTCCGGTGGCTGAGCCTGCGCTCGACGTCCGGGCGGGCGGCGTCGGTCACCCGCACCTCGAACGAGAACCAGGACCGGTAGTCCAGCGCCTGCCGCAGCTGCGCTCCCCCGGTCGCCGTGGGGTCCAGGCGGCGGATGGACTCGATGCAGCGGCGCAGCGCGTCCCGCAGCCGGGTCGTCTCCACCCGGCTGCGCTCGTGGGCGGGCGTGGCCAGCAGCGGCACCACCGCGCGCACGTCCTCGTCGGCGTCGGGGGCCAGGTCCCAGCCGATGCGCACCCCGATCCCCTGGGAGGTGGTGACGCCCTCCAGCACCCCGTTCATCGCCGCCACCAGCTCGCGGGCCTCGTCGATCCTTCGGGCCAGGTGCTCGGCCAGCTCTCCGAGCAGGTGGCGCTCGTAGGCCTCCTCCTCGCGCAGCAGCGCCGCCTCCTCGGCCTCCGCGCGCAGCTCCTCCAGCCGGGCCGCGTACTCCCCCACCCCGCGTGCGCCGGAGTCGTCGTGCACGGTGATCCGCTTGACCCCGTGCACCTCGGCGACCTCGGTGCGGGCGGCGGCGTGCCGCCCCAGCGCCTCGTGCAGCTCCTCGCGCAGGCGCAGCAGCCCGCTGTCGTCGACCTCCTCGGGGGCGCCGCCCTCCAGGCCCTTCTCCAGCGCCTCGACCAGCCCCTCCAGGGCCGCGAGCCGCTCGGCCTCGCCGTCCGGCGCCCCGGCGTCCGGCGCCGCGGCGGCCAGGGCGGGGGCGGCGTCCTCCAGCCCCGCGGCGGCGAGCAGGTCGGCGTCGGGCCCACCGTCGGCCCCGCACAGGGCGGCGCGCAGCCGGTCCCCGGCGGCCAGCGCCCGCTCGGCCTGCTCGGCGCGCTCGGCCACCGCGGCGGCCAGCCGGGTCTCGGCGGCGATGCGCTCGTCCCGGGCGCGCTGCGCGGCGCGCTCCAGGTCGGGGACGCGGGCGGCGGCCTCGTCCATGCGGCCGCGCACCTCGTCGACGGCGGTCCCCAGCCGCCCGGGGTCGGCAGCGCGGGCCCGGTCGGTCAGCTCGATGTCCCGGCGCACGGTGATCATGTCGCCGATGGCTGCGGTGCGGGCGTCCTCGGCCACCACCCGGTCGGCGCGCGCCTGCCGCCAGTCCTCCACGGCGGCGCGGTGCTCCTCCAGCTGGGCCGCCAGGTCGCGCAGGGCGCGCAGGGCGGCGGCGGTGCGCACCCGCAGCCCCTCCACGGCGGTTCCGGTGGCGGCGGCCTCCGGAGCCTCCTCGGGCAGTCCGGCGGCGCCGGCCTCCTCCCGCACGGCGGTGCGCAGCCCGAGCGCGGTGCCCCGGGCGGCGTCGGCGGCCTCCTGGGCGCGGTCGCGCTCTTCGAGGACAGTGTCCAGCCAGGCCCGGGCCTCGTCCAGGGCGGCGCGGGCGCGCGCGGGCCCTTCGCCCCCGGGGAGGGTCCGCGCGGCGGCGACCAGGCGCTCCTGAGCGCGCTCGGCCTCGGCGCGGCGCTCGCCCGCCTCGGCGAGGAGCGCCTCGGCGATGTCGATGCGCCGGTCGACGTTGGCCAGGCGGCGGTCGCGGGCGGCGGCGCGCGCCCCGGCGCCGATGCGCTCGGGGGCGGTCGGGAGCCGTCCGGCGGAGCCGGAGGCCACGCCCAGGCGCCAGCGGCCGTCGACGGCCACCGCGCAGGCGGCCGGGGGCCGCTCGCCGTCGCGGCGGCGCCGGTGGCGGGGGCCGGGGTCGGCGGCGGACCCGCCTTCGGCGGGCAGCAGCGCGACCGAGGACAGCAGCGCCTCGACCCGGTCGCGCGGCACGCCGTGCTCGTCGGCGGCACCGTCGGCGACCCGCAGCACGTCCAGGAGGCTCGCGCCGTCGGCGGGGCGCCCGGGGGCGAGCACGGCCCCGTCCAGGGCGCCGTCGCCGGAGCCCTGCGCGGTGCCGTCGGGCGACAGCCGGGCGTCGAGCAGGCCGGAGGCGGCGAGGGCGGCCTCCAGGCCGACCTTCTCGGCGTCGCTGAGCCCGTCGGCGAAGTCGACCAGCAGGTACAGGGGCGTGCCCTCGGGCCCATCGCCCGCGGCGCCGCGCTTGCGCTCGGAGAGCTCGTCCAGCTCGGTGACGAGTTCGCGCTCCTCGCCCAGGGAGGTGTCGCGGCGCACGCGCAGCTCCTTGAGCAGGTCGTCGACGAGGGCGTGGGCGCCCTGCGCGATCCGGTCGCACAGGTCGGCGTCGACGGCCTCGCCCCCGCCGGGCGGCAGGTGGACGAGCTCCTCCAGGGCGGTGGCGGCGTCGGCGGCCCCGGGGAATGCCTCGGCCACGCCGCGCGCCCATTCCCGGACCCGTTCGGCGTAGCCGTCCCCCGCCTCGCGCAGGGCGCGGACGGCGGCCTCCTCGCGGGCGCGGGCGCGCTCCAGGGCCGCGTCGGCGGCCTCGGCCTCGCCCTCCAGGGCGTCGGCGCGGCGCTCGGCGGCGTCCCGGCGCCCGGCGGCCGCGGTGAGGGAGGCGACGGCGGCGGCCCGCTCGGCGGCCTGGGCCTCGGCGCGGGAGAGGCGGTCGTGCAGGTCGGCGAGGCCGGTTCGGAGCGCCTCCAGGTCGATGCCGGGCACGGGGTCCCGCTCGACGGCCCGCTCCAGGCCCTCGAAGTCGACGTGGGTGGTGGACTCGCGCGGGGCGAGCACGGTGTGCACCGGCCGGGGCACGCGGCCGAGCAGGGCGGGGTCCATCCCGGCGGCGCGGGCCGCCTCGGCGGCCTCGGTGTGCAGCTCCTCCAGCCCGTCCAGGGTGCGCTCGACGCCGGCGGTGCCGGCGGCGAGGGCGGCGATGGCGCGCTCCTCCCGGGTGAGCGCGTACCCGGCCGCGGTCCAGGCGGACTCGGCGGCCCGGATGTAGGCGGCGACGGCGGCGTCGCGGGCCTGGAGCTCGCCCTCGGCGGGGGCGGGCTCGGCCCGTCCGGCGGCGGTGAGGGTGGCGGCGTCGGAGGCGGCGGTGTCGCGGGTGCGGCGGCTGCGGTCGCGCTCCTCCTGGGCCGCGCCCTCCTCGGTGACCAGCCGGTCCAGTTCCTCTTCGAGGCGGGCGGCCTCGGCGTCGCGGCGGCGGAAGCCGTCCACCAGGCCGCGCACGCGGGCGGTGCGGCGGCCGAGGACGCCGTGCAGGTAGCCGCGGTAGCCGCCGAGGAAGGCGCGGACGTTCTCGGCGGCGGCGGTCAGCGCGGTGCGGCGGGCGCGGGCCTCCTCCAGGTCGGCGACGTTGCGGGCGACCTGGTCGAGGACGGCCTCGTCCATCGGCGGGAGGGCCTCGGCGAGCACCGAGACCAGCTCCCCGGCCTCCAGGCGCTCGCCGATGGTGGGGCGGCGCAGCCGGTAGAGCAGGTGGACCAGGTTGCGGTAGCGGACCGGGTCGTCCAGCCCGAACAGGTCGCGCATGACGCGGCCGCGGTAGGCCGCCGCGGAGTCGTAGCAGTCGTCGCCGCCGAGTTCGGCGCGCAGCCGCTCGACGGGGACGGGGCGCCCGCCGCGGACGAGTTCCAGGTCGTCGCCGACGGAGCGGTCGGTGGCGAAGAAGAGGGTGCGGGGCTCCTCGCCGGGGACGGCGGTGACCGCGGCGCCGAGGGTGAGGCGGCCGGAGGCGCCGGCCTCCTCCCGGGCGAACTCGATCCACAGGTAGCCGACGCGGGCGGCGGGGGCGCCGGAGCCATCGGTGTCGGAGCCGGTGCCGGGGGTGCTGTCGGAGCCGGTCTCGGGGTCCGCTCGGCCCCCGGTGGCCCCGTCCCCGTCCGGAGCGGCGTCCGGGTCGGAGTCCGAGGCGACCCCCGGGTCAGCCCCGGCCTCCGCCGACGGGTCCGCGCCATCCGTCTCTTCCGCTTCTTCCGCGTCCCTGCCGGCCTCCGCGCCGCCGCCGTCGTCCAGCACGGGGGCAGAGCGCCCGTCCTGCATCAGCCACCGCAGGCTGGTGCGCCCGGTGCCGGTGGTGTCGAGCCGCCGGACGTCGCCGTCCAGCAGGAACGGCAGCAGCATCTCCAGGGCCTTGGACTTTCCCGCGCCGTTGCGGCCGCGCAGCAGCAGGCGCCCGTCGGCGAAGGAGAAGACCTGGTCGTCGTAGTGCCAGACGTTGTGGATCCCGGCCCGGTGGAGGCGGTGGCGGGGGCGCGGGGCGGGTCCGACGACCGGTAGCGGCGCGGTCACCTGGTCGTCGGCGGACACCTCCCGCCCGGCGGGGCCGGCCGGGTCCGGGGCCGTGCCGGTGTCGCTCATCTACCGCCCTCCGCTTTCGTCGGTGCCGCTGGATCCGCCCGTGCCCGCCGCGGCCGGAACCGGGCGATCCGGCCCATTGTCCCGGATTCGGGGCCTCTCCGGGCCGTACCGGGCGGCCGCCGCCAACAGCTCCCAGCCGCCGTCGCCGCCGGGCTCCACAGCGCGCAGCAGCCCGGCCTCGCACAACCGCCGGAGCACCCGTTCGCGCAGGTCGCCCCGGCCCGGTCCGGCGGGAAGGGCCGCGTCCAGCTCCTCGGCCAGGACGCCCTCGGGCACCTCGGCCCCGCGGGCGGGGGTGGCCGGGGGCCGCACCCGCCCGGCCAGACCGCGCACCAGCAGCAGGGCGGCGCGCCCCTCGGGGCCGGTGCCGGGCAGGTGGGCCTCCTCGTCGCCGTCGGGGTCGCCGTCGGGCATGACCAGCGCCACCCCCTCGGCGCGCACCTCGGTCTCGCAGCCGAGCAGCGCACCGAGCTCGGCGGCGGCGCGCCACTGGTGGCGGGCGAGGCGCCCGCGCTGGCGCTCGGGCAGGTCCTCCCGGTAGACGACGGCCTGCTCGGCGAGGAGGCGGCGGAGGGCCACCTCTCCCTCGTCGTCGGTGTCCGGGTCGGGGTCGCGGGCCGAGCGCAGGAACTCGGCGGGGCCGGAGGCCGAGTGCGGCGGGTGGGCGAGCGCCCGGCGGGCCGCCTCGGCGTCGACGTCCAGGCCCACGGCGGGGGCCGTCCCGGCGGCGTGGTCGTCCAGGGCGCCCTCGCCGCGCTCGGCGACCACCCCCCAGGAGGCCAGGTGGCGCAGGGCGGCGGTGAAGGCGCGGCGCTCGGCGGCGCGCGCCCGGGGGTCGTGGGGCAGGCCCGCCTCGGCGGCGGCGGCGCGCACCCGCTCGGCCAGCTCACCGGCGTCGGTGCGCGCGCCGCACTCGGGCAGCGCGGCCAGGGTGAGCGCCAGGTAGGCGTAGGCGCGGGGGGTGAGCGGGGCGCCGCTGGCCCGGCGCGGCGGCGGGGCGTCCCCGGGCGGGCCGGCCTTGACCAGCCGGGCGTGGTCGGCCTCCACGACCAGCTCGTACCCCAGGACGCGGCGGAAGCGCTGCACCAGCCAGTCGGAGTGCGCGCGGACGAGGGCGAGGTCGCGGGGGTGGGTGCGCCAGGACAGGACCGGGGTGCGCAGCAGCCGCCGGGCGGCGGCCTGCCGCTCCCCGGTGAGCGCGATGTCGTCGATCATTCCGGGGGCTCCTGCCGCGGGCCGTCGTCGGGAGAGGGGACGCGGGTGACCGGGTAGTCGGTGACCTGGAGCCACAGCCCTTCGAGGAGGAGTTCGCCGTCGGGCGAGGCGAGGGTCAGCGCCGCGTCCGGGGCGGGGCCGGCGTGCAGCCGGATCTCCAGTTCGAGGTCGCCGGCGCCGACGGGGGCGCGCTCGGGGTGCCCCGACCCCAGGGCCGCGGTGAGCAGCTCCATGAGCACGTCCATGGCGGCGGGGGTGAGGTCGATGCGGTCCTCGCCGCCGGTGCGCTCGGCGAGGGCGCGGTGGACCTGGGCCGCGGCGGCGCGGCGCCAGTGGGCGCGGGACTCGGCGCCGTCGCGCAGGGCGGCGCGCTGGGCGGAGTGGTCGGCGGCGGGCTCCGTGGGCACGGGGCCCGCGGGGCGCGGCGGCGCGGCGTGGGCGCGCGGGGAGTTCCACCAGCTCCCGGCGGCGGGGGCGGTCTCGTCGCCGGACCCGCCGAGGTGCCGGGCGGGCCAGGCCGCGAAGGCGGCGGCGTAGAGCGCGTCGGCGCGCGCGGCGTCGGCGGAGTCGAACCACCGGGCGAGCCGCAGGAGGGCGGCGCGCCCGTGCCGACCGGTCGCCCGCCCGCTCCCGGCCGCCTCGTCCACTGCTGAGTCACCCATCACTTCAGCAGACTAAAGACCCCTGGCGACCGCCGTGCCCCGATCGCCCGTCCCATTCCCGGCCAGGCGGCCGAAATCACGCCGGTGAGCTGGGTGTTATGCGCGCCTCGGGAATTATGCCGAACCCGGGAGGGGGCACCGCGCACCGTCACCGCGGGTGTGACCGCCGCCGCGGGCGGGGCGGGTCCGGCCCGTCAGCCACCCGGGCGCATCAGCATGCCGCCGTCCGCCTCCTCCATGGCGGTGCGCTGCTCGTCCGGGAGTTCGTCGGACGCGCCCACCTCGTACCGGGTGAAGTAGAGACCGCCCCCGAACTCCTGCGGGTCGGCCAGCTCGACCGGGACCCGGTACGGGTCGTCCTGGCATTCCGGCAGGCACCAGGTTCCGGAGAGGTCGCCCTCGCCTTCGGCCCCTTCGGCGCCCCAGCGGGTCCATTCCAGGTCGTTGAAGGTCGTGAACTCCGAAGCGGTCAGGGCCTCCGGCTCGCGGTCGGCGTACCCCCCTTCGTCACCGTGGGTGTTGAAGACGGCGACGTCGGCGGGCGGACCGGAGCCCGACGGGGGCTGGGACGACGGGGAGCGGGTCGGGGACGACGGGGACGGGGACGGTGCCGCCTCCCCGCCCGCCGTGCAGCCCGCCGCCGCGGCGAGGACGGCCGCGGCGGCGGCGATGGTGCGCGTCGGCTTCATGGGGTCCTCCCTCGGACGCCGAACATCGTCACTCACCGTGATCTTACGTGCGGTTTCGGAGGATGTGTCGGAACGGCCCGCTGTCGAAAGGGATCCGGTCGGGGCGGAACCCCTCTCGGCGACGGTCCGCCCCCGCCCCGGGGCGCCACCGCCGCCCCTGTACCAAGCAAGCGTTAGGTGGTATATCTGGCGCATGGAGACCGCCCCCTGGACCGCCCGCGGCGCCGACGGCCCCCACCTGGTCGGCAGCCGGTGCACCGCCTGCGGCGCCGTGTCCTTCCCGCCCGACCGGGAGCGCTGCCGCGACCCGCACTGCCCCGGCGGGGACCTGGTGGAGGCCGCGCTCCCCCGCCGCGGCCGCATCTGGTCCTTCACCGACTGCCGCTACCCCCCGCCCCCGCCCTACGTCCCGCCCACCGACCCCTTCGAGCCGTTCGTGCTCCTGGCCGTCGAGGTGGACGGCCCCGGACCGATCGTCCTCGGCCAGGCCCCGCCCGGCACCGCCCTGTCCTCGCTGCGCATCGGGGGCCGCGCCGAGCTCGTCGAGGGCACCGCCGCGGGCCCCGACGGCGGTAGCCACCCCGTGTGGCACTGGCGCCCGGTGCCGGACGGCGACGGGGGCGACCGATGAGCGGCGTGTGCGTCATCGGCGCCGGAATGCACCCCTGGGGCAAGTGGGGCCGCCCCTTCACCGCGTACGGCACCGCCGCCGCGCGGGCCGCGCTCGCCGACGCGGGGGCCGACGCCTCCGAGGTCGACTTCGTCTCCGGCGCCGCCACGGTCCGCGGCGGCTACCCCGGCTTCGTCGCCGGGGCCGCCTTCGCCCGCGCCCTGGGCTGGCGGGGCCAGCAGGTCGCCAGCTCCTACGCGGCCTGCGCGTCGGGCGCCCAGGCGATCGCCACCGCCCGCGCACGCCTGCTCGCCGGGCTCAGCGACATGGCCCTGGTGGTCGGGGCCGAGTCCGCCCCCAAGGGGTTCTTCGCGCCGCTGGGCGGCGACCGCCCCGACGACCCCGACTGGCTGCGGTTCCGCCTGCTCGGAGCGGCCAACCCGCTCTACTTCGCGCTCGCCGCCCGCCGCCGGATGGAGCTGCACGGGGCGCGCCCCGAGGACTTCGCCGCGGTCAAGGCCAAGAACGCGGCGCACGGCGCGGCCAACCCCATGGCCCGCTACCGGAAGCGGACGACCGCCGGGGAGGTACTGGCCTCCCCCGTCGTGGCCGACCCGCTGCACCTGCTGGACGTGTGCGCGACCAGCGACGGGGGCGCCGCGCTGGTGCTGGTGCGCGAGGAGGACGCGCGCCGCCGGGGCGCCGACGCGGTGCGCCTGGCCGGGCTGTCGGCGGCCGTGCCGGAGTACCCGGTGGCCGAGCCGGAGATGCCGTACCTGGCGGGCGACCCGCCCAGGGCCGGGAACGGGGC
>NZ_JAQFWQ010000183.1 GCF_027706725.1 Nocardiopsis endophytica
CACCGCACCGGCTTCGGGGCACGCGGCCGGATTTCGCCCCGCACACGGAAGCGGGGCCCCCCCCGGGGGGGGGGGGGCCCGCGCCTCTCGGGTCGCTGTGGTTCGGGGACTTCTCCGGTGCCCGAGCCGAGAGTGGCTATTTTCCGTAGTGGTAGCGGCAGGCGGCGATGCGGATCTCGTCTTCGGCGATCTTGTAGACCAAACGGTGTTCATCCGTGATGCGCCGCGACCAGTAGCCCTGAAAGCCGTGCCGGAGCGGCTCGGGCTTGCCCATCCCCTCGTTTCCGTTGCGCTCGATGTCCTTGATCAGAGCGTTGATGCGCTTGAGGATCTTGCGGTCCTGGGCTTGCCACCACACATAGTCCTCCCAGGCGCCCTCGGCCCAGACGAGTTTCATTCGGCCAGACCCCGTTCGATGCCGCGGTCAGCCTCCAGCTCCTCGATCGCGGTGACCAGTCTTCGGGCGTTCTCCGGGCTACGGAGAAGGTAGGCGGTCTCCTTGAGGGTCTCGTACTCGGAGAGGGCGACCATCACGACGGGCTCGTGTCCGGCCCTAGTGATCACGACCTCTTCGCGGTCCTCGACGACGGAGTCGAGCGTGGCGGCGTAGTTCGCACGGGATTCGGAGTAGGACATGGTCTTCATGTGGTCCGCCCCCTTCAAGACTCCTGTGCTCTGATCAGCGGGTGCAGAGAGTCTGTTCATGGTTGTACACGATATTGTACGTTGCGGCTCTCGTCAGGGAAAGCCGGCAAACAGGTCCTAGTCCAACCCCTGGCGCTCCAGGAGGTCCTGCACCGACTCCTGCTCGTCCTCCAGGAACTCCCCGAACCGGTCGCCCTCCAGGTAGGCGTCGGTCCAGTGGTTCTCCTCCAGGGCCTTGCGCCATTGGGGGCTCGTGCGCATGCCGGCCAGCATGCCCGTCAGCTCCCGCCGGCGCGCGTCGCCGATGCCCGGCGGGGCCACCAGCCCCCGCCAGTTGGTGAACTCCAGGTCCAGGCCCAGCTCCCGCAGGGTCGGCGCGTCGATGCCCGGGACCCGCTCGGCGCCCGTCACCGCCAGCGGGCGCAGCTCCCCGGCCGCGATCGCGTGGCGGTACTCGCCGGCGCCGGCCGCCGCCACGTCCACCTCGTGGCGCAGCAGCGCCGCCAGCGCGTCTCCGCCGCCGTCGTGGCGCACGTACCCCAGGCTCCCCGGCTCCAGCCCCAGCTCCTCGCCGATGAGCAGCAGCGCCAGGTGGTCGGGCCCGCCCCGGGTGGAGCCGCCGCCCAGCCGCAGCACCGTGTCCGGGTCCCGCCAGTCCTCGGCGAGCTGCTCGAACCCGGTGTAGGGCGAGTCGGCCGGGACCAGGACCACCTCGGGCTCCTCCAGCAGCCGCGCGATCGGCGTGGTGTCGGCGGGCGTGTACTGCGACCCGCGCACCTGCGCCCCGGCGACCAGCCCGAGCCCCATCTGGAGCATCAGGTGCCCGTTGCCCTCCTCGTGCACGGTGCGGGCCAGGGCCGCCGTGCCCGCCCCGCCCTGCAGGTTGAACACCTCCGGCGCCCCGGCCGCGCCGGGGTCGGCGGCGAGCGCCTCGGCCACCGCCCGCGCGGTGGTGTCGTACCCGCCGCCCGGCGGATTGGGCACCATCAGCCGCAGCTCGGGCGGGCGCGGTTCGGGCCCCCACACCGCGAGCGCGGTCAGCGCCGCGGCCGCGCACAGCACGAGGGCGGCCCCGGCCGCGAGGAGGGGTCGCGGAGACCTGGGGCCGCCCGGCATGTGCGCGCTCCTTCGTCCTTACGGGGTGGAGGCCGTGTCCTCCTCCTTCTGGGCGCCGTCGGGCGAGGCGCCGGCGGCCGGGGCCTTCGGGCCCGAGCGCAGGCGCTTGACCAGCGGCCACACCAGCACGATCGCGGTCAGCCCCAGCAGGGCCGCCGAGTACGGCGAGGTCACGAACGTCGTCCAGTCACCGTAGGAGATCTGCAGCGCCTGGCGCATCGACCGCTCCATCATGCTGCCCAGGATCAGCCCCAGGATCATCGGCGCGGCCGGGAACCCGTTCTGCCGCATCAGGTACCCCACGACGCCGAAGCCCAGCAGCAGCCACAGGTCGAACACCGAGAAGCTCAGCCCGTACACGCCGACCACGCAGAACACCACGACCAGCGGGATCAGCACCGCCCGCGGGGTCTTGAGGACCTTGGCGAACAGCGGGATCAGCGGCAGGTTCAGCACCAGCAGCACGATGTTGCCCACGTACATGCTGGCCACCAGGCCCCAGAACATCTCCGGGCGGTCCGAGAGCATCATCGGCCCCGGCGTCACGCCCAGCACCAGCAGCGCGCCCAGCAGGATCGCCGTGGTGCCCGACCCCGGCACGCCCAGGGTCAGCATCGGCACGAACGACCCCACCGCGGCGGCGTTGTTGCCCGCCTCCGGGGCCGCGACCCCCTTGGGGTTGCCGCTGCCGAAGGTGTCGCCGTCCTTGGCGATGCGCTTCTCCATCGAGTAGGACAGGAACGAGGCCACGGTGGCGCCCGCGCCCGGCAGCACGCCGGTGAAGAAGCCCAGGATGGACCCGCGCCCGGTCGGGCCGGCGATCCGGCCCAGGTCGCGGCGGTTCAGCCGGAGCGAGGTCATGGCGCCGTCGGCGCCGCCCGCGCCCCGCCGGGCCAGCATCGAGAACACCTCGGCCAGCGCGAACAGGCCCAGCGCCACGATGAGGAACTTGACCCCCTCGTACAGCTCGGGCATGCCGAAGGTGAAGCGCAGGGTGGCGGTCTGGGAGTCGATGCCCACCAGGGACACCATCACCCCCACCACCGCGGCGATCAGGCCCTTGGTGATGTTGCGCCCGCCCAGGGTGACCACGGCGGTCAGGCCCAGGACCATCAGCGCGAAGTAGTCGGCCGGCCCGAAGCTCACCGCGAACGACGACAGCGCCGGGGCGATCAACATCAGCAGCACCACGCCGATGGTGCCGCCGGTGAACGAGGCGATGGCGGCGATGGCCAGCGCCTTGCCCGCGGCGCCCTTGCGCGCCATCGGGTAGCCGTCGAAGGAGGTGGCCACCGTTCCGGCCACCCCGGGCGCGTTGAGCAGGATCGACGAGGTCGACCCGCCGAAGATCGCCCCGTAGTAGACCCCGGCCAGCATGATGATGGCGGTGGTGGGGTCCATGCCGAAGGCGATCGGGATCATCAGCGCGATCGCGCTCATCGGGCCCAGCCCCGGCAGGATGCCGATGACGGTCCCGGCGAGCACGCCGATGAAGACGAAGAGCAGGTTCTCGGGGGTGAAGGCGACGCCGAACCCGGCCCCCATCTGCTGAAGGGTTTCCACGTGCGACTCCTCGGCTCAGAAGGGCAGCGGCCCGGTCGGCAGGGCGACCCGCAGGAAGTCCGACATGGCGAAGTACAGGACCGCCGAGACGCCCACGGCCACCAGCGCGTTCGCCCAGTGCCGCCGGTAGCCCAGGTACCAGGTGGTGGCGGCGATGTAGGCGGTGGTGGAGATCAGGAACCCCAGCGGCTCCAGCAGGGCGATGTAGAGCCCGATGGAGGCCGCGAACAGGGCCAGTTCATGGCGCGGGTCGGCCAGGCGGCCCAGCGCCGGGCGGGCGGCGGCGGGGCGTGCGGGCGCCCCGCCGCCGGTCTTGGACGCCTCGTCCCCGTCCCCGTCGGATCCGGCCTGCTCGCCGGTGTCCTCCTGCTTCTGGAAGAACAGCACCGCGGCCAGGACCAGCAGCACCGCGCCGAGCCACTTGGGCAGCGTCGCCGGCTGCACCGGCACGCTCACCGCGGTGAACTCCTCCAGGGTGAACGCCAGGTAGAGGTAGACGACGGCGAGCACGCCGACCGCCGCCCCCAGGACGCGGTTGGAGAAGGTGAACGGCTTCATCGGCCCTCCTCGTCCTCGATCAGCCCGATCTTCATGAGGATCTCGGCCGAGTCGGTGCTCGACTGGTCCAGGAACCCGCCGAACTCCTCGCTCCCCATGTAGGAGTCGGTCCAGCCGAGCGCCTTCGTCTGCTTCTTCCAGGACTCCTCCTCGGTCATGTCCGTGAACAGGTCCTCGTAGTAGGCGACCTGCTCGTCGGTCATGTCCGGTGGGCCCATGACGCCGCGCCAGATGTCGTAGGTGAAGTCCACGCCCTCCTCCTGGAGGGTGGGGGTGTCCGGGAGCGTGGAGGCGCGTTCGGCGCCGGAGACCGCCAGCGGGCGCAGGTCGCCGGACTCGACCAGCCCGGCCGCCTCGGAGGCGCCGGTGACCACGGCGTCCACGTGCCCGCCGACCGCCTGGGTCATGGCCTCGCCGCCGCCGTCGAAGGGCACGTAGTTGATGGCGGTGGGGTCGATGCCCGCGGCCTCGACCGCCCCGGCCAGCGCGACGTGGTCCATGCTGCCGGGGGAGGAGCCGCCCGCGATGCTCACCTGCCGCGGGTCCTCCTCCAGCCGGTCCACCATGTCGCCCCAGGACTCGATGGGGGAGTCCTTCGGGACCAGGTAGACCATGTACTCGGTGGCCAGGCGCGCGATCGGGGTGAAGTCCTCGTGGTCGTAGGTCGACCCGCCCATCAGCGGGACGAGGCTGATCGGGGGGCTGGTGACGAACAGGCGGGTGGGGGTGTCGGGGGTCTGGGCGACGTAGGCCCACCCGATCGAGCCGCCGCCGCCCGGCTTGTTCACCACCTGGACGGGCTCGTCCACCAGGCCGCCCTCCTCCAGGACGCGGCCGGAGGTGCGGGCCAGGGTGTCCCAGCCTCCGCCGGTGGCCGCGGGGGCGATGAGCTCGATGGGGCGGTCGGGCTTCCAGGGGCCGCCGTCCTCCTGCTGCCCGCCGCCGGTGCCACACGCGGTGGCCGCCAGCGCCAGTGACGCCAGCGCGGCGGCCACGGCGACAGGACGTGCGCGGAACATGCTGTCTCCAGGTACGGGGTGCGGGAATGGTGCGCGGGCCACAGGCCCACGTGAGGTGACACACATGTAAACAGCGCGAAATCCCCTGGAAAAGCGTTGTGTCGGTTGCGGGGACAGTGGTCGTAGTGGATGTTCCGGTCGTTGTGTTCACGGCCCGCCGACCGGCCCGGCCGGGTCCCCTCGCACGTCCGTGACATGCGACGATTGCGCGGCACACCGTCGGCGGCGATCGAGGAGGGGCGCGTGCGCGGCAGGCTCACCCTGGCGGGGCAGTTCCTGCTCCTGCAGCTCGCGATCGTGGTCGCGCTGCTCATCGCGGTGGCCGGGGTGTCCCTGGCCCAGGCCGACGCCCGGTTCCGGGCCGAGGAGGGACGGCGCATGCTCACCGTCGCCGAGGCGGCCGCCGCCACCGACGTGGTGCGGGTGGGCCTGGCCGACCCCGACCGCGTCGGCATCCTGCAGCCCACCGCGGAGAACCTGCGCTCCCTGGCCGGCGCCGACCACCTGGTCTTCGCCGACGACCGGGGGCGGGCCCTGACCGCGCTGGGGGCGGGCGGCTCCGAGGCGGCGGGCGCCGACGCCGCCGGGGCACCCCTGGACCTGGGGGAGAGCCGGGTGCTGTCCGGCAAGGCGTGGATCGGGGTGACCGACCTGGACGGCGACCGCGCGGTGGTGGCGCACGCCCCCGTCATCGCCGACGACGGGCGGGTGCTCGGCTTCGCGCTGGCCGGGCGGGACGTGCCCGGACCCGCCGCCAGCCTGGCCGGGTCCGCCCCCGACCTGTTCGTGTACCTGGGGGTGGCCTCGTTCCTGGGGGTGGTCGGCTCGCTGCTGCTGGCCCGCCGGGTCAAGCGCCAGACGCTGGGCATGGAGCCGGGCGAGATCGCCGGGCTGGCCCGGCACCGGGAGGCGATGCTGCAGGGCATCCGGGAGGGGGTGCTGGGCGTGGACGCCCAGGGCAGGGTGGTGCTGGTGAACGCGCCCGCCGCCGAGCTGCTGCGGCTGCCCGCCGACGCCGCCGGCCGGGGCCTGGAGGAGCTGGGCGTCGAGGCGGACATCGCCGCCGCGCTCACCGAGCGCGGGCAGGCCCCCGACCGGGTGGTGCTGATCAACGGGCGGCTGGTGACGGTGAACTGCATGCCGCTGGGGCCCGAGGGCGCCGACGGGTCGGTCACCACCCTGCGCGACCACACCGACCTGGTGGCGATGCGCGGAGAGCTGGACGCCACCCGCACCGCCACCGAGGCGCTGCGCGCCCAGGCGCACGAGTTCAGCAACCAGCTGCACGTGATCGGCGGGCTCATCGGGCTGGAGGCCTACGAGGAGGCCGCCGAGTACATCGCCCGGGTGGGCGGCGCCCGGACCCGGCTGACCGAGGACGTGGCGGCGCGGGTGGCCGACCCGTCGGTGGCGGCGCTGCTCATCGCCAAGGCCAGCCTGGCCGCCGAGCAGGACACCGGGCTGGAGGTCGCGCCCGGCACGGACCTGCCCCAGCAGGACGGGGCGCTCTCGGCCGACCTGGTGACGGTGGTCGGCAACCTGGTGGACAACGCGCTGGAGGCGGTGCGCGGGCAGGAGGGCGGCCGGGTGGAGGTGGAGCTGGCCGAGGCCGCGGACGGGGTGCGGGTCCGGGTGCGCGACTCGGGGCCGGGGGTGCCGCCGGAGCTGGCCGAGGAGGTGTTCCGGCGCGGGTTCAGCACCAAGGGCGGGGGCGGCCGCCGCGGGGTGGGCCTGGCGCTGATCCGGATGGTGTGCGAGCGCAGGGGAGGGGCGGTGCGCGTGGAGGGCGCGGAGTTCACCGCCGTGCTGCCCGCCGCGGGGCAGGAGGAAGGAGGCCGGGAGTGATCCGCACGCTCGTCGTCGACGACGACTTCATGGTGGCCCAGGTCCACCGCAGGATGGTGGAGCGGGTGCCGGGCTTCACCGTGGTGGGGGAGGCCCGCACCGGCGCCGAGGCGCTGGAGCGCGTCCGGGAGCTGCGGCCGGACCTGGTGCTGCTGGACGTCTACCTGCCCGACATCGGCGGCACCGAGGTGCTGCGGCGGCTGCGGACCGGGGACGGGCCGCCGGTCGACGTCCTGATGATCACCGCGGCCCGGGACGCCGAGACGGTGCGCCGGGCCCTGCACGGCGGCGCGGTGCACTACATCGTCAAGCCGTTCGCCCCCGAGACGCTGCGCGAGCGGCTGCTCCGCTACCAGGAGGCCCGGGGCGTGCTGGAGGGCGGCGAGGCCGCCCAGGAGGACCTGGACCGGGTCTTCGGCGCCCCGCAGTCCGGGCATGCGCCGACGGGGCAGGCGAAGGGCGCGGCGATGCCCAAGGGGCTGACGCCGGAGTCGGCGGCGCTGGTCCGCTCGGAGCTGGAGAGGACCGAGGCGGACCTGTCGGCGTCGGAGTGCGCGGCCCTGACGGGCCTGTCGCGGGTGAGCGCGCGCCGGTACCTGGAGCACTTCGTCCAGGAGGGCCGGGCGGTGGTGCGCCTGAAGTACGGCACCGCCGGCCGCCCGGAACGCCGCTACCACTGGGTGCCGGGGGCGGACTAGCGGCCGCCCGCCTGGAGTGGCGTCCGTCCCGCCCCCTCCGTGATCCCGGGAAGGCGTGCCACCCGAGGCGGCTCAGGTGCGGTTCGAGTGTCGGGATCCCGCGGTCCGGGTGGGGGCGGCTGGGCTGGTACCCCGCTCACGGGCCCAGCCGGGCGGAAGGCCGCCGGAGTGCAAGGTCGCAAGGGCGACGACGACAAAGGTCAGCGGCCCTACCTGCAGCGCTGTCGGCCGCGGCGCGTGTGCGTGGTCGGCGTTGATGGGCGGCGACGGAGTGAGCGGGGTGGTTCCAGGCCTACCAACAGTCCATCCGGTTGCTCGCGGTTCATGCAGGCGGCTGAGCAGGTACCCCGCTTAGGGGCCCCGGCCGGGCGGTGGGCCGTCGGGGTGTGAGGTGGAGGGGCGGCGACGACAAAGGCCGGCAGCCCTTCCGGCAGCGCTGTCGGCCGCGGCGCGTGTGCGTGGTCGGCGTTGATGGGCGGCGACGG
>NZ_JAQFWQ010000184.1 GCF_027706725.1 Nocardiopsis endophytica
GCTCCCGGCCCGCGGGCGCCCGGGGGCGCACACGCCGAGAACGGAGCGGGGGGCCGAGCCCTAGCCGACGACCTGCCACTCCACGTCCACCACGCCCTGGCTGGCGCTGGCGATCGTCTCGAAGGAGGCGGTGGACAGGTCCAGGCACCGGCCGGCCACGTAGGGGCCGCGGTCGTTGATGGTCACCACCACCGACTTGCCGTTGGAGGGGTTGGTCACCTCCACCTGGGTGCCGAACGGCAGCGACTTGTGGGCCGCCGTCATCGCCGAGGGGTCGAAGGTGCCGCCGCTGGCGGTGGGCTGGGGGTCGCTGTACATCGAGGCCTGGCAGGCGCCGCCCTCGCCGGTGGGCTCGAGCCCCTCGGAGGAGCCGGAGGAGTCCTGGGACCCCCCGCCGGAGGAGTCCTCCTGCGCGGGCTCCTGCTCCTTCTCCTGCTCGGCGGCGGTCGCGCTGGCCGCCCCCTCGGCCTGCGAGGCGGCCTCCTCGCGCTGCTCCCTGGCCTGGTCGCGCTCCTTGTCGACCTGCTCCTCGTCGACCTGGGGCGCCTGCTGGGCCTCGGCGCCCTGCTCGGAGGTCTGGGCCGCCGGCACCTTCGCGGCGCTGCTCAGGTCCTGGGGCTGGGCGCCCCCCACCACGGCGGCGCCGGCGACACCGCCGGCGGCCAGCACCGCGCCCGAGGCGGCGGTGGCCACCAGGGCGCGCTTGCCCTTCAGGCGCTGGAACACGGAAACGCGGTCGGGCTGATGACTGCCCACGGCTGATCGTCCTTTGAACGGGGACACGAAAGGCGGCTGCGCGGGGCCCGGAACCGCCGGGACCTCCGGCCCGGCGCCTCCCGGAACCGAGGGGCGCGCCGGCGCAGCAGGGCCGCCCGGGATCCAAGGGGCGACCGGAAAGAGCTGGTCACGTGTACGCAAAGGGGGTGAAGACCAACGGGGACCGACCCTAACCATCACGGTCGGGTAACGAGAACCGAAAACCCGGGTTTGTGCAACATGTCACCCTCGCCCGCTCCGCCCGGTGAGACCCCCGACGCCGTCGGTGACACCGCCGTGACCCCGGCCGCACGCCCCCGTGTCCGCCCCCACCCCCGCGCCCCCGCCCCGACCTGCCCGAACACCGCGGCCGCCCCGCCGCGCGTGTGAACAGAGCTCAAACGGCGCACCACCGTGGCACAATTCCCCGCGAAGCAGCAGCCGGGGAGGGAGCGGCCAGGTGTTCCGCAACGAGACCGGATGGGTCATCTCGCCCACCGACCTGGTCGACTCCATGGAGTGCGACCACCGCAGCCGACTCAAGGCCGCCCTGGCCGCACACGTGCCCGGCGCACCCGCCCCCGCCGACATCGACCCCCTCGTCGCCCGCCAGGGCCACGAGCACGAACGCGCCGAACTCCACCGCCTGCGCGAACTTTTCGGCGACGCCCTCGTCGAGATCGACGACCCCCGCCCCACCCACGCCGACATGCTCCGCGCCGCCCAGGCCACCCGCAAGGCCATGGACGACGGCGCCCCCGTCCTCTACCAGGCCGCCTTCTACCACCCCCTGCGCCCCGGCGTCGCCTTCCACGGCCGCGCCGACTTCCTCGTCAGCACCGCCGTGGACCCCGCCACCGGCGCCGCCCGCCCCGATGCGGGCCCACACACCTACGAACCCTGGGACACCAAGCTCGCCCGCCACCCCGGCCCCGGCGCCGTCCTGCAGCTGGCCGCCTACGCCGCCTCCGTCGCCGAGGCCGGCGCCCCCGCCCCCGAGCACATGCACCTGCTCACCGGCGACGGCGCCGCCCACACCCACCGCGCCCCCGAGTTCCTGCCGGTCCTGCACCAGGTCCGCACCCGCCTGGCCGACCGCCTCACCGCCCCCGGCGGCGGCCCCCTCGACCCCGCCGCCCTCACCCTGCCCGACCCCCTGTGGGGCCCACCCCGCCCCGCCTGCGACTCCTGCGGCTACGCCGCCCTGTGCGCCGACGGCCGCGCCCGCGCCCGCCACCTGACCCTGGTCGCCGGCATCCGCACCGACCAGACCCGCAAACTCGCCGACACCGGCATCACCACCATCGACGCCCTGGCCGCCGCCGACGACGACCGGCGCCCGCCCACACTGCCCCCGCACACCTTCGACCGCCTGCGCGCCCAGGCCGCCCTCCAGGTCCGCCAGGACGCCACCCGCACCGACGCCGACCCCCGCGGCACCGTCCTGGCCGAGGTCCACTCACCCGAGGGCCTGGCCTCCCTGCCCGCCCCCAGCCCCGGCGACGTCTTCTTCGACATGGAGGGCTACCCCTACTACGAGGGCCCCCAGGGGCGCGGCCTGGAATACCTCTTCGGCGCCGTCGCCCGCGACCTGCCCGAGGACCCCCGCACCGCGCCCGGCACCGAGGACGCCCCGGACACCGCCCACACCCCCGGCGGCCCCGACAGCTCCGACGGCGCCGGCGGCTCGGAGGCCCCCGAGCGCTTCCACGCCTTCTGGGCCCACGACCGCGCCCAGGAGAAGCGTGCCTTCGAGGACTTCGTCGACTTCGTGTGCGAGCGCATCGACCGCGACCCCGGCGCCCACGTCTACCACTACGCCTCCTACGAGGCCGACCGCCTCAAGCTCCTGGCCGCCGCCTTCGGCACCCGCGAAGCCCAGGTCGACGAACTCCTGCGCCACCGCCGCCTGGTCGACCTGTACACCGTCGTCAAGAAGAGCCTGCGCGTCTCCCAGCGCTCCTACTCCATCAAGTACCTCGAACCCCTCTACCTGCCCCAGGCCCGCAGCGGCGACGTCACCACCGCCGTCTCCAGCATCGACGCCTACGCCGAACACGCCCGCGCCGCCGCCGGCGGCGACACCGCGCGCGCCGCGCAGATCCTCTCCGACATCGCCGACTACAACCGCGACGACTGCGCCTCCACCGCCCGCCTGCGCGACTGGCTCGAAGACCTGCGCCGCGACAACGGCATCGACGCCCGCCCCGGCGCCCAGGGCGAACTGGCCTCCGACGACGCCGACGAGCGCGCCGAGGAGAACCGCCGCCGCCGCGAAGAGGCCGAGGCCCGCCTGCGCGCCCTGACCGACCCCCTCCTGGAAGGCGTCGCCGACGACCCCCGCCGCCGCGACCCCGCCCAGGACGCCCGCGCCCTGCTCGCCTCCCTGGCCGGGTACTACCGCCGCGAGGAGAACCCCGCCTGGTGGGACTTCTTCCGCCGCCTCAACGCCCCCATGGAGGAGCTGGAGGCCGACAACGAATGCCTGGTACCGGTGCGCGTGCGCACCGGCGAATGGGCCGAGCCCACCGGCCGCCAGCGCAAGTCCCGCCGCGAGATCCAGGCCCGCGCCGACCCCGCCCGCCCCCACCCCTTCACCACCGGCGACCGCGTCCGCCTGCTCTACCCCGCCACCCCCGGACGCCCCGCCGACGCCGTCGACGCCCAGGTCACCGCCGCCACAGGGGACACCCTCACCCTGGAGGAGACCAGCGACCCCCAGCAGACCTACTCCCGCGCCCCCGCCGCCGTCCTGCCCGGCGCCCCCGTGCGCTCGGCCCCCAAGGACGCCGCCCTGTGGTCGCTCACCGAAGGCGTCCTGCCCGAACTGCCCCGCCTGCCCGAGGGCCCCGGCCCCGACCTGCTCCAGCGCCGCCCCCCGCGCCTGGCGCACCTGCCCGCCCTGCCCGACCCCGCCGACCACGGCGGCGACACCGTGGCCGCCGCCATCGCCGCCGTCGACGACCTGGACCGCTCCTACCTGGCCGTGCAGGGCCCACCCGGAGCCGGCAAGACCTACCTGGCCGCCCGCCTCATCGACCACCTCATCGCCTCGGGCCGCACCGTCGGCGTCTGCTCCACCAGCCACAAGGCCGTGGAGAACGTCCTGGCCGCCGCCCTGCACACCGCCCGCGCCCAGGGCCGGGAGCTGCCCTGCGCCAAACGCCCCTCCGGCAAACCCGACCCCCACGCCCGCTGGGAGCAGCCCGCCACCGTCAAGGCCCTGGCCGCCTGGCGCGCCGCCAACCCCGGCGCCCACCTGGTCGGCGGCACCGCCTGGAACTTCGCCAACGAGGCCGTGGCCGCCGACCCCTTCGACGTCCTGGTCATCGACGAGGCCGGGCAGTTCGCCCTAGCCGACACCCTCGCCGTGTCCGGGGCCGCCCGCAACCTGGTGCTGCTGGGCGACCCCCAGCAGCTCCCGCAGGTCGTCCAGGGCTCCCACGGCGAAGGCGCCGACGCCTCGGCCCTGGAGCACCTGGTGGGCGACGCCGAGATCATCGACGCCTCCCGCGGCTACTTCCTGGACCAGACCCGCCGCATGCACCCCGCGGTGTGCGCCCCCGTCTCCCGCCTGGCCTACCGCGGCCTGCTGCACGCCCACCCCAGCGCCGCCGAGCGCACCGTCTCGGGGGTGCGGCCGGGCCTGTACGCCCGCACCGTGGAGCACCAGGGCCGCACCAGCCACAGCCCCGAGGAGGTCGAGGCGGTGGTGCAGGCCGCCGCCCACCTGGTGGGCCGCACCGTGCACGAGCCCGGCGCCAGCGCCGAGCGGGAGCTGACCGGCGAGGACGTGCTGGTGGTGGCGCCCTACAACCTGCAGGTGCGGGCGCTGCGCCGGGCCCTGGCCGAGGCGGGCCTGGAGCAGGTGCGGGTGGGCACGGTGGACCGGTTCCAGGGCCAGGAGGCCCCGGCGGTGATCTGCTCGATGACCGCCTCCAGCGGCGCCGACCTGTCCCGGGGGCTGGACTTCGTGCTCTCGCGCAACCGGCTCAACGTGGCCCTGTCGCGGGCCCAGGTGGTGGCGGTGCTGGTCTACTCGCCGCAGCTGGCCCAGGCGGCGCCGCGCACGGTGGAGGAGCTGCGGGTGCTGTCGGGCTTCTCGGGCCTGTGCGACCAGGCGGCCCCCTGGCCGCCCCCGGCCGAATAGCACCGGGCGGCACCGGGCGGCGCCGGGCGGTGCCGGGTGGTGCCGCCCGGACGGCGGGACGGCCGCTCCGGCCGGAGAAGCCGGACAGGTGCGGCCGTCGGCGTCCCGGCCGGTCGCCCCGTCCCGGACCGAACCGGTCCGGACTCCGCCGGCTGCGGTCGGCGCCCCGGGCATCCGCCTACGGCCAAAGGCCGCACGCGGACCACCGGCACCGCCCCCGGCCCGTCCCCGCCGGGGGCGCGCCGCCGGCGGTCACGCCCGCTGGAGCGTGACATCCGCCCGGCCGGGTCGGCACGCAGGCGATCGCGACGTGGCCGACCCGACCCGCCCCGCCTACGCGTCCCCTGGCGCGGCGGAACCTCCGTCCGCCCAGGCCGTATCGGCCCTCGGACGTTAGGCCCGGCCCCACCGGTCGTGGCCGGTGGCCTGCCCGCCCGTCGGCGGGCGCGGCCGACGACGAGTCCGCCGCTCCGCCGGACACCACCTGCTGACCTGGCCGAACAGGAGACCACACGATTCCGGCGGACGCGGCCACCGTCGGCGCGCCCCCGCAGCCGATCGCGCCCTCCGCACGTGGAGCCTTTGCGCGTGGAAGGGGAGCGGGGCCCCACGCGGGCGGGCCCCGCCGCTCCCTCGCCCCCGCGGACGGGCCGCACCGGCGGGCCCCGGCGCCCACCGCCCGCACGGCCCGGCGCGGACGCAGCGGATGAAAGGGCGGGGGTCCCCCTTCGGCCCCCGCCCGATCCGCGCCCCGGCGTGTCCACCCTCTGGATCGCCGGCGGCCCCAGCATCGCCCCCGCCGGTTTCGTTCGGCTTCCCGCCCGCTAACACCGCAGCTCGCGCCCCGCCCCCGCCCGCCGTGTCGCCCCTGGGTGATAGGAACGGCATCCCCACCCCAGCACCGCACCACCGGGAGGCACCCGTGACGACCGCACTCGTGCTCATCGACGCCCAGCGCAACATGCTGCAGGGACCCGACGCCGTGCCCGCCGCACCCCGCGTCGGACCGGCCCTGTCCGACCTGCTCTCCCGCGCCCGGGCCGCCGGGGCCACCGTGGTCCACGTCCAGAACGACGGCGGCCCCGACGAGCCCGACGAGCCCCACACCCCCGGCTGGGAGCTCGTGCACCCGCCGCTGCCCGGCGAGCCCGTGGTGCGCAAGACCGCCCCCGACGCCTTCGCCGGGACCGGCCTGGCCGACGAACTGGCCCGCGCCGGGGTGCGCACCGCCGTCCTGGCGGGGATGCAGAGCCAGTACTGCGTCGCCGCCACCGCGCGCGGCGCCCTCGGCCGGGGACTGGAGACCGTCCTGGCCGCTGGGGCGCACGCCACCTACGACGAGGACGCCCCGGCCGGCGACATCTCCGCCGCCGTCGAGGACGAGCTGGCCGCCCAGGGCGTGCGCGTCCTGCCCGCCGAAGCCCTGCCCCTCGCCCCGCGGCCCCGATGAGCGCCCCGGAGGAACACCCCCGCCCGGGCGGCGCCCACGTGGTCACCGGCGGGGGCCGCGGCATCGGCCGCGCCACCGCCGAGCACCTGCTCGACCTGGGCGCCGGCGCGGTGGCCGTGGTCGAGGCCGACTCGGCCGCCCTGGAGTGGACGGCCGCCCACCCCCGCGCCGGACGCCTGGTGCCGGTGCGCGGCGACGCCGCCGAGGAGGGCACCGCCGAGCGGGCCGCCGAGGCGGCCCAGGACGCGGCGGGGGCTCCGCTGGCCGGGTGGGTCAACAACGCCGCGGTCTTCCGCGACGCCTCACTGCACACGACCCCGGCCCGGCAGGTGATGGGCCTGATCGAGGCCAACCTCGCCCCGGCCGTGGCCGGGTGCGCGGTGGCGGTGCGGCACATGTCGGCGGCCGGGGCGGGGGCGATCGTCAACGTCTCCTCCCACCAGGCCCGCCAGGCCGTGCCCGGCTGCGCCCCCTACGCCACGGCCAAGGCCGCGATCGAAGGGCTCACGCGGGCGCTGGCGGTGGAGTATGGGCCCCGCGGGGTGCGGGTGAACGCGGTGGCGCTGGGGTCGGTGGCCACCGAGCGCTACGAGGCTTACTTGGCGGGCCTGGACGAGGAGGGGGCCGGGAGGGTGCGGGCGCAGATGGCCCGGGTGCACCCGCTGGGCCGGGTCGGCACCGCCCGGGAGGCGGCCGCGGCCATCGCGCACCTGCTCTCGCCTTCCGCGGGCTTCATCACCGGGGCCACGGTGCCCGTGGACGGCGGGCGCACCGTCCTGGCGCACGACCCCGAGGCCCATGAAACGGGGGAGGGGCGGTGAGGACGGCCGACGGCCACGGCCGTAGGAGCGGGCCCCGGGATGGAGGGGGAGCCGACATCCCGGGCGCCCACAGTGTGCACTCTACGTGAGTTCCCGCCTACCCACAGGCGTTTCGCCGAATCGGGGGCGACAGGGCCGCGGAGGGCGGCGGGCCCGGCACAGCGGGCGATCGCGCTTCCCGGCCCGCCGCCTCGGGGGAGGGGAGCGGTGGCACACGCGGTGACATGCGGCAACGCGCTCCGTGACGTCGGCCGCGGTGGCGGCGCCGCCCCGTCGGGCGACCGAGCCGGGCGACCGACCGGCGCGGGCCGCAGGAACCCGGCAGGCGTCGTGGCGTCCGTGCGCCGCAATGCGGCGGGCCGTTCAGCGGGTGCGGGAGGCGGCAGCGGCGTCCGAGCCCGAGCAGAGGGCGGCGACGAGGGAGCGTCGGCGGCCCATGCCGCAGCGCTGTCGGGCGACAGGCGTGTGCATGGTCGCCGCGGTTGGCGGCGACGGCAGAAGCGGGGCGGTTCCCTGACCCTGCTTGCCGTCCGGCTGGCCTCTCGTGGTCCGGGAGGGTGGCGCGGTGGGCGGGGTGCGCGGTCTTCCGCGTTCGTGGCGGCCGCCGCCCCGGTGCGCCCCTACTCCGCGATGATCTCGA
>NZ_JAQFWQ010000185.1 GCF_027706725.1 Nocardiopsis endophytica
ACCCGCACCGCGAGGGGCCTGCCGCCCGGCAGGTGGGGCCGGGGAACCGCCTGGCTTGTGCCGTCGCCGCCAACCACGCCGACCATCCGCACGCCCGGCGGCCGACGGCGCTGCCGGATGGGTCGCTGACCTTCGTCGTCGCCGCCCGGCACCTCACACCCCAGTGGCCTGCCGCCCGGCCGGGGCCAGGAAGCGGGGTACCTGCTCAGCCGCCCGGCCCCCCGGACCGCAAGTGACCTGCCGGACGGGAGAACGGGGCCGGGGATGACCGTACCCGGCCACCACTGGACCGGTCGGGGGCCGACGACGCGCCCTCCTCGGGCGCGGGAGGGCGTCAGGCCTCCGGGTCGACGGTCTCGGGTTCCAGGCCGAGCAGGTTGGCGACCTCCTCGACGACGGTCTCGTGGACCATCAGGGCCATCTCGTCCTGCTCCCGCGTGCGGATCTCCACGGGGCGGCGGTAGATGGTGATGCGGGCACGGCCGTCGCGTCCGGTCTCCAGGCGGGAGTAGGGGATGCCGTCCTCGGCCGTGACCCCGCGGGGGACCTGCGGGACGTCCTCGACCAGGAACTCCACGTTCGCGAGCTCGCGGGACCACACGCGCTCCAAGCGCTCCACGGCGTCGAGCACGAGGTCGTCGAAGACCTGCGCCCGGCTGCGGGAGATGGGGACCTCCGGCGGTGCCAGCGGGCCGCGGATTCCGCGGCCCCGGCGGTCCCGGCGTCGGAAGCGGTCGGCCTGAGCCCTCTGTAGGCGCACTCGTCGCACGATTCGAGAGTATGCCATCAGGGGCCGGATCGCAGCCCCGGTGCCCCGGGGGCCGGGGCCGGACACACCAGGGCCCCCGTACTGGCGCCGGAGAGAGGAAGGGATTAGGGTCGGCTCCCGTGAGCGTTGTCCGACGCTGCTCGCGAACCGCGTGCAGACAGCCAGCAGTCTTCACGCTCACCTATGTCTACGCCGACTCCACCGCCGTCCTCGGCCCGCTCGCCGCCTACGTCGAGCCGCACTGTTACGACCTGTGCGCCATGCACGCCGAGCGCCTCACCGCCCCGCGCGGGTGGGAGGTCGTGCGGCTTCCCGCGGACAGCACCGGCGGCCCCGGCAGCGACGACCTGGAGGCCCTGGCCAACGCCGTGCGCGAGGCCGCCCGCCCCCCGGGGGGCCGCGCCGAGCCCTCCGCCCCGTCGGGGGCCGAGGGGCAGCGCACGGGCCACCTGCGCGTGGTCAAGTCCGACACCCCGGACCGCACCCCGCCCGCCCGCCCCTCCGGGGACGGCTGACCCCCCGCCCGGCACCGGTCACCACCGCACGGACGGCCCGGGGCGCCCCGCGCCCCTTCCGGTACGTTGGAACCCCCGCCCCCGGCGGGCCCGGCGACCGCCCGCGGCGACCGGGCGGCAATCACGACTCGGAGCGGAGCAGCAGTGGGTGACCTCGGTCGGATCTTCAAGGCGTACGACGTCCGCGGAATCGTGCCCGACACCCTCGACGAGGGGGTGGCCCGCGCCATCGGAGCGGCGTTCGCGCGGGTGATCGGGGCCCCGTCGATCGTGGTCGCCTACGACATGCGCCCCTCGTCCCCGGCCCTGGCCGCCGCCTTCGCCGAGGGCGCCACCGGCCAGGGCGCCGACGTGGTCATGGCCGGCCTGGGCTCCACCGACATGCTCTACTTCGCCTCCGGCCGCCTGGACATGCCCGGGGCCATGTTCACCGCCAGCCACAACCCCGCCCAGTACAACGGCATCAAGCTGTGCCGGGCCGGGGCCGCCCCGATCAGCTCCGAGACCGGGCTGGCCGACATCCGCCGCCTCGCCGAGGAGGGCCTGGAGCCCTCCGGCACCCCCGGCAAGGTCACCGAGCGCGACCTGCTCGCCGAATACGCCGAGTACCTGCGCTCGCTGGTCGACCTGAGCGGCGTGCGCCCGCTGAAGGTCGTCGTGGACGCCGGGAACGGGATGGGCGGGCACACCGTCCCCGCAGTCCTGGGCGACCGGCTGCTCGACCCGCTGCCGCTGGAGATCGTGCCGCTCTACTTCGAGCTGGACGGCACCTTCCCCAACCACCCCGCCAACCCGCTCGACCCGGACAACCTGGTCGACCTGCAGGACGCGGTGCGCCGCACCGGCGCCGACGCGGGGCTGGCCTTCGACGGCGACGCCGACCGGTGCTTCGTCGTCGACGAGCGCGGCGAGCCCGTGCCGCCGTCGGCGATCACCGCCATGGTGGCCGTGCGCGAGCTGGCCAAGGAGCCCGGGGCGCCGATCATCCACAACCTGATCACCTCGGCGGCCGTGCCCGACATCGTCCGCGAGCACGGCGGCGAGCCGGTGCGCACCCGGGTCGGGCACTCCTTCATCAAGGAGACCATGGCCCAGACCGGCGCGGTGTTCGGCGGCGAGCACTCCGCCCACTACTACTTCCGCGACTTCTGGCGGGCCGACACCGGGATGCTGGCGGCGATGCACGTGCTGGCGGCGCTCGGCGGCGACGAGCGGGCGCTGTCGGACCTGACCGAGCAATACACTCGCTACGCGGCCTCCGGCGAGATCAACTCCCAGGTCGAGGACCAGGAGGGGCGCACCGCCGCGGTGGAGCGGGCCTTCGCCGGGCGCGACGGGGCGAAGGTGGACCGGCTGGACGGGCTCACCGTCGGCTTCCCCGACGGAAGCTGGTTCAACCTGCGCGCCTCCAACACCGAGCCGCTGCTCCGGCTCAATGTGGAGGCGCCGGACACCGCGGGCATGGAGCGGCTCCGCGACGAGGTGCTGGCCATCGTGCGGGCCTGAGGGCCCCGGCCAGCCGCGGCACGCCCACGCCGGCCGCGACGACGAACGACCGACCGAGAGAAGCGCGAGAGAAGCGATGAGCGCGAAGATCGACGAGTGGCTGCTGGAGATCCTGGCCTGCCCCAAGAGCAAGAAGCCGCTGCGGCTGGACGCCGAGGCCGGTGAGCTGGTCTGCGACGAGAGCGGGCTGGCCTACCCCATCCGCGACGGCATCCCGGTGCTGCTCGTCGACGAGGCCCGCGAGATCGGCTGACGCCGTGCCGCCCCGGGAGTTCGACGAGACCCTGCTGGAGCGCCCCGACGCCGGGGGCGCCGCGGCCCGCGCCGCGGCCTCGGCCGGGGCGCACCTGCGCGCCGGGCGCGCCGCCGCCCTGGACGCCGACACGGGGGTGCTGGAGGAGCTGGGCCGCCCGCGCGCGCTGGTGCTGGCGGGCTCGGGCGCCGAGGCGGCGGCCGCGGACGTCGCCGCCGCCGCGCTCGGCCCCGGCTGCCCGGTCCCGGTACAGGTGGTGCGCGGCCGCGGACTGCCCGGCTGGGTGGGCGCCGCCGACCTGGTGGTGGCCGTTTCCGGCCGCGCCGGACCGGCCGCCGACCCGGTGGCGGCGTGCGCGGCCGAGGCGGTCCGCCGGGGCTGCGCCCTCGCGGCGGCCGGCCCGCCGGACGGGCCGCTGGCGGCGCTGGCCGAGCAGTCCCGCGGGGTGTACGTGCCGCTGCGCGGCCCCGCCACCCTGTGGGGTCCGGTGGGCGCGGCGCTCGCGCTGGCCGCCGCGGCCGGGGTCCCCGCCCCGCCGGGGGAGGCCGTCGAGGCGGCCGCGGTGCGCATGGACGAGGTCGCCGCCGCGTGCGGCCCCTCCGTGGAGAGCTGGGAGAACGAGGCCAAGACGCTGGCCGCCGACCTGGCCGGGACACTGCCGCTGGCCTGCGGTTCCACCCCCGAGGCGGCGGCCGCCGCGCGGTGCTTCGCCGCCCGTGCCGGCGCCGTGGCCGCCTACCCGGTGATGGCGGCGTCCCTGCCCGAGGGGCTGGGCACCGCCGCCGCGGCGCTGGCGGGGCCGCTGGGCGCCGAGGGGCCGCGCTCGATCTTCGACGACCCGGTGGAGGACGGCGGCGTCCGGCTGCACCCGGTGGTGCTGGAGGACCCGGACGGCGGTCCCGACGCCGAGGCGGACCTGGCGGCGCTGCAGGACGCGGCGCACGCGGCGGGCGCGCGCGTGAGCAGGATCTCGACCGGCCCGGGGGATCGGATGGAACGTCTGGCCGGTTTGATCGCTCTAACCGATTACGCCACTGTGTACTTGGCTGCGGCGTATCAGGTGGAAACTGCGGCCGACGAACCGAGCCAGGGCTGACGCCGATACCGAACCCCCACTGGAGGAGCTCCATGCCCGGTCCCGAATCGCTGTCGTCGAACGACCCCGCATCGATCGGCGACTACAGCGTCGAGGGGCGCCTCGGCAAGGGCGGCCAGGGCGTGGTCTACCTGGGCCGCGACCGGGACGGCGAAGAGGTCGCCATCAAGGTGCTCAACGACCAGTGGGCCGAGAACGACGAGCTGCGCGCGCGCTTCGAGAAGGAGGTGCGGGCGGCCCAGAAGGTGGCCTCGTTCTGCACCGCGGCCATCCACGAGGCCAGCCTGGACTCGGACCCGCCGTTCGTGGTGAGCGAGTTCGTCGACGGCCCCTCCCTGCAGGAGGCCGTGGCCAAGAGCGGGCCGCGGCGCGGGGCCGGTCTGCAGCGGCTGGCGGTGAACACCGCGACGGCGCTGGTCGCCATCCACCGGGCCGGGATCGTGCACCGGGACTTCAAGCCGGGCAACGTGCTGCTGGGGCCGGACGGGCCGCGGGTGATCGACTTCGGCATCGCGCGGGTGGACGACGGCCAGGCCACGCTCACCAACTCCATCGTCGGCACGCCGTCCTACATGGCGCCCGAGCAGATCGAGGGGCGCGGCATCACCGACAAGGTGGACGTGTTCGCGTGGGGGTGCGTGATGGCGTTCGCCTCCACCGGCAACGCGCCGTTCGGCGCCGACAGCGTGCCCGCGGTCGTGCACCGGGTGGTCAGCGCCCCGCCGTCGCTGGACGGGGTGCCCGAGGAGCTGCTCCCCGTCGTGCAGGCCTGCCTGGACAAGGACCCGTCCCGGCGGCCGTCCGCCAAGGAGCTGCTGATGCGGCTGCTGGGGCACGACTCGGCCGAGGGCGCGTCGACGGAGGAGGTCGTCCGGGAGGGCGAGCGCGCCGCCGAGACCGGGGTGTTCGGCACCGCGGCGCCTGCGGCGCCGCCGTCCAACAGCGGCCCGCAGACCCCGATGCCCCCGTATGGGCCCGGCCCGGGGCGTCCGGGCACCGGCCCGCAGCCCCCCTACCCGCCGCACAGCGGCCCGCAGACGCCGATGCCGCAGCAGGGCCCGCAGCAGGGGCCGCCGACCCCGCCGCCGATGGGGGCGCAGCAGGGGCCGTCGCCGATGGGCCCGCAGACGCCGCCCCCGCCCAACATGGGCCCCGGCGGGCCGATGGGACCGCCCCCGCCCAACATGGGGCCGGGCGGGCCGATGGGGCCGCAGACGATGGGGCCCAACACCACCATGGGCGGCCCGAACAGCACGATGGGCCCGGGCACGTTCGCCGGAGGGCTGCCCCAGCAGCCGCAGTCCCAGGAGGACCCGGTGCTGTCCCAGGGATGGGTGATCCCGGCCGTGCTGGTCACGATCATCATCCTGGTCCTGATCCTGGTCCTGGTGGCCCTCGGGGGCGGCTGACGCCCGCGGGTCCCCCGCGTCCGCGCGCCGCGCGTCCCCGGGCACCGGGTCCGGATCCCGTGTCAGGGAAGCGTGCGGGCCAGGCGGTCGACCGTGCGGGAGACCGCCTCGTCGACGAACTCCTCCACGCAGGGCCACCGGTCCCCGGCCGTGTCCCCGGGGACGAGGGTGACGCAGTCGGTGCACGCCGGGTCGAGGACCTCCTCGGGGCCCCGCGGGGTGTCCATCACCGCGGAGGCCGTCACCGCGAGCGCCCCGGTCGGTGGGCCGCCCACGTCGTGCACGGTCACCACCAGCTCCACGGAGGCGCCCGCCGCCCGCAGGCCGAGGGCGGCCCACCGGCAGCCGGGGCCGGGGACGAAGAGCGCGCGCTCGGCGGCGGCCTCGCACCGGTCGCGGCGGGGGCCTTCGGCGACGTCGGCGGCCTCCACCCCGGCGGATGCGTCCGGGTCGAGCTCGCGCAGCACCTGGGAGAGCGGGCCGGTGCGGTGGCGCAGGTGCACCAGGATCCGGCGGTGCACGGCCGACGCCAGCAGCGCCGACGGCGGCGGCACGTCGGGGCGGCCCCGCAGGGGTGTGCTCAGGCGGGTGCGCAGGGCGGCGGTCTGGAGGTCGGCGAAGAGCTCGGCCAGCGCGGCGGTGCGGTCGTCGGGGGCGCCGTGCGCCAGGGCCGCGTCGAGCCGCCCGCCGATGCGGCGGTCGGCGGCCAGCGGCGGGTGGTCGGAGCGCATCAGCGACAGCGAGGCCAGTGCCCACGGGAGCGGGCGCAGGTACGGCGCGGGGCGGGCGGCGGTGCCGGTCTCCTCCAGGCGTCGGCCCAGGGCTTCGGCGGTGCGCTGGAAGAGCAGGGCCGCCCGCACCACGGGGTGGGTCTCGGTGGCGGCGGCCTGCGCCGCTTCGGCGGCGGTGCCGATCGGGGGCGCGGGGGCGGGCGGGTCGAAGTCGGGGATGCGCCGGGCGAGCGCGGCGAGCCGCCCGGCGGTCAGCGGGCTGCCGGACGGGGGCTCGGCGGCGACGGCGCACAGCGAGTCGACGTCCAGGCCCCGGCGCGCCGGGGACCCGGGCTGCCCGGCGAGCGCGCGCAGTTCCCGCACATGCCGTTCGACCGCCCGGCGGAGCCCGTCCGCGCCCTCGCAGGGGCCGGTACGGCACCGCTGCTGGCCGAGCGCGTGCAACCGGTCGAGCCGCCCGAGGGATCGGCGGAGCGACGCGGGTAGATCCTCACCCGAGAGGGTCCTGTCGGCAAGGGAGTCCACGGTTGCAACCGTAACCGTGACGGCCCCGCCGGAAACCGGAATCGACGGATTAGCACGGAGGAACCGGAACAGGGGCTGGGCACGCGCACCGTCGGCAACGCGGAGAGGACGTGGGCCGTACAACGGGGCGGCGGGGCGCGGCGTAGAGGGCGACGAGGACAGGCCGGCGCCCCGCGCCGCAGCGCCGTCGGCCGTGGGGCGTGCGGATGGTCGCTGTTCCTGGCGGCGACGGAGTGAGCGGGGCGGTTCCCGGGTCTTGCCTGCCGTCCGGCGGGCCCTTCGCGGTCCGGGTAGGCGGGCGGCTGAGCAGGTACCCCGCTCTCGGGCTCCGGCCGGGCGGCGGGCCGCCGGAGTGCAAGGTCGCAAGGGCAGCAACGACGAAGGTCGGCGGCCCCTCCGGCAGCGCTGTCGGCGACGGCGCGTGTGCGTGGTCGCCGTGATGGGCGGCGACGGAGCGAGCCGGGCGGTTCCCCGGTCTTGCCTGCCGTCCGGCGGGCCCCTTGCGGTCCGGGTAGGCGGGCGGCTGAGCAGGTACCCCGCTTGCGGGCCGTAGCCGGGCGGAAGACCGTCGGGGTGTGAGGTCGCAAGGGCAGCAACGACGAAGGTCGGCGGTCACGTCCCTTGGTGTGGTGTAACTTCACAAACGCACTACCCGGTGTCGCCCC
>NZ_JAQFWQ010000186.1 GCF_027706725.1 Nocardiopsis endophytica
CAAAGGTGCTGTCAAAACCGCCGGAATGACAGCACCTTTGTCGAGATCATCGCCGAAGGGGGCGGGCGGGTGGTGCGGGGGCATCTTGGGTGGTGAAATCGACGCTTGATCTGCACAAAAGCGTCGATCTCACGACACGGGATGGCCGGACCCCCGCTTGATGTCCGGTATGCCCGGTATGTGCCCCCTGTGCGTTGATCTCGGGGAACCGGGGCCGACCTTGTGAGGGCCCGTGCTACGTCTGCTGGTCGAAGCCCAAGCGCCTCAGCTGCTTCGGGTCGCGCTGCCAGTCCTTGGCGACCTTCACCCTCAGGTCCAGGTAGACCCTCCGGCCCAGGAGGGCCTCGATCTGGCGGCGGGCCTCGATGCCGACCTTCCTCAGGCGGGCCCCCTTGGTGCCGATGACGATGGCCTTCTGGCTGGGGCGCTCGACGTACAGGGACGCGTAGATGTCGGTGAACTCGCGCCCCGGGGCGGTGTTGGGGCGGTCGGTCATCTCGTCGACCACGACCGCGATGGAGTGCGGCAGCTCGTCCCGGACGCCCTCCAGGGAGGCCTCGCGGACCAGCTCGGCGACCAGCATCTCGTCCGGCTCGTCGGTCAGGTCGCCGTCCGGGTAGAGCGGCGGCCCTTCCGGGAGGTGCGAGCACAGGACCCCCGCCGCCTCCTCCAGGTTCTCGCCGCTCTCGGCCGAGACGGGGACGATGTCGGCCCACTCCCCCAGCTCCTGCACGGCCAGGAGCTGCTCGGCGACGCGCTTGCGGTCGGCCTTGTCGGTCTTGGTGACCAGCGCCACCACCGGGGTGTCGCGCTGGGCGGCCAGCTCGCGGGCGATGTAGGTGTCCCCGCGGCCGATCGGCTCGTCGGCGGGCACGCAGAAGCCGATGGTGTCGACCTCGACCAGGGTGGAGCGCACCAGGCTGTCCAGCCGCTCCCCCAGCAGGGTGCGGGGCTTGTGCAGCCCCGGCGTGTCGACCACGATGAGCTGGGCGTCCTCGCGGTGCACGATGCCGCGCACCGTGCGCCGGGTGGTCTGGGGCCGGTTGCTCGTGATGGCGACCTTCTGCCCCACCAGTGCGTTCATCAGGGTCGACTTGCCCACGTTGGGGCGGCCCACGAAGCACGTGAAGCCGCTGCGGAACCCCTCGGGCACGGCGGCGGCGCCCGGCAGCGGGGCGCGGAGTCTGTCGAGGTCGAGCTCGTCCATGGTCGTCATGTCTCGAATCGTGCGGGATGGGGCGGGCGGGGCGCGGTGCCCCGCCCGGCCCGGGTCAGGTGCGGTCGACGGTTCCGGGGGTGCCGTCGGGGGCGGCGCTGATCAGCACGCCCGTCTTCAGGTCGGCGGCGACCCGGCGGTCCTCCTCGCGCAGCGCCTCCTCCTCGGTCACCACGGCGGCGGCCTCGAGGTGCTCGGCCTCGCTCGCGACCGCCGCGGCCACCGCGGCCTGCAGCGCGGTCAGCCGCAGGTGCGGCAGGTCCACGGTGACGGCGGCGTAGGTGCGGCCGGTCTCGTCGCGCACGGCCGCGCCCTCGGCGGCGCCGGTGCGGGCCCGCGAGGCGCGGGCGAGGGTGACGAGCTTGCTGTCCTCGGCGCCCAGCTCGGGGGCGTTGGTGTCGGTCACTGCTCTCCTTCGTCCGGTCCGGGTGGCGGGTCCAGCCGCTCCACCAGCACCGTCGCGGTCCGGTTGCGGCGGCCGGCGGGGTCCTCGGCGGTGAGCCTCAGACCAGCGTAGTCGGCCCGGGACCCGCTGATCGGCACCCGGCCCAGCGCGTAGGCCAGCAGTCCGCCCACCGTGTCCACGTCGGGTGCGTCCAGGTCCGCGCCGAAGTGCTCGGCGAGCTCGCCCAGCGGCAGCCGCGCGGTCACCCGGGCCCGGCCCCGGCCCAGGTCCTGGATGGGCGGCACCTCGTCGTCGTACTCGTCGGTGATCTCCCCGACGATCTCTTCGACGATGTCCTCGATGGTGACGAGCCCGGCGGTGCCGCCGTACTCGTCGATCACCACCGCCATGTGGATGCGCTGCCGCTGCATCTGCCGCAGCAGCTCGTCGATGGGCTTGGAGTCGGGCACGTAGGACGCCGGGCGCATGGCCGCGCGCGCCGGCGGCACGGGCGGCACCGGCCGCCCGGCCCCGGAGGCCGCGTCGGCCTCGGCCCAGTGGTCGCGCATCCGGGCGGTGAGGTCCTTGAGGTAGACGATGCCGACGACGTCGTCCTCGTCCTCGCCGGTGACCGGGATGCGGGAGAAGCCGCTGCGCAGGGCCAGCGACAGGCACGCGTCCAGGTCGTCGTCGGCGGCGGCGAACACGATGTCGGTGCGCGGCACCATCACCTCCCGCACCACCGTGTCGTCGAGCTTGAACACCGAGTGGATCATCTGGCGCTCGTCGGCGTCGATGACGTGCCCCCGCTCGGCGAGGTCGACCAGCCGCCGCAGCTCCTCCTCGCTGCTGAACGGCCCGCCGCGCCCGCCCTTGTTGCGCGGGGTGAGCGCCCGCCCCAGCCGCACCAGCAGCTGCGCGGGCGGCCCCAGCACGACCGCGGGCCAGGCCAGCAGCACCGCGCCGGCCTCGGCGACCTGCACGGAGAACTGCCGTCCCAGGATCCGCGGGGTGACCCCCATCAGGACGTACTCCACCGGAAGCATGACCGCCGCGGTGAGGACGGCCGCCCCCCAGGTGGGCCCGAGCAGCACGACGGCGCCGGTCCCGAAGGCGACCACCGCCAGCACTTCGAAGCCCACCCGCAGCAGCAGGACCAGGTTGAGGGTGCGGGCCGAATCGGCGGTCAGCGCCTCCAGGCGGGCGCGGCGCCGCTCGGGGAGCGCGCCGGGAGGCCCGGCGGCCCCGGCGGCGACCCGGGTGACGGCGATCTCCGCGGCCACCAGGAAGGCGGCCGCCAGGCCGGACACCGCGGCGGCGAGGAACGCGGCCGACGCTGTGGCCACCTCACCCCTCCCGGGTCTCGGCGGTGCGCGAGGCCTCCGCCGCGCTGGGCCGCCACCCCATGAGCAGATCGGCCTGGAGGCCGAACATCTGCGCCCGCTCGTCGGGTTCGCCGTGGTCGTAGCCGAGCAGGTGCAGGATGCCGTGCGTGCACAGCAGGTCCAGCTCGTCCTGGGCGCTGTGCCCGCCCTCCTCGGCCTGGCGGGCCGCCACCTGCGGACAGATGACGACGTCGCCGAGCTGGCCCGGGTCGCTGGTGCGCTCCGGGCCGCCGGGCCGCAGCTCGTCCATGGGGAAGGACATCACGTCGGTGGGTCCGGGCAGGTCCATCCACCGCTGGTGGAGCTCGGCCATGGGCTCCTCGTCCACCAGCACCACCGACAGCTCGGCGAGCGGGTGCACCCGCATCGCGTCGAGGACGTAGCGGGCCAGCTCGGACAGGGCCGTCTCATCGACCGGGACGCCGGACTCGTTCGCGACGTCGATACTCATCGTCTTGCGCGCCTTACTCGTGTACTCCGCTGCTCCGCCCGCTCCGCCGGCGGCTCACTCGCCCTCGGGCCGGCCGCCCTGTTCGGCCGACCGGCCCCGGCCCTGGCCGTGTCCCCGGCCCTGGTCGCGGCCGCCGCCCGGACCCCGGTCGCGGGCGCGGCCGCCGTCGTAGCGCCCGTAGGCGTCCACGATGGCGCTGACCAGCTTGTGCCGGACCACGTCCTCGCTGGCCAGACGGCAGAACCCGATGTCGTCGATGCCCGAGAGGATGTTCTCGATGGTCCGCAGGCCGCTGGAGGTGCCGCTGGGCAGGTCGACCTGGGTGACGTCGCCGGTGACGACGATCTTGGAGCCGAAGCCGAGCCGGGTCAGGAACATCTTCATCTGCTCGGGCGAGGTGTTCTGCGCCTCGTCGAGGATGATGAAGGAGTCGTTGAGGGTGCGCCCGCGCATGTAGGCGAGCGGGGCCACCTCGATCGTGCCCGCCGACATCAGCTTGGGGATGCTGTCGGGGTCGAGCATGTCGTGCAGCGCGTCGTAGAGCGGCCGCAGGTACGGGTCGATCTTCTCGTACAGGGTCCCGGGCAGGAACCCGAGCCGCTCGCCCGCCTCGACCGCCGGGCGGGTCAGGATGATCCGGTTGACCTGCTTGTTCTGCAGCGCCTTGACCGCCTTGGCCATGGCCAGGTAGGTCTTGCCGGTCCCGGCCGGGCCGATGCCGAACACGATGGTGTGCCGGTCGATGGCGTCGACGTAGCGCTTCTGGTTGAGCGTCTTGGGGCGGATCGTCCGTCCGCGCGCCGACAGGATGTCGGCGGTCAGGACCTCGGCGGGGCGCTCGCCGGAGGGCTCGCGCAGCATCGCCAGCGTGCGGTCGATCGCGTCGGGGGTGATGTGCGTGCCGTTCTTCACCAGCTCCAGCAGCTCTTCGATCAACCGCACGACCAGCGAGGTCTCCTCGGGGGAGCCGCTGATGGTGATCTCGTTGCCGCGGACGTGGATGTCGCTCTCGAAGGCCCTCTCGACGGTGCGGAGCAGCTCGTCCTCGGGACCGAGCAGGGCGACCATCATGTGCTCTTCCGGCACGACGATCTTGACCTGGGTGCTGTTCTGCGTTGTCTCGACCATGGGTCGGCCTTGCGGCCTCTCGCCCCTGCCTCTCGCGTTCCACGTGGTCGCTTGCGGCGACCCCTTCACCTTATCCCAATGGGCCCCCGGCCCGGTTTGTTCCCAGGGGCTCCCGGCCTGCTCCGGCGGGCCGTCCGGCGGCTATCCGGGGGGCCACTCCATGCCGCGCCCGCCCAGCACGTGGGCGTGCACGTGGAAGACGGTCTGCCCGGCGCCGGTGCCGGTGTTGAAGACCATGCGGTAGTCGGACCCGATGCCCTCGCCCCGCGCCACCTCCTGGGCCTCGCGGGCGATCTCGTCGACCAGCCCGGTGCCCGCGCGCGCCGCCGCGGCGACGTCGGGGTGGTGCTCGCGCGGGATCACCAGCACGTGCGTGGGCGCCTGCGGGTTGATGTCGCGGAAGGCGACCGTGCGCTCGCCCTCGCGGACGATCTCGGCCGGCACCTCGCCGACGACGATCTTGCAGAACAGGCACTCGGGGTCGCTCTGGGCCACCTGTGTCCTCTCCCAACCACTCGCTGCTTCGCGTCCGACCGGGCGCCCTGCCGGGCCCCAGGTGCGGGTTCCGGCCCCTCGGAGCCTCCGAGGGGGTTCGGCGCCCGCCCCCATCATGCCGCAGACCGGTGACGGCGAGGGGGACCGCGCCGGACCGGGTCCGCGGCCGTGCCCGGATCCGGCCGCACACGTCCGCCACGCATCCGGCGTCCGAGCTCTGGCCCCCCGGCGCCGCCCCGCGCCGCGCCCCGCCCGGGTCCCGAGTCCCCTTCCGCCCCGGAATCCGGCCCGGATTCCGGCCGTTCCGGAGCGGCCGGCGCCGCGCCTCCTCTACCGTGGTCGGCGGCCCAACGGGCGGAGCGCCCCGCACCGCGGCCCGGACCGTGACCCTTCCGTGAGGTTGCGGGGGCGCGGGGCGGGGAAGCACAATCGGCGAACCCTCCGCGATTCGCCGCCGTTGCGGGCTATTCTGTTCCTTCGCGTGGCTTCGCCCATGGCGTCCTCCTCATCCCCGGGGCCCCTCCCCCGAGGACCGGCGCCGGGGTGCACGCGGGGTGGCATGTGCAGGACCACACACCTCAACGAGAAGAACAGGTATGCCCTTTCGTAAACCCGGCGACAAGGGCGCGCGTCGTACGGACGTGACGGAGACCATGGTCGCGGGGACGACCGCGGCGGCAGCGACGGCGATCGAGTGGGACGCGGACCAGGCCGTGACCCGCCTCTACAGCGAGCACTACCGGCCGCTGGTGCGGCTGGCGGCACTCCTCGTGCGCGACCACGCCACCGCCGAGGAGGTCGTCCAGGACGCCTTCGTGGCGATGCACGGCGCCTGGCGCAGGCTCAGGGACCCCAACAAGGCCCTGTCCTATCTGCGCCAGTCGGTGGTCAACCGCGCGCGCTCGGTGCTGCGGCACCGGGCGGTGGTGGAGAAGCACGCCCCCAAGGCCCTGCCCGACGCGCCCAGCGCCGAGCACGGCGCCCTGGGGGAGCTGGAGCGCGCCGCGGTGATCGCCGCCCTGCGCAAACTGCCGACCCGCCAGCGCGAGGCCATCGTCCTGCGCTACTACGGCGACCTGTCCGAAGCCCAGATCGCCGACGCGATGGGCATCAGCCGCGGCGCCGTCAAGAGTCATACGGCACGGGGCATCGCCGCGCTCCGCTCGGTTCTGGAGCAGACGACATGAGCGAACCATTCGACGAGGGCACCGAGGAGCGGCTGCGCGCGATCCTGCGCGCGGAGGCCGACTCCGTGGAGCCGTCCCCTGAGGCGCTGAGCGCGATCAGGGAGCGCACCCAGAACCGGCGCTCACCCTTCTGGACGGGGCTGCCCTGGCTGCGCCCGGTGCTGGCGGTGGGCGCGGCGGCCGCCATCGCGGGGAGCGTGCTGATGGGCACGCCGCAGCTGCGCGAGCAGATCTTCTTCGCCTCCAACGACACCGGGGCCCCCGAGCAGGAGCGGCCGGACGGCGGCGGAGCGGGCGCGGCCACCGACGACACCGGCCACGCCGAGCCTCCCCGGGGGGACGGCGGCGCGACGGGCGGGAAAGGCGGCGGCGCCCCTTCCGAGGACCCGGAGAAGGACGGTGACAGCACCATCACCGGCATTCCGGAGCACTGCCGCACCCCTCCGCCGCCCGACGGCGGGGGCTCGCCCGTGCCGACGGCGACGGGGCGGCCGAACGCGGGAGCGCCCGACGGCCCGTCCCAGCAGGACCCCGATTGCGACCCGGACCACTCCCCCGGTGACGGCGGGGACGGTTCCGGCGACGGGACCGGTGACGGCTCCGGGGACGGCGGGGACACCGGCGGCGGCGACACCGGCGGGGACGGTTCCGGCGACGGCGGTGGCGACACCGGCGGGGACGGCTCCGGTGACGGAGGCTCCGACGGCGGCGGGGGCACCCCTTCGCCCGATCCCGACCCGGGCGGTAGCGACGGCGGTACGACGGACGCCCCCGTGGAGTAGCGGCCGGAGTAGCGGCGCGCGGACATGAAGAGGCGGGGGGGCCCCGGGCGGGT
>NZ_JAQFWQ010000187.1 GCF_027706725.1 Nocardiopsis endophytica
GGGAGAAACGACGCTTCCGGGCCGCTTTTAGGGGCGCTTTTCCCGAGATCAACGATGCGGGGGCGGCGCTCGGCGGCGGAGTCGGCGGGGCCGGACGCCTGCGGTTCGTCCGCCTATCCGCGCGGGCTTCGAGGCCTCACAGGGACATGGTCAGGCAGTCGTGCGGGTCCTCCATCCGCGCGCACACCTCCGTTGGGGCGTGGGCGACCGAGGCCGGGGCCGTGCAGCACGCCGAGCCCGCCAGAGCCACCGCTGGGGCGGCGGCCAGCGCCAGCGGGACCGCCACCGGCACGGCGGCCAGGGCCCCGGCCAGCAGGCCCCGCGCCCGGCCGAGCGGGGACGCACCCGCGATCAGCCTGCGCACCCGGTGCCCGGTCCCCGGACCGCCCGCCGCCAAGGCGCCCGCGGGGACCTGCCGGTCGGCGACGTTCAGCAGCGCCTCGGCCGCCACCAGGCGGTGCGTCGCCCGCGTCGCCGCGTCGTCGGCGGCCAGCTCCAGCAGGCGCACGATCTCGTCCCGTGCGACGCGGAAGAGGGCCACCCGGGGGAACGCCGCCGCCAGCCCGACGGCCGCCGCGGCCACCAGGTCGTGCCGCCCGCGCAGGTGGGCGCGCTCGTGGGCGAGGACCGCCCGCAGCTGCCCCGGTGTCAGGGCCGCCAGTGCACCGCTGGTCAGCACGATCCTCCCGCGCACGCCCGGCAGGCAGTAGACCGCGGGCAGCGCGTGCTCCACGACCACGGCGCCGGTCTCCCGGTCCTCGCGGCCGAGCAGCCGCAGGGCCTCGCGGTGGCGGCGGCGCGCGTTCCCGGCCCGCGCCAGCGTGCGGCCGATCGCCCAGGTGCTGCGCGCCCCCACCAGCAGGGCCAGCCCGAGCCCGGCGACGCCGACGGCGGCGCCTCCCGGGGTCGCGTACCGCGCGCGCAGCGCGGCCAGGCATGCGTCGAGGAACCCGGACACGGTGCCGTCCAGCCGCACGCCCGGGACGCTGAGCGCGAGCCCGCCGAGGACGACCGAGGCGACGGCGGCGAGGCTGAGGCTCTGCCAGGCGGCGATGCCCAGGCGCGGGGCGCGCTCCACCCATCGGGACCGGCGGACCACGGCCGGACCGGCGGCGGTGACCGCCAGCCCGTAGCCCAGCAGGACGAGCGCGACGGTCACGGCAGCTCCTCGCCGCGCTTGGCCTCGTCCAGGGCCGCGCGCAGCTCGGCGATCTCGTCCCGGGGCAGGCGGGTGATCAGCCGGGACAGCACGGCCGCCTGGTCGGGCGCCGACTCCAGGGCCTCCTCCACGAGCCCCGCCGCGTAGTCCTCCTGGGAGGCGGCGGCCCAGTAGCGGTAGGCGCGCCCTTCCTTGGCCCGCTTCAGCCAGCCCTTGCGGAACAGGTTGTCCATGACCGTCTGCACGGTGTTGAAGGCGATGTCGCGCCGCTTGCGGAGATCGGCGACGACGTCGCGCACGCGGAGCGGTTCCTGGGCGGACCACACGGCGTGCATGATCGCCGCCTCCAGGTCGCCGAATCTGGACATCCCCGACCGGTCCTTCCCGAGGTGCGGGCGGCGGGGCGCCGCCCGCCGCGTGACTCAACAAGCTTAGGTGACGGCGCCGGGGCCGGACACCGACGGATGCGCGGGCGCTCTCCCCACCCCGCCCGCACATCTCTCACCCAAGCACCTAAGGTCTCTAGGTGAGAAACCGTTCCCGACCCCGTGACAAGGATCCGCGCGACCCATGGACATCCAGAGCATCGTCATGAGCGGCCCGCTGCTTCTGGCCGTGCCGCTGGCCCTGGCGGCCGGGGCGATCACCTTCCTGTCCCCGTGCTGCCTGCCGCTCGTGCCCGGCTACCTCTCCTACGTCGCGGGGATGTCGGGCGCCGAAGGGGACGGCTCCGCGGCGGCGGACGGCGGGGAGGGGGCCCAAGGCGGGGCCGCCGTGCGGACCCGGCGCCGCGCACCGGGCGTGCTCCGGGCGCGCACCGTGCTGGGGACCCTGCTCTTCACCGCCGGGTTCTCCGGCCTCTTCGCCGCCTACGGGGCCTTCTTCGGCGGCCTGGGCGGCATGCTCTTCGCCTACCAGGACCTCCTCATCCGCGTCCTGGGCGCGGCCACGATCGTCCTCGGCCTGATGTTCATGGGCGCGCTCCGGTGGCTGCCCTGGACCGCCCGCAGCCTGAAGCCGGCCCTGCGGCCGCGCAGCGGCCTGGCCGGGGCACCCCTGCTCGGCGTGCTGTTCGGCCTGGGGTGGACCCCGTGCATGGGGCCGACCCTGGCGGCCGTCCTGGCGATGTCCACGGCCTCCGGCAGCCCGGGGCGCGGGGCGTTCCTCGCCTTCGTCTACGGGCTCGGGGTGGGGCTGCCCTTCATCCTCGCGGCCTTGGCGATGACCCGGGCCATGCGCGTCGCCGCGTGGGCGCGCAGGCACGGCCCGGCGATCACCAGGGTCGGCGGGGTCCTGCTGGTGCTGATCGGAATCTCCCAGGTGGTCGGCCTGTGGAGCGAGTTCACCGTGTTCATGCAGCGCTGGGCGGGCGGTTACACCCTTCCGATCTGACGTCGGCGGGCGGGGGCCCCGGCGGCTCCGGCCGGAGGGCGCCCTGGGAGCGTGTCCACGACAGAGGAGACGACCGGAGGAGCATCCCCATGCGTATCGGTGTTCTGGGAGCGGCCCGCATATCCGGGAGGGCGATCGCCGAGCCCGCGCGCACGTGCGGACACCGCCTCGTCGCGGTGGCCGCGCGCGAGCCCGCCCGAGCCGAGGCGTTCGCCGCCGAGCACGGCGTCGAGCGCGTCGTGGACTCCTACGCCGCCCTGGTCGCCGACCCGGAGGTCGATGTCGTGTACAACCCGTTGCCCAACGGGCTGCACGCGCCCTGGAACCTGGCCGCCCTCGCCGCGGGCAAGCACGTGCTGACGGAGAAGCCGTCGGCGAGCAACGCCGAGGAGGCCGCCGCCGTTCGCGCGGCCGCGGCCGAGGCGGGCACGGTGTTCATGGAGGGGTTCCACTACCACTTCCATCCCGTCGTCCGGCGCCTGCACGGGCTGCTGGATTCGGGAGAGCTCGGCGAGGTGCGCCACGTGGAGGCCTCGGTGTCCATGCCCGCCCCGCCCGACGACGACGTCCGCTGGTCCCTGCCCCTGGCCGGCGGCGCCCTGATGGACCTGGGGTGCTACGCGCTGCACGCCCAGCGGATGCTGGCGCCGTGGACGGGCGGCGCGCCCCGCCTGACCGCGGCGCGCGGCGCAGAGCGGGCCGGGTTCCCGGGCCTGGACGAGTGGCTGGAGGCCGACCTCGCCTTCCCCGGCGGGGCCACCGGCTCGGCGCGCTGCTCCATGGCCCACGACCGGTGGCAGGCCACGTTCCGGGTGGTCGGAACCCGGGGCGAGGCGACCGTCCTCGACTTCGTCCGGCCCGACCGCGACGACCGCGTCGCCGTCCGCACGCCGGACGGCGAACGCGTCGAGGAACTAGGGCGCCGCTCCTCCTACACCTACCAGCTGGAGGCCCTCGCCCGGCGCCTGGACGAGGGCGTCCCGCTGCCCTTCGGCGCCGAGGACGCCCTGGAGACGATGCGGTTGATCGACGCGTGCTACCTGAAGGCCGGATTCGACCCGCGCCCGACGAGCTGACGGCAGGGGCGGGGCCGCATGGCGGCCCCGCCCGCCCCCTCCCGGGGGTCAGCTCCACGGGGTCCAGACGAAGTTGAAGTGCCAGGCGACCGAGAGGAAGACGGCGAACGCCGCCCCGACCGCCGTGTAGTGCGCGCGGACCGGGACGCTCCACCAGCGGCGGCGCCACGCCGCGACCGTCAGGGCGAGCACGGCCGCGACGGGGAGCGCGGCCACGGCCAGCGGGATCTCCAGCACCGGCGAGCCGGTGAAGAACGCCATCTGCGCGGCCTCGGTCCCCATCAGGGCGACGACGGTCCCGAGGGCCGCCGCCAGGACGAGCCCGGCGGCGCCCGCGGTCCAGCGGGCGGCGCGGGCGGCACGGGGAGTCCGCTCCCGCCCGTCGTCCGCGCCCCGCTCGCCCGCACCCCGCACGGACACCCTGCGCACCAGCGCCGCCGCAGGCCAGACCAGCATGCTCAGCAGCACGAGGAGCGCGGCCCCGGCCGCCGCGAGCCAGGGGGCGGGGGTCTGGTGCCAGGCGACCTTCACATAGGGGTGCATCGGATAGGAGTCGCAGACGAGGCCCACGACCTCCCCGCCGTCCTCGATGAAGGCGGCCGTCTCCTCTCCGTCGGCGGAGCGGAACAGGCCGTCCCCGATGCGGGTCCAGTGCTGCTCCTCCGGTGCCGCCGAACACGACATCCGCAGCCCGTCACCGTCGACCGAGGCCGGGCGGAGGCTGCCGAGCACGGTCGGCAGCATGGTCGGGCCGCTGCGGTCGACCCGGGCCGCGTGGTAGTCGCCCGCGTAGTCCGAAAGGGGCCGTTCCCCTTCCCCGGCGCCGCCGCCCTGCCCGGCGCCGTCCGGCAGGGTGTCCTGTTCGGCGCCGGTGAACTCCGCCAGGAACGCGTCGATGACCACCGTCCACAGGGCGTCCTGGAAGTCCGCGTCCGCGTCGCCGTTCGCGGCGACGACGATGCCGACCCCGGCCTCGGGCACCACCGCGTACTCCATGTTGGCGCCGAGGAAGTCGCCGTGGTGGCCGACGACGCGGGGCTCGCCGGTGAAGCGCTCGTAGACCCCGTAGCCCATGGCCGAGATCAGCGGGTGCACTTCGGCCCGGCGCCCCAGCATCTCCTCGACCGTCTCCGGGGCGAGGATCCGCTCCCCGCCGTACGCCCCCTCACCGAGTAGGGCGAGCATGAAGCGGCCCATGTCGGGGGCGGTGGCGAAGGCGTAGCCCGCGGGGAAGTCGTTCGACCCGATCTCCGGGCCGGGCGCCCTCCCGCCGCCGGGCGTGAGCATGGAGCGGCTCGCGGTCGCGAAGTGGGCGGGCAGGTCCGCCTCCTTCTGGGCGAACGCGGAACGCTCCATGCCCAACGGGCCGAAGATGTTCTCTCGGGCGTAGTCGATGAAGGGCCGCCCGCTCACCCGCTCCACGACGGCGCCCGCCACGGCGATCCCGTAATTGGAGTAGGAGGTGAAGCGGCCGGGCGGGTAGATCAGGTCCGGCCGGTCCCGGGCGATGTGGTCCTGCAGCGAGGTGTGGCCGTCCGGGTCCGCGGAGACGGCTCCGGCCATCGCGTCCTCGAATCCGGGGGTGTGCGTGAGCAGGTGGTGCAGGGTGACGGGTTCCCCGGACGGGGTCCGGGGGATGTGGGCCTCCTCGGGGAGGTAGGTGTTCACGTCGGCGTGCAGGTCCACGTCGCCGCGCTCGGCGAGCTGGAGGACGGCCACCGCGGTGAACGACTTGGCGACCGAGCCGGTAGGGAACGACGTCTCCGCGGGGGAGACGGGGGTGCCGGACTCGGGGTCGGCCTCGCCGTAGCCGCGGGAGACGACCTCCTCCCCGTCGGCCACGACGGTGACCGCCGCGCCCGGTACACCCTGCTCCTTCATCAGCTCCGGCACGCGGGAATCGAGGAAGTCCTCCACCTCCGCCGGGTCGAGGCGTACGGGGTCGGCGTGGGCCGGGGGTGCGAGCAGGCCCGTGATGGCGACGACGAGAAGTACTGCCCATGCGCGGGCGGTCCAGGTGCGCATCTCCGCTCCAAGTAGGTCGGGACGGTGACGCGATTGCACCTCGCACAGGGCGGACCGGGCAGCGGTGTAGCCGGGCGGATTCGGAGCCGTGGTGGCGTGCCGAGGGGCGGTGGTGGGCGCACGACCGCCGCAGGGTCAGGTCCGTGTCACGTCCGCCCTCCCTGGGCCTCCGCCTCCTGCCGGATGCGGTCGAACTGGGCCCCCATGGCCTCGGCGAGGGCATGGGCGCCGGAGAGGGGGCGGACCATCACCGTGAGGTCGTCGACGAGGCCGTCCTCGTCGAAGTGCAGGATGTCGCAGCCGTGGACCTCCTTGTCGCCCGCCTTCGCCGTGAAGACGAGGACGAGGTCGCGCCCGGCGGGGTCGGCGATCTCCCGGACGTAGCGGAAGTCCTCGAACACTCGGAGGACGCCGCGCAGGATCGCGGCGGTGATCGCCTTGCCGGGGTAGGGGCGGTGGGCGACGGGGCTGGTGAAGACGACACCGTCGGCAAGGAGCGCCTCGACGGCCTCGTGGTCCCCGGCCTCGACGGCCGCGCGGAACGGGTGCACCGCGACCTCCTTAGTCAAAAAATTGAATAGGTGGATCGAAGAATAGGCCGAGGCACGCCGGAAGGCAACGGGGGAGGTGCCCGGGTCGGCGGTCGCCGCCGGAGTGCGGGGTGGAGGGCGGCGACGAGGGCAGGTGGGCGGCCCGCACCGCAGCGCTGTCGGGTGCGGCGCGTGTGCGTGGTCGTCGTGAAGGGCGGCGACGGCGAGGGCAGGGCGGTTCCCGGGCCTCGCCTGCCGTCCGTCCGGCCCCTCACGATCCGGGAGGCGGCGCGCGTTGATCTCGGGAAAAACGACGCTACCGGGCCGGTTTTAGCGTCCATATCCCCGAGATCAACGAGGGGGCGGCGGCGCGGGGGTGTGCTGTTGTTGATCTCGGGGGAGTCGGGCTTATCGTGTCCGTTTTAACCCCGAGTTCCCCGAGATCATCGCGGAGGCGGCCGTCCGGGCGACTCGTACCGCCCGCCGCCCCCTCGTCGATGATCTCGACAAAGGTGCTGTCAAAACCGCCGGAATGACAGCACTCCTGTCGAGATCATCGCCGGACAGGGGCGCACCGGGGCTGCGGGCGCCACGAGCACGGGCCGGGGCGCCGCCCTGTCCTCGTCGCTGCCCTCCACCCCACACTCCAATCCTCCTGCCGCCCGGCTGGGGCCCATACGCGGGGTACCAGCCCAGCCGCCTGGCCGGGGCGTGAGGGGCCTCGTGCCCGGCAGGCAGGGTCCGGGAACCGCCCCGCTGTCGCCGTCGCTGCCGTCCTCGGTGACCATGCACACGCCGGGCGGCCGACAGCGCTGCGGTGCGGGCCGCTGGCCTGTTCTCGTCGCTGCCCTCGACGCTGCACCCCGGCGGCTCGCCGCCCGGC
>NZ_JAQFWQ010000188.1 GCF_027706725.1 Nocardiopsis endophytica
AAGAAGGAGGCTCTGGAGGCGGCCGGCGTGAAGGTCGGCAAGACCCCCAGCGAGAGCGCGGTCCTCGTCCGCGAGGCCGCCGCGACGAGGAGGGCCGTGCGATGACCGGAGGACCGATCCTCAAACCCGGAACCGAATGGGACGCCGTCTACGCGCGCTGCAGCGAGGCCGCCCCCGAGGCCTTCGGCCCCGATGGCCCCCTCAACCGGTGGGGCGGTGACTGGCGGGCGGGCGGCACGCTCCGCCCCACCTTCTCCCCGGTCGACGGCGGCGAGCTCGCCGGGCTCCCCCTGCTGGACGCCGCCACCGCAGAGGAGGCCGTCCGCGCCGCCGCCGACGAGCACCGCGCGTGGGCGCGCACCCCGCTGCCCGAGCGCCGGGCCCGTGTCGACGCCGCACTCGACGCCTGGGACGCACACCGCGAGACCCTCGCCCTCGCCCTCGTCTGGGAGATCGGCAAGCCGTGGCGGCTGGCCCTTCAGGACGTGGACCGGGCGATCGAGGGAGCGCGCTGGTACGGCGAACGCATCGAGGCGATGCTGGAGGACCGCGCTCCGCTGCCCGGCCCCGTCTCCAACATCGCCAGTTGGAACTACCCCATGAGCGTGCTGGCGCACGCGATGGCGGTCCAGGCCCTGGCGGGCAACGCCGCGATCGCCAAGACCCCCACCGACGGCGGACTGGTGTGCCTGACTCTGGCCGTCGCGCTCGCCGCCCGCGAAGGCCTCCCCTTCACGCTGGTCAGCGGCGGCGGCCGGGACCTGTCCCCGGCGCTGGTGCGCGGCCGGGAGATCGGCTGCGTCTCCTTCGTAGGGGGACGCGACGCCGGTGGCCAGGTGGCCACTGCCGTCGCCGACCTCGGCCGGCGGCACATCCTGGAGCAGGAGGGCCTGAACTGCTGGGGCGTGTGGGAGTACGGCGACTGGGAGACGCTCTCCGAGCAGATCCGCAAGACCTTCGACTACGCCAAGCAGCGCTGCACCGCCTACCCGCGGTTCGTCGTCCAGCGCTCCCTGTTCGACCGGTTCCTGGAGGCCTATCTGCCCGCCGCGCGCGCGGTGCGCTTCGGCCACCCGCTCGCCGTGGACCGCCCCGACGACGACCTGCCCCAGCTGGACTTCGGCCCGCTCATCGGAGCCGCCAAGGCCAAGGACCTCGAGGCCCAGGTCGACGACGCGATCGCCGGGGGAGCGGTCCCCCTGTACCGGGGCGGGCTGGACGACGCGCGGCTCCTCCCGGGGCAGGACGCCGACGCCTACATGGCGCCCGTGGCGCTGCTGGAGCCGCCGCGCTCCTCGCCGCTGTTCCATGCCGAGCCGTTCGGCCCGGTGGACACGGTCGTGCTGGTCGACACCGAGGCCGAGCTGCTGGCGGCGCTCAACGCCAGCAACGGCTCCCTGGTGGCCACGCTCTCCTGCGACGACCCGGAGGCGGCCGAGCGCATCGCCGCCCAGGTGCGGGCGTTCAAGGTGGGCGTCAACCGCCCGCGCTCGCGCGGCGACCGCGACGAGCTGTTCGGCGGCTGGGGCGGGTCGTGGCGCGGCGCCTTCGTCGGCGGCGACCTCCTGGTGCGCGCGGTGACCCGCGGCCCCGAGGGCGAGCGGCTGCCCGGCAACTTCCCCGACTACACCCTGCGCCCCGACGGCCGGAGCTGACCGGCCGGGGCCGATCGCCCGCCCGCGGATCCCGGCCGCCGGATCCGCGGGCGGGGGGAGGCACGGGGCCGGGCGCGCGGTGTGCTCCCGCCCGGCCCCGCACCGAAACGCCCGAATCTGGCCGGATCCGGCCACGGGCGGGGTGATCTGTGCGGCGCGGGGCCGGAAACGGCCATGGGACGCGTGGGGAGGGAGTAGCGTGCCGCACAGGCAAGATCACCGTCCGCCCGGGGACCGGGCGGCGCGCCCCCGCACCGCCCCGGCCGGGTGCCCCCGCGCACAGGCGGCGTGCGGTGCGCACGCTTCCGCAGGAAGGAGGAGGGCGCCCCGGCCCCGCCACGCGGTGGGACGGCGCCCGAACCGCCGATGAGCAGGTACGGCCGCGTCCTGACAGCGCTCCTGGCCGCGGCCGCCCTCGCCGCGGCGCTGGCCTGCCTCACCTGGTGGGCGGTCGAGCGGTGGGGCGTCCCCGGCTGGCCGCCCGACCCCGGGCAGGCCACGCTGGGCGCGGGTGTCCTCGCCCTCCTCGTCGGCCTGCTCCTGCTCGCCGTCCTCGCCGGGGGTTCGGCCGGACGGCGCGGGGCCACCGCCGAGCGCGCGCGGGCCGAGGCCGAGGCCGCCTCCCTCCGGCGCAGGCACGTGCTCCGCATGCGCCTGCCCAGCGCGCGCAAGGATTACCCCTTCCTGTTCTCGGCCGCGGTCTGCTGGCGCGAGACCGGTCCCGCCGAGGGGGCGGAGGGCGCCGCCGTCTGCGCGATCGAGCGCCGCGCCCGCGAATTCGGGTCCATGGAGCGCCCTGAGGACGTCGACTCCGCGCAGTTCCGCCTGGCCGCCGCGCTCGGCCCCGAGCCCGGGGCGCACCCGGGGATCGGGCAGGTCTGGGCCGAGGAGGTGCGCCTGGAGCTGTCCCCTGAGGACGAAGAACGCCTTACCCGCCTGAGCGACCTGCGCAAGCGCGAGGCCGTCCGGGAGGAGGAGCGCGCCGCCGAGCGCCTGGAGCGCGAGTACCTGAGCACCGAGGTCTTCGCCGACCCCGGCTCGGCCCTGCTGTGGTGGCTCGCGCGCGACCCCGCGCGCGTGGACGAGGCCGCCGACAGGATCGGCACCCTGGCCAAGCTCTCCTCCGCCGCCACGGGGCGGCCGCTGTCCGAGGTCCACCAGGAGCTGGTCGAGGCGGCCGAACAGGACGACGTGTTCGCCGGTGCCGCGCGCGCGTCGGGGTGGAGCGCCGGGCGGGGCGCGCCGGGCTCCGGCGCCGCCGCCGACCCGTTCGCCCCCGGGGGCGCCGAGCGCGCCTCCGCGCCCGGGATGCGCGACGAGGACCCCGACCGCTGGCTGAAGGTCGCCGGCGCGGTCGCCGACGACTGGGAGGACGACGAGGAGTACGAGGGCTTCCTCCAGCGGTTCGCCGTCTTCCTGCAGTCGAACGGCTACTCCGCGAGCGCGCTCCGCCTGCGCCGCGAGCACGGCCTCGGGGCGGGGTTCGCGCACGTCTTCGACGCCTCCTCGGACCTCTACGGTGACTCGGCGGTGGCCGAGGCCCCTGCCGAGGAGGTCTCCGTCGCCGACCACGAGGAGCCCGCCGCCGACGAGCGGGACGAGGAGCCCGGCGTCCAGGGGCAGGAGGACCACTCCGACCCCGCCCCGGCCCGTTCCACGAACGGGGACCGCCGGTACTGAGGAGCCGCCGTCCTCCTCCCGGCCGTCCTGCCGTGAGCAGGCGGCATCCCCGCCCGGCCCCGTCGGGCGGGGAACCGGACCGGCCGGCGGCCGCGTCCAACGGGGCGCATGTTTCCCCTTGCCCCTGGAGGACGAACCGATGAGCCCACGCTTCCGGCGGAAGCCGAGAGGGAGACGGGGCAAGCGGGACGCCTGGGACGACGCCGCCGACTTCGCCAGGTGGGCGGCCGAGTCCCGTGACCGGCCCGACGCCCCTGTCGACCAGGTCGAACGCGACGAGTGGGGCGTGCCGCTCGACCGGTCGCAGGAGCGCACCACACTGCTGCGCTCCGACCTCCCCGGCTGGCTGCGCGTCTGGATGCGGGGCCCACGCGGCTCCGACGCGCGCAGGGTGCTGCACTGGCGCAACCTGCTCTTCCTGCCGACGGCCCTGCTGTTCTCGGTCATGCTCGTGGCCGTGCTGGTCGCCTGGCGCATCGAGCGCTGGGCCGACCCGGTCGCCGAGATCGGCACCGGCGCCGTGGAGTTCTCCGGCGTCGCCTGGCAGAGCGAGGACGACACCCGCGTGGAAGCGCGCGAGGGTGCGGTCGCCGTGCGCGGTCTGAAGGGGTGGGCGACCGACGACGGCGTCGTGCGCGCGGACCACCGCGGCCTCACCGCTTACGCGGCCGAGGACGGCGCCCCGATGTGGCGCTATGAGCCCGCGCCGGACGAGATCTGCGCGGTCGACCAGGGGGTCGGGCAGGGGCAGGCCCCCGGGGTCGTGGTGCTGCTGCTCGCCTTGGAGGAGGACGAGGTCGACCACCCCGACGGGGATGGGGCTCCCGTCCGATCCTGCGACACGGCCGTCGCCGTCGACCTGTCCGACGGCCGGGAGCTCTGGCGGACCGGCGTCGACCGCGACCCGGAGGGCATCGTCACCGTGGCCGGGGTGTGGACCGTGGGGGACCTGGTCCTGGTCCGGTGGGGAGAGCGCCTGTCCGCCATGGACGCCGCCACCGGCGAGCGCGTGTGGTCGGCCCCGGGGGCGGGCGGCTCGGAGGAGGACATGTGCACCCTGGGGTCCGTGCGGGCCCGCCCCGGGGAGGGCGACCTGGTCGGATGGGTGACCTGCCTGGAGGACGGGGTGAGCCCGTACCTGGTGGTGCTGGACCCCGCCGACGGGTCGGAGACGACGCGGGTGGAGGCGCCGGCTGAGTACTCCGGCGGTACGCACGACTACCGCGTGGTGTCGGTGGATCCGATCGTGGTGGCGGTCGACGGGCTGCTGCACGACGACATCGGGCGGCACCTGCTGGTGGTCGACCCCGACACCGGCCGGACGCGGCGCATCGACGGCGAGGGAGGGGCGTTCTCGGTGATGTCGGGCCCGTGGAGGATCGATGTGGCGGGCGCCGGGGTGCTGGCCGAAGGGGGGACGGCCTTCGCGGCCACGGACGTGCGCGACGACGCCAACCGCGTGGTGGCCTTCGACACCGCCACCGGGGAGCAGGCGTGGTCCGCGCACCTGCCCGCGGACACCCGCGTGCGCCCTGTGGCGCTCGACGGCGGCCGGATCCTTGCCCTGGGCGCGGAGACGGACCCCTCCACCGGGGACCGGGAGCACGGGGACGGGCCGGAACCGGAGTCCGAGGAGCCGGTGACCCACGGCCCGGTCATGGCCTTCGACACGGCCACCGGAGCGGTCACCCGCATCTCCGGGGACATCGGCCACGGGGTCGACATCGGCGGGGACGAGCCGGAGACCGTGTGGGACGGGGAGACGATCTACGTCCTGCCGGAACCGGTCCTCACCTCGGAAGACGGTGAACCGTCCCCGGCGGTCATCGCCATCCGGTGAGGAAGGCCCCGAGGGGGCTCCGGGCGCTTCCGGAGCCCCCTCACGCGCTCTGGGCGCGGGTCGTACCGCCCCGGCCGGGCGTCACTCCTCGATCGGGATGTCCTCGAACTTGCCGAACGGCCCCGCGTTGAACGTCACCGAGTCCACCTCGGGCGGCGGCGCGGGGACGTAGTAGTAGCCGTACTGGAGCGTGTCCTTCTGCCGGGTCGGGGGGAACGGCGTCGCGCCGAGGGCCGCGAAGTGCGCGTCCTCCCTGTCGGCCTTGACGTCGATATAGGTCGTGCCCGTCGCCGGATCGGTCACCGAGAACGGGAAGTCGCCGAACCCCGAGCTGAGGGGCGAGGCGGTCCGCGCCAGCCGCTCGCCGTCGTGCGCGATCGCGAAGCGCGTGACCAGGAAGGCGCCGTCCCGATAGAACGGGTACACCTCGATGCTCCACGTCCTCTTGTCGGCGCCGACGTAGGGCTGGGCGACGCCCTCCTCGGTCTCGGTGACGACCTCCTCCTTGAAGGCATGGGAGATCTCCACTCGGCGGTTCTCGGCGCGCGCTCGCGAAGCGTGGTCGGGGCGGGGCCGGCGCGGGCTCCGACCGGTACCCTCCTGGAGACCGAGCCGAGGAGGTGCCGTGGAGCGGGAACGCGGCGGACGTGTGCTGGCCGCCAATCTTCGGGCGCTGCGCGAGCGGTCGGCGCTGTCGCTGTCGGAGCTGGCGCGCCGCTCCGGCATCGCCAAGGGGACCCTGTCCCAGCTCGAGTCCGGATCCGGCAACCCCACCATCGAGACGGTGTTCAGCTTGTCGAACGCTCTGGGGGTCCCCGTCTCGTCCCTGCTGACCGAGCGCGAGGACCCGGAGGTGGTGCTGGTGCGCTCGGACGGCCTGGAGGTACTCAGCAGCAACGCCGTCGACCTGCGGATGCTGCGCAGGATGGACGTCACCGAGCGCGTCATCGAGCTCTACGACCAGCGGGTCCGGCCGGGCGAGCGCCAGTACTCCTCCGGCCACCCCGGCCGCGAGCATGTGGTGGTCACCGACGGGGTGCTGCGCGTGGGCCCACCGGATTCGCCGTACGAGCTGAACCCCGGCGACTACGTGTGCTTCCCGGCCGACCGCCCGCACATCTACGAGACCGCGGGCGGCCCGGTGACCTCGGTGCTCCTGCTGGAGTACCCGGCCGACGCGGGCCCACCGACCCTGGGAGGATCGTGCCCCGCCGAGGGAGCGGACAGGAGGTGAGGGCGGCATCCCGCGTCGTGAAGTCGATACCCCATCCGCCTAAAAGCTTCGATGCCACGACGCAGAACACCCGCCCCCGGCGTTGATCTCGGGGAAATCGCCCCTACCGGGCCGGTTTTAGCGTCGCTTTTCCCGA
>NZ_JAQFWQ010000189.1 GCF_027706725.1 Nocardiopsis endophytica
GAGGTAGATGAGGTCGGGGGTGTGGGCGAGGTGGCCGAAGCGGTGTTCGGCGAGGGCGGCGAGGGTGGCGTCGTTGCCGGTGAGGTGGGGGCCGGTGGGTCGTGGGGGCGGGGGGAGGAGGTCGGTGAAGGGGACGTGGGTCCAGCCGAGTGGGGGTGAGGTGAGGACGGTGTGGGTGGCGGGGTCGATGAGGGCGGGGATGGCGATGCCGGTGCCGAGGAGGGTGCGGTCGGCGAGGGCGGGGTGGGTGAGGGCCTGGTGGATGAGGTGGGCGGTGGCCTGGGCGGTGTGGGCGGGTGTGGTGGTGCGGGTGTCGTAGTCGGTGTGGAGGGTGAGGAGTTCGCCGCCGGTGGGGTCGAGGGCGCAGGCGGCGAGGTAGTCGGCGTTGACTTCGATGCCCAGGACGGCGCGGCGGGTGGGGTCGGGGCCGAGGAGGAGGGCGGGGCGGCCTGCGGTGGGGGTGTGGTGTGGGCCGTGCTGGGTGATGAGGCCAGCGGTGGTGAGTTCGTCGACGAGGCTGGAGACGGTGGATTTGGTGAGGCCGCTGGCGGTGGCGAGGTGGGCGCGGGAGCAGGGGGCGTGGGTGCGCAGGGTGCGCAGGATGAGGCCGAGGTTGGCGGCGCGGATGGTGTGTTTGGTGGTGGGGCGGTCGGTGGTGGTCACGGGTCCATTGTGGGGGTGGTGTGCGGGGGGGGGGGGCATTGACGCGGGGTTTGTTCGGTGACCAGACTAATGGGGTCGTCGTTGGTCGTTCCCCTTTTGGAGGGTCTGTGATGGACGTGTACCGCCCCCGTGCCGAGGACCGGTTCAGTTTCGGGCTGTGGACGGTGGGCTGGCAGGGGGTGAACACGTTCGGGTCGGCGGTGCGCGGGCCGCTGGACCCGGTGCGTGCGGTCCACCGGCTGGCGGAGCTGGGGGCGTGGGGGGTGACCTTCCACGATGAGGACCTGGTTCCGGCGGGGACCGGGGCGGCCGAGCGGGAGCGGATCATCGGCCGGTTCCGTGCGGCGCTGGAGGAGACGGGGGTGGTGGTGCCGATGGCCACCACGAACCTGTTCACCGACCCGGTTTTCCGGGACGGGGGGTTCACGTCGAACAGCCGGCGGGTGCGGCGGCTGGCGCTGCGCAAGGCGGCGGCCAACATCGATCTGGCGGCGGAGCTGGGTGCGCGCACGTACGTGTGCTGGGGCGGCCAGGACGGGGCCGAGTCGGAGGCGGGCAAGGACGGGCGTGCGGCGCTGGAGAGGCTGAAGGAGGCCTTCGACCTGCTGTGCGGCTATATCCGGGAGCGGGGGTATGACCTGCGGCTGGCGGTGGAGCCCAAGCCGAACGAGCCGCGGGGGGATGTGCTGCTGCCGACGGTGGGGCATGCGCTGGCGTTCATCGGGGAGCTGGAGCACCCGGAGATGGTGGGTGTGAACCCGGAGGTGGGCCATGAGGAGATGGCGGGGCTGAACATGGTGCACGGGGTGGCGCAGGCCCTGTGGCACGGCAAGCTGTTCCACATCGACCTGAACGGGCAGCGGGGGGTGAAGTTCGACCAGGACCTGCGGTTCGGCGGCGGTGATCTGCGGGAGGCGTTCTTCCTGGTGGACCTGTTGGAGCGGGAGGGGTACTCCGGTCCGCGGCACTTCGACTTCAAGCCGCCGCGGACCGAGGACGACGAGGGGGTGTGGGTGTCGGCGCAGGCGTGCATGCGCAACTACCTGATCCTGCGGGAGAAGGCGGCGGCGTTCCGGGCGGATCCGGAGGTGGCCGAGGCGTTGGAGGCCTCCCGGGTGGGTGAGCTGGCGGAGCCGACGCTGGGTGAGGGGGAGCCGCTGAAGGCGCTGCTGGCCGAGGTGGACCCGGACGTGGAGGAGCTGCGGGAGCGGGGGTACGGGTTCGAGCGGCTGGACCAGCTGGCGACCGAGCACCTGCTGGGTGTGCGGGGGTAGCCGCGCGGCGCCGCACGGTTCGGCCCCGGGTCCCGGTGTGCGGGGGCCCGGGGCCTTTCGTTGTGCGGGGCGGGGGTGGCGGGGTCAGGCCTGGGCGTCGGCGAGGCGGCCCTGGATCATCAGGTCCATGACCTTCATGAAGCGGTCGGTGCGGTGGCGGCCGAGGACAAAGGGGTTGGGGGCGTCGGGGTCGTCGCGGATGTCCTGCATGCGCTGGAGGCCGTGGTCGTTGGGGTGGTTGGAGAGTTCGATGTCGGCTCCGGCGGTGTGCATGCGGTGGCGGAAGGCGGCGATGGAGTCGAGGTAGGTGCGCAGTTCGCCGGGGGTGGTGGGCGGGTTGGTGCCGCCCCAGAGCATGGCGGTGCGGGGGCGGTCGCGGTCGCGGGTGCCGAAGAGGGCGGAGATGGTGCCGGGGGTGTGGCCGGGGGTGTGGTGCAGGGTGATGGTGGCCGAGCCCATGTCGAGGCGGTGGCCGTCGGTGGTCTCGATGTCGCGCCGGGGGGCGTGTTCGTGGCCGTCGGCTTCGACGAGGTCCCAGTCGGTGGGGGACATCAGGACGCGGGCGCCGTGGCGGTCGGCGAGGTACTGGGCGCCGCCGAAGTGGTCGTAGTGGCCGTGGGTGATGACGATGTGGGTGATGTCGGCGGGGTCGGCGCCGAGGGCGCGCAGGCCGGGTTCGATGGTGGTGCGGGCGTCGTCGGGGCTTTCGAGGGCGTCGAAGAGGACGATGCCGCGGTCGGTGGTCAGGGCCATGGCGTGGACGAAGCCGACGCTGAGGACGGCGAGGTCGTCGGTGATGCGGGTGGGCGGGGGCGGGGGGATGGGGGCGGGGTGGAGGGCGTTGGCGAGGGCCGGGTGGACGGGGTCGTCGGCGGCGAGGCGGCGGGCGCGGTCGTAGTAGGGGGTGCCGGGGGTGGTGGAGGCGTGGGCGGCTGTGGCGGCCGTTGCGGGCAGGGCGGTTGCGGTGAGGGCGCCGAGGGCGATGCGGCCGAGGGTGCGGCGGGTGAGGTCGCCGGTGGGCAAGGCGGGTTCTCCTGTTCGTGTTGCGGGTGTGGGGCCCGTGTTGCGTGTGTTCACGGAGTGTGATGCGGGGCGGGGGCGGTGGGTTCGGTCGGATGATGGGGTGTTGCGAGGGGGTGGTGCCCCGCTCGGGGTTCCCGGCCGGGCGGCGGGGCGCCGGGGTGTGGGGCGGTGGCGAGGAGAGGCCGGCGGCCCGTGCGGCAGCGCTGTCGGCCGTGGGGCGTGTGCGTGGTCAGCGTGATGGGCGGCGACGGAGTGAGCGGGGCGGTTCCCCGGCCCTGCCGCCCGGGTGGCAGGCCGCTCGCCGTCCGGGTGGGCGGTGCGGGGGCGCCCACGCCCCCCGGTTCCCGTCCGCGCTGAGTGCCGTTTCCCCCGAGATCACGGCGGAGAGGGCCTCCCAGGTGGTACATACCGGGCATAACAGACAACGGGAGAGGGGGCGGGCATCCTGCGTCGTGAAATCGACGCTTTCAGGCAGATCAGGCGTCGATATCACGACCCGATCCGCCACCCACGCCCCCTTCGGCGATGATCTCGACGAAGGTGCTGCCATTCCGGCGGTTTTGACAGCACTCCTGTCGAGATCATCGCGGAGTAGGGGCGCACCGGGGCGGCGGCCGCCACGAACGCGGGAGACCCACGCGCCCGCCCGGTCGCCACCTGGACCGCGAGCGGCCAGACGGACGGCAGACAGAGCCGGGGAACCGCCGAGTTCTGGCCGTCGCCGCCCTCCACGGCGGCCACCCACACGCGCCGCACCCGACAGCGCTGCCGCACGGGCCGCCTCCCCCTCGCCGTCATCAACCATGTGCCCAGGCGGCATGCCACCCGGCCGGGACCGCAGCCGGGTGCCCGGGGGCGGCTCAGTCCAGTGGGGGGTCGTCGTCGGCGGTGTCGCCGAGGCTGACCAGGAGGGTGCGCAGGGTGCTAGCGAGGTCGTCGCGCTGGTCGGGGGTGAGGGCGGACAGCAGGCGGTGCTCGTTGTCGAGGTGGGCGGCCACGGCGCGGTCGATGAGGTCGCGGCCCTGGGGGGTGAGGGCGACGATGACGGTGCGGCGGTTGTCGGGGTCGGTGCGGCGGGTGATGTGGCCCTTGGCTTCGAGCCGGTCGAGGCGGTTGGTGACGGCGCCGGAGGTGACCATGGTGGCGCGGGCGAGGGCTCCGGCGGTCATGCCTTCGGGGGCGGCGGCGCGGCGGAGGGTGGCCAGGACGTCGAATTCGCCGCGTTCGAGGCCGTAGCGGGTGAAGACGGTCTTGAGGCGGGTCTCCGCGATGCGGGTGAGGCGGGTGAGGCGGCCGAGGACGCCCATGGGGGCGGGGTCGAGGTCGGGGCGTGCGTGGGCCCATTGGTGCAGGATGCGGTCGACGGCGTCGCGCACGGCCGGTTCCTCTCAACGTTGAAGGGTTTGACGGCACGGTACCAGTCGGCCTACATTTCTCAATACTAAACAGTTCAATGTTGAGAGGTCGACTGTGCCCTCCCCCCGACCGCCCGACACCCCCGCCGCCCGGGCGGGCCTGACCGCGCTCACCGCGGCCGTCCCCGCCGCCTGGGGCACCACCTACCTGGTCACCACCGAGCTCCTGCCCCCCGGGCAGCCCCTGGCCTCCGGCGTGCTGCGCGCCCTGCCGGCCGGCCTCGTCCTGCTCGCGGCCACCCGCACCCTGCCGCGCGGCCACTGGGCCTGGCGCGCCCTGGCCCTGGGCACCCTCAACATCGGGGCGCTGTTCGCCCTGCTGTTCGCCGCCGCCTACCGGCTGCCCGGCGGCGTGGCCGCGACCCTGACCGCCGTGCAGCCGCTGGCCGCCGTCGCCCTGGCCTTCGCCCTGCTCGGGGAGCGCCCCACCGCCTGGCGGCTGGGGTGGGCCCTGGCCGGGATCGCGGGGGTCGCCCTGGTGGTGGGCGCCGGGCCGGTCCCCTTCGACCCCGTCGGCGTCGCCGCCGGGATCGGCGCGGCGGTGTGCCTGGCCGCCGGGATCGTGCTCACCAAGCGGTGGGGGCGGCCCGAGGGGGTGGGGCCGACCGCCTTCGCCGCATGGCAGCTGACCGCCGGGGGGCTGGTGCTGCTGCCGCTGGCCCTGGCCGTGGAGGGGGTGCCCTCGGGGCTGGCCGAGCCGCGCGCCGTGGCGGGGTACCTGTGGCTGGGCGTTGTGGGCGCCGGGCTCAGCTACCCGCTGTGGTTCAACGGCATCGGCCGCCTGCCCGTGGTGGCGGTGTCCTTCCTTCCGCTGCTGTCCCCGGTGGTGGCCGCGGCGCTGGGGGGCCTGCTGCTCGGCGAGGAGCTGTCCGGCAGCCAGGGCGCCGGGTTCGCCCTGGCGCTGGCGGCCGTGGCCGCCGCCCAGCTCGACCCCCGGCTGCGGCCCCGCCGCGGCGCACCCGAACTCCCGTCCGAACCCGACCACCGAGCGGCCGCACGGCCCGAACGAGGAGGAGCACCCAGATGACCCGCACCGTGCTGATCACCGGAGCCACCGGGACCGTGTCCACCGCCCTGATGGGGCACCTGAAGGGCGCCGATGTGCGCATCCGCGCGCTGGTGCGCGACCCCGCAAAGGCGGATGCGGCCCGCGCCGCCGGGGCCGAGGTCGTGGCGGGGGACCTGGGGCGCCCGTCAACGCTGGGCCCGGCCTTCGAGGGGGTGCAGGACGTGTGGCTGCTGGTGCCCAACGGGCCGCGGGCGCCCGAGCACAGCATGAACGCGATGTGGGCGGCCCGCAGCGCGGGGGCCGGGCGGGTGGTGCGCCTGTCGGCGGTGGGCGCCGCCCACGACGCGCCCACCCGCAGCGGGCGGCTGCACGCCCTGTCGGACGCCGAGGCGCAGCGCTCGGGGCTGGAGTGGACGCTGCTGCGGCCCATGTGGTTCATGGACAACCTGCTGGGCGAGGCGGCCGAGGTGCGCGCCACCGGCGGGTTCGGCATGGACATGGGGCAGGGGCGGCTGGGGATGGTGGCCGCCGACGATGTGGCGGCCTGTGCGGCGCGGGTGCTGGCCGATGGGCCCGGCGTGCACGGGGGCCGCGCCTACACCCTGACCGGTCCGGAGTCGCTGGGGCTGGCCGAGGCGGCCGAGCGGATGGGGGAGGCGCTGGGGCGGCCGGTGGCCTACCGGCCCGTGTCCACGGCCGACAAGCGCGCGGCCCTGCTGGCGGTGGGGGCCGACGAGTGGATCGCGGACATGGTGGGCGAGTACTCGGCCGCCTTCGCCCGGGGGTGGGGCGACTTCACCACGCCGGACGCCGGGGAGCTGCTGGGGCGGCCCCCGCAGGGCGTGGCCGACTTCGCGCGCGCGAACGCGGCGGCGTTCGGCGGGTGAGGCGCCCGTGCCCGGCACGCCCGGTGGGGTCGGCCGCCGCACCGGGCACGGGCGCCTGCGGGCACCCGGTCTGCGCCACGGCCGCCGCGTCGGGATCGCCGACAGGGTCGGCAGAGGTCGGCGTCGGCCGCGATACCCAGCGCAACCGGATCCGGACCGACGACGGCCGCCGGGCCCCGGCCCGGAAGCGTCGTTTCTCCCGAGATCAACGCGGAGCGCACCTGCCTATCCGCGCGGGCTC
>NZ_JAQFWQ010000190.1 GCF_027706725.1 Nocardiopsis endophytica
GATTTCACCACCCAAGAGGCCCCCGCACCACCCGCCCGCCCCCTTCGGCGTTGATCTCGACAAAGGTGCTGTCATTCCGGCGGTTTTGACAGCACCTTCGTCGAGATCATCGCCGAAGGGGCGTACCGGGTCGACGGGCGCCTTGAGGGCGGGCGCTCCCCGCCCGACCGGTCGCGGGACCGCCCGGACCGCGAGAGGCCCGCCGGGCGGCAGGCAGGGCCGGGGAACCGCCCGGCTGTCGCCGTCGCCGCCCATCGCGGCGACCACTCACACGCCCAGCGGCCGACAGCGCGTCAGTGTGGGCCGCCGACCTGTCCTCGTCGCTGCCCTTCCACTCCACGCTCCGGGGGCCTTGCGCCCGGCCGGTGTCCGGGAGCGGGGTACCAGCTCAGCCGTCCGCCTACAGAGACCGCGAGCGGCCCGCCGGGCGGCAGGCAGGGTCGGGGAACCGACCCGCTCACTCCGTCGCCGCCCATCGCGGCGACCACTCACACGCCCGGCGGCCGACAGCGCTGCGGCGTGGGCCGCTGGCCTGTCCTCGTCGCTGCCCTCTTCGCCCTCCTCCTCGGCGATGTGAAAACGATAATCGTTGCGCTAGGCTGTCGAGACCCCTCACCCGCCTGTCTCCTTCCAAGGGGGAATCGATGGCTGAACAGCGCAACACCCCGCGCTCCGTGCGTCTGGGAACCGTCCAGGAGACCCTGCTGATCCCGCTCTATGGGCGTGCCTTGGAGAGCCGCAAGGCCGAAGCGGTCCTGCGTGATCCGGCGGCGGAGGAGATGGTGGACGCGATCGACTACGACTTCGCCCGGTTCGACGGAGGGACGAGCCTCATCGGCGCGGTCCTGCGCACCCACCTCTTCGACCACTGGGTGCGCGGCTTCCTGTCCGAGCACCCGGACGCGACGGTGGTGGAGATCGGCACCGGGCTCAACACCCGGCACGAACGCGCCGACAACGGCCGCGCCCGCTGGTTCGAACTCGACCTGCCCGACGTCATGGAGGTGCGGCGCACCTTCTTCGCCGACACCCCGCGCCGGACAATGATCGCCGCGTCGGTCCTGGACGACGACTGGACCGCCGCGCCGCTCGCCGCGGGCGGCCCGTACTTCCTGGCCGCCGAAGCGGTGCTGCCCTACCTGTCCGAAGCGGACGCGCGCCGCGCCTTCGACCTGCTCGCCGAGCGCTTCCCCGGTGCCCTGCTCGCGTTCGACACCACCGGTCCCGGCATGGTCGACACCCAGGACGGCCACGACGCGCTCAGCAAGGTGGAGGCGCGGCTCCGCTGGAACTGCCCGGACCCCGGGGTGCTGGAGGACTGGGGCCAGGGCAACCGCCTGCTCGCCTCGCACACCTTCACCACTCTGCCGGCCGAGGTGTATGACGGACTGCCGGCGGAGTACCGGGAGATGATCGCCGCCATGACGGAGATGCGGCTGCCCCAGGTCGAGGACTACTGGTTCAACCTGCTCCGGTTGGGGTGACGCGCGGGTGACGTGCGGGCCCGGAAGCGGTGACGTGCGGGCCCGGAAGCGGTGACGCGCGGGACCCGGAAGCGGTGACGCGCAGCCCCCGGAAAACGCCTTGCCCTCGGCGCGGGGTCCCATGACACTCGTCCGGTGAGCGATTCGACCGGACTGAGCAGACGCCTCGTCCTCCTCTTGGCCGTGGCCTGCGGAGTCGCCGTCGGCAACCTCTACTTCCCCCAGGCCGTCACCCCGCTGATCGCCGAAGGGCTGGGTACCGCCCCCGAGTCCGCCGCCATGGCGGCGACCGCCGCCCAGGTCGGGTACACGGTCGGCATCCTCCTTCTGGTCCCCCTCGGCGACCGCCTGCCGAACCGCCCGCTCATCTCCGGCCTCCTCGCCCTCACCGGGGCCTTCCTCCTCGCCGCCGGGCTCTCGCCCGCGCTGCCGGTGCTCGTGGCCGCGGGCGGGCTGGTCGGCACCGCCACCGTCGCCGCCCAGCTCATCGCCCCCATGGCCGCCGGTCTGGCCGCTGAGGACCGGCGCGGCCAGGTGATGGGCACGCTGCTCAGCGGCTCCATCGGGGGCATCCTGCTCGCCCGCGGCTTCGGCGGGGTGCTGGCCGACCACCTGGGCTGGCGCGCCCCCTATCTGGTGGCGGCGGCCGCGGTGCTCCTGCTCGCCGCCGTCCTCGCCGTCGCCCTCCCGGCCACCGCCCCCTCCACCCGGCGGTCCTACCCCTCGCTGGTCGGCGCGTCGCTGCGGCTCCTGCGCACCGAGCCCGACCTGCGGCGCTCCTGCCTCTACCAGGGCTGCGTCTTCGGCGCGTTCTCCGCGGCCTGGACCGGGATGGCCCTGGTGGTGACCGGTCCCGTGTACAGGCTGAACGCCTCGACCGTCGGCGTGATGGCGCTGGTCGCGGGCGTCACGATGGTGCTGACCCCGGCCGCCGGGCGCTGGGTGGACCGGCGCGGCCCCGACGCGGTCGGGCTGGTCTGCATGGTCGGCGCCCTGGCCTCGGCCGGGGTGCTCGCCTTGGGAGGCACGGGCGGGGTGTTCGGCCTCGCCGCCCTGACCGGCGGCATCCTGCTGCTCGACGTGGCGATGCAGTCCGGCATGGTGGCCAACCAGTCCCGCATCTTCGCCCTGCGCCCCGATGCCCGGAGCAGGATCAACACCGCCTACATGACCTGCGCCTTCCTCGGCGGAAGCACCGGTTCCTGGCTCGGCGTGCAGGCCTACGCCCAGGTCGGCTGGCCCGGTGTGTGCGCGGTGGCCGCCCTGCTGTGCGCGATCGCGCTGGGGCGGCACCTGCTGCACCTGCGGGGGCGGCACCTCCTGCACCTGCGTCGGCCGCTCCGCCGCGCGGCTCAGACGGCGCCCGTGTCCGCCGACCCTCGTGAGTGACCCGGATCGGCGGGGCGCGCGGCCCAGCATTCGGTGCTGCGGTGTGCATCGAGCCCGGCCACGGTGAACTCGTCGCGGTCCGCGTCGGCCGTGACGCCGAGCTCGCGGAGCGCCCGGCGCACGGGGGTGCCCTCGTCCGGTACCGCTTCGTCCTCCCTGAGGTGCAACGGCCCCAGCACGATGCGCCCGGCGCGCCAGACGGCCGTGTTCTCCTCTCCGGTGCCGCCGAAGTACTCGGATTCGAGGAAGGCCACCGCCCCGCTCCGCGACCACTCCGCGAGAAGCCGCTCAAGTCCGGCGGTGAGGGTCCAGAAGCCGTGGACCGGGGGACCGGCCCCCTCGTCGAGTGCGGCCAGGAGGACGGGCGTCACCGGGACGAGCCCCAGCCCTCGCCCGAGGGGAACGATCCGGGCGGAGGCCGGCTCCGCGGCCGCCGCCGTGAGCAGGCCGCCGTCCGCCACCACCGCCTTGAGGTCGTAGCCCACGCCCGCCTGCCCTCCCGCCTCCCTACCCGCCCGCGCCTCGCCGCGCCTCGCCGCGTGTCGGCCGCTCAGCTCTGGTGGTTCAGGTCTCCGGCCAGGGCGTGCGCCGTGCGCTGCACGATCGGCGCCGCCTTGTCCACGAACTCCCAGCTCACCCGGGCCTCCGGCCCCGAGATGGACACCGCCATCATCGCCGGGCCGCCCTGCACCGGCACCGCCAGGCACCGCACGCCGATCTCCTGTTCGCCGTCGTCGATGGCGTAGCCGCGGTCGCGGATGCGCCCCATCTCGTCGGCGAAGTCCTCGGGCGTGGTGATGGTGCGGTCGGTCGCCGCGGGCATCCCGGTGCGGCGCACCGTCGCCAGCGCCTCGTCCTGCGGGAGCTGCGCCAGCAGCGCCTTGCCCACCCCCGCCGAGTGCGGCAGCACCCGGCGCCCCACCTCGGTGAACATCCGCATCGCGTGCGGCGAGGGCACCTGGGCGACGTAGACCACCTTGTCCCCGTCGAGCATGGCCAGGTTCGCGGTCTCGCCCAGCTCCTCCACGAGCTGGGCCAGGTGCGGGCGCGCCCAGGTGCCGAGCATCCGCGACGCGCTCTCGCCGAGCCCGATCAGCCGCGGCCCGAGCGCGTACCGCCGCGAGGGGAGCTGGCGGACGTACCCGTTGTCGACCAGGGTGCGGATGATCCGGTGGATCGTCGGCAGCGGCAGCCCCGAGGAGTCGGCCAACTGGCTCAGGGAGATCTCGCCCCCGGCGTCGGCCATGATCTCCAGCAGCGCGAACGCGCGGTCCAGGGACTGCACCCCGCCCGCGCGCGCCCGGGTGGCGCCGTCGGCGGCGGCGCCGTCGATCGAGGTCTGTGACGTTGCCAAGGGTCTCAAGCTCCCATCGCGAGGATCGTGCGGTCTCATTCTGCGATACGGAAGTCGGCCGACGCCAACCGCGCGCCCGCTCGCTCCCACCCCCCTCTTGTTGTTCCGAATTGTAGAAGTTAGTGTCCGCTATATAAAAGACCTAGGGGTGGGCGGATTGCCCGCGCCGCCCCCGGGGCACGCCCCGGGGGCACACAGCCACGCGATGAGGAGAGCGCCACGTGGGTGGACTGGAGCCAACGGAGGGTGAACGCTGGGTCGCCGGGGCCGGCCTGGAGGAGATGGGCGACGCCCTCGACGACCGACTCTCGGCCGCCGACGCCCGGCTGCTGAGCCGGTACCCCGGCGACACCGGGCGCCGCCAGCCGGTGCACACCGTCTACATCCCCGCCGACAAGGTCCGGGCGGGCGTCTGCGACGAGTGGGGCGCCCAGGCCCTGGCCTCCCTCGACGAGTTCGGCCCCGACGCCGCGACCCTGGCCGAGGCCACCGGGATGGACCCCGGGGCGGTCGCCGGCGCACTCCCCGCGGTGCGGGCCAAGCTCGCCGAGGAGCCGGTCGAGGACCTGCGCATCGACCTGGAGGACGGCTACGGCGACCGGGGCGACGAGCAGGAGGACCGGGACGTCGCCGCGGCGGTGCGCGCCGTCGCCGCCGACCTGGGGTCCGGCCGCGCCCCCGCCTACGTCGGCGTCCGGATGAAGGGCATGGAGGCCGCCGGCCGCCGCCGCGGCATGCGCAGCCTGGCCATGTTCACCGGCGGCCTGCTGGAGGCGGCCGGCCGCCTGCCCGACGGCTTCGTGTTCACCCTGCCCAAGATCACCTCCGTGGAGCAGGTCGAGGCCATGGTCTGGGCCGCCGAGCACCTGGAGAAGCGGTTCGGCCTGCCCGCCGGGCGCCTCGGCTTCGAGCTGCAGATCGAGACCCCGCAGTCGGTCCTGTCCCCGGACGGCACCACCGCGGTGGCCCGCATGATCCACGCCGGCCAGGGCCGCGTCACCGCCCTGCACTACGGCACCTACGACTACAGCGCCGCCGTGGGCGTGACCGCCGCCTTCCAGAGCATGGCCCACCCGGCCGCCGACCACGCCAAGGCGGTCATGCAGCTCGCCGCCGCCGGGACCGGCGTGTGGCTGTCCGACGGCTCCACCAACGTCCTGCCCGTGGGCACCCGCGAGGAGGTGCACGCCGCCTGGCGCCTGCACGCCGGGCTCGTGCGGCGCTCCCTGGAGCGCGCCTACTACCAGGGCTGGGACATGCACCCGGCCCACCTGCCCACCCGCTACCTGGCGACGTTCGCCTTCTACCGGGAGGCCTTCGGCCCGGCCGCCGCCCGCCTCAAGGCCTACCTGTCGGCCGCCGGGGGAGGCGTCGCCGACGAGCCCGCCACCGCCCAGGCCCTCGCGTCCGCGCTGGTGCGCGGCTGCAACTGCGGCGCCCTCGCCGAGGACGAGGTGGCCGAGGCCACCGGCGTCGGGGCCGAGGTGCTGCGCGGCTTCGCCAACCGCCGGGTGGGCTAGGACGGCCATGGGAGGGACCGGCACCGCCGCTTCGGGCGGGGGACGCGCAGGGCGGCCCGGTCGCGGCCCCGGTGAGCCGGGGGCCGGACCGGAGGTCCCGCATGCGCCCGCGCCCCCGCCGCCGGGCGGTCACGGCCCCTCCCACCGGAACGGCCCCTGCCCGGCGGGCCGCGCCTGTACGGGCGGGAGCGGGGGCGGCCGACTCCCCGCCCGCGCCCGCTGTGCCGCCGCCCGTGGCCGAACGGGCACCGCCGGGCGCGGCGGCACGCTGGACGAGACGCTCGCAGGGTGCGCGCCCTGGGGGCTGTGCGCATGGCGCTTCCAACTCGCCACCTCAGGGGGAGCCCGAGCGCCGTAGCCCGGCCCCGCGCCCCGCACGGCCCCGGTCCTGCCACGGCGCCCCTGTGGCGTCGCCGCGGGGCCGGCCGCCGTGCGCGAGGAGGAGCGAGGAGAGCAGGCGGGAGGGGCACCCTCCGTCTCCGGGTGAGCCGACCCGTGAGGCGGGCGCCCGGCCCGCCGCGGCCGTCCGCCGGAGGCGGCCCCCGTGATCCCTGAGCCC
>NZ_JAQFWQ010000191.1 GCF_027706725.1 Nocardiopsis endophytica
GTCAAAACCGCCGGAATGACAGCACCTTCGTCGAGATCATCGCCGGGTAGAAGCGCCGGGCCGACGGGCGCCACGAGCGCGGGCGATCACGCACCTTCACCACCGCGCTGCCACCCGGACCGCGAGGGGCCGAACGGACGGCAGGCAAGGCCCGGGAATCGCCCCGCTGTCGCCGTCGCCGCCATCCACGGCGACTGCGCACGCGCCGTACGGTCGACAGTGCTGCGGTGCGAGCCGCCTGCCTGTCCTCGTCGCCGCTCTCTACCCCACACTCCGACGGCCCGGGGCCCGGCCGGGGCCCTCAAGCGGGGTACCTGCCCATCCGCCGCCTGCACCGCCAGAGGCCCGCCGCCCGGCAGACAGGCCCCGGGAACCGCCCCGCTCCCCCGTCGCCGCCATCCACGGCGACCGTGCACACGCCGGATGGTCGACAGTGCTGCGGTGCGAGCCGCCTGCCTGTCCTCGTTGCCGCACTCCGCCCCACACCCCACCGGCCCGGGGCCCGGCCGGCGCCCGTGAGCGGGGTACCTGCCCAGCCGCCCCACCCACCCGGACCGCGAGCGACCCGGCAGACGACAGGCAGGTTCAGGCAACCGCCCTGCCTCCCTCCGTCGCCACCGAACGTGGTGACCATCCGCACGGCCGGTGCCGGACGCCCCAGCCGCCGGGGTGCGACGGCTGCCGCTAAGGTCGGTCGCTGCCGGTGGTCGGCCGAACCCCGCCCTCCACGGCGCCGTCCGACCGGCAGACACCATCGTCGACAGGAGCAGCCCCCATGCCCGACCACTCCGCCCCTCCCCGAAGCCTCCTCCTGGTCGGCGCCGTCTTCGCCTGCGTCGTGGCGGCCGTGGTCGGTGTCCTCGTCGCTCCCCGCCCGCTGCCCTTCACCACCGACGTCCTCCAGCGGGAGACCTCCCCGGAGATCTACGAGCCCTTCGGCGACGCGGGCGACCCCGAACCCGTCGAGGTCCTGCTGGTCCGCCGGTACTCGCTCGGTGGCGCCGTCTACACCTTCCAACTCGGCCATGACGCCGAGAACTACTTCCACGAGGTCACCGTGCCCGACGCCACCGGTGCCGCCGGTCCGCCGGAGATCGCCTCCGTCGACTGGACGCCCGACGAGATCACCGTGCGCCTCGCCTCCGGGCACGCGGTGGTGGTCCCCGCCGAAAAGGCCGTCGGCCACCGCTGACGCATCGTCCTGAGGGGGAGGAGAGGGAGGGACGAGGAGGGAACGACGGGGCGGAAGCGGGCGGAGACCCCGCGGGCCCCGTATCGGGCCCTGTGGCGCCGCTTGCTAGCGTTTGCCGGATGAGCGGTGAGCACATCGGCATCGTCGGCGCAGGCATCGTCGGACTGGCCCTCGCGGAGTGGATCACCCGCGAACGCCCCGGCGCGCGGGTCACCGTCCTCGAACGCGAGGAACGGGTCGCCGCCCACCAGACCGGCCACAACAGCGGCGTCGTGCACGCCGGCCTCTACTACAGGCCCGGCTCCCTCAAGGCCACCCTGTGCCGCCGCGGCACCGCCCTCCTGCGCGACTACTGCGCCGAGAAGGAACTCCCCTTCGAGGAGGCCGGCAAGGTCCTCGTCGCCCGGAACGCCGAAGAGGAGGAACGGCTCGGCCGCATCGAGGCCACCGCTCGTGAGAACGGCGTCCCCGACGTGCGCCGCCTCGGCCCCGACGGCCTTCGGGAGATCGAGCCGCACGTGCGCGGCACCGGCGGCCTCCACTCGCCGCACACCGCCATCACCGACTTCGTCGCGATCGCCGAATCCCTCGCCGACGACGTGCGCCGCGCCGGAGGCCGGGTGCTGCTCGGCACCCCCGTCATCGACCTGCGCCAGGGCGTGGGCGGCGCCGAGGCGCTCACCGGCGACCCCCGCGGCGAGCGCGTCCGTCACCGCTTCGACACGCTCATCGTCTGCGGCGGCCTGGAGACCGACCGCCTGGCCCGCATGGCCGGAGCGGGCGACGACCCCCGCATCGTCCCCTTCCGCGGCACCTACCACGAGCTCGCCCCCGAAGCCCGCCACCTGGTGCGCGGCCTGGTCTACCCCGTGCCGGACCCGCGCTACCCCTTCCTCGGCGTCCACCTGACCCGGCACGTGCACGGCGAGGTCACCGCCGGCCCCAACGCCCTGCTCGACCGCGCCCGCCTGGGGGACACCCTGCGCTGGCCCGGCTTCTGGCACCTGGCCCGACGGCACTGGGCGATGGGCGCCGCCGAGATGGCGGTATCCGCCTCCCCCGCGGTCTTCGCCCGCCAGGCGCGCCGCCTCGTCCCCGGGATCACCGCCCGCGACCTGCGCCCCGCCCCCTCCGGCGTGCGCGCCCAGGCGCTCGCCCGCGACGGATCGCTGGTGGACGACTTCGCGCTGGAGACCCACGACCGCATCGTGTGCGTGCGCAACGCCCCGTCCCCCGCCGCGACCTCCTCCCTCGCCATCGCCGAGTACCTGGGCGAGAAGATCGTCCCCACCCGGTAGCCCGGCCGCGCCCGGCGGGAACACTCCCGTCCATGGGAGCCGCCACCGGCGTTCCCCGGCTCGGCCGCGCCGCTGTGCTCGGCCACCGGGTACGCGCCCACGACCTGGACCGCCCGGGCGGTGGGGCGCGGGTGCTCGCCGTCGGCCTGCAGGACCACCCTCCGGGCCGGACCGCCGAACCCGCCCTGCGGCTGCGCGGCGGCCCGCCACCCGGACGGCGCACGGTACTGCTGCACTCGCTGCGAGGGGCGCTGCACCTGCACGATGCCGAGGACGCCCCGCTGCTCGCCGCCGCCCTGCGCGTCGACGACGCCCGGCAACTGCAGCGCCAGACCGCCGGGCCGACGCTCTTCCGCGTGCAGGAGGAGGGGCCGGGCCTTCAGCGCGCGCTCGACCGGGCGGCGGTGGCGATGCGCGAGGCCGCCGACTCCTCTCCCGCGCACACCAAGGGCGAGCTGAGCACCGCCGCGACCTCCGCTGTCGAACCGCTCATCCCCGCCGCTGCGCCCTGGTGCGCCGGGTGCGGCGTCCGGCACATCGACGACCTTCTCTTCCGCATGGCCACACTGCTGGCGGGCCTCGGCGCCTCCCTGGTAGACGGTGCGACCGTCTACCGCAGGCTCCCTGAGGCGGGGGAGCCGCCGCCAGCCGACGTCGCACGGGTCGAGCTCGTCCAACGCTTCCTACGCGTGTTCGGCCCCGCCCGCCCGGTCGATCTGGCCGCCTGGACGGGACGCACGCCCGCAACGGCACGGTCATGGTGGTCGACGGCCGCTTCGGCCCTGCGCCCTGTCGAGGTCGAAGGGAAGCGGCGCTGGGCGCCGGACACCCCCGGTGAGGCGCCCGAACCGGGCGAGGCGCCCCCGGGATCGGTGCGGCTGCTGGGCCCCTACGACCCGTTCACCGCCCTCGCGGATCGCGCCTTCCTCGTGCCCGACCCGGTTCTGCGGAGGAGGGTGTGGCGTGCCGCCGGGACCCCCGGCACGGTGCTGGCGCGCGGGGAGATCGCCGGGGTCTGGCGGAGGCGTACGCGCGGCGGCCGGTTGGACATCGAGGTCGCCCCGTTCGGCGCGGAACCCGGTTGGGGCGTCGCCGACCTGGAGGACGACGCGCGCCTCCTGGCCGACTGCGCCGGGGCGTCCGAGGCCGCCGTCCGGGTGGACGCCGAGATTCAGCCCTGATGTCGACTTCTTTTCGGACCGACCGAAACTCGGTGTGAAACGTGAAAATGCCGTGGCTGTAGGCATTTTCGACGTATGCGCCAGCTCACCCCACAGCGACCGGAACCGGTGTTGCGGACAGCGCGGCGTGTTGCGCGGGTGACTGTGGTGCCCTCCTGACCAGCAGTGGGGGAGGCGGCGTCCGGTTTCGGCCGTCCGGAGGAGCCGGAACGGCCGACCGCGAGTACGATCGCGCCGGATGGTCATGTGACGCGCATCACATGCTCACGCGCAATCCCACGTTGTGTAGTCAGTGATCATGGTCCGTGGCGCCCGGGCGGTCACCGTCCCACCGACCCCCGGGGCCGCCTGCGCCCGGTTCCGGTTCCCCCTATCGCGACCGGGGCGCGGCGGTCCCGGGCCTTCAGCGGAGGGCGTGGGCCCCGGAGCTCCGACCCGCTCCCCCCGGCCCCGCCGACTCCTCTCCGTGCCGCCGTCACCTCCATCCTCACGGTGCGTAGCATCGGCCGCCGCCGCGAAATCCGGTCGAGGCGCAGATGAACGCGCCGATACAGTGGACGCGTCACCACGAGGACCCGAGCGACGGAAGTAGACAGTGACCGACATCATCGACGAACTCGAATGGCGCGGCCTGCTCGCGCAGACCACCGACCTTGACGAACTTCGCAAGGCGCTCGCCGATGGCCCGGTCACCCTCTATTGCGGCTTCGACCCGACCGCGGGGAGCCTGCACGTCGGCCACCTCACGCAGATCCTGACGCTGGCCCGCTTCCAGCGCGCCGGGCACCGGCCCATCGCCCTCGTCGGCGGCGGCACCGGCCTCATCGGCGACCCGAAGCCCACCGCCGAGCGCACCCTGAACTCCGAGGAGACGGTCGCCGGCTACGTGGCCGCCATCGGCCGCCAGCTCTCGGCGTTCCTGCGCTTCACCCCAGAGGGCGCCGCACCGGAGCCGACCGACGCGATCCTGGCCGACAACGGCGAGTGGCTGCGCTCCATGAGCGCCATCGAGATGCTGCGCGACGTCGGCAAGCACTTCAGCATCAACCAGATGCTTCAGCGCGAGACCGTCAAGGCGCGCCTCGACGGCGACGGCATGAGCTACACCGAGTTCAGCTACGTGCTGCTCCAGTCCTACGACTACGTGCAGTTCTACCGGCGCCACGGGTGCACCCTGCAGATCGGCGGCAGCGACCAGTGGGGCAACATCACCGCCGGGCTGGAGCTCATCCGCCGCATGGACGGCAACGAGCCGCACGGCCCCGCGCACGCGCTCACCACCAACCTGCTGACCAAGGCCGACGGCACCAAGTTCGGCAAGACCGAGGGCGGCAGCGTCTGGCTCGACCCCGAGCTCACGACGCCGTACGCCTTCTACCAGTTCTGGTTCAACACCGACGACCGGGATGTCGCGCGCTACCTGCGCGTGTTCAGCTTCCGCACCCGGGAGGAGATCGAGGAGCTGGAGCGCCAGACCGAGGAGCGCCCCGCCGCCCGCGCCGCCCAGCGCGCGCTGGCCGAGGAGCTCACCACCCTGGTGCACGGCGAGGAGGAGTGCCGGAAGGTCATCGAGGCGAGCCAGGCACTGTTCGGCCGCGCCGACCTGTCGGCGCTGGACGCGCGCACGCTGGACGCGGCCCTGGCCGAGGTGCCCAAGGCCGAGGTCCCCTCCGTCGGCGACGGCGTCCCGGTGGTCGACCTCCTCGCGGACACGGGCCTGGTCCCCAGCAAGTCGGCGGCCCGTCGCGCGGTCCAGGAGGGCGGCGCGTACCTCAACAACACCAAGGTGACCGACGTCGAGGCGGTGCTCGGCGCGGACGACCTGATGCACGGCCGCTACGCGGTGCTGCGCCGGGGCAAGCGCAACATCGGCGGCGTGGTCGTGGGCTGAGGGGCTTGCGCCCCGCGTAGGTCCCGCACACCGACGGCGTGCGTATACGGGAGGCGTTCCTGGCAGGGGCGCCTCCCGTTCGCGTTCGGCGGGACGGGCCGGGCACCCGGTCGCTCCGGGGGAGCGCCGGGGAACGGAAGTTTCTCGGCGGACCGTGTGTTTAAGGGTGTCGGACGCGGGGGAAGAAGACCCCTGCAACCAACGACGACCTACCGCGCGGCCCGCAGTAGCGGGGCTGTGCGAGCTCGAAGGCGGAGGCCCGCTGGAGACGGCAGGGCCGATTTGACGTCTCCGGGCGCGGAACCTATCGTGATCTAGCCGAGCGGGACGGCGGCCCTCACGGGGCCGGAACCGGACCGCCGCCCTTCCAAGACAGCACGGTCCGGGCATCGATCCGGGGCTGCTAGTCTGTTTCACCGGTCTTCTCCGACCGGATGAAATCCCGGAAGGAACCTCGCCGAAGTGCTGGAAACGGCATGCGAGAGCGCCGGTTCGGCGCCACTCGGAAAGCGTGGTAAATTCGGAGACAGCGGAAAGCCGCCTCTAGCGGAAAAGCGACATGATCCTCGCGGGTCAGGGCTTG
>NZ_JAQFWQ010000192.1 GCF_027706725.1 Nocardiopsis endophytica
CCACGACAGTGGGGCTCCCAGGTCTTCACGAGCAGGGACCGACGCCGCCCCGCCCCCACGTCAAGGAAGGGCCACGGATGGTGTTCACCCACGGACCCGACGACGGCGGCAGGGCGGCCGCCCGGTCCGCCGACGTGCTGCTGGCCCGGGTCGCGCGGGCCAGTGCCGGACGTACCGCGGGGATCCTCCTGTGCTCGGCCGGGGCCGCCGCGGCCTCGATCGCGCTCCCCGCCGTGCTCGGCACCACCCTCGACCTCCTGCTGGACCGTGCCCCCGGCGCGGGGCGCATGCTCGCCGCCGCGGCGGGGCTCGCCGCGGCCGAGGTGGTCCTGGGCGCCTGTACCGCCCTTCTGTCGGGGACGGTGGGGGCCCACTCCACCGCGTGGCTCCGCCGCAGGGCGGTCGCCGGCCTGCTCGCCACCTCCCCTCCCGAAGCCGCCCGGCACTCCCCCGGCGAGGTGGCGACGCGCCTGTCGGCCAACGCCGCCGAGGCCGGAGCGGCCCCCGCCGCGGCAGCACAGGTGGCCGCCGCGGCGCTGGCGCCGGTCGGAGCGCTGATCGCCCTGGTCCTCATCGACCCGTGGACGGCGCTGGCGTTCACGGCGGGGCTGCCCCTGCTGGTGCTGCTCCTGCGGTCGTTCGCCCGCCGTTCCACCGAGAGCGTCGGGCGCTACCTGCAGGTGCAGGCCGCCATCGCCTCCCGGCTGACGGACGCCCTGGGGGGCGCCCGCGCCATCGCCGCCTCCGCCACGGTGGACGCCGAGCGCGACCGCGTCCTCCGGCCGCTCGGCGCGCTCAGCACGGCGGGGCGGGGGATGTGGGCGGTGCACGGCTCTGCGATGGCGCGCAGCGGCGTGCTCATGCCCCTGCTGGTCACGGTCGTGCTCGCGGTGGGCGGGCTCGGGCTGGCCGCCGGGCGGCTCAGCGTCGGCGACCTGCTGGCGGTGTCGCGCTACGCGTCCCTGGCCGCGGGGCTGGGGGCGGTGGCCGAGCCGCTGGGGGCGCTCGTGCGCGGGCGGACGGCGGCGCGCCGCGTCGACGCCCTGGTCCGCGCGCCGTCGCTGCGCTACGGGACGTCCGGACTGCCGCCGGGAGGCCCGGGGACGCTGGAACTGCGCGGCGTGCGAGTGCGGCGCGGGCAGGCCCAGCCGCTGCGCGGGGTCGACCTGCGCGTCCCCGGCGGACTGACGGCGGCCGTGGTCGGCCGCTCGGGGGCGGGCAAGTCGACGCTCGCGGAGGTGGCGGGGCGCCTGGCCGACCCCGACGAAGGGGAGGTGCTGCTGGACGGCGTGCGCCTGGACCGGCTCGCGGAGGCCGAGCTGCGCAGGGAGGTGGGGTACGCGTTCGAGCGGCCGCACCTGTCCGGGGCCACCGTCGCCGACGCCGTCGCGGCGGGCGCCGAGACGGCCTCGGCGGAGAGTGTGCGATCGGCGGCGCGAGCGGCCGGGGCGGACGCCTTCATCCGGACGCTTCCCCAGGGGTATGCGACGCCGCTGGACGAGGCCCCGCTCTCGGGCGGGGAACTGCAGCGGTTGGGGCTGGCGCGGGCCTTCGCCCACGCCGGGCGGCTGCTGATCCTGGACGACGCCACCTCCAGCCTGGACACCGCGACCGAACGGCAGGTGGACCGCGCGCTGACCCACCGGGTCCGCCCCGGGACCAGGCTGATGGTCGCGCACCGCCTCTCGTCGGCGGCGCGGGCGGACCTGGTGGTGTGGCTGGAGGAGGGCCGCGTCCGGGCGGTGGGCCCCCACAAGGAGTTGTGGGGCGATCCGGAGTACCGCGCGGTCTTCGGCCACGCCTCGGACACGCCGCCGACGGCGGAACGGCATGACATCCCCGGCCCCGGCCTCGGAGAGGAGCGACCGGTGTGAATTCCCGTGATACCCCTCGGCACCGTGCGGCCGTCCACCGCGAACGGCGGGGCTCCCCTCCGACCGGTCCCGCACAGAAGGGGGCAGGTTGAACTCCGCCGCGACGGCTTCTGGAAGTCCTGCCCGAACGCCGCCGGATGCCGACGGCGCACGGCCCCGCGAACCGCGACGCCCGTACCGGGGGACCGTCCGCAGACTCCTCCCGCTCGGGCTGCGCTTCTTCCGGCGCCACAAGGGCGCCCTCATCGGGCTCGCCGCGTGGTCGCTGCTGGAGTCGGTCCAGACCTTCCTCGTCGGCTTCGCCGTCGCCTGGTCCCTCGACCGCGGGTTCCTCGCCGGGCGGCCCGCCGAAGGGCTGGCGTGGCTCGCCGTCGCCGCCGCTTCGGTGCTGCTCGCCGGGCCGGTCCTGCGCGGCGTGTTCCGGCGGCTCTCCGGGCTCGTCGAACCCTTCCGGGACGGGCTGGTGCGGCGCGCCGCCGACCAGGCCCTGGGCCGGGCCGTGGCCGACCCGGCCCGCGCGGCCGAAGCCGAACGCGCCGCCGTCTCCCGCCTCACCCGGCAGACCGAGATCGCCCGGGACGGCTTCGCCGGGCTGGTGCTGACGGTGCGGTCGTTCGCCTTCACCGCCGTGGGCGCCGTCGCCGGGATGGCGGCCCTCGCGCCCGAGCTGCTGCCGGTCGTGCTCCCGCCGATGGCCGTGGGCCTGCTGCTCTTCCTGCTCACCCTGCCCCCCATGGCCGCCGCGCAGCGCCGGTACCTCGACGCGGACGAGGCCTTCACCGACCGCGCCGCCGCCCTGCGCACCGGACTGCGCGACCTGGTGGCCTGCGGGACGACCCGCACCGCCGGGACCGGACCGGACGGACTCGCCGACGAGGCCGCCGCGGCGGGACGGTCCCTGGCCCGGTGGACGGCGGTGCGCACCCTGGCCCTGGGGGCGGCCGGACAGCTCCCGGTCGTCACGCTCCTGGCGGCCGTGCCGTGGCTGCTCGACCGGGGGGTGAGCGCCGGGGCCCTGATGGGGGCGCTGACCTACCTGGTGCAGTCCCTTCTCCCCGCGCTGCGGACCATGATGACGGCGGTGGCCGCGGCCGGGAGCCGCCTGGTCGTGGTGCTGGAGCGGTTCGTTCCGCCGGAGGGGACGGGGGAGGGCCCGGCGGAGGGCCCGGACGTGGGGACCGCCGTCGGGCAGAGCGCGGACACCGGACCGCCCGAAGGCCCGCCGGAGGGGGACGTGCCCGGGCGCGGCGCGGCCCCGCCCGCGATCCTGTGCCGGGACCTCCGAGTCTCCTACGGCGCCGGGACGCCGCCGCTCCTGGAGGGGTTCGACCTCACCGTCCCCGCCGGGGAGCACGTCGCCGTCGTCGGTCCCAGCGGCATCGGCAAGTCGACGCTCGCCCATGTGCTGACCGGCCTGCACTCCCCCGACCGGGGCGAGGTGTTCCTCAGCGGTGTGCCGGTGCGGGGGCGGGCCTCGCGGCCGATGGCGCGCACCCGGGTCCTGCTCCCGCAGGAGGGCTACGTGTTCGCCGGAACCGTCCGGGAGAACCTGGCCCAACTCGCCCCCGGGGCCGGGGAGGAGCCGATCCGCGAAGCGGTGGCGGCGCTGGGCCTCGGCCCGCTGGTGGAGCGCCTCGGCGGCCTCGGCGCCGACGTCGACCCGGCCGCGCTCTCCGCCGGTGAACGGCAGATGCTCTGCCTCGGCCGTGCCCACGCCTCCCCCGCCCCGCTGCTGATCCTGGACGAGGCCGCCTGCCACCTCGCGCCGGAGGACGAGGCGCGCGCGGAGGAGGCGCTGGCGCGGCGGCCGGGGACGACGCTGCTGGTCATCGCCCACCGGCTCTCATCGGCGCTGCGGGCCGACCGGATCGTGGTCCTGGACGGGAGGTGCGCGGCGGTCGGCACGCACGAGGAGCTGCTGCGCGCGTCGCCGCTCTACCGCGACCTGACGGGGTACTGGGAGGCGCCCGGGTGACCGGCGACCGCAGGATGCCTAAGGGAGTGGTCATCCCTGGCGGGTGGGCGGGCGGCGTCTCCGACGGCCGGGGCCCGGCCCGACCTCGGGAACCGTGGCCGGGCCCCGGCCGTCCGTGGACGGTCTTCGGGGACTCCATCGCTCCAGCGGACGCCGCCGCTCAGGCCGCGCCGCTCCCGCCGCCGCGCGGGAGGACCGTGCCCAGGACCGACGGCAGGCCGGTCCAGTCGCTGGTCACCGTCGTCGCACCGGCGTCGGCCAGCTCGGCCACCCGGGCCGCGGCCTCGTCCTCGCCCGGGGACACCGGGTCGATCTCCGGCGGCACCGCGTGGGCGTCGGTCATGATCAGCAGGTAGTTGTTGTCCACGTACCAGGAGGTGTCGATGCCGCCGCCGGCGTAGGCCGGGGCGCTGCCGTCGAACACCACGAACCACGGCCGCAGGCCCACATCGTCGTAGCGCTCCCTCGGGTCCCCGGCCTCGGCGTCCAGGACCGCGGGGAAGGCCGCGGCCCCGCCGATCCCGCCCTCCTCGGCGAGGTCGCGCAGGTGGCGGGCGTACTCCTCGTCGGTCCACAGGTCGTCGAAGGGGTTCTGCCGCTCGACGGTGCCGGGGATGAGCTCGATGAGGACCTTGCCCGCGAGCGCGTCGCGGTCGGCCCAGTCCCCCGCGGCGGCGGCCTCGTCCAGGGTGGCCCTGCCGCCGAGCAGGTCGGCCGGGCGGTGGACGGCGTCGCCGAGCGTCTCGCCGACGAGCGTGTCGAACTCGGCGGGGCCCAGCCCCCCGGCCGCGTGGAACCCGTCCTTCATCTCGATCTTGAGCACGATGGGCCGGTGGCCGGGCTGCGTGTCGTGCCAGGTGCGGATGTCGGTGAGGCAGGCGCGGAGGTCGCCGTCGCCGCCCCGGCGCAGGCCGTCGGGGTCGGTCGCGCCGGCGCAGTTGTTGCTCTGGCCAATGAGGTCGTGGTTGACCCGCCAGTCGCCGCTGTGCTCGTCGGTCCACACGTCGAGCTCCAGCAGCCCGGCGCCGGAGTCCAGGGCGTCGGCGAAGTAGGGGAAGGCGGACTTCTCGTAGGCGTTGTGCACGCCGACCGAGGTGGTGGCGGCGATCGATCCGGAGTCGGCGTGGGCGGACGCGACGGGGGCGGCGGGGACGAGGATCAGGCCGAACGCGGCGGCGGCACCGAGGAGCCGAGGAGCGGGGAGGGAGCGGGGCACGGGTCCTCCTTGGGGATGGCCGTGGGGGCCGTGGGGGGAAG
>NZ_JAQFWQ010000193.1 GCF_027706725.1 Nocardiopsis endophytica
GACGCTAAAACCGGCCCGGTAGCGTCGTTTTTCCCGAGATCAACGAGGAGGGGGCAGGGGGCACCGGCCCGGCGGCCGCCACGAACGCGGGCGACCACGCGCCCGCCCGGCTGCGCCGACCTCCCGCACCGCGAGGGGCCCGCCACCCGGCAGGCGGGGCCGGGGAACCGCCTCGCTTCTCGCCGTCGCCGCCATCAACGGCGACCACGCACACGCGCTGCACCCGACAGCGCTGCCGTATGGGCCGCCGACCTCTCCTCGTCGCCGCCCAACACGGTGACCACGCACACGCCCCACGGCCGACAGGGCTGCGGCGAGGGCCGACCTCCTATCCATGGTGTCCCGAGGACGGGTCCGTACGTCCGCTACGCGCCGTGCAAACGCAGGACCCCCATGCGGCCGTCCCGGCGCACTGAAAAACCGGTTGAACCGGAAGCCCTATAGGGGGCGTCATAGTGTGCATGGAGACCCTCACTGTGAGCATCCGGGCGACCCGGAATGCGCGTGCCGGCGCCGACCGGGTCTCCGTCGTGTTCTGGACCCTCGTGACCATGATCGCCCTCGTATCGCTGCTGAACGGCAACGGCTGACCCGGGCCTCCGGGGCCGCCCCGCACCCTCGGGGTGCCCGGGTCCCAGCCGTCCACCGTCGTGGGCACATTCCAGGAGCGTGGCCTTCCGCCGCCTTGCTTCTTCGCCCCTTCGATCCCTGCGTCCCGCCGCCTCCGCCTCCTCCACTGCGCCCGGCCTCCGCTCATGTGCGCGCGCACGAGCCTCCTCGTCGTCCATCCCGGAAATTTGGAGGATCATGACCTCTCCGGTTGTGGGACACGGCACATAGCCTTGTTCCAGGAACAGGACCATCGGGCGGCCCAAAGGAGGGGCATGGGGGCGATCGGCGCACCGGGCACCGGCCCGGACGACCCCGAGACCCTGGCGGCGCTGTTGGACGACCAGGGCTACCTGGCCGACGACGGAGCCGCCACCGCGTGCTTCCTGGCCCTGCGCATGCAGCGGCCGCTCTTCCTCGAAGGCGACGCGGGCGTCGGCAAGACCGAGCTCGCGCGCGCCCTGGCCGGCGTCCTCGGCGCCCCGCTCATCCGCCTGCAGTGCTACGAGGGCATCGACGCCTCCCAGGCCCTCTACGACTGGGACCACCCGCGCCAGCTCCTCCACCTGCGCGCCGTGCAGGCCTCCAGCGCCGCGCCGGGCGGCGCCGAGGAGCTGGAGGCGGGCATGTACGACCGCCGCTACCTGCGCGCCCGCCCGTTGCTGCGTGCCCTGGAGGAGAGCGCCCCCGGCCGCCCCGCCGTGCTCCTCATCGACGAGATCGACCGCGCCGACGACGAGTTCGAGGCGTTCCTGCTGGAGTTCCTCTCCGACTTCGCCATCTCCGTCCCCGAACTGGGCACCGTCCGGGCCGCCGCGCCCCCCGCGGTCGTGCTCACCTCCAACCGCACCCGCGAGGTGCACGACGCCCTCAAGCGCCGGTGCCTGTACCACTGGACACCCCACCCCTCCTTCGAGCGGGAGGCGGCCATCATCGCGCGCCGCCGCCCCGAGGCCGCGGAGCGCCTCGTGCGCGAGGTCGCCGCGGCGGCGCAGCGCCTCCGCGACCCGGCCGCCTCCGGCATCGACCTGCTCAAGCCCCCCGGAGTCGCCGAGACGATCGACTGGACCGCCGCCCTGACCGCGCTCGGCGCCACCGCGCTCGACCCCGGCGCCGCCGCGCGCACCCTGGGCGCGCTCGTCAAGCACCGCGACGACGTCGACGCCGTCCGGGACCGGCTGTCCGCCCTGCTCAACGGCGGGGGTGCGGACGCCGCCGGTGCGGCCCGCGCACCCGGCGCCGAGCACGCCGCCCGCACCGCCGCGAGGGCACGGCCGTGACGCGCCGCACCCGATCGACGGCCCCCGCGGCCACCACGGCCGCATCTGCGCCGGACACCGCCCCGGTGCTCGGCCTCGTGCGGGCGCTGCGCGCCGCCGGGCTGCGCGCCGACACCACCCGAGCCCTCGCCTTCACCGACGCACTCGCCGCGGTCGACGCCCCCGCCCGCGCCGACCGCGTCTACTGGGCCGGGCGCCTCACCCTCTGCTCGACCCGCGCCGAACTCGACGTCTACGACGCCTGCTTCGCCGCCTACTTCGGGGCGTCCCCGCCCGCCCCGCGCCCCGCTCTGCCGGTGCCCGCCCGTCGGCGCCTCACGGCGCTGCTCGGCCCCGGCGGCGGGGAACAGGGCGGCGACGACGGGCCGGAGGCCCACCGCCCCGCCGCCGCCAGCGGCACCGAGGTACTGCGCACCGCCGACCTCGGACTCCTCGGCGAGGAGGAGCGCGCCGAAGCCGCCCGGCTGGTGTCGCTCATCGCCGCCGACCCGCCCCGGCGCCCCGCCCGCCGCACGGCCCCCGCCCGGCGCGGGCGCCTCGACCCGCGTCGCACCCTCGCCGCCGCCGCGCGCACCGACGGCGAACCGGTGCGGCTGTCCTACCGGGGGCGCACCGACCGGCCCCGCAAGGTGGTCGTGCTCGTCGACGTCAGCGGCTCCATGGCGCCCTACGCCGAGCCGCTGCTCCGCCTCGCCCACGTGCTGGTGCGGGGCCACCCCGGCGCCACCGAGGTCTTCAGCGTCGGCACCCGGCTGACGCGCCTGACACGCGAACTGTCCGCCGCCGACCCGGCCCGCGCCCTGCGCGCCGCCGGGGCGGCCGTCCCCGACTGGCGGGGAGGAACCCGCCTGGGGGAGGAGCTGAAGGAATTCCTCGACCTGTACGGAAGCCGGGGCGCCGCCCGCGGCGCCGTCGTGCTCATCGCCTCCGACGGGTGGGAGCGCGGCGACGCGTCGCTGCTGGGCGGGCAGATGGCCCGCCTCTCCCGCCTGGCGCACCGGATCGTATGGGCCAACCCCCACAAGGGCCAGGCCGGCTACCGCCCCCGCGCCGCGGGGATGGCGGCGGCGCTGCCCCACATCGACGACTTCGTCCCCGGGCACAGCCTGGAGGCGCTGCAACGACTGGCGCGGGCCGTGGCGCGCGGCCGCGCCGAAGGAGGAGGAGCACGTGCGTGACATCCGCTCGGCCGTCGCGGAGCTGTACTCCGGCGGCGAGACGTTCGCGCTGGCGACCGTGATCGACACCTATCGGAGCTCGCCCCGGGAGGCCGGGGCGGCGATGGCGGTCGGCCCCTCCGGCGAGGTGGTCGGCAGCGTCTCCGGCGGCTGCGTGGAGGGCGCCGTCTATGAGCTGGCCCAGCAGGTCATGGCCACCGGCGAGCCGGTGCGCGAGAAGTACGGGGTCAGCGATGACGACGCCTTCGCGGTCGGCCTGACCTGCGGCGGCACCCTCCACGTGCTGGTCGAGCCGGTGGACCGGGGCCGCTACCCCCAGCTGCCCGGGGTGATCGAGGCGGTGGACGCCCACCGGCCGGTGGCGGTGGCCACCGTCGTCGGCGGCCCGGGGCCCCTGGGCGCGCGGCGGGTGGTCCGCCCCGACGGCGCCGACGGGTCGCTGGGCGGGGCCCGCCTGGACGCGGCGGTCGACGACGACGCGCGCGGCATGCTCGCCCAGGGCAGCACCGGCATCCTGCACTACGGCGCGGACGGGCAGCGGCGCGGGGACGAGCTCGAGGTGTTCGTGCAGAGCTTCGCCCCGGCGCCGCGCATGCTGGTCTTCGGCGCCATCGACTTCGCCGCGGCCGTCGCCGACATCGGCGCCTACCTGGGCTACCGGGTGACGGTGTGCGACGCGCGCCCGGTGTTCGCCACGCCCAAGCGGTTCCCGCGCGCCGACGAGGTGGTGGTGAAGTGGCCGCACGCCTACCTGACCGAGATCGCCGACGAGATCGACGAGCGCACCGCGATCTGCGTGCTCACCCACGACCCCAAGTTCGACGTGCCGGTGCTGGAGGCCGCCCTGGACACCCGGGCGGGCTACATCGGGGCGATGGGCAGCCGCCGCACCCACGATGACCGGATGGCCCGGCTGCGGGAGGCGGGGGTGCCGCAGGACCGGCTGCGGCGGGTGCACTCGCCGATCGGGCTGGACCTGGGGGCGCGCACGCCGGAGGAGACGGCGGTATCGATCGCGGCCGAACTGATCCAGACCCGGTGGGGCGGGTCCGGGCGGCCGCTGAGCTCCACCTCCGGGCGGATCCACACCGAGCCGCTGGCCCGGCAGGCCGAGGCGGCCGGTACCGGTCAGGCGGGCGGGTGAACCCCCGCCGCCGAGCCGGGCGAACGGGCCCGTCGGGGGCGGTTTCGGGTGTCCGGTCCGAGACGGAGTCGCCGAACCCGGCGCCCCGCGCGGGCGGGCGTGGCATCATCGCGGCATGACCACACGCGAGCACGGCGCCGTCCGCCTCCCGATCGCCGGCCTTCTGCTGGCCGCGGGCCGCGGCAGCAGGCTCGGGCGCCCCAAGGCCGCCGTGGAGGTGGCGGGGGAGCGCCTGGCCGACCGTGGCGTCAGGGTGCTGCGCGAGGGCGGCTGCCTGCCGGTCCATGTGGTCCTGGGTGCGGAGACGATCGCGGTCGAGGGGGCCGCGGAGGTGAACAACCCCAGCTGGGAGAGCGGTATGGGCTCGTCCCTGCGCCGGGGGCTGGAGGCGCTGCCCGAGGAGGTGGACGCGGTGGTGATCGCGCTGGCCGACCAGCCGCTGGTCACCTCGGCGGCGGTGAAGCGGCTGATCGCCGCCTACGCCGACGGCGCCCGCGCGGCGGCGGCCACCTATTCCGGCAACCCCCGCAACCCCGTCCTGCTGGGGCGCGAGCACTGGCCGACGGTGCACGCCCTGGCCGAGGGCGACGTGGGCGCGCGGCCCTTCCTGCGCGCCTATTCCCACCTGGTGACCACGGTGGCCTGCGATGACGTCGCGAGCCCCGACGACATCGACACCCCCGAGGACCTGGAGCGCATGCGGTCCCTGCTCACCCTGGGAGGCGACGGCCTGGCCGGGGCCCACTGACCCCGGCCGATCCACACACGAACGACACAGCCACCTGATTTCGACAAGACCGAAAACCCTCCGGCGTGGGGGCCCCCCCCGGGCGGGC
>NZ_JAQFWQ010000194.1 GCF_027706725.1 Nocardiopsis endophytica
CGCCAGGACGCCGATCACCGTCGCACCGTTGCGCACCCGGCCCTCGGCCACGCCCCGCACCGCCTCCTCCAGCGGAACCCACTCGGGGTGCAGGTCGGCCTCCTCGTGCAGCCGGACGTAGCTCTGCTCCTCCTCGGGGACCGGGCGCACGCCCCGCCCCAGGAACACCTGGATGCGCTCGCTGGAGAACCCGGGCGAGGGGTAGAAGTCGGCCAGCTCGTACCAGCGCTCCGCGCGGTGCCCGGCCTCCTCCTCCAGCTCCCGCATGGCCGTGCGCACCGGGGGCTCGCCCTCCTCGTCGCGCACCCCCGCCGGCAGCTCCCACAGGCGCTCGCCCACCGCGTGCCGGTACTGGTGCACCATCAGCACCCTCCCGGCCTCGTCCAGGGCCAGCGCCACCGCCGCACCCGGGTGCACCAGGTACTCGCGGGACACCTCCTCGGGCCCGTCGGCGCCGGGCAGCACCAGCCGGTCCACGTGCACCTGCGTCTTGGCGCCCCGGAAGGGCACCTCGCGCGCCACGGTCTCGCGCCGCTCGGGCTCGTCGGCGAGCTTGCCGCCCCACGACACGGCCATCAGGCGCGGGCCTCGGCCGAGCGCTTCAGGGCGGCCGCCACCAGGCCGGAGAACAGCGGGTGCGGGCGGGTGGGCCGCGACCGCAGCTCCGGGTGGGCCTGGGTCGCCACGAAGAACGGGTGCTCCTCCTGCGGCAGCTCCGCGTACTCCACCAGGCGGCCGTCGGGCGACAGGCCCGAGAAGCGCAGCCCGGCCTCCTCCAGGCGGCCCCGGTAGGCGTTGTTGACCTCGAAGCGGTGCCGGTGGCGCTCGGACACCCGCGCCTTGCCGTACACCTCCCGCACCAGCGACCCCTCGGCCAGGTCGGCCGGGTACAGGCCCAGCCGCATGGTGCCGCCCATGTCGCGGTCGCCGGAGATCACGTCGGCCTGGTCGGCCATGGTGGCGATGACCGGCTCGGCCGCCTTGTCGTCGAACTCGGCGCTGTTGGCGCCCTCGATCCCGGCGACGGTGCGCGCGTACTCGATCACCATGCACTGCAGGCCCAGGCAGATGCCCAGCAGCGGGATGCGGTTCTCCCGGGCGTAGCGGATCGCGCCCAGCTTGCCCTCGATGCCGCGCACGCCGAAGCCGCCCGGCACCAGGACGCCGTCCACGCCCTCCAGCTCCCGGCGGGCCCCCTCCGGGGTCGCGCACTCGTCGCTGGCCACCCAGCGGATCCGCACCCGGGTGTCCTCGCCGAAGCCGCCCGCGCGCAGCGCCTCGGTCACCGACAGGTAGGCGTCGGGCAGGTCGATGTACTTGCCCACCAGGGCGATGGTGACCTCGTGCTCGGGGCGGTGCACCCGGCCCAGCAGGTCGTCCCACTCGCTCCAGTCCACGTCGCGGAAGGCCAGCCCCAGCCGGCGCACCACGTAGGCGTCCAGGCCCTCCCGGTGCACCACCTTGGGGATGTCGTAGATGGAGGGCGCGTCCGGGCAGGAGATCACGCCGCCCTCGTCCACGTCGCACATCAGGCTGATCTTGGACTTCATGGCGTCCGGGATCGGCCGGTCCGACCGGCACACCAGGCCGTCGGGCTGGATGCCGATGTTGCGCAGCGCCGCCACCGAGTGCTGGGTGGGCTTGGTCTTGAGCTCCCCGGACGGCGCCAGGTAGGGCACCAGCGACACGTGCAGGAAGAAGCAGTTGTCCCGCCCGATCTCGTGCCGGATCTGCCGCACGGCCTCCAGGAAGGGCAGCGACTCGATGTCGCCGACCGTGCCGCCGATCTCGGTGATGACCACGTCGACGCCGGCGGACTCCATCGCGTAGATGCGCGACTTGATCTCGTTGGTGATGTGCGGGATCACCTGGACGGTGTCGCCCAGGTAGGCGCCCTGCCGCTCCTTGGCGATCACGCTGGAGTAGATCTGGCCGGTGGTGACGTTCGCCGACCCCGACAGCTCGGTGTCGAGGAAGCGCTCGTAGTGGCCGATGTCGAGGTCGGTCTCGGCCCCGTCGTCGGTGACGAACACCTCTCCGTGCTGGAAGGGGTTCATCGTCCCGGGGTCGACGTTGAGGTAGGGGTCCAGCTTCTGCATGGTGACCCGCAGACCGCGCGACTTCAGCAGCCGGCCGAGGCTGGACGCGGTCAGGCCCTTGCCGAGGCTTGAGGCGACGCCGCCGGTGACGAAGAGGTGTTTGGTACTCGCGGCGGATGCCAAGTGTTGCTCCCGTGGTCGAATGGCTGCGGACCGCCCGATCGATGCGGACGGGCGGCCGTGCGGCGCCCTCTCGGTCCCGGCGGTTCCCCGCTTCCGGGCCTCGGACTCCACGGGCCACCAGGATAACAGGCCCGGGCCCGCCCGACGGCACGCGCGCGGCCGGCGCCGCCGCGTCCGCGCCCGTCAAAGGGGGTGGAGCCGGGCCTCAGCGCCCGGGCCGCGGCACCTCCGCGCGGCCGCCGCCGCGCCGCCCCGGTTCGGCGACCGCCCGGATCCGCCCGCGCCCCAGGCACTCCGGGGCTGCCACCGCCCCGATCCCGGAGGCCGCGGAGAGGGCACGGCCGCGCGCGGCGAGGTCCTTGTCGACGGGGCGCCGAGCAGGCCCGGGGCGGCGGTGTCCACGATCACCCGGCCACGGCCACAGGGCGATCATCACGGCTCCGGCTCGGCCCTGGTCCCCTCGCCTCCGGACACCGGCGCCCGCGCCCACCGGGGGGCGGCACCCGCCTCAGCGCATCGCTATGGCCGGGCGGGCCTCCCAGGTGGTCCACAGGGGGCGGTAGCCCATCCGGGCCCAGAAGGGGGTCGACAGCGGGTTCATCAGCGAGTGGTCGAGCAGCACCGTCTCCGCGCCGCACGTGTCCAGCGCCTGGTGGGCCTGTTCCACCAGGGCGGTACCGATCCCCCGGCCGCGCTCGCCCTCGGTCACGATGCCGTAGCCGATGTGGGCCGCCGACGACGCCGACACCAGCGGCGCCGTCCACCGGGCGCGCTGCGGCGGGGTGACCCACACCAGGCCCACCATCCGGCCGCGCCTCTCGGCCACCCATATCCAGGACGGGCGCCGGTTCAGCGCCGCCGACAGCACGCTGCGGGTCTGCTCGGCGGTCTCCTGCTGCACGAAGACCCCGCCGAAGCGCTCCTCGAAGCGGTGCTGCTCCATCAGCAGGCCCACGGCCGGGGTCAGGTCCTGCCGGTCGGCCATCCGGATCGCCACGTCGCGCGGGGGCAGCGAGGGCGGCACCCCGCGCCCGCGCGGGCGCACCGACAGCACGCTGTAGGGCTGCAGGCCGTGGCGCTGCAGCGGCGCTATGCCGCACACGTCGCGGGCGGGCCAGGTGAGCAGCGCCGAGGACTCCGACCCGGTGCCGCCGGGCTGGGCCTCCAGCTGCTCCTTCCAGCTCGTCAGCAGCGAGTCCAGGGCCCGCTCGGGGTCGGGGCCGCCGACCACCGGGGTCAGCCAGTGCTGGTCGGGCATCCCCCAGGTGCGGCCCACCTCGCCCGGCTGGTACCAGGAGTAGCGCATGGTGCCCGCGGCGACGGTGCGGCCCGCCTCGTCGCTGACGGTCAGCAGGGTGTCCCCGGCGCGGCGCGGCCGCGGGGGCGCCGGCAGCAGCGGGTCGACCGCGGCCCAGCGCAGCGCCGCCGACTCGGCCAGCTCCTCGTAGCCGGTCCCGCGCCCGGGCAGGTCGCCGCGGCGCACGCGCGCGACATAGCCGCTCATCCTCCACCCTCCCTGACCGCTTCCGTGGTGCTCGCGGAGCGAGGCCGACCGGACGCGGTCCGTGAAAACCCACGGAACGTGCACCGGGTGGTGACGGACCGTCGCCCGCCGACCGCGACGAGTCTAGCGCCCGCCCAGGCGCATACCGGGCAGAACACCGAATTCCGTTATCCATCCGATTCGGTGCAATCCCTTTTCGGATATTTCCCGTCAGTCGCCACCGTACTCGACTCCACGGTGTCCGGATCCGGCGGGACCCACGCAACAGCGGGGATCGAGGGTAGCGGAGCGCCCCCCGACCGAGCGACGACGAGAGAGGCGGGCGCCCCTTAGGGCAGCGCTGTCGGGCGCGGCGCGTGGGCGTGGTCGCCATGGTTGGCGGCGACGGAGTGAGCGGGTCGGGTCCCCGGCCCTGCCTGCCGGGCGCGAGCCCCCTCGCGGTCCCGGTAGGCGGCTGAGCAGGCACCCCGCTCACGAACCCCAGCCGGGCGGCGGGCCGCCGGAGTGTGAGGTGGAGGGGCGGCGACGACGAAGGCCCGCGACCCATGCCGCAGCACTGTCGGGCGCGGCGCGTGTGCGTGGTCGCCGTGGTTGGCGGCGACGGAGTGAGCGGGTCGGTTCCCCGGCCCTGCTTGCCGGGCGCGAGGCCCCTCTCGGTCCGGATGGGCGGGGCAGCGGGCAGGGTTCGCGCTCTTCGTCGCCCAGGCCGCCCTCCGGGCCCACACGGCGAACCCCGACAGTGCTGTGACCTGGGCGAACACTCCGCGTTAAGGGCGAGGGAGGGCGGGAAGCGCGCTTGGCGACACCCACCAAGGCCCCGGGGTGACGAACACAGCGGTACCAGAACGGGATTCGGGAACAGGGTGCCCGGTTCATGCCCGTTTGCGCCGCCCCGATCCCCCCCGAGGTGGCCATGCGGCCGCCCAGCCGCTCCGGCCACGCACCCACGGGCCACGAGGGCCGATATCGGCTACACACGGTGACACCGACCCTGACAAACGGTCCGGGTGCGCTGTTTAGGGCCCTCCTGGAACCGAATCCCGTTCTGGTATCGCGATGACCGCACACCCG
>NZ_JAQFWQ010000195.1 GCF_027706725.1 Nocardiopsis endophytica
CAGGGCGGCCGGAACGCTCGGGACGCCCGCCGCGCTCCGGACGGCCCCCGCGTTCTGCCCGCTCGGCGCGGGGCTCGGCCCGGTGCTCGCCGCGCCGCCCTTCGCGGCGCTGGGAACGCTCATGCTTGTCGTCGCCGCGCTCACCGCGCGGGGCCCGGCCGCGCTCACCGCGCGGTCCGGTCGAGTCCCGCCCACCGCGGGACCTGTCGTTCTTACGTGGTGTGTTCACCGGTTTCGTCAATACCTTCGATGTCGTCAGGCAGGAACGGGGCCAGATCCGGAAGATCGTCGAGGCTCAGCAGGCCCAGACGTTCGAGGAAATAGCTGGTCGTGCGGTACAGGTGCGCTCCGGATTCGGGGTCCTGTCCCGCCTCCTCGATGAGCCCTCGCAGTACGAGGGTACGCATAACCCCGTCACAGTTCACACCGCGGACCGCCGAGACCCTTCCCCGGGAGACCGGCTGCCGGTAGGCGACGACCGCGAGTGTCTCCAGCGCCGCCTGCGTCAGCCGGACCTCCTGGCCCTCTTTAAGGAAATGCTCGACGACCTCCGCGCATTCCGGGCGCGTGTAGAAACGCCAGCCCTCGGCCACCTGGCGCAGGTCGAAGCCCCGGTCCTGGCGGGTGTACTCCTCGGCCAGCTCCTCCAGCGCGGCGGCCACGTCGTCCAGCGGGCGGCCGAGCCCCCGCGCGAGGTCGAAGGCGGCGACCGGCTGGTCCACCACCATGAGCACGGCCTCGAGGTCGCGGCGCAGCGCCGGCTCGGCGCCGGTCCGCGCCCCGTCCGCGCCCGCGGCGCCGTCCGCCTGCGGCCCGGCCGTGCCGGTCGCCCCGGCCGTGTCCTGTCCCGCCGTCACCCGCGCTCCTCTCCGCCGTCCGGCCCGTCCCCGGGCGCGGCGTCGTCGTACTCGTCGCCCACGTCCACCTCGCCGCTGGTGTCGCCGGTCCAGCTCACCAGGAGCTCCCCCAGCGGCTCGGGCTGGTCGAACCCGACGTTGGACGCCCGGTACAGCTCCAGCAGCGCCAGGAAGCGGGCGACCACCTCGAAGGTACCGGTGCAGTCGGCCGTCAGCTCGGCGAAGGTCAGCTCCCCCGCCGCGCGCAGCGCCTCCACCACCAGCGCCCCCTGCTCGCGCACCGAGGTCTTGGGCTGGTGGATGTGGGTCACCGGGACGCTCGGCGGCTCCTTGGGGGTGAACACCCGCGCCGCCAGGGCGGCGAACTCCTGCGGTCCGAGCTTGAGCATCACGTCCGGCCGGGCCTCGGCGAACCGCGGCTCCAGCGGCACCGCGCGCGCGAACCGGCGCCCCTGGGCCGAGATGCGCTCCTGGAGCAGGGCGGCGACCTGCTTGTAGGCCCGGTACTGCAGCAGCCGGGCGAACAGCAGGTCGCGCGCCTCCAGGAGCGCGAGGTCCTCCTCGTCCTCCACGTCGCCCCGCGGCAGCAGCCGCGCCGCCTTCAGGTCCAGCAGCGTGGCCGCCACCAGCAGGAAGTGGCTCGCCTGGTCCAGGTCGAAGGAGCCCTCGTTCTCCTTGATGTAGGCGATGAACTCGTCCGTGACCTTGGACAGGGCGACCTCGGTGATGTCCAGCTTGTGCTTGGAGATCAGCCCGAGGAGGAGGTCGAAAGGCCCCTCGAAGTTCTCCAGGTGCACCTGGAAGCCGCCCTCGTCGGCGGCCTCCTCCGCGGTGCGCTCGTCGGTCATCCCTCTAGGGTGGCACCGCCCGGGCGGTGCCCGTCCCGCCTCCGATCCCGTCCTCGCTCCTTGGGCCCCGCCCCGGGGCGGCGGGTCAGTCGGCCAGGCGCCGCACCAGGACGCTGTCGCCGCCGTTCTCGTGGAAGTCGGCGAGCAGCACGGCCACGGCCTCGCGCACGATGCGCCCCCGGTCGGCGGCCAGGCCGTGCTCGGCCCGCAGCGTCAGCCGGGTCTGCTCGAGCGCCAGCAGCTCCTGCGCCGAGATGTACACGGTGATCTTCTCGTCGTGCCGCTGCCGCCCGCTGGGCTGCGGAGCCGCCGGTTCGGCCGTGCGCCTGCGCGGCGCCCTCCGCTTCGGCGCGGGCGCCGGATCCTCGTGGGCCCGCTGCTCCGGCGCCCGGGCGCCGGCCGGCGGGGCGTCCGGGGCGGCGTCCGGGGCCGCCCGGCCGCCCCCGTCCGCGTCGCGCCCCTCCGTGTCGCGATCCCCCTCGTCGCGACTGCCCGCACGCGCTTCACTACTCTCCGGAGTCGACGAACGCCGCACAGAACCCCCGGAGGCCGTGTCCTCGGCCCCCGTGTCCGGTGCGGGGATCTCCCCCGCGCGGTCGGGTGCGGGCTCTGGGGCGGGCGGCTCGGACGGGCGGAAGAACAGCTCGTCGGCGCCGGGCAGCGTCACACGGCGTGATCGCTGTTTGCCCACCTGGCCAGCACCTCCCTCGCCAGATCCCGATAGGCGGTCGCCCCCGCCGACGAGGTGTCGAAGCGGGTGATGGGCTCCCCCGCCACGGTCGCGTCGGGGAAGCGGATGGTCCGGTTGATCACGGTGCCGTACACCTTGTCGCCGAAGCCCTCGATGATGGTGGACAGCACCTCGCGCGCGTGCAGCGTGCGCGGGTCGTACATGGTGCCCAGGAACCCGTCGATCACCAGGTCCTCGTTGAGGCGCTCCTGCACCTTCTCGATGGTGTCCATCAGCAGCGCCACCCCGCGCAGCGCGAAGAACTCGCACTCCAGCGGCACCACCACGCCGTCGGCGGCGGTCAGCGCGTTGACGGTGAGCAGGCCCAGCGACGGTTGGCAGTCGATGAGGACGACGTCGTAGTCGTCCAGCACCGGTCTCAGCGCGCGCTTGAGCATCTGCTCGCGGGCGACCTCGCCGACCAGCTGCACCTCGGCGGCCGACAGGTCGATGTTGCTCGGGATCAGGTCCAGCCCGTCCACGTCCGTCTTGAGCAGCACGTCCTCAACGGTGACGTCCCGCTCCATGAGCAGGTTGTAGACGGTCAGGTCCAGCTCGCGCGGGTCCAGCCGCCCCAGGCCCACCGACAGCGCGCCCTGCGGGTCGAAGTCGACGAGCAGCACCCGCCGCCCGAACTCGGCGATGGCCGCCCCGAGGTTGATGGTGGTCGTGGTCTTGCCGACCCCGCCCTTCTGGTTGCACAGTGCCACGATCCGGGCCGGACCGTGGCGGTCCAGCGGCTCCGGATCCGGAAAGCTCGGCTTCGCTCGTGTCGTCTGCAGTTCGTCCCCCGTGCTGCGCGGTTCCCCCCACGGGCTGCTCGCCGCCGCGCCGTGCATGCCGTCGTCGATGGGGGCTCCCGCCTCCGCATCGTCGTATCGCGACCAGCTCACAACCCTTTGACCTCCCTACGGACCGGCTGCCCGGGCCCGGTGGGCCCACCAAGCGGCCGGCCGTCGGAAACAACTCGCCATGTCGACAGCGGCCTGCCGTCGTGCGGCGACTCTAGAACGTCCGCACGGGGTGATTCAACGCGACACTCTACGCGCTCAGGGCGCGCCCGTGCCGCACTTGTCGGACTCGGAAGCCCGTCAGCGGCGGGCCCGCGGATGGCCGGCCGCGTACACCTCGCGCAGCCGGTCGACGGTCACCAGCGTGTACACCTGCGTGGTGCTCACCGAGGCGTGCCCCAGCAGCTCCTGCACCACGCGCACGTCCGCGCCGCCGTCGATGAGGTGGGTGGCGAAGGAGTGGCGCAGGGTGTGCGGCGAGACGTCGCGCAGCCCCGCGCGCTCCGCCGCCGCCCGCAGCACCGCCCAGGCGCCCTGCCTGGTCAGCCTCCCGCCGCGCGCGTTGAGGAACAGGGCCGGTGCGCCGCGGCCCGATGCGGCCAGTACGGGCCGCCCGCGCACCAGATAGGCCTGGACCGCCTCCCGCGCGAACCGGCCGACCGGGACCAGGCGCTCCTTGCCGCCCTTCCCCCGGAAGCGCACCACCCCGCCGTCCTCGGCGCCGGGCGGCGCCGGGCCCGTCACGTCGTCCACGTCCAGGCCCACCGCCTCGGAGATGCGGGCGCCCGTCCCGTAGAGCAGCTCCAGCAGGGCGCGGTCGCGCAGCGCGCGCGGGTCGCCCTCGGACCCGGCGGCCTCCAGCAGGGCCTCGATGTCCTCCAGCGGCACCGCCTTGGGCAGCCGCCGCATCGGGCGGGGCGGACTGACCTCCGCGGCCGGGTCGGCCGGGGCGAGCCCCTCCCGGAGCGCGAACCGGTGCAGGCCCCGGACCGCCACGACCGCGCGGCCCGCCGAGTTCCCGCCGAGCGGGGGGTGCTCCCCGTCGCCCTCGCGCAGCGCGCGCAGGAACGCCGACACGTCCCCGGCCGCCACCTCGGCCAGCGAGCCCAGCCCGCGCGACTCCAGGAACAGCACGTATCTGCGCAGGTCGCGCTTGTAAGAGGCGAGGGTGTTGGCCGCAAGCCCGCGCTCGACGGCCAGGTGGTCGAGGTAGGTCCGCACCGCGGCGCCGGCGTCGCTCCGGTCCGCCACGTCCTCGTACTCGGCGCTCGTCGTCATCACCCGGCTCTCCCGCGTTTTCCGGGACAGATGATGCCATAGGGGTGCGCCCGCGGCGGGGCGGACGCGCGAACGGGGGTGGGGCGGCCCCCCCCCCGCCCCCCCGCCCCCCCCCCCCCCCCCCCCCCCCC
>NZ_JAQFWQ010000196.1 GCF_027706725.1 Nocardiopsis endophytica
GGACCCGCCACCCTGGACCGGGTCTCCTCCGTCCGGCTCTCCTCGGTCACCCTCCCGCTGAACACCCCCATCAGCGACGCGAAGGTCCTCACCGGCCGCCAGCGGCCCATGACCGAGGTCGCGATGCTCTTCGCCGAGATCACCACCGAGTCCGGCCACGAGGGCATCGGCTTCGGCTACTCCAAGCGCGCGGGCGGGCCCGGCCAGTTCGCCCATGCCCGGGAGATCGCCCCCGCCCTCATCGGCGAGGACCCCAGCGACACCGCCCGGATCTGGGAGAAGCTGGTCTGGGCGGGCGCCTCGGTGGGGCGCAGCGGCCTGTCGGTGCAGGCCATCGCCGCCATGGACATCGCCCTGTGGGACCTGAAGGCCAAGCGGGCCGGGCTCCCGCTGGCCAAGCTGCTGGGCGCCCACCGGGACGCGGTGCGCTGCTACAACACCTCCGGCGGGTTCCTGCACGCCCCCATCGAGGAGGTGGAGGAGAAGGCCGAGGCGCTGGTGGCCGGGGGCATCGGCGGCATCAAGCTCAAGGTGGGCCACCCCGACGGTGCGGTCGACCTGCACCGGGTGTCCCGGGTGCGCGAGCGCCTGGGGGACGGGGTGCCGATCATGGTCGACGCCAACCAGCAGTGGGACCGGCCGACGGCGCGCCGGATGTGCCGTGCCTTCGAGGAGTTCGGCCTGGTGTGGATCGAGGAGCCGCTGGACGCCTACGACTTCGAGGGGCACGCCGCGCTGGCGCAGGCCTTCGACACCCCGATCGCGACGGGGGAGATGCTGGCCAGCGCGGGCGAGCACGACGCGCTGATCGAGCGGGGCGGGGCGGACGTGGTCCAGCCCGACGCGCCCCGGATCGGCGGGATCACGCAGTTCCTCAAGGTGGCGGCCCAGGCCGACCGGCGGCACCTGCAGCTGGCCCCGCACTTCGCGATGGAGATCCACGTCCACCTGGCGGCGGCGTACCCGCGCGAGCCGTGGGTGGAGCACTTCGACTGGCTGGAGCCGCTGTTCAACGAGCGGTTGGAGATCTCGGGAGGCCGCATGCACCTGTCCGCGCGGCCGGGCCTGGGCGTGACCCTGAGCGACCAGGCCCGCGCCTGGACGGCCGAGGAGGCCGAGATCCGGTAGGAACGAGAGGTGATCGACCCTCGTGAGCTACAGGCCCGCCTGGCTGAAGAGATGCCTCCGGCATGGCGGGCCGCATTCATGGCCGTCCCCCGGCACGAGTTCATTCCGGACACCGTTTGGGTGCGCAGGGAGGGAAGGCCCGTACCGCTCACGAGAGCGGAAGCGCCGGATGAGTGGCTGAACGTCTGCTACGCGGACGAGCCGATCGCAGTCCAGTTGGACGACGGCGACGGCTCCGGCAGGGGTCATGTGACGTCGTCGGCTTCGATGCCGACGACCGTCGCACTCATGCTGGAGGCGGCAGGGCTGCGGCCTGGCGCACATGTCCTCGAAATCGGGACCGCGACCGGGTTCAACGCCGCGCTCGTCGCGTCCCGTGTCGGCGTGGAGAACACGACCACCATCGAAATCGACGCCGATCTCGCTGCGAACGCTCGCGCCGCACTCGTGAATGCGGGCTTCCCGGTGGAAGTGGTTACGGGCGACGGCACGAAGGGGCATGCGCCCAACGCGCCCTATGACCGGATCCTCTCCACGGCCGCCGTGCACAAAGTGCCCTACCCCTGGATCGAGCAGACGGCACCCGGAGGGAGGATCGTCACGCCGTGGGGGACCGCCTTCCACAGCGGCGCGCTTCTTCGTCTCGACGTGAACGGAGACGGCACCGCCTCCGGCCGCTTTGATGGGGACACCGGGTTCATGTGGGTCCGTGACCAGAGGACCCCGCACGGCGCCGTGGAAGACCGCGTGAAACCCGAGCACGACTTCGCCGAGACGGTGACCGACCTCCATCCCTATGAACCGGTGGGCGACTTCTCCGCCTCGTTCGCGATCGGCGTCCGTGTGCCGGGGATGCTGTCCACTCTCGTCTACGACAACGACGACCCGGGAACCCAGCGTTACACGGTCCATCTCATGGACCCGGTATCGGAGTCGTGGGCCGCCTGGCGAATCCAGCCGGGTCCCCGCGAGTATCCCGTGCGCCAGCACGGGCCGAGAAGGCTGTTCGACGAACTCGCCTCCGCCTACGCATGGTGGGAGGGGGCCGGGCGACCGGACTACACGCGGTTCGGCCTCACCGTCACCCCGAACGGCCAGAGCGTGTGGATGGATGACCCCGTGCACACCGTGGCATAGCGGCGGAGGGCCGCTGCTCGTTGGGACTACTGCGCCGCAGCCACCACTTCCAGCCCCGGGTCGGCCCTCGCGATGGGCTTCGGGTCGATGCGGCCGATGGACTCGCGGGCCCCACCGGGCGGTCGGGGCGCGATCGGCGGCATCGTAGAGTTCCGCACGTAGGACCATCTGGAGCGGGTAAGAGTCCGTTCTCGACGGCTCCGGCCCGCACCGGCGTGCGCGCGGGCGGTCCACCCCACACCAGCGGCAGGAGACAGGCCCGATGAGCGACCGGACCGCGCAGAGCCAGTGGCACATCGCGCCCGACGGGTCGGTGATCAAGTCGTACCCGAAGGCGCTGGACCATTCCAACCCGCAGCGCGATGCGCCCTCCGGTCTGAAGTACCTGCGCTACACCACCACCCGGCGTCTGGAACTCGCGGACCTGTACGCCTTGGAGGAGGGCCTCGCCCGGACCAGCGCCCTCTTCGGCCGGCTCAGCACGGTGCTGCTCGTCGTGGCGTGCGCGGGGGTGGCGGGCGCGGTGCTCGGGTGGCTCGTCCTTCCCCTGCTCGGCGTCGGCGGCACGGCGGCGACCGTGCTGCTCGCCGTATCGATCCCCCTGGTCGGCGCCGGTGTCCTCGGCGTGGTCCTCCTCCCGGGCGTGATGCGCCGCCGTTTCGAGCGCGCCCATGTCGATCGCGGGTTCGCGTCCTCGACGCCCAAGGTCCTCAAGGAGTCCGAGGCGAAGTCATTGATCGACACCCCGGGGACCGTCTCAGGACCCGGCCCGACCGGCGAAGGGCGCTGAAGGCGAACCGCCGACGGGGCTGGCCGGCCTGCGTGGATGAGCAACCTCAGAGGAGGGGCGGTGCGTGGGGTGTGTCACGGCTCCCTTACGTCCGGCCCCTGTTACGGCTGCTTGCCGGTTCCGCCGCACAGGGTGCAGTCGACCATCACGACCCTGCCGTCCTCAGACTGCTGCACCTTTCCGCGCCCGCCGCAGCCTGAGCAGTTGACTTCCTTGCGGTGCTCGCCCATCAGATGCTTTCTCCGATCACGTTGTCCGGGCGGTCGAGCCAGACGTGCCGCCCCTGTCGGTCGATGAGGAGCCCCAGCCGATCGCGGCCGGGGGCGCCCATGGCCAGCCACTTCAGGTAGGCCTCTTCCATTTCCGACCACAGGGAGCGCGGGCCGCGCTCGTCGACCTCGGGGGCGCCTCCGCCTATGCGGACCGCGAGGGCATAGGAACCGGTGACGGGGTCCCACAGGCCGATCCGATCGTCAGGCGTCCCGAGCGCGTTGATCGCGACCCCGGGGAGAAGCGCCGTGGCCACCACTTCCAGCCCCCGGTCGGCGCTCGCGATGCGCATCGGGTCGATGCGCCCATGGGACTCGCGGGCCTCGCCTGCCGGTCGGGGAAGGTCCCGGCGCTGGGAGCGCAGCATCATGAACGCCGTGTCCCCGTGGAAGCGGCCCACGGCGCGCCCTTCGCCCAGGCCGGTGAGCACCACCTTGTGGGCCTTCGCCTGAACCGGCGCCCAGGGCAGTGCGATGAGCCCGCCGGGGCGCAGCTGCTCGACCCAAGCGGCCGGGATGTCGGTGACAGCGCAGGTCACGTGCACCCGGTCGAAGGGCGCACCCTCCGGGTGCCCGCATGCCCCGTCGCCCACGATGAGGTGAGGCGCGAATCCGGTGCGCTTCAGGTTCTCCGCGGCTTGGGCGGCCACCCCGGCATCGACCTCGACCGTTGTCACCCGGTCCTCCCCCAGGCGCGCGGCCAGCAGGCCGGCGGTCCACCCGGTGCCCGTACCGATCTCCAGGACCCGGTCACCGGGGGTGGGAGCGAGGAGGCGAAGGAACTCCAGCACGAGGCCGGGGGCGGTCGAGGAGCTGGTGGGGAGCGCCGTGGTGCCGGGAGCAAGGTCGGTGGCGCCGTCGTCCACCTGGGTGAGGACGGTGGCGTCGCTGTACACCGCCGCCCGCCACCGGCCCGGATCCTCGCTCCTGTCGATCCAGATGGAAGGTGAGCCGTCCATCGGGGTGGCGCGCGCACGTTCAGGGATGAAGTGCTCGCGCGGGACGGCGCGGAACTCCCCATCCCAGTCGGGCGCGGCGAGGGTGGCGAGACGTTCGGCGTCGGCGTCGGCATCGGCCATGAGACGACGGTAAACGCATGGTCGCGGCCTGTCAGGGGATGTCCGAGGAC
>NZ_JAQFWQ010000197.1 GCF_027706725.1 Nocardiopsis endophytica
TCCCCTGACAGGCCGCCGGGGGCCATGGTCATGGGTCCTCTCGGGATATCTGGGGGAGGCGGCGGATCCCGCGTACCTGGTCCAGGATCGCCTCTCCCTGGCGGGCGACGGCGGCCCACCAGGTGCGGGCGTCGACGTCCACGGTGGTGCGGGCGCTCAGGCGGGCGGCGGTGAGGACGGCAAGGAGTACGGCTTCGTGCTCGTCGTCGTCGGTGCGCAGCCGCAGGACGCCGCGCGCGTCGTCGGTCAGGGTCAGGACCGCCTCGCCGGTGTCGGTGTCGAAGTAGGCCCAGACAACGTCCGCGTCGGGCCTGGGGTCGGCGTCGGTGGGCTCGGGGCGGTCGGTGGAGAGCGCCGCGGACGGCGCGGAGGACGGGGGCGGTTCGGGCCGCGGGTAGAGCCGACGGGATGCGGAGGTGGCGGCGTCGGGCGTCATCAGGCCACCTCCCGCATGGTCGCGGCGAGGTCGTCCGCTCGCGGCGGGAGGGCGTGGCGGCGCAGGTCCGTGGCCGGGGGGAGTGCGGTGAGGGCGGCGAGCGCGCCGTCGAGGACGTCGACGTCGCTGGTGGTGATGACGGCGTCGTCGCGGCTGCGGGATCGGGCCCGGTACGGGGTGGGCGACGCGTAGTCGTAGGTGATCGACCAGTCGTCGCGGTGGCGTGAGGCGACCTCGCAGAAGCGGCCGAAGCCGGGGATGCGGGTGCGGCCGTAGCGGCGGACGCGCGCGGCCCGCCGCCGCTCGGGAGGCTTCTTCACGGACAGGTCCATGGGTGGCTCCTCGGGATGTGCCGGGTGGGAGGCCCAGCTGTCTCTGGTTGCTCCCCATCGTCGCGACATCCGTCAATATTTGCAAGCCCCAAGTTATCTCTGGAGCTGATAACTTCCACAGGGGCTTTCGATGTTGGATGCGAGGTGCGCGAAATGTCGGACTCTGCCAGTGGAGCCCTAGGATCAGGTCATCAGCTGGGATCTCAGAGGAAGGACCCCGCCCTCGTGGCCGCAAGCCCCACGCTCCGCCGACGGCGCGTCGCTCGGCTGCTCTTCCAGCAGCGTGAGCGGTCAGGGCTGACGGCCAAGGCCGTGGCCGCCGAGGCCAAGCGGATCAGCGGCAAGGCCCGCGGCTGGTCCGAATCCAAGATCAACCGGTTGGAGACCGGCGAGTGGAAGCGCCTGTCGATCGACGATGTGCTTCTGCTCCTCGACATCTACGAGGTCACCGACGAAGGCGAGCGTGAGGACTACACGCGCCTCGTGCGCGAGGCCAACCAGAAGGGCTGGTGGGCCACCTACGAGAACGTGCTCGGCGGTGGGCAGCTCATCGGGCTTGAGGCCGAGGCGTCCTCCATCCGCTCGTACCAGTCCATGACGGTCCCCGGCCTCCTCCAGACCGAGTCCTACGCGAGGGCCATGGCGACGGCCAGCGCCATGGGAGAGACCGGTGAAGTGGAGCGCCGGGTCGAGGCGCGGATGCTCCGGAAGGCCGTGTTCTCCAAGGCCCAGCCGCCCGCGTTCTGGACCGTCATCGACGAGGCCGCGCTTCTCCATATCACGCCCGAGCTGAGTGACCAGCTGGAGCACCTTCTGGACGTCAGCCGGCACCCACACATCGGAATCCAGGTGCTGCCGGTCGCTCATGGTCCTCATGCCGCGATGACGGGGCACTTCGTCATCATGGAGTTCCCGATGCCCGACCCGCCGGTCGTGTACCTGGAAGCCGTGTCCGAAGAGCTCTACCTGGAGTCCGAGAATCAGGTCCGCGAGTATCAGCGCCGGTTCGACTACGTGCAGGCGTCCGCCCTGTCCGTGGACGAGTCTCGTGAACTGATCCGTACCCGACTGTCCGCCCTCTGAGAGAGCAGCCATGCCAGAAACGTCCCATCCCCTGAAGTACCGTAAGTCCAGCTACAGCGGTGGTCAGACTCAGGACTGCGTCGAGGTTGCCGACGCGCCCTCCGCGGCTGCTGTTCGGGACAGCAAGAACCCTGACCGAGGCCATCTCCTGTTCCCCTGCGCGGAGTGGGCGGCGTTCCTTGATGACGTGAAGCGCGACCGCCTCTGACCGCACACAAGTACGGCCCCGGCGGTGCCGGGGCCGTACTTGAGTTTCACCAGAAACTTCATCCCACCGGTCATGGTACGGCGTGCATTGCCGTCCGCCTAGACGCCGGATCCGGCCACGCGTAGCGGTTGTGGTCTCCCCCGGACCGGTCTCCGTCGACCCGTCGGTCCGCGTTCAGCGCGTGCCGCACCTGCGCCGCCTGGCCGACCGGGCGTCGGCGGCGCTGTCCCGCTTCAGCGGGGAGGCGTCGGACTGAACCCGGCCCAACCGCTCACTTCTGCGCCGGGGAGTGGGCGGGGCGGTCCCGCCGCGTGCGCACGGCCTGCACGACGGCCATGACGGCCGCGACCGCGAGCCCGGCCAGCAGAGCGGTCTCCGTGCCCTGGAAGAAGCCCTTGACCAGCCCTTCGGGCGGGCCGCCGAGGAGGAGTTCCGTTCCGGCCGCGAGCAGGTACACCAGGCCGTACATCACGGCGAGGAACACGCCCATCCCGAGGTAGAAGCGCGGCCCCCACAGGAACCTGCGCGTAGGCCGGGGAGCGGGGGCGTCGATGCGCGCCCCGGGGCCCTCCTCCACCGCGCGCGGGCGCTTGTACAGCATCGCGTATCCGCCGAAGGGGACGGCGGGCTCCCACCCGTCCGGGGCCAGCTCCCCGGAGCGCCGCTCCTGGCGCGCGCTGGTGAGCGCGTACTCGAACCGGTACTCCCAGCGCTGGGGCTCGTCGGGGTCGCGGGTGAAGGTGATGAGGCCGTTGGAGTCCATGTCCTGGGCCTCCCACCCCTCCGCGCCCAGGCGGTCGCAGTTGTCCCGCATCTCCAAGGCGTTGGAGTAGACGCGCAGGGTGTGGGGGTCATCGCCGTCCTGAGCGGTCGTCCCGTCCGCCCGCTCCCCGCCGTCGGCGGCCGGCGGTGCGCCGGTCAGGCCGTCGGCGAACTCCTCGGGCGGGCCGAACTCGCTCCCGGGGTCGGTGCCGCTCTCGCTCAGGTGGGCGTCGAGCTCGGCGAGGGTCGCCTCCACCTGGGCGGCGGGCATCCCCGCGCTCCGGAGGCGGTCCGCGAGCCGCTCCATGTAGTCGTCGTGGTCGTCGCCGGTGGGGTGGGGGGTCATTCTCGCGTTCCCTTCTCCAGGACCTCGCGCACGGACGATTCGAAGGCCTGCCACAGGTCGCTCTGTTCGCCGAGTGTGCTCCGCCCCTGGTCGGTGAGCCGGTAGTAGCGGCGCCCGGGGCCGCGTTCGGTCGCGCGGAACTCGGCCTCGACCAGGCCCGCCTCCTCCAGCCGGTTGAGCACGGGGTAGAGGGTCCCGCCCTTGATCCGCCCCAGCCCGGCCTCGTCGAGGGTCTTGGCGATCGCGTAGCCGTAGCTCTCGCCGCGGGCCAGCACGGCCAGGACGAGCAGGTCGAGGACGCCCTTGAGCCAGCTCGCGCGCCGGTCCGCCATGGTGCCGCCTTCCCTCGTCGTGTTCGCTTCGCTATCTGGAAGGTACCCCGATCTAGTCAGCAATACAACCTATGTGGCGCCACTCCTCAGGGGGGCGAGGACGGGTCGGCGGCCCAGGCGGCAGCGCTGTCGGGTGTGGCGCGTGTGCGGGGTCGGCGTTGATGGCGGCGACGGCAGAAGCGGGGCGGTTCCCGGGCCCTGCCTGCCGGGCGCGAGGCCCCTCTCGGTTCGGGAGGGTGGGCGGCTGCGCTGGTACCCCGCTCAAGGGCCCCGGCCGGGCGGCAGACCGACGGGGCGCACCGTTGCGAGCGGCGACGAGGAGAGCTCGGCGGCCCGCGGTGCAGCGTCGTCGGCTGCCAGGCGTGCGGGTGGTCCCCGTGGATGGCAGCGACGGCAGAAGCGGGTCGGTTCCCGGGCCCTGCTTGCCGTCCGGCGGGCCCCTCGCGGTTCGGGTGGGCAGCGCGGTGGGCAGGGTGCGTGGCTGAGCGCGTTCGTGGCGGCCGCCGCCCCGGTG
>NZ_JAQFWQ010000198.1 GCF_027706725.1 Nocardiopsis endophytica
CGGCCCGGAAGCGTCGTTTCTCCCGAGATCAACGCCGAGCGCACCCGCCTGTCCGCGCGGCTCCTCAGTCGCCCGGCCGTACCCCCACCGCCAGGAAGAAGCACATCGCGGCGGAGAACCTCCCCTCCTGGGCCCGGTTCCGCTGGTCGGCGACCCACCCGTCGGCCTCCTCGGCGCTCACCGCCCCGGCGGCGTGCGCGCCGTGGGCGGCCCCGGCGACGACCGGCAGGAACACCGGGTCGGTCAGCAGCAGCACGTGCGCCTCGACCCGGACGTCGGTGAAGCCCGCGTCCCGCAGCAGCGAAGGGAACCGCCGGGCGCTGTCCGGGGAGGGCACGCCCTGCGCCGCGGCGGCGGTGATGCGCCGGGTCAGGTCCGCGTCGTCGGCGTCGATGAGGTAGCCGTCCCAGTCCTGGCCGAGCAAGACGGCCCTTCCCCCCGGGGCCAGGACCCGGTGGGCCTCGGCCACCGCGCGGGCCGGGTCGGGCAGCGCGTGCAGCACCTTCTCGGCCCGGTACCCGGCCGCGGAGGAGTCGGCCAGTGGGAGCAGGGCGGCGTCGCCGACCCGCACGTCGGCGCCGGGCACCCGGTCCCGGGCGGCCGCGACCATGCGGGGGTCGGCGTCGATGCCCACCGGCACGGCGCCGAGCCCGGCCAGTTCGGCCACCGCGCGCCCGGCGCCGCACCCCGCGTCGACCACGGTGCCCCCGGGCGGCGGGGCGAGCAGGGTGTGGGACCGCTCGCGCAGGGCGGCGGCCCGGGGGACGGTGTCGAAGGCGTCCAGGGCGGCGATCAGGCCCTCCGTCTCATCGGCGTCGCGGGCGGCGGGGCCGGTCATCCGGTCGGTCTCGGTCACGGGTCCTCCTCGATCCGGGCGGGCGGCGCCCGCCGGTCTTCTCCGAAGGCCCGAGCGTGCGGGTTAATGGCGACATGAAGTCAAACGAGGGCGGCCGGGAGCTGCCGATCGGGGACGCGGCGGCGCGCTTCGGGCTGCGGCCGCACGTGCTGCGCCACTGGGAGGACGAGGGCCTGCTGACCCCGGGGCGGGACGCGGCGGGGCGCCGCGTGTTCGGTGAGGAGGACCTGGTGCGGATCGCGATGATCCTGCGCGGCAAGGAGGCCGGGCTCGGGCTCGACCGGATGCGCGCCGTGCTGGGGGCGCGCGGCGGCGGGGAGCGGCAGCGGGTGCTCGCCGAGGGGCTGAGCGAGCTGCGGGAGCGGATCGCCGTGCTCAGCCAGGCGGCCGAGCTGCTGGAGTGCGCCCTGGCCTGCGAGCACGACGACGTGGTCACCTGCCCGCACTTCCGCCGGGTCGTGTCCGAGTCGGCGGGGGGCCTACGGCCCTGAGGCCCCCTTCTCAGTCCTTGCGCCCCGTCACGGCGACGGTGACGCCCAGGCCGATCATGGTCAGCCCGCCCGCTCCGCCGATCGCCGACAGGCGGCGGGGCGAGCGGGCGAACCAGGACCGCGCGGTGGAGGCGCCCAGGGCCCAGCCGCTGTCGCAGACCACCGCGATGGCGCTGAAGACCAGGCCGAGCAGGAGCATCTGCAGCGCCACGTGGCCCTGGGCGCGGTCGACGAACTGCGGGAGCACCGCGGCGAAGAACACCAGGGTCTTCGGGTTGGCCGCGCCGACGGCGAAGCCCTCCCACAGCAGGCGCGGCAGGCCGCCCCGGGGCTCGCCTCCGGCGGCCTCGGCCTGCAGGGCCCCGCGCTCGCGCCAGGCCTTGACGCCCAGGTGGACGAGGTAGGCCGCGCCCGCCAGCTTGAGCACGGTGAACAGCACGGCGGAGCGCTCCACGAGCGGGCCGAGGCCGAAGGCGACGGCCGCGACCAGCGCGTAGGCGCCGATCGCGTTGCCCACCGCGCTGGCCAGGGCCACGCGGCGCCCGTGCGCCAGGGCCCGGCCGACGACGAAGAGCACACTGGGGCCGGGGGCGAGGATGATCAGCACGGAGGCGACGGCGAACGCCGCGAGCAGGTGGGGGTCGGTCATCCTGCCATTCGAGCACGGCGGGGTACGACGGCTCCATCCCTTTTCCCGGCGCCGGGGCGGGCCCGCCGCTGGGCCCCGTCCGGGCAGGGGTAGGCTTCACGCCGTTCACGGGGCCCAGACCGGGCGAGGACGAGCGGGGGAGAGGCATGTCGGAGCCGTTGCGGATGAGGCGGGCGCAGGCCGAGGACGTGGCAGAGATCGTCGGGATGCTGACCGACGATGTGATCGGCCGGGGCCGGGAGACCGCCGGGGACCTGACGCCCTACCTGAAGGCGTTCCAGGAGATCGACGCCGACCCCCACCAGCTCCTCGCCGTCGCCGAGACCGGCGGGCGGATCGTGGGGACGCTGCAGATCACGTTCATCCCCTACCTGTCGCGGCGCGGCGCCACCCGCGCCCTGGTCGAGGCGGTGCGCGTGCGGACCGACCTGCGGGGCAGGGGCATCGGCGCCCGGATGATGGAGTGGGCCGAGTCCCAGGCCCGCGAACGGGGGTGCGCGCTGGTCCAGCTCACCTCCGACCGCACCCGGGAGGACGCCCACCGCTTCTACGAGCGCCTGGACTACGAGCCGACCCACGTGGGCTTCAAGAAGTCCCTCCCCCCGCCGGCCGACTGACAGGAGCCGCCCTCTTCGGCCATCCGGGACCGATCCGCCCGAAAAACGGTTCCGGTGCCGGAGGCGCCGTGCGTATCCTCCGCCCCATGGCCGACGAGTGCTTCGGCGATCCGCGGTTGGCGGCGGTCTACGATGCCGTCGAAGGCGACCGTAAAGACCTGGACGCCTACCTCGGGGCGGCGGAGGAGTTCGGCGCGCGCCGTGTGCTGGACCTCGGCTGCGGGACCGGGGTGTTCGCGCTCCTCCTCGCCGACCGCGGGATCGGGGTCGTCGGCCTCGACCCCGCCAGGGCGTCCATCGACGTGGCCCGTGCAAAGGCGGGGAGCGACCGCGTGCGGTGGATCCACGGCGACGCGTCCGCGCTCCCGGCGGTGGGCGCCGACCTGGCGACGATGACGGGGAACGCCGCCCAGGCCATCGTGGATCCCCAGGCCTGGAGGGAGACCCTGCAGCGGGTGTACGAGGCGCTGGCCCCCGGAGGGCGCCTCGTGTTCGAGACACGGGACCCGGCCTTCCGCGCATGGGAGGGCTGGACGCGCGGGCGTACGCACGGCGTCGCGGACGTCGCGGGGATCGGTGTCGTCGAGACCTGGATCGAGGTCACCCGCGTCGCCCTGCCGCTGGTGGAGTTCCGCACGACCTACGCGTTCGCCTTGGACGGCCGGGTTCTGACCTCGGATTCGACACTGCGCTTCCGCGAGCGGCAGGAGGTCGTGGCCGACCTGCTCGCCCAGGGGTTCACGGTCGAGGACATCCGCGACGCGCCCGACCGCCCGGGCCGCGAGCTCGTGTTCGTGGCGCGGCGCCCGCACGTCGGGACCAACGGCCGGACGTGACTCCGAACGGCCGGGCCGGTGTCAGCCGATCCGGCGCGCGGCGGCGCGGTAGCAGTCCTCCGGGTCGGTGTTGAACGCGATCGCGGCGTCCGGTGGTCCGGGGGCGCGATGGCGGAGGTACGTGGCCACCCGAGCGGCACATACCGGACATACCGGGCGACGAGAGAGGGGTTCAGGCATCCCGCGTCGTGGAATCGACGCTTTTTGGCGGATCAGGCGTCGATTTCACCACCCGATCCGCCCCGCGCCCCCTCGCCCGCCCCCTTCGGCGATGATCTCGACGGAAGTGCTGCCAAAACCGCCGGCGGTGTCAAGTGGTGAGTGCAACTACGGGCCGGGCGCCGGGTCGGGGGTGAT
>NZ_JAQFWQ010000199.1 GCF_027706725.1 Nocardiopsis endophytica
CGTCCCGGTCGGTCGTCGGGGGTCGTCCGGGGGGTGGTGAGGGCCGAGGGGTGCGGGGGCGGGAGGAGGGGTCAGGAGCCCGTCTCGACCATGAGGTCGGGGCTGAATTCGAGGTCGAAGGTGCGGGCGACGCGGAGGTCGTCGTTGTAGTCGATCTCGTGGACCGCGTCGGCGGCCGGGTCGTTGACGTAGGCGCGGGCGGTGTCGATCCACACCGAGGGCGGTGGGCCGTCGCCCTCGACCGGGTCCATGAGCTCCCGCTCGGCGGTGCGCTCGCCGGTGGCCGGGTCGTAGGCGCGCAGGGTCCCGTCCTCGCCGAGGACGAGTACGGGCAGGCCCTCCCCCGCCGCGCTCACCGCGACGGCGGGGCCGCTGTCGATGCGGGTCCACTCGGCGGAGCCGACGTCGAGCACCCATGCGCCCTCGCCGTCGGCCGCGAGCCCGGCGAGGACCGGGGCCCCGGGGCGGTGGTGGAAGGACTCCGCCGGGGGCGCGTCCTCCCCGTCGGGGTAGGGCGCCTTCTCCGCGGTGAGCGCGCCCTCGTCCTCGTCGCTCCCGTCGTCCTCGGTCACCACCAGGGCGCCGTCCGAGCAGCCGAGCACGGCGCCGCGCCGGGTCACCGCCTGCCCCGACGGGTCGGGGCAGGTCTCGTCGAGGGTGTCCTCGGTGTCGCCGCCGCGGTCCAGCACCTGCACGGCGTCCCCGTCGGCGCCGACGGCCAGCAGGCGCCCCGCGTAGGGGACGACGGCGGCGCCGTCGGGCCGCGCGACCTGCTCGACCTCCCCTTCGTCCAGGGCCGAGCGGTCGAGCACCGGTGCGCCGTCGCCGGTGGACAGCACCGAGACGGCGGCGTCCCCGGTCACGCCCGGGGCGCCCTCGGCCTCCGTCTCGCCGACCGTGCCCGGCTCGGCGCGGTAGTAGTGCACGTGGTCGCCGTGGTCGACCGTCCAGGTGCCGCTGTCCAGGACGGTCACCGAGCCGTCGGCGGAGATGTAGGCGTGGCGCCCGTCGGTGGCGGCGTGCTGGGCCCCGGGGACGGTGCCGAGCGGGCTCACCTCCTCGGTCGCCGGGTCGAGCAGGTGCACGGCGCCGTCCCCGGTGTCGGCCAGGACCAGGCGCCACTGGGGTTCGGCGGTCTCCTCGGCGCCTTCGACGTATCCGTGCGGCTGTGCGGGGGATTCGGCCGGGGTGTCCCCGGCGGCTCCGCCCTCGGGCCCGCATCCGGCGAGCGCCAGGGCGCCCGCCGCGCAGGCAAGGGCGGGCAGGGTTCGGGTTCGGATCGTCATCGCAGGTACGCGCGCTCCGTTTCCGGGCTCGTGGCTTCCGGGGGGTCGGACGGGTGCGGGGGGCGGTGCTCCCGCGCGGGGCGCGGGCTCCGGCCCTCCGGCACCCTGCGGTCCCGCAGGCGCGCCGCCAGGGCGGAGGCGAAGAAGGAGGCCACGGCGACGGCGGCGATGGTCGCCCCGGCGGCGGTGCCCAGGTGCCAGGACAGGAGCAGTCCGGCGGCGGTGGCGGCCGACCCGATCAGGGCGGCGCCGAGCATGATCGACGGGATGCGGCGGGCCCACAGCGCCATCGCGGCCGGGGGCGCGATGAGCAGGCCGAACACCAGCAGGGTGCCCACCACGTGGAAGGAGGCCGTGATCGCCAGGGTCACCAGGCCGAGCATGGCCAGGTGCGCCAGGCGCGGGCGCAGGCCCAGGGTCTCGGCCTTGCGGGGGTCGAAGGCCAGGGCGACGAACGCGCGGTGGCCCGCCAGGGCGAGGGCCGCCGCGGCGGCGGCCGCGCCCGCCAGGACGGCCAGGTCGGCCGGGCGCACGGCCAGCACGTCGCCGAACAGGAAGCCGGTCAGGTCCACGGCGAAGGACTGCGAGTGGGAGACGATGATCACGCCGAGCGAGAGCATCCCGACGAACAGCAGGCCGATCGCGGTGTCCTGGGACAGGCGGGTCCTGCGGGTGACCGCCGTGACACCGGCGGCCATGGCGGCCGCGCTCAGGGCGGCGCCCAGGAACAGGCTGCCGCCCAGCAGCGAGGCCAGCGCCACCCCCGGCAGCATGCCGTGCGCCATCGCGTCGCCGAGGAAGGCCATGCCGCGCAGCACGACCCAGGTCCCGGCCAGTGCGCAGACGGCCGAGACCAGCACCCCGGCGACCAGGGCGCGGGCGACGAAGGCCACCTCGAAGGGGGCGGTCAACCATTCCATGGACACGACCGTACACTGAGAATGATTTTCATTGTCAATCGGGGAGGCGCCGTGAACCACCGCACACCGACCGCCGTCGAACTGCACGGCGTGAGCGCCGGGTACGGCCGCACACCGGTCCTTGAAGGGGTGGACGCCGCCGTTCCGTCCGGCCGCACCACGGCGCTCGTAGGGCCCAACGGGTCGGGGACGTCGACGCTGCTGGGGGTGCTGGCGGGCGTGCACGCCCCGGAGCGCGGACGGGTCGAGCGCCGCCACCTCCGGCGGGCGGCGCTGGTGGTGCAGCGCAGTGCGGTCTCCGACGCGCTGCCGGTGACCGTCCGCGAGACGGTCGCCATGGGGCGGTGGGAGCACTTGGGCCCCTGGCGCAGGCCCGGGGAGCGCGACCGGGCCGTCGTGGCGGGGTGCATGGAGCGCCTGGACATCGCCGACCTGGCCGACCGCCCGCTCGGGGCCCTGTCCGGCGGGCAGCGCCAGCGGGTGCTGCTGGCGCAGGGCCTGGCCCAGCAGTCCGACCTGCTGCTGCTGGACGAGCCGTCGACCGGCCTGGACGCGCGGGCCCAGGAGGCGATCCAGCGCGTCCTGGAAGAGGTGGCGGCCGAGGGGGTCACCGTGGTGTTCGCCACCCACGACCCGGAGGCGGCCGGACGGGCCGACCACCGCCTCCACCTCCGGCACGGACGGATCGCAGCCACGTCAGAGGCGGCGTCACCCCGGACGGAAGGCGAGGCGCCACGGGCGGAGGGCGAGGCGCCGCGGGCGGACGCCGCCGTATAGCCGCTCCACCCCGGACAGCCGCCGCCAACGGGGGCGGCCCAGCCGATGCCCCGCTCCCGGGCCCCGGCCGGGCGGCGGGCCGCACGCGGTCCGGGTGAGCGGTTGAGCAGGTCCCCCACTTCAGGCCGCGGCCGGGCGGCGGGCCGCCGGAGCGTGGCGTGGACGGCAGCGACGAGGAAGGCCGGCAGCCCTTACGGCAGCGCCGTCGGGCGCGGCGCGTGTGCGTGGTCACCGCGATGGGCAGCGACGGAAGAAGCGGGGCGGTTCCCCGGCCCCGCCTGCCGGGCGGCGGGCCCCTCCCGGTCCGGGAGGGCGGCACTGCGAGGAAGGCGGGCGGCCCCCGCGTTCGTGGCGCCCGCACCCCGTCCGGGCGGAACATACCGGGCATAATGGACAGCAGGAGAAGGGGTCGGGCATCCTGCGTCGTGAAATCGACGCTTTTTGGCTGATCAGGTGTCGGTTTCACCACCCAAGATGACCCCGTCCCCCTCGCCCGCCCCCTTCGGCGATGATCTCGACAAGGGTGCTGTCATTCCGGCGGTTTTGACAGCACCCTTG
>NZ_JAQFWQ010000200.1 GCF_027706725.1 Nocardiopsis endophytica
CGAGATCAACACCAGTGCGCCCCGCACCGCCGCCCCCTCGTTGATCTCGGGAGAAACGACGCTTCCAGGCCGCTTTTAGGGGCGCATTTCCCGAGATCAACGAGGGGGCGGCGTCCGTCGGCGCGGCCGGACGGAACCCTCTGCTGCCGGGGCACCGAATGGGCCCGGGGGCGCCTGTCCGGCGCCCCCGGGCGGCGGGCGGGGTCAGGGCCCGCCGACGAGCGCGGGGCTCAGTCCGACGTCGATGGCGGCCAGCGGCACGGCGTTCTCCACGCCGAGACCGGACCCGTCCGACACGGGCAGGGCGCCCGCCAGCGCCAGCCCTCCGACCAGCAGCGCCCCGGCCGCCAGTACCAGGACCAGTCGCGCGGTCCTCTCCGTCATCGGTTTCTCCTCACGTTGTTCAGGGGTATGTCCTCGGGGGGTATCGCAGCCTTGATAGCGGTGACCGGATCCCGGGTGTGGGACGGTCCGGAACCCGCCGCGCCGCCCGTGTCGCCGCCCTCTGCCCGGCTCCGCCCCGGTCCGTCCCGACCCTCGCGGCACCCCCGCCCCGCGCACCGCGCCCCCGGCCCACCGCATCCGCCACACGCCGGGCGCGGGCCCTGCTTCCGGGCCCGGCCCGGGGTTAGCCTGGCCGTCCAGGCGGGCCGCGCCCTCGCGGGCCGGTCCCCGACGGCCGCCCACGTCCCGGAGAGCGACATGGCCCTGCACTTCCGCTCCGCCGCACCCCGCCGGGAGCGCGACTTCCGCTCCACCCCGGAGGGGCGGCGGCACAGTTGGTACGGCACGAAGAGGCATGTCAAGCGCGTCCTCGGCACGCGCCTGCCCCACCTGGCGATGCGGGGTGCGGTCCGGGTCGCCGCGCCCGGGCTCCGCGCGTCGGGCCGCCTGCCCGCCCCCGCCCGCCTGACCGAGGTCGCCGGGCACGCCGACGGCGCGCACTTCGTGATGCTGCGCCCGGCCGACTGCGTCATCGCCAAGGAGCTGTACTGGGGACGGGGCCACCGTCCGCAGCCCGCCGACGACCTGGCGGTGCGGATGTTCGCGGCGCTGGCCCGGGACGCCGCGCACCTGCTCGACATCGGCGCCTACACCGGCCTGTTCACCCTGGTCGGCACGGCCGCGAACGAGGACCTGCGGGCGCACGCCTTCGAGATGGTGCCGGAGGTCTACCGCGCCCTGTTCGACAACTGCGTGCGCAACCGGGTGCTGCACCGCACGACCCTGCACCACGTGGGGGTGGGGCCGCCGGACACGACCGTCGCCATGCCCGCCCGCTCGGGCGACGCCGCCCTGCCCTGCTACTACTCCAGCGGCATGGAGTTCGCCGACGGCGTCCCGGTGCGGGTCGTCGCCCTGGACTCCTTCGCCGGCCTGCCCGGCGGCGGGCGGGTCCTGCTCAAGGTCGACGTGGAGGGCACCGAGGCCGAGGTGTTCGCGCACGGGCGGGCGTTCATGGCCGAGCACCGGCCCGACGTGCTGTGCGAGGTCCTGCCGGACGCCGACGCCGAGCGCCTGTCCACCCTGCTCGAACCGCTCGGGTACCGGTTCCACCTGGTGGGCACGCGCGCCCTGGCCCCGGCCGGGGAGCTCGTGCCCGACCCGCGGTTCCGCGACTGGCTGTTCACCACCCGCACGACGGCCGAGCTCAGAGCGCTCGGCGTTCCGGTCGCGGGCCGTGAGACGGCCCCCGGGGCCGGGGCGGAGACTCCGCTCTAGAACGCCCTCTACCTCACCAGCAGCGCGGCGCTGCCGTAGGCGCCGCCGAAGCCGGTGCACAGGGCCACCGAGGCCCCGGGAAGCCGCCCGACGCCGTCGCCGCGCAGCTCCCGCACCGCCTCGGCGACGTTGTTCAGGCCGTGCACGTACCCCTCCGACAGCAGCCCCCCGTGCGGGTTGACGGGCACTCCCCCGGCGGCGGCCGCCCCCTGCGCCGTGATGCCGCCGGAGCGCAGGACCCGCGCCATCTCCGCCGGCTCCACCAGGCCGAAGTCGGCGAGCTGGCGCGGCACCAGGAAGGAGTAGGCGTCGTAGAGGTAGGCGGCGTCCACGTCCGCGGGGCGCATGCCCGCGGCCGCGTACAGGCGCGGGGCTACCTCCGCCGAGAAGACCGCCCCCGGGTCCGGTGACCGGTCCAGCCGGGACAGGTCGGGGCGACCTCCGCGCACCACGGACCGGATGCGCGGCGCCCCCTCCGCGACGGGCCGCCGAGCGCCGGTGACCACCAGGGCGACCGCGCCGTCGGCCTCCTGGCAGCAGTCGGCGCGCCGCAGCGGTTCGGCGATGAGCGGCTCGCGGAGGTAGGCCTCCCACGGCAGCGGCTCGCGGCGCATCGCGCGCGGATTGTCGGCCGCCTGCGCGCGGGAGGAGGCGACGACGGCGGCCAGGTCGCGCTCGCCGAGCCCGGCGTCGTGCAGGTGGCGGCGGGCGACGAGGGCGAACTGGGCGACCGGGCCGGCGAGCCCGTAGGGAAGGGTGAACTGCTCTTCGACGCCCTCGCCCTGGCGCAGGCCGAGCCCGGTCATGCGGCGGCCGGAGCGGCCGTTGAGGGAGCGGTGCACCAGCACGGTGGACGCCTGCCCGGTGGCCACGAGCATCGCGGCGTCCCCGAGGACCGAGGCGCACTGGGTGCCGCCGCCGTGCATGTCGTTGTGCCAGCCCAGGCGGGTCAGGCCGAGGGCGCGGGCCAGATCGGTGGCGGGCGCGGAGTCTCCGAGGTGGTAGGAGAGGATCGCGTCGACCTCGTCGGGGGCCGTCCCCGCGTCGGCGAGTGCGGCTCGTGAGGCCTCGGTGGCGAGGGAGAGCGGGGTGCGGCCGGAGGAGCGGGTGAAGGGCGTCGCCCCGACGCCGACGACGGCGGCGCGCTCGGCGATCCCGGATGCGCCCATGCGGCCTCCCGGGGGCGGGGAGGGGGCGGACGCCGCCCGCCGGGGACGGGGCGCGATCCATCCCCGACAGGCGACGCGTTCTCATGCCTGCCGTCCGGCACGCCTGGCGGGCCGGGCCCACCGGGCGCCCTCACCGGGCTCGGCTCGCAACCGAAGCTAGCTTTGAAACACGTTCTAACGCAAGGGTCGCAATCGATTCGATATGACGCGCACCACATGCCCCGAGGCGCGCAACCCCTGCTCCGACCCCCTGCCAAAGAGGCCGCCCGAACGACACATACCGGGCATACCAGACACCGGGAGGAGGACCCCGGCATCCCGCGTCGTGAATTCGACGCTTTTATGCAGATCAAGCGTCGATTTCACCACCCAATCCGCCCCCGCGCCCCCTCGGCGATGTTAGCGGCCGGGGGGGGG
>NZ_JAQFWQ010000201.1 GCF_027706725.1 Nocardiopsis endophytica
GTGCGCGGGCGCCACCGCGGCCACCCGCATCCCGGCGCGGGCGAACCGGGCGCCGGTGGCGTTCGCGCCGGTCAGGTCGTCGGCCACGACCAGTACCTGGGCCATGTCCGGACTCCTATCCCAGCACCAGGGCCGCCACGCCGAGCAGCGGCAGGCTGGCCAGCCACAGGACGGTGGTCATGCCGCTCCACATCTTCATCGCCGCGGTCCCGGAGAGGCCGGTGAAGCGGGTGACGACCCAGAAGTAGGAGTCGCTGACGTAGGAGAAGACCATCGATCCGGAGCAGGCGGCGAGCACCGCCACGGCGGGGTCGAGCCCGGAGGACTGGACCAGGGGCGCGGTGAGGGTGGCCGCGGTGATGATGGCGACCGTGCCCGAGCCCTGGGCCAGCCGGACGAAGGTGGCGATGAGGAAGGGCACCAGCATCAGCGGCACCGGCCACCCGGCGACCGCCTCGGCGAGGGCGTCGCCCACACCGGAGGCGCGCAGGACCTCGCCGAAGGCGCCGCCGGCGCCGGTGACGAAGACGATCATCCCAGCCGAGGCGGCCGCGGTGGTGAGCCAGCCGACGACGGTCGCGCGCGGCGTGCCCTTGCGCGGCAGCAGGTAGACGGCGGCCACCAGGCCGGCGAGCAGGGCGATGGCGGGCTCGCCCGCGAAGGCGAAGAAGGAGGCGACCGCGGTGCCCTCGGCGGCGGCGCCGCTGACGGTGTTGCCGACGATGAGCACCAGGGGCAGCAGCAGCGGGACCATCGCGAGCAGGGCGCTGACCTGCGGGTCCGGCGGCTCCTTGGAGATGTCGCGGCCGTCGGCGCCGCGCAGCTCCTCGGGGACGCCGTCGCCGCCCGTGGCGCCCGGGGCCGTGCCGTCGCCCGCGGCCGCACCGTCGCCCGCCGCGGCACCGGCGTGCACCGCGTCGCGCTCGGCCACCAGGGCGGGGTCGAGGAAGGGCTCAAGGCGGGGGCCCATCACCCGGGAGTAGACGACCACGACCGGCATCAGCACGACCGCCATGACCAGCGCGGCGACGATGACCGTGCCCAGGTCGGCGCCGAGCAGCCCGACCGCGGCCAGCGGCCCGGGGGTGGGCGGCACCAGGTGGTGGGTGATGGCCAGGCCCCCGGCCAGCGCCAGGGACAGGCCCACCAGCGGCTTGCCGTAGCGGCGGGCCAGGGAGCGGGCCAGAGGGTGCAGGATGACGAAGCCGGAGTCGCAGAACACCGGCACCGACACCACCGCGCCGGTGGCGGTCATGGCGGCGTCCTCGCGCCCCTTCCCGGCCATCCGGACGAACATCTTGGCCAGGGCGTCGGCGCCGCCGCTCTCCTCCAGGACCTTGCCGATCATCACGCCCAGGCCGATCACGATGCCGATGCCGGCCAGGGTGCCGCCGAAGCCGCTGGTGACGGTCTCCAGCAGGTCGGCCGGGCTCATCCCGGCGACCGATCCGGTGACCAGGGCGCCGGCCAGGAGCCCGACGAAGGCGTCCAGGCGCGTCCACAGGATGATCGCCACGACCGCGGCCACGCCCAGGAGCAGCGCCGCGAGCAGGAGCGGATCCATGTCTCCCCCTTTCTCGGGGTCAGTCGCCCCGGGCAGGGGTACGGGGTGCGCCCGGGGCGGGGACGGTGAGGAGGGTGCAGTGGGGGTCGCCCTCCAGTGCGCGGCGGGCGCCGGTGTCCAGCCCGTCGTCGGTGATCAGCGTGTAGGGCCCGGCCAGCGGCGCCCAGTAGGGCTCGGCGTCCGAGCCGACCTTGGTGGAGTCGGCGACGACCACGGTGCGGCGGGCGGCGCGCATCTGCTGCTCCTTGACGGCGGCCAGCTCGGGGCTGGGGCAGTTCACCCCGCGCCCGGGGACCAGCCCGTCGGCGCCGACGAAGGCCAGGTCGGCGGCGACGCGGTCGAGCACGCCGCGGGTGAACTCGCCGACCATGGCGCCGCGGCGGCGCCGCACCCGGCCGCCGACCAGGACCAGCTCGATGCCCTCGGCGTCGATCAGGGCGCTCATGGGGCCCATCCCGGTGGTGAGCACGGTGGGGCCGGAGCGCCCGGCGAGCCGCTCGGCGATGAGGGTGGTGGTGCTGCCGGCGTCGAGGACCACCATGTGGTCGTCCTCGACCAGGGCGGCGGCGCGCTCAGCGATGCGGCGCTTGGCGGGGGCGTTGCGCAGGCCCTTCTGCACCCAGGTCAGCTCGCCCCCGGCGGGGGCGGGGACGGCGCCGCCGTGGGTGCGGACCACTCGCCCGGCCTGCTCCAGCTCGGTGAGCCCGCGCCGGACGGTGGAGGGGCTGATGCCCAGCTCCCGCGCGAGGTCCTCGACGCGCTGGACCCCGTCGGCGACGGCGTCCAAGAGCTTCTGGTGGCGCACCGGGCCTCCCACGTCTGCTCATTTCGATCACACTGACCCGCACAGAATGACCGAAATGAGCACCAAGTGCAACCCCTCACCCGGATTCTTGACCGTTGTGAGCAGCGACGGGAGGGTGGGACCGGTCCGGGTGCAGCAGGGTGAGCGCCCCGAACACCGCGAGCGCCAGGGCCTGGACACCCACCGCGCCCGCGAGCGCCGCGCCGGTGCCGTGCCCGGCCAGCGCCCCGGCGACGGCGGCGCCCGCGGCCATGCCGCTGACCTTGAGCCCGGCGCCGATGGCGAAGACGCGGGCGCGGACGGGGGCCGGGGCGTCCCGGTGCCGCACCGCGAACAGGGCCGTGAGCTGCGGCCCCTCGGCCGCCCCGGTGATGGCGGCGGCCAGGCCGAGCACCAGGGCGGCCGCGGCGGGCGCGCCCGGCGGCAGTGCGCGGGCGCAGGCGGCCAGGAGCGGGACGGCGCACAGGGCGGCGCCGCACAGCCACAGCAGGGTGTCGGGGGCCAGGGCCGTGGGGCGGCGGGCGAGGAGGGCGTTCGCGGCGATGGCGGAGACGGCGGCCACGGAGAGCAGGAGGGGCCCGCGCTCGGGGGCGCCGAGCAGCTCCGCGCCGAGGAAGGGCCAGCAGACGGCGACCATGCCGCCCGCGGCCGGCGACAGGGTGGTGGCCACCGTGGCCCGGGCGAGGGCGGCACCGGCGCGGTCCCGCGCGAGGGGCTGTCGCGTCCGAAGAGTCGTC
>NZ_JAQFWQ010000202.1 GCF_027706725.1 Nocardiopsis endophytica
GCTTATCGTGTCCGGTTTAACCCCGAGTTCCCCGAGATCATCGCGGAGGGGGCCTTCTGGGTGGGCACATACCGGGCATAACGGGCAGCGGGAGAGGGGGTCGGGCATCCCGCGTCGTGAGATCGACGCTTTGAGGTGGATTAGGCGTCGATCTCACCACGCAAGATGACTCCCCGACGTCCGGTTCGCCCGGATGGCGCCCCTGGGCCTCTCAGTCCGTGTTCCCGGTGGGGAAGGTCCACCGGGTCAAATCCGTGGGGAAGGCCGCGAGGGACCAGCCGTAGGCCCGCCGCGGACGCACGCGGTAGACGACGCGGTCGACCTCCTCGTCCTCGGCCGGGCGGCGCGCGCCGAGTGCCGCGTACTTCTCCAGCCAATCGTCGATGTAGGCCTCCTCGCCGACCTGCTCGGCCCGCCCCTCGACGGCCAGGACCTCCTCCCCGTCCTCCAGGTTGACCTGAATCCTGGGGTTCTCCTCCAGGTTGCGGGCGGTGCGCGTGGCCGGATGCGTCGCGAACAGGAACCCCTCCCCGCTCCACAGCCCCCAGAACGGCCGGGCGAGCGGGCGCCCGTCGCCGCTGGAGGTGACCACCCAGTACGTGCGTGCCCCCGCCAGGCGCGCCTGGGCCGCCTCCCACGGCAGCAGTGCCGTGCCGTCCGCGCCGTCCGGGTCGGCCCCCTGGTAGTCGGCCGGGAGGTGGGGGCGCTCGGCCGCGGGTCCGGGTGTCATGCGGTGTCTCCGTGCATCTCTTATACGGCGTACATGGACACCGTAGAGGAATCCTTGTACGCCGTATAGTGGTGCGGGTGGACACGCTGACCCCCGGCGCCGTCGCCGGCCGCGCGCTGGAGATCGCCGACGCCGACGGGCTCGCCGCCGTGAGCATGCGCCGCCTCGCCCGCGAGCTCGGCGTCACCCCCATGGCGCTCTACTGGCACTTCGGCACCAAGGAGGCACTCCTCGACGGGATGGCCGACCGCGTCCTCGCCGAGGTCGGCCTCCCCCCGGACGACGGGCGCCCCTGGCGGCCCCGGCTCGAGGGCCTCCTGCGCTCCTTCCTGGACGTCCTGCGCCGCCACCCCGCCGCTCCCGACCTGCTCACCGGCGCGGGGGAGCTGTCCGAGCACCGCCTGCTCATCCAGGAGGCGGCGCTGGCGCTGCTGGCCGAGGCGGGCTTCTCCCCGGAGGAGGCGGTCCAGGTCGTCGGGCACGCCACCGGCACCCTGGTGTCCCTGGCGCGCGACCAGGCGGGGCGCGCCGACGAGCAGCGCGCCCGGGAGGTCCGTGCCCGCCTGCTGGCACTGCCGCCCGAGCGCTACCCGCACACCATCGAGGCGGCCGGGCCCATCAGTGCCTGTGCCGACCCCGACACCTACTACGCCTACGGCATCGCGCTGCTGCTCGCCGGGATCGACGCACTGGCCGCGGAACGGCCGGGGTGAGCGGGACCGCTCACAGGGCCACGGCGCGCCCGGCGCACGAACGCAGGGCGCGGACCAGCTCCTCCCGGGCCGGCAGGTCCCTGCCGATCACCACCGGCCGAGTGCTCCGCCGCTCGCAGTGACGGGCCGCTCGGTGCGGGGCGCGCCCCCGGGACCGGTCACGCCACCAGCTCCAGGAGGGCGTCCATTCCGCGCTCCAAGAGCTGGTCGTGGGTGAGGACGATCTGCCCGCCCTCGTCGGAACGCGAGGCGGGCGCCACTTCGAGGCGCCCCTCGTCGTCGCGCCGCACCGAGCTTCCGGGGCCCGCGTGGAGCAGCGCGAGAACGATGCCGTCACGGTTCATGGATGTCGACTCCGACCTGTGTGCGGGGGGATTGGTGTTCGGGTGCCGGGAGACGGCGATCCGGTGGGGAGCGGGTGCGGTGCCGCCGTCGCGCGTCGTCGTGCCGGCCCGTAGCAAGGGCCGCGGTCCTGGGGACGCCGCCTCAGGCCAGAGGCGCGGGATCTCCCGACGGGCACTGAGTATTCCAACAGGCGATGACGTTCGCCGACCCCCCTTGATACCGGATTACGTGGGGTGTTGCTCACAGGAAGGACGTCGGCACCTCACACACCCGTATGAGGTACGACGCAGGGGAGAGGGTACTGTCCCCGCGATCCCCTTCGCGCATCGGCGGAGCCACACCGGGCGGTGGGGCGGTGGGGCGGCGGGGCGGCTGGCCGCCGGGCTGCCGGGGCGCGAGGAAGAGGGCAGCGACGAGGAGGGTGAGCGGCCCATCCGGTAGCGCTGTCGGGCGGCGGGCGTGTGCGTGGTCGCCGGGGTCGGCGGCGACGGTGAGAGCAGGGCGGTTCCCCGGCCCCGCCTGCCGGGCGGCGGACCCCTCGCGGTCCGGGAGGCAGCGCGACCGGGGGCGCATGGCCACCCGCGCTCGTGGCGGCCGCCGCCCCGGTGCACCCCAGCCCG
>NZ_JAQFWQ010000203.1 GCF_027706725.1 Nocardiopsis endophytica
CGGGGAAGTCGGGCTTATCGTGTCCGGTTCAACCCCGAGTTTCCCGAGATCAACGACGAGTACACCCGCCGATCCGCGCGGGCTCTGAACGGGCCGCCCGGGGGCGTGCCCCTCGGAGTCGCGCACGTCCGCCCACCCCGCCACAGGGGCCCTGCGGCCACGACCACCGGCCACGGCGCCGCACGGCCAGGACGCCCCCGGATCCGGCCCCGCCACGGAAGCCCTGGCCTACCCCGGGACGCCGCCGACGGGTCGCCCCCGCCGGTTGTCCACAGCGCGTCGATCGGTCCGCCGATCGGCGCGGGGGCGGAGCAGGCTGGCGTCATGTCCCCGTTCCGCGGCAGAGGCCGCCACTCCGAAGCGCACAGCACGACGGCCGAGCGCCTCCGTTCGGCCACGGGCGCCGGGCCCGCCCACCCCGGAGCCGGCCCCACGGACCGCCCGGGGGCCGGGGCCGACGACACCGCCCCGGGCGCACCGCCGGGGCGGCGGGCGGAGTACGGCCGCCCCTCCCCCGTCACGCCGGAGGGGCCACCCCCGCCCGGCCCCGCCGAGGGCCCCGGACCCGAGGATCCGTTCCCGGAGGACCCCGTCCCCGACGTGGACCTGCCCGCACCGCCATACGCCTTCGGCGTCGGCGCCGCCCCGGACACCGCCTCGGACGCCGTGTCGGACACCGCCTTCCGCACCGACCGGCCCCGGAGGCACCCGCCGCCGCGCCGGGCGGTTCCGGACGGCGAGGAGGAGCCCCTGCCGCGCGGGTACGCCGAGGCGACCGCGGCGTCGCTCCGGCCGTCGCTGTCGGAGCTGGTGGCCGAGCGCCTCCAGCTGAACGCCCCGGACGGACGCGCCCGGTTGGGGCGGGCCGGGCTCGGCGGGCTGCTGCTGGTCTGCGCTGCGGCGGTGGCGGCGACGGCGTGGTTCACGCTCGGTGGGCCGCCCGCGAGCGATCCTGCGCCCCAGCTGCAGGCGGAGTCGGCACCGTCCGATCCGTCCCCGGCGGCGCTGTCGTCCCCCGGCCCTGCCCCGCCGGGCCCCGAGAGCGCGGCGCCGCAGGGGGAGGTGACCGTGCACGTGGGCGGCGACGTGAACGAGCCGGGGGTGGTCACCCTTCCCGCCGGGTCCCGCGTGGCGGACGCGATCGAGGCGGCGGGCGGGGTGGCGGACGGGGCCGACACGGGCACCCTGAACCTGGCGCGTCCGCTGGCCGACGGCGAACAGATCCTGGTCGGCGAAGAGTACGAGCAGGCGGCGCCCCCGGCACCTCCCGGAGAAGCGCCTCCCGGGGCCGCTCCTCCCGGAGGCGGGGAGGGGGCGCTCATCGACCTGAACACGGCGACGCAGGAGCAGCTTCAGACGCTGCCGGGCGTGGGCCCGGTGCTGGCGGAACGGATCATCGCCTTCAGAACCGAGCACGGGGGCTTCAAGGCGGTGGAGCAGCTGCAGGAGGTCTCGGGGATCGGTGAGAAGCGCTATGCCGAACTGAAGGATCTCGTCCAAGTGGCGGGCCCGGCGCCATGACCCCAGGGACAGAAGACGTTCGGCGGCAAGGGACCGACGGCCACCCACCCCGCTCACGGACCCTGGTCAGGCGGCGGGCCGCCGGGGTGCGGGGGAGATGGCGGCGACGACGGAGGCGGGCGGCCCTCGGCGCAGCGTCGTCGGCCGGCAGGCGTGTGCATGGTCACCGTTGTTGGCGGCGACGGGGTGAGCGAAGCGGTTCCCCGGCCCTGCCTGTCGTCCAGCAGGCCGCTTGCGGTCCAGGCGGCGCGGTGGTGAAGGTGCGTGGCCGCCCGCGCTCGTGGCGCCCGCCCCCCGGTGCCCCCGCCCCGTCCGTGTTGATCTCGGGAAGGTCGGGTTCATCGTGCACGTCTCCCCCGACTTCCCCGAGGTCATCACGGAGGGGGCCACCCGGGCGGCACATACCAGACATAACAGGCATCCGACGCGGGGGCGGGCATCCTGCGTCGTGAAATCGACACTTTTATGCAGATCAGGCGTCGAT
>NZ_JAQFWQ010000204.1 GCF_027706725.1 Nocardiopsis endophytica
CGGGACGGCCGACAGCGCTGCGATGAGGGCCGCCGACCTTTCCTCGTCGCCGCCAACCACGGCGACCATCCGCACGCCCGCCGCCCGACAGCGCTACCGCAAGGGCCACGGACTCCTACTCGGCGGTGCCCTTCGGGGACAGGCGTTCGGCCATGGTGGCCAGGCGGGAGGTGCCGGAGAGGCGACTCGTCTCCCGCTTGTCCGCTCCCCGGTACAGGCCCCGGGCCACCTGGCGGCCGATCCGCTTCAGGCGGGGGCTCCTCGCCTCCTCCAGACCCGACCAGGGCAGGCGCACCAGCTCGGTGCGGCGCTCCAGGACGGTGTCGCGCAGGGTGCGCCCCACCACATTCGCCAGCGCCATCCCGAAGCGGCCGTACCCCCCGGCCACCGCCACCCCGGTCTCCCTGTCCAATGTCAGTACCGGTGCGTGGTCCGCCGGAGCGCCCACCGACCCCGTCCAGGCGTGCGCGATGGGCACGTCGGCGGCCTCCGGGAACATCCCTGCCAGCGCTCTCCACAGCTCGGCGATGGCCTGCGGCGGCGCGGTCCCCGCCTCGCCCCGGGCGGCGCCGTGGGGCAGCGCTCCCCGCCCACCGACCGCGATACGCCCGTCCGGGGTCCTGCGGGCGAACGCCGGGCGGTGAGCCGCGTCGGCTCTCACCTCCCGGCCGTCCCAGCCGATCTCCTCCCAGAGCGCCTCGTCCAGCGGCTCGGTGGCGATCATCGCGCAGGACTCGGTCGGCCATACCTCCGCCCCAGGGGGCGGGAACCCCTCGGTGGCCAGGATCAGGGTCCGCGCGCGCACCCTGCCGAACGGCGTGACGGCCGCCGGCCCGTCCGAACCGCCCGGCACCACGGCGGTGACCGGGGTCCCCTCGAACACTTCGACGCCCCCGCGCTCGGCCGCCTCGGCGAGCCCGCCCGCGAGCCGGGCCGGGTCCAGGTCGGCGGCGTGCGGGGTGTACGCGCGGCCGTCGCCGTCGATGTACAGGTCCTCGGGCCAGTACCCCCACTCCTGGAGCCAGGCCACCTCGGCGGTCAGGCGCTCCTTCTGCGCGGGGTTGACCGCGGAGGTGCGCATCCCGCCCTTGACCGCGCCGGCGTCCAGGTCCTCCTTCTCGGCGACCGAGACGACCTCGTCGACGGCCGCCATCAGCGCGCGCTGGAGCGCGATGACCGCGCCCTTGCCCCTGCGGCGCGCCAGCTCCTCGCGCGGGCCGGGGAAGTGGGCGGTGACCAGCCCCGCACCGCGCCCGGCGGCCCCGTGGCCGGCGAATTCACGCTCGACCACCGCCACGCGCAGTCCGGGGTCGGCTTCGGCCAGGTAGTAGGCGGTCCAAAGGCCGGTGAACCCGGCCCCGACCACGCACACGTCGTATTCCGCGTCCCCCTGCAGCGATGCGCGCCGTTCCGGGGTCCCCTCCTCGCGGTACCAGTACGAGACTCCCCCGTTGCGGAACCCCTCCGATCGGGGGACCGGGCGCATTTCAGCCGCGCTGGCGAACAGTTTCATCGGGCCGCCCCTCCGAGCCCTGGGTGGTGCCGTGCCGGGCCAGGCTATCGGGGCACGGGGCGACGGTTATCCGTCTCCCCGGGCTTAGTCGGCGCAGCGGTGCACCGGCGACGCGCTGGAGGGGGCCGGTGCGTCGCGGTTTCCGCCCCTTGGGCCGGGCCCCCGACGACGGTCGGCCGCCGCTGGTACCCGCTCACCCCAGGTGGGCCCGGGGCCGGTGCACCGCAGTTCCGCCCCTTGGGCCGGGCCCCCGACGAGGGCCAGCCGCCACCGCTACCCGCTCACCCCAGGTGGGCCCGGGGCCGGTGCACCGCAGTTCCGCCCCTTGG
>NZ_JAQFWQ010000205.1 GCF_027706725.1 Nocardiopsis endophytica
GGTCACGTCCCTTGGTGTGGTGTAACTTCACAAACGCACTACCCGGTGTCGCCCCCAGGTCCGGTAAGACGGCCCTGCCCCGCCTCCCGCCCCGGCGGCCCCTGGCCCCGGTAGAGCTCGGCCATCGAGGCCTCGGCCAGATACCGCCTATCACTGACCTGCCACTCGTCGTGCATCTCGGCCAGCACCGCCCCGGCCAGCCGGTGCAGCGCCTTGCGGTCGGGAAAGACCTGCACCACATCGGCCCTGCGCTTGACCTCCCGGTTCAACCGCTCCAACGGATTGGTCGACCAGATCTTCTTCCAATGCGCCACCGGGAAGGCCGCGAACGCGGTGATGTCCTCGGCCGCCTCCAACAGCATCCGCTGGACCTGCGGGAACTGGCCCTTGAGCAACTCGGCGACCACCCCGATGTGCTCGCGCACCGCCTGGGCGTTCTCCTGGGCGAAGATGGTGCGGATGGTGGCCGCGACCATCTCCCCCGACCCCCGGGGCACCCGCGCCAGAACATCGCGCACGAAGTGCACCCGGCACCGCTGCCAGGCCGCCCCGATGAACACCGCCTGCACCGCGGCCACCAGCCCGGCATGGGCATCGGAGACCACCAGCAGCACCCCGCCCAGCCCCCGGGCCCGCAGCGAGCGCAGGAACTCGGTCCAAAAGGCGCGGGACTCGCTGTCGCCCACGGCCAGCCCCAGGACCTCGCGGCGGCCCTCGGCGCTCACACCGGTGGCGATGACCACCGCCGCCGAGCAGATCCGGTGCTGCTGGCGGGCCTTGCAGTAGGTGGCGTCCAAGAACACATACGGGAAGGGGGTGTGGTCCAGGGGGCGCTGGGCGAAGGCCTCGACCTCGGTGTCCAGGTCGGCGCAGATCCGCGACACCTGGGACTTGGAGATGCCGGTGTCGGCGCCCAGGGCCTTGACCAGGTCGTCGACCGCGCGGGTGGAGACCCCGTGCACGTAGGCCTGCATGATCACGGCGAACAGGGCCCGGTCGATGCGGCGGCGGCGCTCCAGCAGACAGGGGAAGAAGGATCCGGAGCGGAGTTTGGGGATCTTCAGGTCCACATCGCCGGAGGTGGTGGTCAGGGCCCGTTCGCGGTGGCCGTTGCGGCGGTTGGTGCGCTCGGGTGTGCGCTGGTGGGGCTCGGCTCCGATGGCGGCGGTGGCCTCGGCCTCGATGAGTTCCTGGAGCATGCGCTCCAGGACGGCGCGGATCATTTCGAGGTCGTCGGCGGCTTGTAGTGACTCGAGCAGGTGTTGTAGGTCATGCTGGGACAGAGCCATCGTGTGCTCCCGGTCGCGGGGTACTTCAGCGGTCCCTTCGACCGTCACACGATGGCTCGTCGTGTTCCAGACGCTTCCAGGTCAGATCAGCCGAGCGAAGTTACACCACCCAGCGGGACACCATC
>NZ_JAQFWQ010000206.1 GCF_027706725.1 Nocardiopsis endophytica
TAAAAGCGGCCCGGTAGCGTCGTTTCTCCCGAGATCAACGCCGAGCACACCCGCCGATATGTGCCGCCCGGGCGGCCAGACCGGACGGCTATGACGGCCGATCCGTCCGGCTCCGCAGTCCGGCGAGGAGGCGGTCCAGGGCCTCCTCCGTCCGGGCGAGGGCGTCCGGGGCCGGGGCCTGCGACCGCGCCAGCCATAGGGCCGCCTCGTTCATCGCCCCGGAGAGCAGTCGGGCCAGCGGTTCGACGGGTTGGTCGTCGATGACGCCCGCCTCGACCAGGTCTCCGAGCGCTTCGGCCAGGTGGCGGGCCGAGGAGTCCTCGTCCATGGCGCGCCACTCGTCCCAGCCGAGCACCGCAGGGGCGTCGACCAGGACGATCCTGCGCACCACCGGGTCGCTCCCGGCGGCCAGGAAGGCCCTGCACCCGGCCCGCAGGCGCTCCCACGGGTCGTCGTGCCGGTCGGCGGCTCCGGCGACCCGCTCGCCCAGCTCGTGTTGGACGTCGGCGACCACGGCCCGGAAGAGCCCCGCCTTGCTCGCGAAGTGGTGGTAGGCCGCCCCCTTGGTGACGCCCACCGCCGCCGCCACGTCGGCCAGGACCACGGCGTGGTAGCCGTCGGCGGCGAACCTGCGCCGCCCCTCGGCCAGCAGCGCCGCCCGTGTCGCCGCCCGCTGCTCGGCCCGCGTTCCGGCCATGCCCGGCTCACTCCCCTCGTTTCACATACCCCGGGTATGCTAGCGTCCCATTTCACATACCCGGGGTATGTGAAACGAGCCCTCGGGGAGCGGGAGACAGGGAGAACAGGACATGCAGGCCAAGCTCGCAGGCTTCTACCCCGTGATCGCCACGCGCGACGTCGCCGAGGCGCGCCGCTTCTACACCGGGCACTTCGGCTTCGAGGTCACCTTCGAGGCCGACTGGTACGTGAGCCTCCACCGCCCGGACGCGCCGCAGTACGAGCTGGCCCTGCTCGACGCCGCGCACCCGACCCTGCCGGAGGGGTACCGCGCACCTGTCCAGGGCGGGCTACTGCTCAACTTCGAGGTCGACGACGTGGACGCGGAGCACCGCAGGCTGGTGGGAGAGGAGGGGTTGAGCGAGGTGCTGCCGCTGCGCACGGAGGAGTTCGGGCAGCGGCACTTCATCGTCGCCGCGCCGGACGGGGTGCTGGTGGACGTGATCACGGTCGTACCGCCGAGCGAGGAGTACGCGGAGATGTACGCCGCGGACCCGGGTGCCTGATCGGGGCCGTCAGAACTTCGGCGGGGCCCTCCCGTGGGCGGGAGGGCCCCGCCGTCGGTGATGGGTGGGGGCGGGTTCTCGGTCCTGTCATGGACCGGCGCGGCGCATGAGGGTGCGGGCGATGCGGGCCGCGCAGGCCAGGTGGTGC
>NZ_JAQFWQ010000207.1 GCF_027706725.1 Nocardiopsis endophytica
GCACCGTGAGAACGCATCCCCACACCTTCCATCCCTCCCGGCGCCGACGCCCGGCGGCCGCGCTGTCCGCGGTGGCGGCGCTCGGCCTGGCGGCCACCGCCTGCGGTGGCGGCGGCGAGAGCGCCGAATCGGCGTCCGCCGAGGTCACCGACGCCCTCGTGGCCACCTACGACGGCGGGCTCTACGTCATCGACGGGGAGAGCCTCGAGGTCGTCGAGGACATCCCGCTCGAGGGCTTCAACCGGCTCAACCCGGCGGGCGACGGGCGCCACGTGCTCGTGTCCACCTCCTCCGGGTTCCGCGTGCTCGACGCGGTCGGCGCCGAGCTGACCGACGACGAGTTCGCCGCGCCCGAGCCCGGCCACGTGGTCCGCCACGCCGGGCGCACCGTCCTGTTCTCCGACGGCACCGGCGAGGTCACCTCCTTCGACCCCGCCGACCTGGGGGACGGGCTCCCCGAGTCCGAGACCTACACCTCCGAGGAGCCCCACCACGGGGTCGCCGTCGAGCTGGAGAACGGCGAGATGGCGGTGACCTACGGCGACGAGGAGGAGCGCCCGGGCGTCCTGGTCCTCGACGCCGACGGCGAGGAGATCCACCGCAGCGACGAGTGCCCCGGGGTGCACGGCGAGGCGGCCGCGAAGGACGGGGCGCTGCTCTTCGGCTGCGAGGACGGGGTCCTGCTCTACCGCGACGGGAAGTTCGCCAAGACCGACGCCCCCGACGACTACGGCCGCATCGGCAACCAGGCGGGGCACGAGGAGTCGCCGTACGTGCTGGGCGACTACAAGACCGACCCCGATGCCGAGCTGGAGCGCCCCGAGCGGATCTCCATCACCGACACCACCGACGGCGACCTGGAGCTGGTCGACCTGGGCACGAGCTACAGCTTCCGGTCGCTGGGGCGCGGCCCGGAGGGCGAGGCGCTGGTGCTGGGCACCGACGGGGCGCTGCACGTCATCGACCCGGAGTCGGCCGAGGTCACCGACTCCCACCCGCTGGTCGGGGAGTGGACCGAGCCGCTGGAGTGGCAGGACCCCCGCCCCACCCTGTTCGTGCGCGGGGACACCGCGTACGTGACCGAGCCGGGTGAGAAGAAGCTCTACGCCGTGGACATCGCGAGCGGCGAGGTGCGGGCGGAGACGGAGCTGCCCGAGGCCTCCAACGAGATCACCGGCGTGGAGGAGTGATCCCGCGCGGTCCGGGCCGGGGTGCGGCCCGCCCGGACCGCGTCCCTCCCTCGCCCCTCGCGGCGGGGGGTGAGGCCGCAGGGGGCCGTCGGCGGACGGCCCCGGCCACAGGCGGGCGCGCGCCCGACCCAACCCTGCC
>NZ_JAQFWQ010000208.1 GCF_027706725.1 Nocardiopsis endophytica
TCTCGCTGGGGGTCTTGCCGACCTTCACGCCGGCCGCCTCCAGAGCCTCCTTCTTGGCCTGGGCCGTGCCCGCCGAACCCGACACGATCGCGCCCGCGTGCCCCATCGTCTTGCCCTCCGGAGCGGTGAACCCGGCAACATAGCCCACCACCGGCTTGGACACGTTCTCCTTGATGAACTCGGCCGCACGCTCCTCGGCGTCCCCGCCGATCTCACCGATCATCACGATCGCGTCCGTGCCCGGGTCGGCCTCGAACGCCGCCAGCGCATCGATGTGCGTGGTCCCGATCACCGGGTCCCCCCCGATCCCCACACACGTGGAGAAACCGATGTCGCGCAGCTCGTACATCATCTGGTACGTCAGCGTCCCGGACTTGGACACCAGCCCGATCCGCCCCGGCTTGGTGATGTCGGCCGGGATGATCCCCGCGTTCGACTCCCCCGGCGTGATCAGCCCCGGGCAGTTGGGCCCCACGATCCGCGTCCGGTTGCCCTTGGAGACCGCATAGGCCCAGAACTCGGCCGTGTCGTGCACCGGGATGCCCTCGGTGATCACCACCGCCAGCCCGATCCCCGCATCGACCGCCTCGACCACCGCGTCCTTGGTGAACCGCGGCGGAACGAAGATCACCGTCACGTCCGCGCCGGTGGCCTCCATGCCCTCGGCCACCGACCCGAACACCGGCACCTGCGCACCGTCGAAGTCCACGGCCTGCCCGGCCTTGCGCGGGTTGACCCCGCCCACGATGTTCGTGCCCGAGGCGAGCATGCGCCGGGTGTGCTTGGTGCCCTCAGAGCCGGTCATGCCCTGGACCAGCACCTTGCTGTCCTTGGTCAGAAAGATAGCCATGTCGGATTCCGCCCCTTACTTCGCGGCCAGTTCGGCGGCCTGAGCGGCGGCGCCGTCCATGGTCTCCACCTGGCGCACGGCCGGGTGCGCACGGTCGGTCAGGATCTTGCGGCCCAGCTCGGCGTTGTTGCCGTCCAGGCGCACCACCAGCGGCTTGGACACGTCGTCGCCGCGGCCCTCGAGCAGCTCCAGGGCCTGCACGATGCCGTTGGCCACCGCGTCGCAGGCGGTGATGCCGCCGAAGACGTTCACGAACACGCTCTTGACGTCGGCATCGCCCAGGATGATCTCCAGGCCGTTGGCCATGACCTCGGCCGAGGCGCCGCCGCCGATGTCCAGGAAGTTGGCGGGCTTGACACCGCCGTGGGCCTCCCCGGCGTAGGCGACCACGTCCAGGGTGGACATGACCAGGCCCGCGCCGTTGCCGATGATGCCGACCTGACCGTCGAGCTTGACGTAGTTCAGGCCCTT
>NZ_JAQFWQ010000209.1 GCF_027706725.1 Nocardiopsis endophytica
CAGCCGTGGATCGTGGGCCCGGCCCGGTCGGCGGCGGAGTCCAGGGCGTCCATCAGCTCGCCGAGGCCGTCCTCGCCGCGGTCGTCGTCCTGGGGCGCGGCGCCGGGGGCGCGGACGGGGCCCGCCGGGCCGGCCGGCACCGCCGGGTCGGCCCCCATGGGCCCCTCCGGTGGTGCCGGGGAGCGGCTACGGTGCGACGGGCAGGGTGTAGCGGAGCTTGTCCGTGGCGCCGGCCCCCAGGCGGTCGTAGAAGCGGATCGCGCCCTCGTTCCATGCGGGGGTCTGCCACTGGACCTCGGTGAGGCCGAGTTCGCGTGCGGTGTCGGCGACGGCGTCCATGACCTGCCTGCCGAGCCCCAGCCCCCGGGCGCCTTCGGACAGGAAGAGGCAGTCCATGTGCAGGTACTCGCGGCCCTGCCAGGTGGAGACCTCCGGCGAGCAGGTCGCGTACCCGGCGATGCCGCCCCCGGGGTCCAGGGCGACCAGGCAGTGCAGGCGGGGCTCGGGGCGGCCGAAGAGGAGGCCGCCGAGGCGTTCGGCCAGGCCGGGGGCGGGGGGCGGGGCCTTCTCGTAGGCGGCGTGCTCGGCGGCCAGCTCGGCGATGCGCGGCAGGTCGCCGGGGCGGGCGCGCCGCACCGCCCCACTCACCGGCACCCGCCCTCGAAGGCGTCCTGGGACCAGGCGGTGATCCTGGCGGCCGTATCGCCCCGGCCGTCCAGGATGCGGGCGGTGAAGGCGTCGCGCTCGTGCGCCAGGATGCGGGCCTCCCAGACGCAGGGGGCCCGGCCGGTCCGGCCGGGCCGGAGCAGCTCGGAGCGCCCCGCCCGGCCGGTGTAGACGGCGAGGTCGGACATGTGGTCCTCGAGCCAGCTGTGGACCAGGACGTGGTCGCCGTCCGCGCCTGCGTGGACGATGACCACGGCCAGGCCCAGGGAGCCGCGGTAGGCCCCCAGCGACAGGTGGCCCTGGGCGATGTCCATCGCGGCGTCCTCGCCGGGTGCGGTCACCGAGCGCCTGGGGGCGGTGAGGGTGTAGACCTTGGCCAGGTGCCCGCCGAGGTCCTGGGCGCCCAGGAAGCGGGTGGCGCGTTCGTGGTGCTCCTTGGACAGGGCCGATAGCGCGCGGGTGTCGACGGCTGCGGGCAGGTCCGGTTGTGGGTTCATGCCGCAAGTATGGTGCCCCGCCCGTGCCCGGCGGCGGCCGGGCGCGGGCGGGGCGAAAAATGGGGGGCCGCACCCGGCGGGGGCGGCCCCCCATTTGCCGTCAGGGGTCAGTCGCGGTGC
>NZ_JAQFWQ010000210.1 GCF_027706725.1 Nocardiopsis endophytica
GCGACGGCCACGGACGGCTCGCCGGACTCCACGCCCTCGTCCTTCATGTCCTCGGCCAGGCGCATGGCCTCCTCGATCAGCGTCTCCACGATCTTGGACTCGGGCACGGTCTTGATGACCTCGCCCTTGACGAAGATCTGGCCCTTGCCGTTGCCCGAGGCCACCCCCAGGTCGGCGTCCCGCGCCTCGCCGGGCCCGTTGACCACGCACCCCATCACCGCCACCCGCAGCGGCACGTCCATGCCCTCCAGGCCCGCCGTCACCTCGTCGGCCAGCGAGTACACGTCCACCTGCGCCCGCCCGCACGAGGGGCACGAGACGATCTCCAGCCCGCGCTCGCGCAGCCCCAGCGACTCCAGGATCTGCGCGCCGACCTTGACCTCCTCGGCCGGGGGCGCCGACAGCGACACGCGGATGGTGTCGCCGATGCCCTCGGCCAGCAGCGCCCCGAAGGCCACCGACGACTTGACCGTGCCCTGGAAGGCGGGCCCGGCCTCGGTCACCCCCAGGTGCAGCGGGTAGTCGCACTGCGCGGCCAGCTGCCGGTAGGCGTTGACCATCACGACCGGGTCGTTGTGCTTGACCGAGATCTTGATGTCGCGGAAGCCGTGCTCCTCGAACAGCGAGCACTCCCACAGCGCCGACTCCACCAGCGCCTCGGGGGTGGCCTTGCCGTACTTGGCCAGCAGGCGCTTGTCCAGCGACCCGGCGTTGACGCCGATGCGGATGGGCACCCCGGCCTCGGAGGCGGCCTTGGCGATCTCGCCGACCTTGTCGTCGAACTTCTTGATGTTGCCCGGGTTGACCCGCACGGCCGCGCACCCGGCCTCGATGGCGGCGAAGACGTACTTGGGCTGGAAGTGGATGTCGGCGATCACCGGGATCTGCGACTTCTTGGCGATGATCGGCAGCGCCTCGGCGTCGTCGGCGCTGGGCACCGCGACCCGCACGATCTGGCAGCCCGAGGCGGTCAGCTCGGCGATCTGCTGCAGCGTGGAGTTGATGTCGGCGGTCAGGGTGGTGGTCATGGACTGCACCGACACCGGCGCGCCACCGCCCACGGGAACGTTGCCGACCATGATCTGCCGGGAGTGGCGCCGCTCCGCCAGTCGCAGCGGCGGGGTGGCGGGCATTCC
>NZ_JAQFWQ010000211.1 GCF_027706725.1 Nocardiopsis endophytica
GCGCACCCCTCCCCCAGGCGAACGGCGCGGCGGCCCCGATGAGGAGCACCGCGGCCGCGAGGGCGCCCCACGGCCCGGCGGCCCAGGCCGCCGCGGCGGCGATCGCGGGGCCCACCAGCCCGGCGGCACTGTAGGTGAGGGCGTCCAGGGAGTTGGCGCGCGGAAGGACGGCCGCGGGCACGGTCCCGGGCAGCCGGGAGGTCCACCCGCCCGCGACCGCCGGGGCCGCCAGGCCCATGGCGGCGGCGACCGCGAGGACGGCGCCGAAGGGCGCCCGGCCGAGTCCGGCGGCGATGAGGGCGGTCCCGAGGGCGTAGAGGCCGAGCGCGGCGGCGAGGAGCCGCCCCGGCCGGGGGCTGCGGTCGAGGAGCGCCCCGAGGACCGGCCCGCCGAGGGCCGCCCCCGCCGTGGCGGCGGAGAAGAGCAGCGCCGCGGCGCTCTCCGCCCCGGTGGCCGCCAGCCCGGCGAGGAGGAGCGCGGGCCCCACCGCCTCGTCCCCGGCCCGGGCGAGGGCGGCACCGGCGAGGTACCGCGCGAGGGGATGTCGCGTCCGAAGAGTCGTCACCCGGCCGAAGCTAGACAGGTAACGCGTGTACGGGAAGTTACCGTTACCAATCGACGGCGGAGCAGCGAGGTCCAGAGCCGACCGCCCTTCGACCCTTTTGCCGTCCAGTGGGCCCCACGGCCCGGCAGCGGCGCGTCGGAGTGGGCACGCGGTCGCCCACACACGTGGCACCCGCCGGTCCAGGCGGATGGGGCGGTCGAATGGCCGGGCGGCTCGGCTGGTACCCCGCTCGAGGGTCCCGGCCGAGCGGCGGGCCGCCGGAGTGTGGCGTGGAGGGCGGCGACGAGGAGAGGTCGGCGGCCCTTCCGGCAGCGCTGTCGGGAACGGCGCGTGTGCATGGCCACCCTTGATGGCGGCAACGGCGACAGCCAGGCGATTCCTGGCCCTGCTTGCCGGGCGGCAGGCCCCTCACGGTCCGGGTAGGCGGCGTGGGGGCGCACTGTTGTTGATCTCGGGAAAGTCGGGCTTATCGTGTCCGGTTTAACCCCGAGTTCCCCGAGATCATCGCGGAG